>JAXUUN010000019.1:0-48232 GCA_037231075.1 bacterium | reverse complement strand
AACAAGTGCTCAATTCGAGCGGTCGAGGTGCGCAATCTTGGGCGGAATACTCAATTTGACAGTCGGAAGCGGCGTTTTTGTCATTTGAGAAATCTCTCTTACTGTAAATTGGTAATAATAATGAAGAACAATTATTTCGCACTGTATGGTAGGAAGTTTCTCCAAAGCTTTTTGGATAGAAATGGAATCAAGAACTATGTCGTCAAGGCTTGGCGAGAAATTGTTTTGCTCGTTTGATATGATATCAACCGATAGAATTCGGTTGTGAAATCTAAAGTAGTCCATACACTTATTGTGTGCAATCGTGAAAATCCAGCTATTAAATTTTTTCCAAGGATGATAGCTTCCTATGTTTTGCATCATAGCAACAAACACATCTTGGGTTATGTCATAAGCGTTTTGTTCATGCCCAATCATTTTAAAAATATATCCGTAGATACGGGGATACCAACGCCGTATCAAAATATCCAGCGCACTTCTGTCACCAGATTTGATGCCGCGTATTAAATCAAAGTCGCTGTATTCCATCGACTCACCACCTTGTATATAAGTATAACGGAATAGTGGGGGGGAAAGGATGATCACTTTTCAGAGAAATCCAAAATAGAAGGTGACCATAGCTATACCTAATAAGAATAATATGTCATGTCTTGGCATATTGCGACTTACTCTTGAGAAAATAGTTGAAGCAGAATATAATAAATGAAAAATTGAATTTGGAAACTTGAAGTTTGTGCCTATTTCAGTATCCTATAACGAGCTCTAGAAACTTCTAATCGATAGTAAAATGAGCGCTTCAGTTCTGCGAAAAACTGCTAATGCTGTACTAAACACGATGGTCAAACTGCGTAGGAATGAGGTCTCTCTTAATATTTTGTGGCATGTTTGCACTGCCACGGATGTAAGTATCGGAGACATTATGGATTTCGTTTTGACCAGCAAAAGGAGTGTTAATGCATGGAAATCATCCCTGATAACCGTTCCTTAAACGAAAAAGCAAAAGATTCAGAATGGTATGCGTGGATACTTCTTTTCTATTTACTCCAATCAGATTACCCAAATCAGCGTTTGTGGGAGGAGTTTTCACACAACATAGTTTATAAAAACAGATTTTCATCAAACAGTGACGTATTGAAGGAAATTCTTAACAAGGCTGATGATGTGGAGTATATTGTGCCAAAAGGTACTTTCTTTTTCAGGGCACGCAAATACGAAAAATCACCTTACGAAGAGTTAATACGCGAGTTCTTGAAAAAGAACAACACACCAGGGGATGAAATAGAAAAGCAGTTGGATCAATTCCGCACGGTTCCAGAGTCGTTCTTCCAAGCTCTTTTCCCTGACCTATATTCTGTAAGCAAAGATTTTCCACTTAAAACCCTTCATCCCATAAAGGCCGCATTTGAAAACTGGGAAAACAGGCAGTTCAGAGGTTTTGATGCCGATGGCTCCGGCGCTCCGAGCTGTGACAGCATCAAGGCCGGCAGGGCAAACCCTGATTTCATACGCTATCTTTACCTTGCAGAAGATGCTGATACTGCTTGTTATGAAATGCGTCCGATTATTGGACAGTACATCAGCGTAGCAACTTTCCAAACGACAAAAGATCTGAAGCTATATGATTTTACCCGCCGTTTTCTAACAAAATTTGAAGATCCAAAATATGAGGCACCGAGTCTGTTTGATTGCATCAGCGATCATTTCTCTATGCCAAACGCTGATGATCCGCGAAAATATATTCCCACGCAATTTCTTACGGAAAAAATTAAAGAGTTGGGATTTGACGGTATCCGATTCCGCAGCTCACTGAAAGAAAATGGTGTGAATGTTGTTGTATTTCAACCAGAATCCTGTGAGGCGTTGTCGTCTGATCTGATCCAAATAGGAAAAATAAATATTGACATTCAACCATTTGACCCTTGCCGCCCTAGTAAAGGGGCCGAAGAAACCAGCTGACACCGATTACGCAAATCTGCCAAATTATATAGAATTTCTCAGGCTTCATAGTGACTTTGGGATACGATCTGAATTAGGAGGAAGAATCATGGCACGGCAAAAAAACTGACCGAAATTGATTCGCCTGTGTTCCATCCTTTTGCAGGGAAGAGAATGATTTAAATCAAAATGCTAAAATGCTCAAGGCGTTCCAGGACACCTGGGAATTAAACATACATTTCACTAAGGTGACATCACCTTTAGGTTCTCGTGCTTCACGGCGTTGGGGTTCGAGTCCCCATGCCCGCACCATCGTCGGAGCAAGCTTTGTATCGCTTGCTCCGACTTTTTGCTTGCAAAAAGAGGAACCAGGCATCCGCCAGGTTCCTCCTTGTATTTTTTCACCGGGAAATCCCGCCTACCGGGGAGAATGGCTTCGCCGGTACTCGGTGGGCAGCATTTGGGTCACATCTTTAAAGGCTGTAGAAAACTTGCCCTGTGTCTCGTAGCCCACCCGCCGCGCGATTTCAGAAATGGGAATTCTTGTTTCCCGCAGCAGTTTCATGGCCTGTCCCATGCGGTACTCTTTCATATACGAGGCGATGGGCATACCGTATACCCCTTTGAACACTTCCTTCAATGTGGATGTGTTGATCAGATACTGTTTGGAGAGCTCCTCAATGGTAAAGCGCTGTTCCAGATGCTCGGTCAGCTGGCGATGGATTTCTCTGACCAGCTCTGTCTGCTGAGAGGCATACTCGGTGGAAATCTGCCCGCCCGGCTGGATATCCGCCAGATACAGCAGCAGCTCCTGGGTCTTCAGCTGTAAATAGGCCCTGCGCCGGGAGACGGGGACGGAATACAACGGGGCAAAGATCCGTTCCAGCTCCGGACAGGCCGGGAGCGTGACGGGCTTTTGGGCGCAAAATACCTCCAGTAGAGCGGAAAACTCCAGCCCCGACTCCCGTAAAATCTCCGGACAATGGGCCTCCAGCACCGCAAGATCCACAGAGATGGAAATGCCCTCGGCATAGCCCAGGGGGAACACCATGGCCGAGTCCGCGCAGCAGGAGGCGCTGTGGGCGGTGAGATCTCCGGCGCCCAAATATACCGCCGTGCCTCCCCGCATATCCCAGCCTACCCGGCCGCTGTGACAGTAAAACAGCTCCAGCACATTGGGGGAGGGGGGGTGGTGGACGGCGATCTCCGGGGCGAGAAGCAGATTGTAAGAGGCGTCCACACCGGGAAATACAGGATAAACTTCCAGTTTTCCTTTTCCCTCGGTCTTTGCGGAAAAACGGTCAGTGAGAAGGACACACTCCCGCTCCGAAGAAGTGTGGCGGACGACCGTCAGGCTTCCGGATGGAACATCCTGTAATTGCCGGGCCACAGACGCCGGTTCTCCCTGTCTCATACCTGCCCTCCGTACAAGTTCCCATCCGAGGGGCAGGCAATCTCCACCAGACATTCGATCATGTGATGGAGCAGCTGGGCCTGTTCGGTCTTGGCGGCGGTGTAATAGACCTCTTTTCCGTCCCTGCGGTTGACGATCAGACCGGCGGACTTCAGCAGCTTGAGGTGATGAGACACAGCCGGGCTGCTCATTCCAACCATGGCGGAGAGATTCACCACACATTCCTCACAGTGGCACAGCAGCCAGAAGATACGCAGCCGGCTTCCGTCCCCCAGCTGTTTGAAAATATCGGCCAGGGTCTGAAAATTTTCCACGCTGGGCATGTTCTGCAGTTCCTGTTCAATACTCTGTCCGTGGTCGTGGGGCAAGGAAATGGTTTGCATCCGATCACCCTCCTGTCTTTTTTATCATACCACAGACAGGGGAAGATGAAAACTGCTTTCTTTCCGGCTGCTGATTGGTCATATATGAGCTTGCATGAATGGCAATATGCTGTTATAATAAAAATAACATCAAGGAGAGGGGGATTTTACCATCAAATATCCCACCAAACTCAGCGACGCCGTCCATATCCTGGCCTTCCTTGCCCTGCATCCCGGGGCAGAGCTGACCAGCGAGAAAATCGCGGAGAGTATTCAAACAAACCCGGCCTATGTGCGTCAGCTCATGTCCGCGCTGCGGAAAGCCGGACTGCTGACCAGCGTAAGGGGACATCCGCGCCCGGGGCTTGCCAGAAGCCCCGGTGAGATCACCCTGCTGGATGCCTACCGGGCGGTGGAGGGAGAAAAGCCCATTCTCCATCAGGATACCCACACCAACCCCGCCTGCGGCGTGGGGGTCAATATCCAGCTGGCCCTGGCCGACTGCTACCAGGAGGTACAGGCCGCCGCCGAGGGAAAGATGAGGGAGATCACCCTGGAACATATTATAGAGCGGTATCGCCAAAGGCTGAAGCGGCTGGACCCGGCGGGAAAATAGCGGAACACGAGACAAGGAGATGCTATATACGAAATCGCGGAAGAAAATCGGACTGGTAGTGGAAGGCGGCGGCATGAAATGCGCCTACAACGCGGGAATTCTGGACGCCTTTCTGGATGAGGGGATCACATTTGACTACTGCATCGGCGTATCTGCCGGTTCAGGGAATCTGGCGTCCTATCTGGCGGGGCAGAAGGGGCGAAACCTTCGCTTTTTTACACAACATATCCACTCATCCAACTATTTCGGACTGAAAAGTCTGCTGAAAACCGGAGATCTGTTTGGCCTGAAGTACATATACGGGGAATTGACCCGCGCCAAAGGAAAAGATCCGCTGGATTTTGACGCTTTTATGAAAAACCCCACGGAGTATGAGGCTGTGGTCACCAATGCCCTTACGGGAAAGCCGGAATACTTTGGGCGGGAGATGGTCAAGCGGGACGATTACCGGTTGGTTATGGCCTCCAGCGCCATCCCGGTGGTGTGTCATCCGGTGGAACTGAATGGGGTGCCCTATTTTGACGGGGGGCTGACCGACGCGATTCCTGTCCGCCGTGCCCTGGAGCGGGGGTGCGACAAGCTGGTGGTCATTCTCTCAAAGAACCGGGACTATGTGCGCAGACCCCAGGGAATGCGCGGGCTGTACAGGAGGGTCTGCCGCAAATATCCCAATATTGTAGATGCCATTGAGCGCCGGCATCTGGTGTACAACGAGAATATGAGAGATGTGTTTTCCCTGGAGCGGGAGGGGGTGGCCTTTGTCTTTGCGGCAAGCGAGCCCATCCATGTGGGGACCTACTCCATCAAGGAGGACGCGGAACAGGAGCTGTATGATCTGGGCCTGCGGGATTTTGCCGCGGGGAAGGGGGATCTGATGGCCTTTTTGAGTACCTGACGGCGCAGAGAGCGGATTAACACAGGAAAGGTGAATCGAATAGATATGGAATTGATTGATATTTTAAAGAGCGACGCCCCCTATTGCGGCTATAACTTTCATCTGCCCCAGAGTCTGAAGGAAAACGCCGCTCAGCTGTGCTGGGAGTATAATCAGCTCCCGCCCGGACAGGAGGAGCGGCGCGGGGAGATTTTAGGCGAACTGTTTGGCACATGCCATCCCAAGACCATTATTCTGCCCGACTTTCACTGCGACTACGGGTTCAATATCCACACCTACGGCCTGGCCTTTATTAACTATAACTGCGTCATTCTGGACACCTCCCCGGTGCATATCGGAGCCAACGCCTTTATTGCCCCCGGCGTATGTATCAGCTGCGTCAGCCACGCCATAGATCCGGAGCAGAGAGGGGAGGTCATCACCACATCCGCTCCTGTTACCCTGGAGGATGATGTGTGGATCGGCGCCAACGCGGTGATATGCGGCGGAGTCACCATAGGCAAGGGGTCTGTGATTGGCGCGGGGAGCGTAGTCACCCACGATATTCCCGCGGGGGTCGTGGCGGCGGGAACTCCCTGCCGGCCTCTGAGACCCATTATCCAGGGGGATAAGATTGATTTAAGGACCGTTTCGTTTTAAAAAACCTGCCAAATCAAAACACCGGAGGGCTTGACGGACAACCAAGCCATTCCAGTGTTTTGAGCTTCTGTATCAGTATATGGGGGCTCGGGGGATATACTGTATGCTCCGCTGGGAGACGGTATAGAAGACCGGCCGCTGAGAAATGATCCGGGCAGGCTGCGGCAGTCAGAAGCTGCCGCGACTTTCTGCCCGGGATTGGAGGGACCACGCATATGGCGGAAATTATGGAGAACGGCATCCTGATCCGGGATGTGGACACCAAAAATATCATGACCAAATCCAGCCTGCCGGTGGGCGGCTACTCGGTGAACCCCTATGTGGGCTGTACCCACGGCTGTAAATACTGCTACGCCTGCTTTATGAAGCGTTTCACCGGCCACACGGAGCCCTGGGGCAATTTCCTGGATGTGAAGCACTGGCCGGAGATCAAAAATCCACAAAAATATCGGGGGCAGCGGGTGGTCATCGGTTCGGTGACAGATGGTTACCTCCCCCAGGAGGAGCGGTTTCAAAATACCCGTAAGCTGTTGGAGCAGCTGAGGGACAGCGGGGCGGAGGTGCTCATCTGCACCAAATCCGACCTGGTGGTGCGGGATCTGGATCTGCTGAGGGGGATGGGGAAGGTGACCGTCTCCTGGTCCATCAACACCCTGGATGAGGACTTCCGGAGGGATATGGATCATGCGGTGAGCATCCAGCGAAGGCTCGCCGCCATGAAGCAAGTCTATGAGGCGGGGATCCGTACCGTCTGCTTTATTTCTCCGGTGTTTCCCGGGATTACCGACTTTGAGGCCATTTTCCGTCAGGTCCGGAATCAGTGCGACTTGGTATGGCTGGAAAACTTGAACCTGCGGGGCGGCTTTAAAGGGGAAATCCTGGAGTATATCGGCAAGAAGTATCCCCAGCTGGCACCCCTCTATCACGCTATCTACAACAAAGGGGACCGGAGCTATTTCCGGGAGCTGGAGAAGCGGGCGGAACAGCTGGCGGAGGAGACCGGCTGTCCCTTTGTGGACAACGAGCTGCCCTATGGCCGGGCCAGAGCGGGGCATCCGGTGATCGTGGACTACTTCTACCATGAGGAGATCAGAGGCTCAGAAAATACCGGGAAGCGAAAGAAAGCATGATTTTCCAGAAAAAGAAAAGGTCGGAGCGGAAGGCTCCGACCTTTTGTGTTCTGCCGGTATGTGGGCGGCCGTTTTTTCCCAAACGGAAGAATCCTTTGCCCAAACGGAAGGATATTGCCCCAGGGTATTGACGGCGGGGACTCCCATGCATATGATGATATCAAGATTAAACAATCGTTTAATTATTGAACACATCAAAATGCTCGGAAGGGAGTTTGAATCATGAAAAAGACCTATAAAATCGAAGTGGACTGCGCCAACTGCGCCAACCTGATGGAGAATGCCGCCCGGAAGACGGAAGGGGTTGAGAACGCCACCGTGAACTTCATGACCCAGAAGATGATCGTGGAGTTTGGCGAGGGGCAGCAGCCCGCCGATGTTATGGCCTGTGTGGTCAAGGCCTGCAAAAAGGTGGAGCCCGACTGCGAGATTTTCCTGTAAAACACCGGAGCGGATAGAAAGCCCCGGAAAGGAGTGGAGACAATGCAGGAACTCATCGTAAATGTTCTGCTGGTGGTGGTGGCTATTCTGGCGGCGGTGCTGCGGCTCGTCGGCCAGCGCCCCGGCAGCGGAATGACGAGAAAACAAAAAGTGATGCTCTGGCGGATCCTGGCGGCCACGGTGCTGCTGCTGGGACTTCAGATGCTGGGGGCGGCCGCCTTTGCCCCCCTGGGCGGGGCGGGCCGCTGGGTGCGGCTGGCCCTGTATCTGGCCGACTATCTGATCATCGGCTATGACATCCTGCGCAAGGCCTGGCATGGTATCCGCAACGGACAGGTCTTTGATGAGAACTTCCTTATGGCGGTGGCCACCCTGGGCGCTCTGGCCCTGGCGGTCTATGAGAACGGGGACTACCTGGAGGCCATCGCGGTGATGCTGTTCTATCAGGTGGGCGAGTGGTTCCAAAGCTATGCCGTGGGCAAGAGCCGCCGGAACATCAGCGACCTGATGGACATCCGTCCCGACTATGCCAATGTGGAGCGGGACGGCAAGCTGGAACAGGTGGATCCCGACGAGGTGGAGATCGGCACTGTCATCGTGGTGCAGCCCGGGGAGAAGGTGCCCATCGACGGTACCGTGGTGGAGGGAACCTCCACCCTGAACACCTCCGCCCTCACCGGGGAGAGTTTGCCCCGGTCGGTGGAGACGGGGGACGAGATCATCAGCGGCTGCATCAATATGACCGGCCTTCTGAAGATCCAGACTACCAAGGAGTTTGGGGAGTCCACCGTGTCCAAGATCTTGGATCTGGTGGAGAACGCCACCTCCCGCAAGTCCAAGTCGGAGGACTTCATCTCCCGCTTTGCCCGCATCTACACCCCCGCCGTGTGCTATGCGGCCCTGGCCCTGGCCATCCTGCCCCCCCTGGTGCTCATGCTGGGGCTGGGCCAGTCCCCCGCCTGGGAGACCTGGATCTACCGGGCCCTCACCTTCCTGGTGGCCAGCTGTCCCTGCGCTCTGGTCATCAGCATCCCCCTGAGCTTCTTTGCCGGCATCGGCGGGGCCAGCAAGGCCGGCGTGCTGGTGAAGGGCTCCAACTACCTGGAGACCCTGTCCCAGACCAGGGTGGTGGTCTTTGACAAGACGGGCACCCTGACCCAGGGGGTGTTTGAGGTCAACGGCATCCACCACAGCGAGATGGAAAACGCCAAGCTGCTGGAGTACGCCGCCCTGGCGGAGTCTGCCTCCAGCCACCCCATCAGCAAGAGCCTGCAGAAGGCCTACGGCAAGGAGATCGACCGCGGCCGGGTGTCCGACATTCAGGAGATCAGCGGCAACGGGGTCACCGCCCTGGTGGACGGCCACACGGTGGCGGCGGGCAACGACAAGCTGATGGACCGCCTGGGCATTTCCTACATCCCCTGCCACAGCGTGGGCACCATCATCCACATGGCGGTGGACGGCCAGTATGCCGGACATATCGTCATCTCCGATGTGGTGAAGCCCACCTCCAAAGGGGCCATCCAGGCCCTGAAGGCTGTGGGCGTGGAGCGCACCGTCATGCTCACCGGCGACGCCAAACAGGTGGCCGACCATGTGGCCGGGGAGCTGGGAGTGGATGAGGTGTACAGTCAGCTTCTGCCCGCCGACAAGGTGGAGAAGGTGGAGCAGCTGCTGAAGCGGAAGAAGGGCAAGGAGAAGCTGGCCTTTGTGGGCGACGGCATCAACGACGCCCCGGTGCTGGGCCGGGCGGACATCGGCATCGCCATGGGGGCCATGGGCTCCGATGCCGCTATCGAGGCCGCTGATGTGGTGCTCATGGACGACGACCCCATGCAGATCCCCAAGGCCATCAAAATTTCCCGCAAGTGCCTGGGTATTGTGTATCAGAACATCGTGGTGGCCATCGGCGTGAAGCTGCTGTGCCTGGTGCTCATCGCCCTGGGCTTTGCCAACATGTGGCTGGCGGTCTTTGCCGATGTGGGCGTGATGATTCTGGCGGTGCTCAATGCCATCCGGGCTCTGTTTGTCAGCAGACTCTGAGCGGAATACTGGTTTGAGACGAAACAGTCCAAATCCTCTTTATGGGAGTCAAAATAAAATATATTGACATTTCTTGATTTGACGCATATAATATATCAAGAATTTTCGATTTGAGGTGAAGGCATGGAGACCATCTATGAGCAGCGGGCCAAGGTATTCAAGGCCCTTTGTGACCCACGGAGACAGCGGATTCTGGAACTGCTGCATGGGGGTGAAAAGTGCGCCTGCGTCCTGATCGACGAGATGGATATGCCTCAGTCCTCCCTGTCCTATCACATGAAGATCCTCTGCGATTCCGGCATTGTGACAAGCCGGGAGGAGGGCAAGTGGACCTATTATCAAATCAGCAGCCGAGGCAGTGAAAAAGCTGTGGAACTGCTGAGAGAAATTACCGCTGTGACGGAAGACGGCTGTGAGGGGGCCACCTGCTGCCGCTGACACAAAAAGCCATCCCATAGGGCGATGGCTTTTTGCAGACACTTCAAATCGAAAAAACTTGATTTGAGAAGGCGAGGAAAGAATCATGCAAATGCTGCAAGCCGGATGGGATTTCTTTCAGAATGAGATTCTGGGCATGAACTGGCTGAACCGATGGATCGGCGGTTTGTTGAAAGCCTGTGGAGTTGATACGACGGGCAGAGTGGGCGGCAGCCTCCAGTTCTTTTTTTACGATGTGATCAAGATCATGGTGCTGCTGGGCGTTTTGATTTTGGTGATCTCCTATATTCAAAGCTACTTCCCGCCGGAGCGCACGAAAAAAATTCTGGGCCGGTTTCGGGGCATTGCGGCCAACTGTCTGGCGGCTCTTCTGGGCACGGTGACGCCCTTTTGCTCCTGCTCCTCCATCCCGCTGTTTATTGGCTTCACCAGTGCCGGCCTGCCTCTGGGCGTCACCTTTTCTTTTCTGATCTCCTCTCCCATGGTGGATCTGGGCAGCCTGGTGCTGCTGATGAGCATTTTCGGCTGGAAGGTTGCCGTCGTCTATGTGCTTCTGGGCTTGCTGATTGCCGTGGCCGGAGGAAGTCTGATTGAGAAACTGCATCTGGAGGAGCAGGTGGAGGCCTTTATCCGAAACGGCTCGGCCATGGATATGCCCCAGGAGGAGCTTCATTTCAAGGATCGGATCCGGTACGCCTGGGAGCAGGTGGTGACTACAGCCAAAAAGGTGGCCCCTTATGTGCTCGTCGGAGTGGGCATCGGTGCCATCATTCACAACTGGATCCCGGAGGCCTGGATTGTAACTGCCCTTGGCACCGGAAATCCTTTCGGTGTCGTCCTGGCAACCATTGTCGGCATTCCCATGTATGCCGATATTTTTGGTACGATCCCCATTGCCGAGGCCCTGCTGGCCAAGGGGGCCCAGCTTGGTGTGGTGCTGTCCTTCATGATGGGGGTCACCACACTGTCCCTGCCCTCCATGATCATGCTGCGCAAGGCGGTGAAGCCGAAGCTGTTGGGCATCTTTGTGGCCATCTGTACCATGGGAATTATCATTGTGGGGTACTTTTTCAATGTCATTCAGCCTTTCCTTGTGTAAGGCGGAAAAATTTTGGTAGTAAAAAAGGAGGAACAGATCGTGGGATTGTTTGGATTTGGAAAGGAAAAAGCGGAAAAGCAGGAACCCACTTGTTGCTGCGGTACCGATGGGGCGACGAAGGAACCCTGCTGCAGACAAATAAGCGGCGAAGATGGCGGTATCAAGGTGCTGGGGATGGGCTGCAAATCCTGCCACGAGCAGTTTGAGAACGCAAAGGCAGCTGTTAAGGCGATGGGGCTGAACATGGAGGTTGGATATGTCACTGATCTGGAGCAGGTGATGGCCTATGGCGTAATGCGTATGCCCGCCATCGTAGTCCATGATAAGGTAGTCTCCATGGGAAGGGTTCTGAAGGCGGAGGAGGTAGAAAATCTGCTCCGCCAATGGGGATATTGAGTAAGCTGTCTTGGTAAGCGGATGGCTTGACGGGACGATTTCAGAAAGCCGCCCCATTCCAACATGCTCAAAAAATGAAAAGGCGGGAGCCCCTCCGTTCACTGAAGGGAGGGGCTCCCGCTTTGCTGATTTGGGAGCGCTTTCCAGGCTCCACACATGCACGCAAAGTGATGACCTTGCGGTCACGCCATAATCGTCCGGCTGGAATAAGATGGTCAATAAAACTTGGGAACCCTGCGGCGCAAAAGCTGCGCTGCGCCGTCAAAGATAGGATCAGACCACAGGCGTCTCCGGTTCGGGCAGGGTAGGAATCGTACCGCAATCGGTGCAGATATCCTGCTCCGAAGCCCCATTGCAGTTGACATAGCTTTCGCCCACGGTGGCCACTGCGCCAAACTCCACAGGAACCGCCACACAGATATCCTGGGTGATGGTGAAGAAGCAGGAGCCGTTCTTTACTCCGCCGCATACCTCACGACCGGGAGTGACAACGGGATTGCCGCAGCATTTTGTGGTGGTCATGCCGGTCTGGGCAAAGGGGGTGACGGTGACAGGCACACAAATTGACGCAGACTGATAGCCGACAGCAGGACAGGTCTGGGATTCGTTGAGCACTTCGGGATTCAAAGTAGTCATAAGAAAAACTCCTTTCTGGCAGTCGCCATTCTCATTCTATGCACAGCAGGGAAAATGGTTCTCCACTGTCCTCAGGCTGAAAACCGAGACAATCTTTCCGGCATGTGCATAACATGAGATGGGATATATTCCCAGAAGGAGGTAACACACATGGGTGTTACAAATTCAAATAAAGTCATTAACACCGACCGCATTGCCTGCGACGGTGCTCTTCGTGTCACTCTGGCGCTGACGGCCGCGCCGGACATTGTTTCCAATCCCACTGATATCGTGCTGATCCTGGACCGGTCCGGCAGCATGACCGGGTCACCGCTGGCGGATATGAAGCTGGGAGCCAGGACTTTTATTGATATTATTGACGAGGCCACCGACAGCAGCAAGGACGGCCAGATCGGCTCAGGCAGCCGAATGGGAGTTGTCAGCTTTGCCAGCACTGCCGAGGCTGATACTCAGTTGATCACCTCTGTGGACGCCCTGAAGGCCGCGGTAGACAGCCTCTCCGCCGGGGGGAACACCAACCATGCAGACGCCTTTGCCAAAGCGATCCAACTGTTTGACCCGGCCTCTTCGAATGCCAGGGTCATGGTCATGTTTACAGACGGCAATACGACCACCGGTGCCCCTCCCGCCCCGGTAGCCGCTGCGGCCAGGGCCCAGGGAATCATCATTTACTGCATTGGACTGATTGGCTCCGATGGTCTGGATATCAGTGCGTTAAATAACTGGGCGACCGATCCGGACGCTTCCCATGTAGCGGTAACCCCCGACGCTGCCGACCTGGAAGAGCTCTTTGCGGAGCTGGCTGCCAACATCTCCAAGCCGGGCGCTACGGATATCGTTATTGATGAAGTGGTCTCCCCGGACTTTGTGATTACCAGTATTTCCTCCCCCACAAAGGGCTCCGCCGCCATGCTGGATGCGCACTCCCTGCGGTGGAACATCTCCCAGCTGGGGGTAACCTCCAGTGAAAGCGCGTCTCTGGACTTTTTTATCCGCCATGTGGGACAGCAGCCCGGGACGAAACTGGTCAATCAGTCCATCACATATTCCGACAAGGAAGGAAATGTGGTTTCTTTTCCCAAGCCTACCGTGTCGGTAGAGTGTGATATCGTGGTTTATCCGGAAAGATGTCCTGAGCCGGTGGATCTGACCGTGGAGGGCTGCCGGGATTCCGTCCTGGTGGATTTGGGCGATGTCTATATGGAGTCTCAGGGGCGGATTATCCAGATGGATGTGACCATTCAGAATGTCTGCCCGGGAAAACGGGTGGCCCTGGCGGCTATTCTTACCGAGGTAGATCAGGAGGGCATGGAGCACCAGAGAGGGATGAAGGCGTTCACCATTCCTGCCCACAGTGCTCCGGTGTGTCGGGATGTGCTGGTCAAATGCATCAAATTTGTGGTGCCCGAGGATTTGAGTGTGTCGGACGGGGCCATGTGCAGTCCCCGTAAGTTTAAGGCCCGCTTTTTGGCCAACAACATTGATACCGATTACCGGTGCTGTGAATCAACCATCACCCTTTGATGGCTCACCACCGCCTACGGGCGGTGGTACATAATCGGCCTTGAAGAGAAGCGTCAGGCGGATATTTTCTTAAAATTCGGGACAATGAAAAAGTTGTGTATCTGCCGGTACAATGGTAAAATGTTCTCATTATAAGAGGGCTGCGCCAGAAGATCAGACCTCATTCAAAACAGACCATGGAGGGGAAGCCCTTTGACTTTACAACAGCTGAAATATGTGATTTCCATTGCGGACAGCGGTTCGCTCAATGCGGCATCCAAAAATCTATACATCTCCCAGCCCAGCCTGTCCGGGGCGGTCAAGGAACTGGAGGAAGAGATCGGCTTTGAGCTGTTCCACCGCTCAAACCGGGGGGTTACAGTCACCGCCCGGGGGGAGGAGTTTCTGAATTACGCCCGACAGGTTTACGCCCAGTATGACCTGCTGGAGTCCCGCTTTGTGGCCGGAAAGTCCAAAAAGAAATTTTCCGTCTCCGCCCAGCACTACACCTTTGCGGTCAGCGCCTTTTCCGCCCTGATCGGCAGGGTGGGCATGGAGGAATATGAGTTTTCCATGCTGGAAACCAAGACCTATGAGTGCATTGAAAATGTCAGAGACTATAAAAGCGAGCTGGCGATTATCTACCTGGACGAGTTCAACCGGAGGTATATCTCCAAATGTCTGGAGGAGAATAACCTGGAATTTCATCCCCTGAAGGACTGCTCCACCTGCGTCTATCTCTGGCAGGGGCACCCTCTGGCCGGCCGCCGGGAGCTGACCATGGAAGAGCTGGAGCCATATCCCTGTATTGCCTTCGAAGTGGGAAAGCAGAACTCCCTGTTTTTGTCCGAAGAGGTGATGAGCACCTATCCCTACCGCCAGCTTATACGGGTGTGTGACCGGGCCACGGCGCTGAACTTCATGAAGGGGATCAACGGCTATACCCTCTGTTCCGGAATCATCTGTCAGGAATTAAACGGGGGAGAGTATATGGCCGTTCCTCTGGTCAACGGAGAAATTATGACCATTGGCTTTCTCCAGCGGCGGGGTAGCGAGCTGAGTCCCCTGGCCGAGCTGTATTTGCGGGAGATCAGGCGGGCGATCGACGGATAAAAAAGATTTTTGATATAGGATTTACCTATAACTGGCGTTCGGCTTTGGGTATTAACACTTTTTTTCAGACTGTGGTATGCTTAGAGCACTTCAGCAGCGGCCCCTGGGCCGGAAAGGATTGCGTTATGAGAAAGTTTCGTCTGACAACCAGCACCATGATGATGTGCCGTGGTTCCATGTGCCGTGGAACAACGGATGGTTTTGCTGCGCGTTTCCGAATGTAGACGGGGCTTTCCGCTATGTTGACAGGTGCGCGTGAGCGCACCTGTCATTTTTTATGTCATAGAAAAGAGGGAGACAGAGTGATTCGATTTGAACATGTTTCAAAGCGCTTCTCCGATGGAAAACGGACGGTAGAGGCGGTCAAGGATGTGAGCCTGGAAATTGAAAAGGGCTCCATCGCCGGGATCATCGGCTTTTCCGGTGCGGGCAAATCCACCCTTGCCCGGTGCATCAATCTTCTGGAGCGGCCCACGGAGGGAAAGGTGATTGTAGCTGGAACCGACCTGACGGCGCTCAGTGAAAAGCAGCTGCGGGAGCAGCGGAAAAAGATCGGTATGATTTTCCAGCAGTTTAACCTGTTTGCCTCCCGGACGGTATACGGCAACATTGCCTATCCTCTGGAGGGCAGGCGGATCCCGAAGGGGGAGATCCGGCAGAGAGTTCATGAGCTGCTGGAGCTGGTGGGGCTGCAGGACAAGGAAAACGCCTACCCCGCCCAGCTCTCCGGCGGCCAGAAACAGCGTGTGGCCATTGCCCGGGCCCTGGCCAACCGTCCCGAGGTGCTCCTCAGCGACGAGTCCACCAGCGCCCTGGATCCCCAGACCACAAAGTCCATCCTCCATCTGCTGAAGGACCTCAACCAGAAGCTGGGCATCACAATTGTGGTCATCACCCATGAGATGCAGGTGGTCAAGGAGATCTGCGACCGGGTCTATGTGATGGACGGGGGACGGGTGGTGGAAAGCGGAGATGTATTTCAGGTGTTCTCCTGCCCCAGGGAAAAAATCACCCGGGATTTTGTCATGAGCACCTCCAATCTGGCTCAGATCGACGAGCTGCTTCAGGACCCGGCAAACCCCATCCGACTTGGCCGGGACGACTATCTCATACGGCTGCGGTATCTGGAGCGGAGCACTTCCGAAGCGCTCATCTCCCACATCTCCCGGCAGTATGAAATCGATGTAAATATTCTGCTGGGCAGCATTGAGCTGATCGAGGGCAATCCCCTGGGCGGGCTGGTGGCTGTGATGACGGGGCCCCATGAAAAGGTGAGCGGCGCGGTGGAGTACCTGTCCCGGCGCAATGTGATGGCGGAGGTGATCTCTCATGGCTGAATTTCTCAATCAATGGATTCCAAATGTGATGGAGCGCAGTGATCAGCTGGTAGAGGCTCTGGTCCAGACCTTACAGATGGTGGGCATTTCCGGACTGGTTTCCCTGCTGCTGGGCATCCCCTTCGGGGTGCTCCTGTTTACCACAAAACGGGGCGGGATTCTCCACAACGATCCGGTCCACTTTGTGATGAGCAAATTCTGTGACATTTTCCGCTCCATTCCCTTTATCCTGCTGGCGATTTTAATGCTGGGGCTGAGCCGTCTGATTATGGGCACCGGCATCGGAGTCAAGGGCGCCATTATCCCCCTGGTGTTCGGGACGGTCCCCTATCTGGGCCGGCAGACGGAAAACGCTCTGGCGGAGGTCCCGGCGGGCATGATCGAGGCGGCCCAGTCCATGGGGGCCTCCCCCTGGGAGATCATCTGGCGGGTCTATCTGCGGGAGGCCATCCCGGGCATTACCCGGGGTGTGACCATCACCATCATTTCCCTCATCAACTTCACCGCCGTAGCCGGTACCATCGGCGCGGGGGGACTGGGCAACTTTGCCATCATGTATGGACACGGAAAGAACCTGCCCGACATTACGGTTGCCGTGATCGTCATTATCATTGTCCTGGTCAGCGCGGTGCAGGCCGCGGGCAACTGGATCGTAAAGAAAACCACCCATTAACAAACTGAACTGAAATTGGAGGAATTGAACATGAAAAAGAATAAGATTTTGGCTCTGGCCCTGGCCCTTGTATTGTCCCTGAGCGCCTGCGGCACTTCCGCTCCCGCCGCGTCCTCTTCCGGCAGCGCCGGAGACGGGCAGATCACCGAAGTGACCGTGGGCGTGGTGGGCGCCAACAACCAGCAGTGGGATACGGTGAACGAAATTCTGGCCAAGGACAACATTCAGGTCAAGCTGGTTGAGTTTTCCGAGTACAAGCTGCCCAACGCCGCCCTGAACAGCGGGGAGATCGACCTGAACGCCTTCCAGCACAAGGCATATCTGGAGAAGGAGATCGCCGACCTGGGCTATGACATCACCGTGCTGGGCGATACCATTCTGGCCCCCCTCTCCCTGTTTTCCAATTACATCACCGACATTAAAGAGCTGAAGGAGGGGGATAAGATCGCCGTCCCCAGCGACCCCACCAACGAGGGCCGCTGCTTCAAGATCCTGGAGTCCGCGGGCATTCTGGAAGTGGACCCCGCCGCCGGCTATATCCCCGAAATCAAAGACATCACCTCCAACCCCCTGAACCTGGAATTTGTAGAGGTGGAGGCGGCCAATACCGCAAGCCTTCTGCCTGATGTGGCGGCCGCATTTGTCAACGGCGCCCACGCGGTGGATAACGGCCTGAAGATTGAGGACGCGGTCTATACCGAGCAGGTGGAGGCCGGCAGCGACAACCCCTACATCAACATCATTGCCTGCCGTACCGAGGATGTGAACAACGAGGTGTACCAGAAGGTGCTGGCCGCCTATCAGTCCGAGGAGGACGCCCAGGCGATCCTGGACATCTATCAGGGGGCCTATATCCCCGCCTGGAATTGAGGTGCCCCGTGGGAATTCATCCGTATGTAGCCCGGGACCGGGAGTACCTGGTGTCCCTGAGGCGATACTTCCATCAAAATCCGGAACTGAGCATGCAGGAGTACCACACCGCACAGCGCATTGAAGAGGAGCTGAAGGGACTGGGGATTCCCACCCGGAGAGTGGGGGAGACCGGCGTGCTGGGTGTTCTGCGGGGAAAGGGCGGAGACGGAAAGAAAATCGTGCTCCGGGCGGATATCGACGCCCTGCCCATCCAGGACGGCAAAGGGGTGGGCTATGCCTCCTGTACCCCCGGGGTGATGCACGCCTGCGGCCATGACGCCCACACCACCGCGCTGATCGGCGCGGCCCGGGCCCTGAAGCGGCTGGAGGATACCTTCTCCGGGGAGGTGGACCTTGTGTTCCAGCCCGGAGAGGAGTACGGCAAGGGGGCGGTCATTTTCCTGGAAAGCGGGCTGCTGGCAGGTGCCGAGAGAAGCTTCGGGATCCATGTCCAGTCCAACCTGCCCGTGGGGCAGGTGGCCATGAGCAGCGGGCCGGAAAATGCCTCGGTGGACCACTTTACCATTCAGGTGCGGGGGAAACGGGCCCATGTGTCCACCCCGGAACTGGGGGTGGACGCCCTCTACGCGGCCTCTCAGATCGTCGTGGCCCTCCAGGGGATCGCCACAAGACTGATCGCCCCCACCGACCCCGTTCTCATTGGGGTGGGGGTGCTGCGGGCAGGGGAGGGGTACAACATCATCGCCCAGGACGCCGTCATCGAGGGGACGGTCCGGTGCTTCTCCCCCCAAACCCGGGACCTTGTCAGCCGGAAGATCCGGGAGGTCGCCTCCAACACCGCCGCCATGTTCGGCGCGACAGCCCAGGTGGAGATTGAGTCCTTTACCTGCGCCCTGATCAACGACCCTGTGGTCTACGCCGAGACGGTATCGGTGGTAGAGCGGGTGGTGGGCGCCGGAAATCTGCGGCCCAAGGAGCTGTCTCTGGGGGGAGACGATATGGCGGAAATTATCGCCAAAATCCCCGGGGTATACGCCTTTGTGGGCAGCGGAAGCCCCGAGGTGCCCGGTTCTCAGGCGGCGCACCACACCTCTGAATTTGACATTCACGAGGACTGCCTCCCCATTGCCGCCTCCCTTTATACCGAGTTTGCCCTGGCCCAGCTGGGGTGTGAACAGGCGGCAGTTTCTCAATGAGCGAAAGGGTGGATCTGCCTGATACAGAGCGCCGAAGCACTGGCAGAAAATAAGTTCGCCTGTGGATGGACAAATTCCCTCCGGAAACCCGACGGAACCTGCGCCATAAAGACAAAAGAAGGGCACTCCTTGTAAAAAGGAGTGCCCTTTTCGTGTCCAGACGGATGTTGATTGTCCCAGGCAGGTGCCTGTGATCAGAAATTCTCTCCGGCCTTTGCCCGGCGATTAAAGTTTCTGCCGTCCCTTGTTTACCAGAACGCACAGTACCGCGGTGAAAAGCATATCCGGAAGGGTGTTTCCGATGGGAATATCCAGGGTCATCAGGTAACGATAGGCAATAAAGCCAATCAGCCATACCACAAGATTGACGGCATCAAAGGTCTTTTCATCCCTGTTGTTCTTGAGGATCAGAAAATCCGCAATCTGTATGGCGATCATGGGGGCAAATACAGAGCCGATGAAGTAAAGGAAGTCTGTGATGTCGCTCAGCGGCAGGAAAATCGCGCCTAACACGCCGATCACGGTTGCCAGCAGCGCCACATGTTTTCCGCTCCATTTTTTCTGAATGGCCTCGCTGGAGATTCCGGCGGACCAGGCATCCAGGAAGGTGGTGGTTACCGTGGACAGGACAACCACGCCAAGACCAACCACGCCAAGTCCCGCCTTGGCCATAATCAGGGCCACATCGCTTTCCCCGGTAAAGAGCGCCGCCCCCATTCCAATAACATACATAAAGCTGCTCACAACGCCGTAGACCAGGACGCTGACGGCGGTAGCGCCAACCGGCTTTTCAGCCTCCCGGGTGTAGTCACTGATTACCGGCAGCCAGGAAAGGGGCATTGCCACAGACAGCTCCACAGCCGCGCCGAAGCTCATGCCCTCGCCCACAGCGGCAGGCAGAGCGTTGCCGCCAAAAATCACATAACCAAGTACGATGGTCAGGATCAAAAGGGCCAGCATCGCAACCAGATTCAGTTTTCCAAGGTTTTGGACCCCGATGGAGATCCACAGGGCGATCAGCGCGCCGATCACAATGCACCAGATCCAAAGGCCGACGCCCCAGATCTCGTTGGCCGCCATGGCCCCGTCGAAAATCATGATGGCGGTCCAGCCCACAAGCTGAATCACATTGAGTAGCGCGAACAGGACGCAGCCCTTGGCGCCAAAGCTCATTTTCACCGTATCCATGGCGCTGCGGCGGGTCATTCCTCCGATCAGGCCGGCCAGGAACAGCAGGACACATCCGATGATGTGACCGATCACAATGGCAAGCAGCCCTTTGCCAAGGCCAAGAGGAGCAAAATAAGTTCCGGTCAGGATTTCCGCAATGGAGACTGCCGCGCCAAACCAGATCAGTCCATTTTCAAACAGGGAGGTCCGTTTCATTTCAGCACCTCCGCATATCTGCCCGTCAGGTTGAAGTTGTGCCGCATGGGCCCCCGGCCGTGCCCCAGGTCAAGCATTGCCGACAGCGCGCCGGAGATGTACTCCTTGGCTCTCAATACCGACTCATCCAGGTCAAAGCCTTTGGCCAGGTTCGCGGCGATCGCGCTGGAAAGCGTGCAGCCGGTGCCGTGGGTGTTGGGATTTTGAATGCGCTTTCCGTAAAACCACCTGCTTGTATGGTTGGAATAGAGCAGATCGTTCGCGTCATTCACATTATGTCCGCCCTTGAGAAGGACCGCGCAGCCGCAATGCTCTGAAATTGCCTTTGCCGCCTGCTCCATGTCCGACTCATTCTGGATGGTCAGCCCGGACAACACCTCCGCCTCGGGAATGTTGGGGGTGACCAGGGTTGCCAGGGGGAGCAGTACCCGCTTCAGAGTCGCCACGGCGTCTGTCTCCATCAGGCTGGAGCCGGATGTGGCGACCATCACCGGATCTACAATAATGTTTTTCGCGTGGTAGAATTGAAGCCGTTCCCCGATGACCTGGATCAAAGCGCTGGAGCTGACCATCCCGATCTTCACCGCGTCCGGAACGATATCGGTAAAGATCATGTCCAGCTGCTGCTTCAGAAAGTCAGCCGGAACTTCCATAATTCCTGTGACGCCGGTGGTGTTCTGTGCTGTCAGCGCGGTGATCGCGCTCATGGCATACACCCCATTCATGGTCATCGTTTTCAGATCGGCCTGAATCCCGGCGCCTCCGCTGCAATCGCTGCCTGCAACGGTCAATGCTGTTTTCATGGTCATGTCAAATTTCCCCTTTCTCCATTCAGCATTGTTTTATATGGCGACAGAAAGTGGTGCCCCCGTCCTGCCGCTGAAAAAATCAGCTGTGCTGATATTTTCCGATTTTCTGGTCGATGGTCAAAATCTCACCCTCGGGGCGATAGACCACCTTGATATAGGCGGAGACCTTGGGCGCGCCGGCGCGGATGGCCACATGCTGGCACTCCCGGGCGATCTCCATCAGCTGGTCGTAGTTGTCTCCCTCGATGGTGGTCTCAAAGGGGCCCACCTCGTAGCGAAGACCGGTGGACGCGATATAGGCGATCACCTCGTCCACGATCCGGCACAGCTCCTGGCTGTTGGGAGCCTGGGGTAAAACCTGAATTGCAATGCTTGCGCTCATGTTATATTCCTCCAATCATAAATGATCTCATCAGACAGCGCTTTCAGTTGCTCCCATTGGGGCTTTCCGCTGTCGTCATAGATTCCTACCACATAGAACCCGGCATTTTTTGCTGTCCGGGCCGCGTAAAGGGCGTCCTCATAGACGGCGATCTCACCGGGGGCCGCCCCCATCCGTTCGGCCGACGCGAAATAGACATCGGGGCGGGTTTTTCCTGCCCCCACTTCTTCACAGGAGAGCAGAAAGTCAAAACAGTCCAGCACGCCCAACCGGTCCAGACAGGCCCCCATCAGGGGCTGGGCGGTGGCGGAGGCCACACACATGTGTACCTGCCGCTGCTTCAGCACGCGAAGATAGTCCGCCACCCCTTCTTTCAGCGGGATATCTTTCCGGTAGTGGGTGTCCATCATGGCGTTCATCTCTGCCGCCGCGGTTTCCGCGGTTCCCGGCAGATGAAATTCCCGGACGAACAGGGCGGCGGATTCGGTCATGGTCAGCGGCTTGATGCGCTCCCGCAAATCCGGCGGAATGACGGTTACCCCGTTCCGACGCAAAAACTCGTTGGCCAGATCTTTCCAGAAGCCCATGGAATCCACCAGAGTGCCGTCCATATCAAAGATGGCGTACCGCTTATCCATGGGCAAACAGATCGCGGGACATCTTCAGCAGCTCCTGCGTGGCCTGTCCGGGGTTTTCCGCCCCAAAGATGGCGGAAACCACGGCGATACCGTCCACACCGCTGCCGGCCAGCTGAGGAAGATTGTCCTTGCTGATCCCGCCGATAGCCACCACGGGGATGTCCACAGAGGCGGCGATCTGCCGCAGGGCGTCGCCGGCCAGATTTCTGGCGTCCTTTTTGGTGCTGGTGCCGAATACCGCGCCTACGCCGATATAGTCCGCACCGGCAGCCTCGGCGGCCTTTGCTTCCTCCACCGTTCCCGCGGAGATGCCCAGAATTTTGTCAGGCCCGATCATGGCGCGGATGTCACGGCCCTTGATATCGCTCTGGCCCACATGAACGCCGTCCGCGTCAATGTCCATGGCGATCTCAACGCTGTCGTTGACCACGAAGGGCACCCTGAACTGGGAGCACAGGGCTTTCAGCTGCTGTGCCTCCTGCTCAAATTCGGCCTCATCCAGGTCCTTTTCCCGAATTTGCAGGAAAGTCGCTCCATTGCCCAGCACATCCCGGCATACATCCACCAGGGACTGGCCCTCTTTCAGCCACATCCGGTCAGTGACCGCGTACAGCAGCATAGAGCTGCGGATTTCTTCCTTAGAAAACTTCATAGTTGGCTCCCTCCAAAAGTTGCTGTTCCGTCAGATTGAATACGGCATCGATCAGGTCGGTACGGAAGGTGGCGTTTCCGGTGCCGTATTGCAGGCGCCGCCGCTCCGCCAGTTCCCCGGCGACTCCCATGACCGCCACGGCGGAGCAGACGGCGGCAAAGCTGTTTTCCGGCTGCGCCCCGCAGAAGGCCCCGATCAATGTCGTCAGCATACAGCCGCTTCCGGTGATCCGCGCCATGGTGGCGCAGCCGTTGCGGACAGCAGCCGTATGCGTGCCGTCGGAAATGAGATCAATGATCCCGCTGACCGCGATCACACTGCCGGTACGCCGGGCCAGATCCCGGACCATTTCAGCGGCAATCCCCAGATTTTCCTCGGTGACCGCGTCCAGTTTATCAACATCCACACCGGAGCCCGTCGCCTTCTGTCCGGCCAGGTACCGGATCTCCGAGGCGTTTCCTCTGATGGCGGAAAAATGAACCTGTCCCAGAAGCGTCTGGATACTGTCCCGCCGCAGTTGAGTGCCCCCGGCGGCAACAGGGTCCAGTACCACCGGAATGCCCAGATGATTGGCCTGCCTGCCCGCCAGTCTCATGGACTCCACATGCTCAATGGCCCCCAGATTGCACACCAGGGCCTGGGCTCTTGTGACCGCTTCCGCGGCCTCCCGGCAGTCATGGGCCATGGAGGGAGAGGCGCCCGCGGCAAGCAGAATATTCGCGCAGTCATTGACAGTGACAAAGTTTGTGATGCACTGCACCAGAGGAGCGTTTTCCCGCGCCTGGCGAAGTGGGGTCAAAAGGTCCAGCATCGTTGTCTCCCCCTTATTTCAGCTCGTTCAGCATCCGATCCAGCATCCCGGTGCGCTTCAGGATCAGCACCACGGCCACGCCCATTCCGGCGCCCACAGCGGCGGCGGGAGTATAGAAGGGAATGTAATAAAAGGGGGACTGGGCGTCCAGACCATAGAACAATTTCATCAGCGGATAGGAGGCCATCGCACCCAGCAGGCCGGTTCCAACGACTTCCCCTACGAAAACCAGGTAAATGTTTTTGGTCCTGCGCCACAGCAGCCCGCCTAAAATCGGGCCGAAAATCGCTCCGGTGACGGCCTGAATGGTACGGCCGGACAGCATTCTCATACATCCGCACAGGAAAGCGGAGGCACAGCCATACCAGGGCCCCAGCAGAACCGCCGCCAGCACATCAACAAAATGCTGAAACGGCGCCATGGCCGGAAAATAAACGAAGGTGTTCAGTACGAAGGCCAGGCAAGCCAGCATGGCGGTAAGCACCATTTTTCTGGTGGAAAGTGATTTTGTCTGGATCATAAGTATTACTCCTTTGTGTTTGGCGGAAACGGCGTTGGCAACAGCGACGCTTCCTGAAATAGCTGTCTTTCCCAGGGAAAAATCAGGAATCGGTCGAGACTTGCTGGTCTCCTCTCACGCCGGAACACGGCTTCCCATCGCTGTCATACAAGGCCCAGGGCGCTCCCCCTCGGCCCGCCGCGGTCTGGCCCGCGAATGCCGTCTTTCCTCCTCTCACAAGGTAAAATAAAAACAGGAGGCCTTCCCTGTGGAATGCCTCCTGTAAAAAATCCGGTACGATGACTTCCTACGGCGGCATTATCCGCATCAGGTTAGAGGGTCGAAGTGCACAACTTCCTCTCAGCCTGCTCTGGCAAGCTCCCCTATTTTTGTCAACGGTGATTATACTCCCGTTCTCCTCCAAATTCAAGTGCTTTTTGCCCATCTACCCATGCAGACAGGACATGGTAACCGAGGCGCCCCAGCCCGGTCCGGTGCCCATTCAATATGGCGGTTTGAGCAGATAGAAGGGGAGGGAGTGGAAGGCCCGCCGTCAAAGAAACAGCTCACACTCTTTCCGCCCGGAGCACACCTTCTTCAGCGCCAGACCCGCGACGGAGAGCAGGATGGGATTGACTCTCCGGGCATGGTGGGGACATACGGCGACGCAGCGCATACAGGAAATGCACGCCTTCTGATCCACTTTTTTGGGATTTCCTTGGTCAATGGCCTGCACAGGGCATTCTGCCGCGCATACGCCGCATTTGATACAGGCCTTTGTCGGCTTGGGCGCCATGCCCACCCCAGCGGCCTTTTTATAGGGGCGGCTGCCGGGAATGGCAGGCTCCCCAGGCTCCCCCGAAGAGAGCTTAGCCTGGATCTGCCGGGCAAAGTCAGCAAGCTGCTTTACATCCTGGGCATCGGGTCTGCCGGCGGCAAACTGCCGGGCAATAGAGTGCTCCGCCACAGCGGCAACGGCGGCGACGACCCGGAACCCGGCCTGCTTGGCGGTATCCTCCAGCTCCGCCAGGGTATCCTCATAGGCCCGGTTTCCGTAGACACAGACAAGAATGGCACGGGCGCCCTGCCCGTTCACCTGAGCCAGCCGCTCCACGGCCACAGCGGGAACCCGGCCGCCGTAGGACGGCACGGAGATAACCGCCACATCCTCCTTTGTCAGTGAAACTGTGTGAAAATCTGGGTCAGTGAGATCCACTTTTACCGCTTCCCCTTCCAGCCCGCCGATTATCGCGGCGGCGACCTTCCGGGTGCCGCCGGTGGGGCTGAATACCATGTGATAGAGTTTCATCCAATCGTCTCCTTTTTTTGTGAGTACCGGAAAATCAAGTCTTGTGTGTTTGTGGGAGTGGCAACCTTATGTTCCTTCCTCACATTTGAATGATCACTTTGCCGTTGAGGGGGCCTTTGGATACCAGCTGCAGCGCCTCGTCGGCCTGGGAGAGAGAAAAGATACGGGGATCAATGGCCGGCCGGATCTGCCGCTGCTCCACAATCTCTGTAATCTTTTCCAGCTGTGTTCCATTGGAACGGACAAACAGGAACCGGTATTCTTTCCCCTGTTTTCCGGCGGCTTTGTCGTATTTGCTGCCGGCCAGCGTAAACAGCAGCTTTTTGAGACCAGAAATATGATGTTTCATAGCAAAGGCTTTGTTGGGGCCGGTTCGCAGGCTCACCAGCCGCCCACCCGCTTTCAGAACCGCCAGTTCATGCTCCAATTCGCCGGCCCCCAGGGTATCGATCACATAGTCCACACCCGATACCTGCTCCCAATAATTTTCTTGCTGATAATCCAAGTATCGCTCCACACCCATGGAACAAAACTGCTCCTTGGCCCGTGCGTTGCCGGTCACAATGACATGCAGGCCCAGGGCCTTCGCAACGGGCACCGCCATCTGGCCAAAGCTGCCCGAGCCGCCGGGGATCAGCAGAGTTTCTCCCGGCTTTGCCTCCAGCTCCTCCGTGATGGCCTGATAGGCGGTCAGGCCGGTCAGCGGGATGGCGGCAGCGGTGTTGAAATCATAGCCTTCCGGCATTTTCGCGATCGCGTTTTGATCCACTGCCACATATTCCGCAAAGGCGCCGATCTTGTCCAAAGGAAGTCGGGTATAGACCCGATCCCCTTTCTGAAAGCCTGTGACCTTGCTGCCGACCTCTTCTACAACACCCGAACATTCATTACCCAATGTCAGGGGCATTGGGTAATCCTGGATCAATTTTACGCTTCCTGTCAAAATCAGCAGTTCCAGGGGATTGACCGCTGCCGCCTTGACCTGGATGAGCACCTCAGAGTCGGAGGGTCTGGGCTCTGGAATGTCTCGAAGGACCGTATGAATCTGCTTGGAATAGCCGTTAATTTGAACTGCTTTCATGGAAAACCTCTTTCTGGATGGGGGGTGTATGATGGAATCTCTCTTGCTTTTTACCGGAAGAACCGCTAAAATAAATAATGTAATAAATGATGTTACATCTATTGCAGTGTACCACTCACAAGATGTAAAGTCAATAGTTACAACAGCACAACATATTTCAGATGTATGTCAGATCATTTGGAAAGGATATTGAATACGATTATGCAGATCAGTATGAAATGCTCCATTGCGGTCCACTGCCTGATATTTATTCATGAGGCCAAGGGGATTGCCAAGGTGACCAGCAATCTTCTGGCGGAAAGTACCGGATGCAATCCGGTTGTGATCCGCAATATTCTCAGCGCGCTGAAAAAAGCGGGGCTCATCACGGTACCAAGAGGGACCGGCGGTGCCCAGCTGTGCGCCGATCCTTCCCAAATCACGCTCTACCAGATCTATACCGCTCTGGAGCCCAAAGGGGTCACCTCCCTGATTGGGATTCATCCCTGCCAGGGCAGACCCTGCCCGGTGGCACAGAATATCCGCAAAGTGCTGGAGACTCCCTACCATAAGATCGAGGATGCTGTCAAGGAGGCCATGGAACAGACGACCCTGGCGTCTATGATTGAGGAGTTTCATGGATTGACAGGCCGGCGGAATGGCGGTGGGCCTGTATCCTAGAACAACCTGCCTATGACTGAAACTGCAGCGAAAAATTTTCCCCCTGGAGCATGAAGCAGCGCCTTCGAAGGCACATCACAGATGTTGCCTCCGAAGGCGCTGCTGCTGATATTTCATGTTATCTTTCTTGCCGCCACCGGCTTTTTAAGCTCAGATATTTTCGTCCGGGGCCTGTCCGTCGTGCGCCATCCATTTGCAGTCCGTCAGTTCCATATTGGTAAAAACCGCCCGGAAGGAGGAGTCCTCCGGGCTGCAGGCGTAGATGCCGAAAGAAATCTTTCCCTTTGCCTCATTCAGGTGGCAGACACGCATTTGATGGAACGCCTCGCCGTCCTCTGAACACTCGATACAAAAATCATCTTCTCTGCGGCTCAAGCGGTACCACATGGATTTCACATGGGCAGAAATTTCCGTGGTTGCCCAGTCGGAATAGCCGTGATTGGTCACCACGCTGCCCAGGTGCTGGAAGGTCTCGTTTTCATACTCAACAGAACCCTTCAGCCAGTTTTCACTGTCCAGATACAGTACCACCCCGCACTGGTCAAAGCGGTGATGACTTTCAGAAAATTCTGTTTTGACCTGAAAGGAGAAGAATTTTTCCCCGGTCTCCATTTGCAGTAGGGGAGCATTGTCATTCCGAAAATGGTAATAAGTCCTCTGCCACAGGTCGGTGTGCGGTCTGGTGACGATTTCGATTCGATCCCGGGTGATCACACAGCTTTTGGGCTCCCGCGTCCATTTCAGATTTTGAATGTCAAATTTCAAGATGATTCCCCCTGCCGTTCCGGCGCTCATTTTGTCCTGGCCGCAGCTTTTACATGTGGCAGTATATCACATGTTCAGCATGGCGCTGAAATCCGCCATGGCCTCTGAGATCTTCAGCTGCTGGGGACACACCGCCTCGCAGCTGCGGCAGCCGATGCAGGCGCTGGGCTGCTTGTCCGCCGGGATGGCGGAGAGGGCCATGGGGGCGATAAAGCCGCCGCCGGTAAACCGGTGCTCGTTATAGAGGGCCAGCAGGTGGGGAATGTCCAGACCCTGAGGACAGTGGCTGGTGCAGTACCGGCAGGCGGTGCAGGCCAGGGCCTTGGGGTTGGTCATCTCCCTGCCCAGGGCCAGCAGGCCGTCCCACTCCTCTTTGGTCAGGGGATCCTCCGTCTCAAAGGTGGCAAGATTGTCACGCAGCTGCTCCAGGTTGGACATACCGGAGAGGATGACCGTCGCACCGGGGATCTGCTGGAGGAAGCGAAATGCCCAGGCGGCGATGGGCCGCTGGGGCACCAGAGCCTGGAGCACCGCGGACTCCTGTTCGCTCAGGCGGGCCAGCCGGCCGCCCCGGAGGGGCTCCATCACCCACAGGGGGATGTGGTACTGCTCCAGCAGCTCCGCTTTTTCTTTCCCGCCCTGGAAGGTCCAGTCGATGTAGTTGATCTGGAGCTGACAGAACTCCATGTGCTCCCCGTAGGCCTCCAGGAACCGCTTCAGCACCGGCATGGCCCCGTGGCAGGAGAAGCCCAGGTGACGGATGCGGCCGTTTTTCTTCTGCTCCAACAGATAATCCAGAATCCCGTACTTGGGGTCCAGATAGGCGTCGATGTTCATCTCGCACACATTGTGGAACAGGTAAAAGTCAAAGTAGTCCACCCGGCACTTGCGCAGCTGCTCCTCGAAGATCTCCTTTACCTTGTCCATGTTGCCCAGGTCATAGCCGGGGAACTTGTTGGCCAGGTAAAACCGCTCCCGGGGGTAGGCGGACAGGGCCTTACCGATGGCCAGCTCGGAATTGCCCCCATGGTAGGCCCAGGCGGTGTCGTAGTAGTTGACGCCCCGCTCCATGGCCAGGGCCACCATCTCTTCCACGGCGGCCTGGTCCACCCGGGCGTCGTCTCCGTCCACCACAGGCAGGCGCATGCAGCCCAGCCCCAGGTTGGAAAGCTTCATCCCCTGAAAATCCTTGTAAATCATATCAACCGCTCCTTGTCTCAGTTCCTCTGTGGGCCCCTGGAAAATCCGGGGTCACTGTTTGTGCCCTCTTTGTTTATTGCCCGGCCTTTCGGATCTCGTGGCGCAGGTAATCCAGCCGCTGGAGCTGGCGCTCCTTAAAATGGATCTTATCCAAAGCGGCGCTGCGCTTTTCATCCAGCATACAAAGCCGCTGGGCGCTGGAGGGCGGGCCTTCCAGCAAAAGCCGCATATAGGTCTCCACCTCCCGGGTGGAAAAGCCGATGTCGTGAAGGGTCATGATGGTACTCAGCCGTTCCAGGTCGGTGTCATCGTACTGCCAGTCTCCCATTACCTTTTTCACCGCTCCGCACAGCCCCCAGCTCTCATATTCCCGCAGAATGTGCATGGGGATCTGGTAGCGCTCACTTGCCTGCTGTATGGTCATCGTTGAGCCTCCAAACTGAAAATGCAGGTGTCCTTTTCCGGACACCCACATTGTAAAGCAGGGCTCAGCCTGTGTCTAATGCTTATTCCGGATGGTCAGAAATAGGCGTGAGGCATTTCTTGACATGCTCCAGCAGGGCCGAAACGGCCGGAGAAAAGGTCTCCGTCTTTTTCCAGGCCAGAACAGTGCTGGATTCCAGAGGGGGCGAGAGGGGAATAAACCGCAGCCCCTCATAGGTGCAGTGCAGCTTCAGGGTGAGAAAGGCCCCGATGCGGGCGCTGGCCAGCAGGGCCATGTTGTAGGGCAGGTTCCCTGTGGCGTTGATCTGGAGCTGTTGGGCGTGAGAGCCGAACCAGCGCTCCATCTCCTGCTGGATCAGCTCCCGCCGGGTGAGGATCAGGGGTACTGCCGCCAGATCCTCCGGGGTGACCGCCTCCTTTTGGGCCAGAGGGGAATCTTCATGGACCAAAACACCCCACTGCTCCTTTACCGGCATGCGGATGAAATCATATTTGCTGATGTCCACCGGCTCCAGCAAAAGGCCCAGGTCCAATGTCCCACCTTCAATGCGCTCCTTGGTGTGGTCGGCGTTTCCGCTGTAAAGCTGATAGGTCACCTGGGGGTGCAGCTTCTGGAAGGAGGCCAGCAGCTCGGCCAGGACATGCATCCCCTCCAGATCGCCGCTTCCGATGGAGATCTCCCCCCGCAGCTCCGGGTCCTTTTGGAATTCCCGGGCGGTTTTCTCCGCCAGGTCCACCAGCTCCTGGGCCCGGCGGCGCAGCAGCATCCCCTCGTCTGTCAGAACAATGCGGTACCGGCTGCGGTGGAAAAGCTGTACCCCCAGCTCCTCCTCCAGCTGCATCAGCTGCCGGGAGAGGGTGGGCTGGGTCAGGTGGAGCAGAGCCGCCGCCCGGGTGATGTTCTCCTCCCGGGCCACCGCCAGGAAATATTTCAAAACCCGAAGTTCCATCTGTCATCCTCCTTTTCTCCATCCTACCATGTGTGCCCCGGCCCCGCAAGATAAATATGCCTTTCTGGAATATCTGCAATAGAAATTGGGTATTTTACATTGGGCTGGAGTACATCCGCCGGATGCTGGACAGGAGTATTCAGAACCAGGGAATGAACCATGCAGATCTGTACATCTGCCGTATGTAGGACTGTCGTACTCCTTTTCTCTATTTCTCCCGAAGCTTAAGAAACCTTTATCCTGTTCGGCTGAAATCGGATGGGGTAGAGGCCTGGCTTTGTGTAATTCTGTGGAAAAAGTGGCCAAGCCGCTTTTTCCACAGACGCAAAGGATCGAGGTACATCATGTACCTCGATCCTTTTTTGCTTATGGCATCAATAGTTGTCGCTGTGAAGCTCAAAGAAGCTTTTGGAATACAGGCAGGTGGGACAAACCTCCGGAGCGGCGGTACCAACCACAATGTGGCCGCAGTTGCGGCACTCCCACACCTTGACCTCACTCTTTTCAAAGACCTGGGCGGTCTCCACATTGCGCAGCAGAGCGCGGTAGCGCTCCTCATGGCGCTTTTCAATGGCGGCCACCAGACGGAACTTGGCAGCCAGTTCGGGGAAGCCCTCCTCCTCGGCGGTCTTGGCAAAGCCGTCATACATGTCCGTCCACTCGTAGTTTTCGCCCTGGGCGGCGTGGAGCAGGTTCTCGGCGGTGTTTCCCACGCCGTTCAGCTCCTCAAACCACAGCTTGGCATGAGCCTTCTCATTTTCCGCCGTCTGGAGGAAGAGAGCGGCGATCTGCTCATAGCCCTCGTTCTGGGCTACGGAGGAGAAGTAGGTGTACTTGTTCCGGGCCTGGGACTCCCCGGCGAAGGCGGCCTCCAGGTTCTTCTCGGTCTGGGTGCCGGCGTACTTGCTGGTGCCCTTGGCGGGAGCTTCCTCAATCAGTTCAAAGGCGGAGGCGGGCTGCTTACAGATGGGGCAGGTGAAGTCCTCAGGCAGCGTGTCGCCCTCGTAAATATACCCGCACACCTTACATTTCCACTTATTCATAACCTTTTTTTCTCCTTTTGAGATAGTTTCATTGCAGGGAATACGCTCCAGCAGCTCTTTGGCAGCCTGTACCGGAAAGTCGGGGGCAGGCGGCGCGTCCACAAAGTCCTGGAGCAGCTGATGGGCGTTGGCGCTCTGGGGCAGCATATAGCCGGCCTCCCGGAGCAGATCCTCATTGACCAGGCGGACAGATTTTTCCACGGCCCGCATCAGACGGTACAGACCGTCCTGATCGGTGTTTTCCGCCAGCTGCCGGGCAATGTTCTCCTGGTCTGCCTTGTTTCCGGCCATCTGATTGGCCTGGGCCACCACATCCGGGTTTTTCTTTTGCTGGGGGGGATACTCCGTGGGAACCATGGAGATGGCGCCGCTGGGGCAGGCGTCGGCGCACACACCGCAGCCCAGGCACTTGTCCACATCAATGATGCTGTTCTCAGTGTCGGTTGCCCCGGTGGGACATACATACAGACACAGACAGTCCTTGGTGCACAACCGCAGATTTCGTACCGCAACTTGTTTCATGGCTCAGCCTCTCCCTTCTACTTTTTCAAATTTCCATGCCGGAACCTTACACACCGGGCAGAGCTGGGGGGCGCTGTCGCCTACATAGATAAATCCGCAGACAGAACACACCCACACCTGGGTGTTCGTTAAAAAGGCTTCTCCTTCCATTTGATAGCGGCTGAGCAGGGACTCCAGCATCCGGGTGACCTTTTCCCCCCAGACGCAGATCCGCTGGGTGCCCCGGTCGCCGGCGGCCGCGGCGGCGGAACTGAGGCCGGGGTAGCCCTGGCTGAGATCCTGCTGGATCAGCTCTAGCAGCTTGTCCAAACTGGGATCTGGAACCGGGGGCTGGGCGGCGGACAAGTAGTCTGCTATCTCCCGGAACAGGGCGGCCTCCTTTTCCCGGTACTGCTTTTCGCAGCCACGGGCCAGGTTGGAGCACACGGCGGACAGCTCCCCGGCGGAAAGCTGCCGCATTTCTCCCACATGGTGGATGGGGGCAGGCTGTGCTTTGGCCTCCCCTGAGGACTGCTGGGGGGAGAAGGCGCTCTTGCCCGCGCCGCACAGGGGACAGACCCAGCTTTCCGGCAGGGCGTCGAAGGAGACGCCCTCCTTTGCCTCGTCATAGATGTAACCGCAGATTCCACAGACCCATTTTTTCACAGGATTCCCTCCTTTTCGATGTATGAGTTCGCTTCGATCTTGGTAAGTGGTATGAAGCATCCGTTCGGCCAGCGGACTGAGGGGCTGACCATAGAAGGCCTCGTAGACCGCTTTGATTTCCGGATTTTCGCAGCTGGTACGCAGGGTCATGGAGCCGTCCCGCTGGTAGAGGGCGTCAATGCGGCGCCTGCGGGTGTCGTCGGCGTTTTTCATCAGATCCTTGGGCTGTCCGCCGCCGCCGATGCAGCCGCCGGGGCAGGCCATGACCTCTACAAAGTGGTACTGCCTGCCGCTCTCCTTCATCCCTTGGAGGAAGGCGCGGGCGTTGGCGGTGCCGTAGACCACAGCCACCCGCAATGTCAGGTCTCCAATTTCCACCTGAGCCTCCCGCACCCCTTCATAGCCCCGGACAGGGCTGAGCTGAAGCAGTGCCTGGGGCGCGGTCTGACCGGTGAGGTACTCATAGGCGGTGCGCAGGGCGGCCTCCATCACGCCGCCCGTGTTGCCGAAGATGACCCCCGCTCCCGAGGCCTTGCCCATCAGGGAGTCGTAGGCGGAGTCCTCCAGGTCGCTCCAGTCAATTCCGGCGGCCTTAGCCCACCGGGCCAGCTCCCGGGTGGTGATCACCTGGTCGGTATCCCGCATTCCCTGGATGTCATGGTAGTCGGCGGCGGCGTGCATCTCCTCCCGCCGGACCTCGAACTTTTTGGCGGTGCAGGGGGTCAGAGTCACATGGACGATCTGCCTGGGGTCCAGCCCCATCTGCTTGGCAAAGTAGGTCTTTACCGTTGGACCCTGCATCCCGATGGGGCTTTTGGCGGTGGACAGGTGGGGCAGCAGTTCCGGAGCGTAGATTTCAGCGAAGTGAACCCAGCCGGGGCAGCAGCTGGTGAACTGGGGCAGAGGCCGGTCATGCGCTGTAATGCGGCGGATCAGCTCGCTGGCCTCCTCCACAATGGTGAGATCGGCGGCAAAGTTGGTGTCCAGCACATAGTCGGCCCCCAGGGCCCGCAGGAGAGCTACCATTTTCCCCTCCACAAAGGCGCCCGGCTCCATGCCGAACTCCTCTCCAAGAGAGGCCCGGACGGCGGGGGAGGTGCTGACCACCACCACCTTGTCCGGGTCGGCTATGGCCTTTTGTACCTGGGAAGTCTCGTCCCGCTCGGTGATGCTGTCTACCGGGCACACATTGGCGCACTGGCCGCAGTAGATGCAGATGGCCCTGCCTCCGGTTTCTTCCAGAGTGTAGGTGCCGTGTACCCCCATCAGGTTGGTACAGGCCTCTTTGCACATACCGCAGCGAATACACTTCTCTTCCCAACGCACGATGCTGGGGTTGTCCGCCTCAATGGGGACGCGGACAGATAAGGGCAGATGATTCAGTTTCCTCACATTCCTTTCCGTTTTATTTTCTTCTGACAGTCCTCACATAAATAATTCAGTTTCAGGTCATAGGACAAAATGGAAATTCCGGCCCTCTTTTCCAGATGCGCGGTGAGGTCACCCAGATCAATGTCCAACAGTCTGCCGCACCCCTTGCATACCAGGTGATCGTGGCGCTGGATGCGGTCATACCGGTCGGGCATCCCTTCCACCGATACCTTGCGGATCAGATCCTCCTGCCACAGGCGGTTCAGGTTGTTGTACACGGTGGCTAATACTACCATGGGGTAGGTCTGACGAAGGGCGTCAAAAATTTCCTCAGCCGTCATATGGCTGTGGGAGGAACTTACAATCTCTAAAATTTTCTTTCCATACTTGGTCACAGTACTCAGCACCATTTTTTAGAATTGTTCTAAATTTATTATACTGTTTTTCTCAATCCGGTCAAGAGACAAATCCTCCAAAATGATTCGGCCTGTTTTGGGCAGAAGTGTGGAGGCGTTGTTCCAAATCATACGGCATTTTTCAGAAGATCCCTGATCATGGGTAAAAAATCTGGATTGTCCTTCAACAACTGCTGTGCTATCATGACAGGGAAATCATAAGGGAGAACTCCGGCAATCAGGGAGGAAGAGCAGATGATGGAGAACACACGGTGCAGCTGGGCCAACCCCAACAATCCCCTTTACATCCGGTATCACGACGAGGAGTGGGGGGTCCCCGTCCACGATGACCGCAAGCTGTTTGAGATGCTGATTTTGGAGAGTTTTCAGGCGGGGCTCTCCTGGGAATGTATCCTCAACAAGCGGGAGGCATTCCGACAGGCCTTTGACGATTTTGACCTGGAGAAGGTCTGCGCCTATGGGGAGGAAAAGCTGGCGGCGCTGGGACAGGATTCCGGCATTGTCCGCAACAGGCTGAAAATCAAGGCTGCTGTCAATAATGCCGGGATTTTTCGGGCTATCCGGCAAGAGTGGGGGAGCTTTGACCGCTACCTTTGGCACTGGACGGAAGGGGAGACCATCTATGAGACAGGAAGGGTCAGCTCAGAGCTGTCGGATGCCGTTTCCAGGGATCTGAAGCGCCGGGGCATGAAGTTTGTGGGGACGGTCATCATCTACTCCTACCTGCAGGCGGTGGGAGTCATCAATTCCCACGAGGAGACCTGCTTTTGCGGAAAGGAGCAATTCGATAGAGATTCATCCGTAAGTGGGCAATGCGAAGAGCGCCCCTCAAATCCTAAGCTATTATAAACAAAAAAGGAGGGCACTCCCCCAAAGAAGTGCCCGTTAAGTGGTCAAAACGCTCCCAGTCCTTTGCCATTTTTTGCTGGCAGGGGAGAGGGAGCGTTTTTCATGCCTCTAACTGCCTGCATTGTACCTCTGTGGACAGGATGAAGCAAGTCATTTCTGCGCCATCCCGGCTCAGGAATTGAGGGGCTGTAAACAAAAAAAGCATTTTGCTCCAACAGATTAAGAAACCTTAAGAGAATGTTCATGAGCATCCTCCATTCACTGTGATATAATCTCAGAACTTCATCAAGATACAGCCGGAGGATATGATATGAAGCGCATCATCACAAACGGGATCACCAATCTGGAGCCGCTGCCTGGCAGCAGCGAATGGTACTGGGGTTCCGACTATGCCAGCAACGATTTATATGAGGCGGAGGAGCTGTTCCGCAGCGGCCATCCCATTGACAAAAACCGCCTTATCCTGATTCACCGCCTGGAAGGGACGGTCTATGAGCCGGTATGTACAAAGCCGGGACAGTATCTTGGCAGACCGGTGTATCACGACGGGCGGGTGGTACTGCTGATGGTAGATTTTCCAAAGGAAGAGATTCACATTTTGACCTTCCACGAAGCAGAGAAAACCACTGAGCCGCTGGCGGTGCTGCCCCTCTCTATCGTGGCGGACTGCTATAATCTCATGCTGGAGGCATCACCCCTTATGCTGACCCGGTCAGCCCATGACAATCAGTTTCAGATTATCTGGCCGGAACGCCGGGACTTTGCGATAGAGGACCATGAATTTTTTGAGTTTCTGGAAGGAAACAAGCTGTATACCTCGGTTTGGTATGAGGACCCGGACTACCGGGAGGAGGTTCTGGTGCGGGATTACGATACCGGAGAAGTGCTGGAGCGGATACCGGGAAACTTCCGCCAAATGACGGACGGCCAGAGATGGCTCCTGGTATGAGGAGGTACTATGAAAGCAGATATTGAAAAAACAAGGGACTATTACCGCAATCTCGGTCCGGAGAACCTCTGCGGCTGCGGCTACTGCCGGAATTACTGTGCCAGGGTCAAGGCGGCCTATCCGGAGGTGGCCCGGTACCTGGACTCCCTGGGGGTGGACATCGAAAAGCCCTTTGAGACTATGCCGCTGGAGCCCGACGAGAACGGATACCTGGAATACTGCGTCTGTCAGTATGTCGTCTTTGGCAGCTGCCCGGAGGACTTCACCCACCGGATCGGGGATGTGACCTTTGGCCGCTCTGACTGCCATCCCAATACGAAAATTGATGAGGAGCACTTTGTGCTGGACTTTTATCCCATCCATCTGCCATTTGAAGAAACGGAGGTAACCGACGATGAAACACCGGAAATGTAAGGCTGTAATGGAGACAGCAGCGGAGAAACATCCTCTTCGGAACGGTATGAATGCGATGCACCGCAAGGAGTTCGAGTTCCAAGGGTGCGTGGAGGTGCCCATGGAACTTTCAGAGGACCAGTTCCTGGACCGGTTGCTGATGTTCATCGAGGAAAACGGCTGGAGCTTCGGCGGCGGTGTACGAACCATCATAGATGGCTACTATATCAACGGGGACGGCACTCCGGGAAAGCCGGTTTGGCCGGAAGAAGACCAGTAAGGGATACCCTGTAAAATAACGAAAAGAAAGGAAGGTGAAAGGGTGGCACTTGAGATAGTTGCGGCCAAAGACCTCAACCATGCGTTTGAGATTGTATCGGTGAGCCCCAGAAAAACGATGAAACATCATGTGGTATCAGAACCGGAAGGAATGGGCGGCTTCCTGTACGATAATAGAAATGCACTTGCAAACTATACATACTATTACCAATTTGATCCGTACAGGGAAATCCAACTGGAAGCGGATCAGGTTTCCGCGATCAAGACTTTTTCCCGATCCATCGTCAAGTGGATTGAAGAACATGGCACAGAAGAAAACCGTGTGATCCAGCAATATGGCCTGTCCTTCCCAAAGATCCGGCGTTTTGCGGGTGAATTGGGTCATGTATGTGATGTAGCCATGGAACATGGATACGGATTGTCCGGCCTGGGAGACTGAACAGACCAGAAGGAAGAGGCATATGACAAATTTGCTGTACAGCTTAATGATATTCAATGATAGGCTTGAGGGATATTTTATCGGACTGTTTGAATCCAGTGAAGAGGCCCGGCAAGTGGTAGTAGAGAGGGGTCACAAATACCATCATGTCCCCCCCGGAATCTTCCTACGGATGGTCTCTACATCGTCCTTCTGGACACAGGGGCCCTCATATCCGCAGTGGATGCAGCCGGTGCAGGGGTGGATATTCCCATGGGCCACATCGATCATCTCCACCGTATGTCCGGCTTCTTCCGCCCCCTGACGAAATGACTCCGCCAGCATGCGGGAGGAACCCTGGCGGTTGGGACTTCCCAGCAATACCACAATGTTCATTTGTAGTTCTCCATTTCAGATTTTCTGATTTCCAGTGGACCAGACATGGCTATCCTTTGCCGCGGCGGCTGTGTTCTGGGCCATGACACCCACCAGGGAGTGGGGGGTGTAGAGCTCCTCCAGATAGGCGCACTCCTCCGCCGTCAGGGCGAGATCCACCGCCTTGGCAGCTCCTTCGATATGGTGGAGTTTCGTAGCGCCCACCACCGGAGCGGTGACACGGGTCAGCAGCCAGGCCAGTGAGATCTCCGTCATGGACACACCCCGGCCCTCTGCCAGCTCCGCTACCCGGGCCAGAATGGGGGCGTCCTGATCGTGGGCCGCGCCGTATTTGAGTTGGGCGTAGCTGTCCTCCTGAAGCCGCTTGGAGGTCTCACCGGGGCGCTTGGACAGCCGCCCGCCGGCCAGAGCGCTGTAAGGGGTCATGGCGATGTTCTCTTCCCGGCAGAAGGGGGCCATCTCCCGTTCCTCCTCCCGGAAGATCAGGTTGTAGTGGCCCTGGACGGAAACGAATTTGGCAAAGCCCTCTTTCTCCGCCAGGGCGTTGGCCTTGGCGAGCTGCCAGGCAAAGCAGTTGGAGATGCCGATATACCGAGCCTTGCCCGCCTTTACGGCATTGTTCAGTCCCTCCATGATGTCATAAAGGGGCGTCTGGTGGTCCCACATGTGATAGATGTAGAGATCCACATAGTCCATCCCCAGGTTCTGAAGGCTCTTGTCCAGCATCCGCCGGATGTGCTCCTGGCCGCTGATTCCCTCCGCAATTTCCTCATTGGTGCGGGGGAGAAATTTGGTGGCTACCACCACCTCGTCCCGCCTGACAAAATCCCGGAGGGCACGACCTACATATTGTTCGCTGGTGCCGCTCTGGTAGGCGATGGCGGTGTCAAAAAAATTAACCCCAAGCTCCAGCCCCCGCTTGATGATCTCCCGGGAGTGCGCCTCGTCAATGGTCCAGGAGTGCTGACCGTTTTGGGCATCTCCGAAGCCCATGCACCCCATGCAGATACGGGAGACGGTGAGATCAGAATTCCCTAATTTTGTATACTTCATGTCAGTTGCCTCCCAAGTTCATTTTTTCTATCCAGGACTTCAGCTCGTTCTCCGAGAGCCGGCCGTTGAGCAATCGTCCATCCACAATCCTGGCACCGGGGGCGCTGGGCCGGAGCCCTGCCGCTGACTTGCCCAGTCCGCTGCCGCCAGAGGTGGCAAAGAGGACAATGGTCTTGCCGGTAAAGTTGTAGCTCTCCAGGAAGGTGTTGATGATGGTGGGAGCCGTGTACCACCAGATGGGGAAACCCAGGAAAATCACATCATACCCAGTTACGGGGGCATCCATATCGGCCAAGGCCGGACGGGAGTGCTTGTCGTTCATCTCCACACTGCTACGGGAGCCCTTATCCATCCAGTTGAGGTCGGCGCTGGTATAGGGAACAGCGGGCTTGATTTCATAGAGATCCGCCCCTGCGGCCTTTGCCAGGGCCTTTGCCGCCTTAGCAGTGGTACCGCTGGCGGAAAAATAAGCAACTAATGCATTCATAGATGAAACCTCCTTTGGCCTCATTGTAAATCCAGCGTCTAAAAATGTAAAATGCTCATTTCCTATCACAAAATATTTATTTAGAGCATTTTTAAATTGCGACTGGGAGGAAAATGTGGTAGGATTGAGAAAAGGAGGCGAAAGGATGGAACTTCGTGTGTTGCGATATTTCCTGGCGGTGGCCCGGGAAGAAAATATCACTAAGGCCGCCGCTCTGCTCCACCTGACCCAGCCCACCCTCTCCCGGCAGTTGATGCAGCTGGAGGAGGAACTGGGGGTACAGCTCTTTCGACGCAGCCGCTATCACATTGAACTGACGGAGGACGGAATGCTGCTGCGCCGCCGGGCCCAGGAGTTGGTGGATCTGGCAGAGAAGACGACCCGGGAGTTTACCATGCGTGAAACAGAGCTGATGGGAGAAATCTCCATTGGTGCAGGAGAGACCCGGAGTATGTCCTTCCTCTCTCGCGCCATGGTTTCTTTCCGGGAACGCTATCCCAAGGTCACCTTTCGAATTTTCAGCGCCAACGCCGACGATGTGAAGGAACGGCTGGACACGGGCCTTTTGGATATGGGGCTCCTGACAGAACCAGTGGATGTAGGGCGATATGCGTTCTGCCGAATGAAAGAGCGTGATCGTTGGGGGGTGCTGGTCCGCCTGGATTCTCCGCTCGCCGGCCTGGATTTCGTCACACCGGATGATCTGGAACAGGTTCCGCTGATCATCAGTGGCCGTGAGCGTGTCCAGCAGGAGCTGGCCAACTGGTTTGGCGACCGATGGGAGCGGCTGCAGATTGCCGCCAGCTTTAACCTGATCCTCAACGCGGCCAACATGGTACGCTATGGCGTGGGAACCGCTCTGAGTTTTGATTTGAATTTTTCCTTTGATGATCTCCGATTTATCCCCCTTTCTCCTACGATGGACACAGGAACCGTCCTGGTCTGGAAGAAAGATCAGATCCTGACGCCGGCGGTGGAGGCCTTCCATCAGCATGTTAAAAATGTTCAATAAGCATTTTTGAAAAAAGAAAATAAGCATTAGACATAGTGAAAAGTCTGATTTACAATGCAGGTGTCCGAGGAAGGACACCTGCATTTTCATTTCGGAGGTTTTGTTATGACCATACAGGAGGCAAGCGAGCGTTATCAGATCCCCATGCATATCCTGCGGGAATATGAGAGCTGGGGGCTGTGCGGAGCGGTAAAAAAGGTGATGGGCCAGTGGCAGTACGATGACACCGATCTGGAGCGGCTCAGTACTATCATGACGCTCCACGACATTGGATTTTCCACGGACGAGGTGGAGATCTTTATGCGGCTTCTGCTGGAAGGCGAGCCCTCCGATGCCCAGCGGCTGCGAATGCTGGAGGAAAAACGCAGCGCTGCTCTGGATGAGATTCACTTTAAGGAGCGCCAGCTCCAGCGGCTGGATTACCTGCGCCACGAAATCAGAAAAACACAGAGATGAACAGGAGGTACCATGAAATGAAACGAATTTTTGCACTGCTGACCGCTTTGACCCTTGCCTGTGCCCTGACAGCCTGCGGGGAAACCGGAACCCGGAGTAATCCCGACCAGTCCCAGACGCGGCAGGAGGGGACATCTTCCGTGGGGGAGACATCCGCTCCCAACCAGTCCACCCCTCCCGCTTCCTCCACGCCGGAGGCAGACAAATCCGACGAGGAAACACCGGAAGGCGGCGTGCTGGTGGCTTACTTCTCCGCTACCGGCAACACCGAAGGCATTGCCCAGCACCTCCAGAGCGTCCTGGATGCCGACCTCTATGAGATCGTTCCGGAGGTGCCATACACCGACGAAGATCTCAATTACAGCAACGACAGCTGCCGCGCCAACCAGGAGCAGAATGATCCTGCCGCCCGGCCCGCTATCACCGGCGCCCTGGAAAATCCGGAGGACTACGATGTGGTGTTCCTGGGGTATCCCATCTGGTGGGGGCAGGCTCCCAAGGTGATTTACACCTTCCTGGAGAGCTATGACTTCGGCGACGCCACCATCGTTCCCTTCTGCACCTCCGGCTCCAGCGGCATCGGCGGCAGCCTGGATGACCTTCACGCCTTGGCTCCGGAGGCCACCTGGCTGGACGGCCAGCGGTTCCAAAGTGGGGTAAGCCAGGATGATGTGGCTGCCTGGCTGGAAGAAAATCAGATTCCCACAATTTAAGGAGGAATTCAATCATGAAAAAGAATATCGGAAATGTTCTGGCTCTCTATCCCACTCCACTTGTGGTGGTGGGCGCCATGGTGGACGGCAAACCCAACTGGACCCTGGTGGGCCACCTGGGCATTATCGGCCACGATCTGGTCATGGTCAGCATGGCCTCCAACCATTACAGCAACACCGGCATCCGGAAGATGAACACCCTCTCTATCAACATCGTGGATGAGGCTCTGCTGCCCAAGGCGGATTATGTGGGCTGTGTCAGCGGCAGCAAGGTGGATAAAAGCGAGGTGTTCCGCTATTCCATCGGGGAGGGCGGCGCGCCCATTCTCACAGACGCTCCTGTGTCCATGGCCTGCGCCGTGGAGGATGTCTATGAGACCCGAGGATTTGAGTCCTTCATCTGCAAAATTGCCGCCACCTACGCCGATGATTCGGCGCTGAATGAGGACGGAAAACTCAACTATCACGCCCTCAAGCCGGTGCTCTTTGAGATGCCCACCTATGAGTACCTCAAGACCGGCGAGGTGCTGGGCAAGTGCATGACTCTGAGCGGAAACAAGTAGGAGCGTCTATGGGAAAGAAACGGCTTGCCCTTGGCATGATTGTGGATCTGCTGATGACGGCATGCCTGCTGGAACTGATGTCCTTCATGCTGACCGGTCAGCAGTACCATGAGTGGATCGGTGCCGCCCCGCTGGCGATGTTCATCGTCCACCATATCCTCAATCTCTCCTGAATCCGACAGTCGGGCCGGGGGCGCTATCGTGTCGTGCAGTCTCTTGTGGTGGTGCTGGTTTTCTTCTCCATCCTGGGCTGCACGGTCAGCGGCATCGTTATGAGCCAGTATGTGTTCGCTTTCCTGCCTATCCAGAGCGCATGTCCCTGGCAAGGCTTGTCCACATGGTCTGCGTCTACTGGAGTTTCATTCTGATGTCCCTCCACCTGGGACTGCACTGGAACATGATCCTGGGTGTGGTCAGAAAGGCGGCAGGGGCGACCGCTCCGTCCTCTATACGCACCCTGATATTGCGCCTGTTGGCTGCTGCTGTGGCAGCTTACGGTATCTATGCTTTTGTCAAACACCGATTGGTCAATTATTTCTTTCTTCGCACCATGTTCGTGTTCTTCGACTACGAGCAGCCGCCCCTTCAGTTTCTGGTAGAATACCTTGCTATGATGGGGCTTTTTGTCATTTTCGCTTACTTTATAAACAAATTCATTGGGAAACAAGGAGGAAAATCATGAGAAATCTCAAACGAGTGTGGACATTGTTCCTATCCCTGGCACTGGTCTTGAGCCTATGCATCCCTGCCTATGCCGCCATGGAGGATACCGGCTTTTCCGATGTGGCAGCGGACGCCTGGTACAGGGAATTTGTGCTCTACTGTCGGGACAACGGCCTGATGGCGGGTACCAGCGACACCACTTTTTCTCCCGACGCCCCCACCACTCGCGCCATGATGGCGACCATCCTGTACCGTCTGGCCGGCACCCCCGCTGTCTCCGGCACTGACAGCTACAACGACACCCAGCCCGGCGCCTGGTACTCTGACGCAGTCCTGTGGGCCAGTCAGAATGGGGTGGTCAGCGGGTATGGCGGCGGCCTGTTTGGCACGAACGATCCCCTTACCCGGGAACAGATGGCCACGATGCTGTGGCGGTACGCCGGAAGCCCCTCCGCCAATGCCGGTTCGGATTTTGCCGATGAGAGCGGCATTGCCTCCTGGGCAGGCACCGCGGTGGACTGGGCCGGAGAGAACGGCTATATGGGCGGTGTGGGTGCAAATCTCTTCCAGCCCCAGGGGCAGGCTACCCGGGCCCAGATGGCTACCATTCTGACCCGCTATCATCAGGATGCCGAAACTCCGGTGACCCCCGAGCCTGAACCGGAAGGCGGCGAGACGCTGGTTGCCTATTTCTCCGCCACTGGCAACACAGAGAGCATTGCCCAGCACATCCAGACGATCCTGGATGCCGACCTCTATGAGATCGTCCCGGAAGACCCCTACACCAGCGAAGATTTGAACTACAGCAACAACGATTGCCGGGCCAATCAGGAACAAAACGATCCCAATGCCCGGCCCGCTATTGACCGCAGGGTGGAAAATATGGAGGACTACGATGTGGTATTCCTGGGCTACCCCATCTGGTGGGGCCAGGCGCCCAAGATCATCTACACCTTCCTGGAAAGCTATGACCTTGACGGCGTGACCATCGTGCCCTTCTGCACCTCCGGCTCCAGCGGTATCGGCTCCAGCGCCACCAATCTTCAGTCCCTGGCGCCCAATGCCAACTGGCTGTCCGGCCAGCGCTTCAGCGGCAGCGCGTCCCAGGACACCGTAGCATCCTGGTTGGAAGGACTGGAGCTTCTGCCCACTATGGATTGAGAATTTGAGATGTCAGTCTCCATCGCATCATAAAAGCCAAAGCGTTCCGCTGCCTGTTATGGCAAGCCAAACGCTTTGTGTTTTCCCCAAGAGGGAGATGAATATGAAAGTTGAAACTCAGTCTGCCCAGTGGGGATTTTTAAAGATTGCCCGGCCCGCGCCGATGAGATCGGCACAGCCCTCCTCCAGAAGGGCCTCGGCCTGAGATGGGGTGGTAACCCCTCCTGTCAGAAGGACGGGGAGGTGAACCGCCTGCTTTACAGGAACAGACATATCCCGGAAATAACCGGGTTCCCCGTGACCGGGGCGGAGAAAGCCGTTCATGCCGCCGGTGAGATGGAGCAGGTCCACGCCGCTGTGCTCCAGCAGCCGACAGGCCTCCACACAGTCCTGGGCGGTACTCCCTCCGGCCTCATAGTCACAGCCCCCCAGCCGCAGCGCAATGGGAAAGTCATCCCCCACAGTCTGTCGTACCGCCTGGATGACCTCCCGATGGAAGCGGATGCGGTTTTCCACTGACTGAGGACCGTACGCATCGGTTCTCTGGTTGGCCAGCGGGGAGAAAAACTGATTGAGGAGATAGCCGTGGGCGGAGTGGATCTCCACTCCGTCAAAGCCTGCCAGCTTGGCCCGAAGGGCCGCCTGGGCAAACCATTCCGTGACCTGCCGGATCTGCTGAAGGGTCATCTCCCCAGGCAGTTCTTCCCGCTGCTTGGGGTGATAGATTGGGCTGGGGCCAACGGGAGGCTGCCCGGTGGTCTTAGACAGTGCCGCCGATCCCGCATGGCTGAGCTGAGCAAAGACTTTGACTCCCTCCTGGTGGATACAGTGGGTGAGACGCTGAAGGGAGGGAATCACATCGTCGGAGGCGATAGAGGTCTGACCGGGATGGGCCTTGCCCTGAAGGTGGATATAGCTGTGTTCCGTGATGATCAGGCCGATTTTGCTGTACTTGGCCCGTTCCCGGTAATATTCGCATACCGCATCGGTTACATAGCCGTTCTCGTCCGCCTTTGCGGTGGCCATAGGGGGCATCACCAGACGGTTGGGCAGGGTCAGGTTCCGGATCGTAATGGGATCAGACAGGTGTGTCATAAGAATACTCCTCCATAGGAACATGATGGTGTTGTTTGGATGATCGGGCCGTCTTTCTCCATTCCGCCAAGCCAAAGGCCAGTGCCAGCACAAAGGCGCAGGCATCCCCCACCGGCCCGGCCCACAGGGCGCCTTCCACCCCAAAAAAGTGGGGCAAAATCAGCAGGGCCGGCAACAGGAAAAGTACCTGCCGGGACAGGGAAATCAGCGTGGCCTGCACCGGCTTTCCCACTGCCTGGAAGAAGGTGCCTGTGCACAGCTGGAACCCGTTCAGAAGGATCAGCAGCAGGAAGATCCGCAGGCTCTTGACTGCAAATTCTTGATAGAGCTGGGACTCCGAACCGAAAATACTGACGATGCGGTCAGGGAACAGCTGAAACACAAGGGTCCCCACGCCCATGACCAGTGTGGAACAGATAATAGCCAAGAGATAGGTTTTCTGGGCTCGCTGTGTCTTTCCGGCACCATAATTGTATCCGATGATGGGCTGGGAGCCCACGGAGATCCCGATGACAATGCCGGTAATGATCTGATTGACCTTCATGGTAATGCCCAGGGTGGTCATGGGAATTTCCGCGCCGTACTTGGACGCCGCGCCGTATTTGACCAGCACATTGTTCATCACGGTAATTACGATGGTGGCCGCCAGCTGGAGAAAGAAGCTGGAAATTCCAAGGCTGCAAACTCGTCCGCACAGCGTCCACCGGGGGAGCAGGCAGTCCGGCTTCAGGGTGATGCACCGGAACCTTTTCAGGTAAAGCAGAGTCATGACGCAGGAGACGATCTGCCCCAGAACCGTGGCGATGGCGGCTCCCCTTACGCCCATGTGAAAGACAAAGATAAACAGTGGGTCCAGAATGGTATTCAAAATCGCTCCGCTCAGGGTGGACAGCATGGCGTAGACCGGGCTTCCGTCGGCACGGATAATGGAGTTGAACCCCATGCTGAACATGTAAAAGGGGAAGCCCAATACAATGATGTACCCATACTCCAGAGAGTAGGACATGGTGGCGTCCGTGGCGCCGAACAGAACGCAGAGGGGCTTTAGGAACACCAGAGACAGGACGGTCAGCAGAACGCTGACTGCCACTGTCAGGGTGATGGCATTGCCCACGCCCTGGGCGGCCTTCTGACGGTTCTCCTGCCCCAGACACAGGCTGAAGTAGGCGGTGGTGCCGTCTCCGATCATCAGGCCAAGGGCCAGGGCAATCACAGTCAGGGGCAGAATCACATTGGTTGCGCCGTTTCCCAAATAGCCTACGCCACGGCCAATAAAAATCTGATCTACAATATTATACAGTGTACTGACCACCATGGAAATGATGCTGGGCACGGCAAAGGTGCCAAGCAGCTTTCCGATCGGCTCATACCCCAGGGGATTTGTTTCCGCCTGCATGGTTTTTCTTCCTCCGTTTTGACTTTGATTTGGCGGGGAAAATCCCCGCAATACGCAATCATAAACTTTCCCATAATGGGAAAGTCAAGCAAAATATTTGGGGGTAGAAAAGTTTTTTAAAGAAAGAGGACACCGGGAAAAACTCCCGATGCCCTCTTTCGTCAAATTTGTTCCTGCAGCTCCAGCGATGGCCCCTTCAGATCAAAGTAAGCAGAAGTCAGATTGGTGATCATGACCTGGTTTGCCTTGGGATGCTGGACAAAGTACTCCGAAATCAGTGTATCCATGTGATCCAGCGCCTGTGCCGGCTTCTGCTGACAGAGATAGTCCCCTTCAGGCAGCACTTCCAGATTGGCAATCCCATCCTCCTGCTGGAGCACCTCCAGAAAAATGTCGGTATCGATGCGGTCTCCCTGCCGCCGGGCAATCAGACCAATGGGAAAGGTAAAAGCGGGCAGCAAGCCCAGAGATTGTCCTCGGAGGAAAATTTTTGTGGAGCTCTGCTTAAATGCCAACGCTCCGCCGGAGGGGATGAAGGGTTCCCGCAAAATAAGCCGCCGGCGCAGATGCCGTCGATAGACGCCCTCCTGTTGCTGATAGCGTTGGTTTTCTTCGATCCGGCGGAGTGCCTCCTCCATCTGCTGCATGGTATTGCGCAGGTGGGCAAGCTTTTCCAGGGCCTTTTGTTGTCCATCCTGAAGCAGATGCCGGATGTCCAGCGTCTGGTCGGGCTGCCGGTATTGCTTTGCCTCCCGCAGGGGGACATCCAGCTCCAGACACATGAGAATCATGTCCATCTCCACCAGCTGCTCCAAGGAATAATACCGGTAGCCCGTATCCGGGGCGATATAGGCGGGGATCAGCACGCCGATCCGCTCGTAGTACCGCAGCGATTTGGGATGTACATTGCGCAGCTTGGCAAAGTCGCTGATGGAAAGATAGCCCTGCATTTGTGATTCCTCCTCGATTCCCTCTTGACTTTCCCATTATGGGAAGGTCTATTCTGTTATTATACAGCAAATCGTCAAGGAATACCAGAGACAGGAGAGAACCGTATGATTTATGAGACCAAAGGCACCTGTGCCAAAGAAATTAAATTTGAAGTGGACCATGGAGTGATCTGGTCGGTGGAATTTGTGTTGGGCTGTCCCGGCTTTACCCAGGCCCTCAGCCGCCTGCTGGTGGGAATGCGTGTGGAGGACGCGATTGCGCGGCTGAAAGGAATCCAGTGCCTGGATAAAGGGACTTCCTGCCCGGATCAGTTAGCCCTGGCGCTGTCGCAATGTCAGGAATTTAAAGAAAAACAGTCTTGAAGCGGAGAATTCCTCCCATTACCGTGCACTTTATGAAGAAATAACCGCCTGAAGATTTCTCTCATGGCATCCGCATGGGCAAGGTAAAGTGACTCAGGGCTGAAACAGCAAAGGAGAGTGTATATGGCTGAATCCATCCATGAAACCAACAGCCAGGGAATTACACAGGAGACTTCTCAGCAGAGGCTGATTCGCCGGGAGAAGTTGCTCAAACTCCAGGAAGAAGGCAATGATCCCTTCCAGATCACCCGCTATGTGGTAGATAACGACTCCGCCAACATCAAGGAGCACTTCGACGCCCCATCAGTAAGTAAACCTAATACCACCACCCGATGGGAAGGCGCGGACAGCCAACTGGCTGTCCGCGCCTCATATTTTACTCGACAGATTATCCGGGGGTTCTCCAGTAAACGCAGGGAAAGATTGGGATAGGCCGTCGAGATCTGGTCAATATTTTTCTTTCGCTCTGCTCAAGATATCCAAAGAAACAGAAAGCTTAGAAAAATTTTTGCATTTTGGCGGAAAAAGATATTCCTGCCGCTCTCCTCCTGATTTTCGTTGACCATCCACGAATCAAAGAAAATTAAAGGAGGAGCCAATATGTTTGACCGAAACAGTGACTACGCATTGAACAAAAAAGACTCGGACGCCATCGTATGGGCCGGGCGTAAAATTTTGTGTAAGCGATTTTCGACAAAGTCAAGAATGGCGCTG
>JAXUUN010000067.1:0-2068 GCA_037231075.1 bacterium | reverse complement strand
CATCTTTATTTGATATGCGTTTGACCGCTTGTGCTCGGTTTTCAGGGGTTTTTGTTCCCGTCAGGCCCTTTTTTCTCATCGGCCAGGGCCAGAAGGCCACGGATAAAGTGGGGATAAGTGTCCTCCGGCCAGTCGCCCTCCCGGTCGGGCTGGCGCAGCAGGAGGAAAATCAGCCGGGAGGCCCGGCCGTCGGCCACGGCAATCTGCTCGGAGAGCTGGAAGCCGTAGGCCCTGAAGCGGCTCTGTCCCGGCAGGTAGAGGGGAAGCAGCGCCGTGTCCCGGATGATCAGCGCTCTGCCGTCCCGCTCCAGCTCCAGGCTTTCCCGGGAGAGGGCCTCTCCGTTGACCCCCGCATGGACCATCTGATCAAAAAATGTCTTGAGCACGTCCTCAATGCTGCCGTGGGCCAGCCGGAACCACGACACCTCGGTGAGCGGGATGGGGAGCTCCTCCGCCTTTTTCATGAACGCCTGGTGCCGGATTTCCAGCACCGTGGAGCTGTTGACAAAGTGTCCTCAGAAAATGTGCAATGGGAATATGGGCAGAAAAAACGACGCCCATTGGCGTCATTTCATGGCCCATATCAACCGCTTCAGGTTCAAAGCGGTCGCTGAAAGGAGACAGTGATCCTCCGCTGCCTCTAAACCTCGCCGCAATATCTGCGTTAAATTGTGTTCTCTCTTTTGGGCGGCAAAGGTGCCCTCGCACCAGATCTGCCGCTTCTTGAGGGCTTCCCGATAGATTGGATCGCTCAGGCGCGATAAATTCCGCTTCCGCTGAGCCGCAAAATAGCTGTGTTCCAACTTTCGCGCACCACGCTTGTCCTGCTGGCTCAGGCATTTTTTACGCAGAGGACAGCACTGACAGTCTTGTTTGTCCGCCAGATACAGCCAGTACAGCCCGCTGGCACTGCGGTGGAGCGTATTCAGATTCAGTAGCTTGCCATTGGGACAGACATAGGCATCCAGGCTTTCATCATATTGAAATGCCTCCCGTTTCAGTTCCACATTGGTGCGGTCATGATATGCCTGGGGGCGGACGAAGAATTGGATCTTCAGTTCTTTCAGTGCCTGATGGGCCAAAGGAAAGTCATAGGCGGCATCCGCCGCCGCGGCTTGAATGGGCAGGATATTCCTGTGAACCCGCTCAATTTGCTCCAAATACGGCACAGAGTCATAGACATCCCCCGACGTTACCGTCACATCCAAAATGATGCCGCAGTCCGTATCTACCGTCTGGTGAGAGAGGTAATGCTGCCCGCGTGGCTTCCCCGGACGATTCATATGTCCGGCTTCCGGATCAGTCCGACTTACCCGCTTCTTGGTCTGACGCCGATCCTTTTTGAGCTGTTTGACCCGCTTTTTCCGCCGTTTTCCAGTCCGGCGTTCCAATTCCTCCAGCCCCTCTTCCTCGTAGGCGTCCAGTCGTTCCCAGTATGCTCCCGGACTCTCCGGCAGCTCCACCAGCTCCTCTGAGGCCCAGGAGGCGTTGGCCTTCACATGGGTGGAATCCGTTCCAACCAGTCTTCCACTGGCCAGCCCTTTGGCGATACACTGCCGCACCACTTCTTCAAACAGCCGCCGGAATACCTTCCGGAAGGACGGCTTCCGCCGCCGCAGCTGGCTGATGGTGCTGTGGTCCGGCACCCGCTCAAACAGATCCAGTCCCAGATACCACCGCAGCGCCATGTCAGTCTGGATTCGCTGCTCAATCTGACGCTCGGAGGGTATTCCGTACAGAAAGCCCACCAGCAGATATTTCACCAGCACCACCGGGTCGATGGGAGGCCGCCCATACCGCCGGCTGTACAGGTGAGCCGTTTCCTCATAGACAAAGCCGAGATCCAATACCGCATCCAGTTTCCTCAAAAAATGGCCCTTCGGTACCAGATCTTCTATCGTCACCATATGGAGCTTCAGCTGCATCTTCCCACCTCCGTATGCCCTTATTTTACCATAGTTTTGTTCCCACGTGGATCTTTTGTCAACAGCTCCAAAGTGTCCAGAGGTGGGCGCGAAAGGAGGTTGATCCATGCCCTATGTGAATGTTCCCAACGACTTATCCAAAA
>JAXUUN010000018.1:0-49943 GCA_037231075.1 bacterium | reverse complement strand
AAAAGACACGGCTGGCTGCCGTGCCTTCAACCGTAAATATATTGTAATAGGAGGTACAAATTGTGAGAATAAAGAAGTCGGAAATCATCACCCTGCGGGTGACACCTCGTACCAAGGAAACCATCCGGGAGCGTGCGAAAGCTGCTGGCCTGACGGTCACCGACTATCTGTGCTACAGCGGATTGGCAAAAGAGATTGTGCGTGTGGAAGGGTTAGAACAGGTGCTGTCTGAACTGAAAGCACAGGGGCGAAACCTGAATCAGCTTACCACCCTGGCCAACATGGGGCGGGTGTCCGTAGTCAAGGGTGATGCCCTGGCAGAGAATTACGGAAAGATCTATGAACAGCTCCGGGAACTGCTGCGGGAGGCAAGTGGGGCCCCCACAAAAGCGGTGAACCACTTTTGTGGGGAAAGGAGACACCCCGGAATGAGTGAGCTTTCAGCCGATCAGGCTGGAAGCGAATGATACGGAGGAGGTGTCGACGAGATGGCAACCTTCATCGCGATCAAGAACCGTGGCGGGGGCGGCGGTGCTCTTGGTGGTGTGCTGCGCTATGTCCAACAGGAGGAGAAAACCACATGGGAAGATCGTCGGCTTGTATCCGGATGGAACTGTACTGCCTGGTCCGTCTACGATGAGATGCGGCTCACCAAGGAGCAGTTCCATAAGACAGACGGCCGGCAGTACTATCATTTCGTGCAGTCCTTTGATCAGCAGGATGACCTGGCCCCGCAGGAGGTTCACGCTATGGGGCTGGAACTGGCCCAGCGTGAGTTTCCTAACTTCGAGGTACTGGTGGCCACCCATGTGGACACAGGTCATTTCCACAATCACCTGGTGGTGAACAGTGTGAGCTTCCAGAGCGGTAAGAAGCTCCACCAGAGTGCCGCCGACCTACAGACCCACCGGATAGCCAACGATGAAATATGTGCTGCCCATGGCTTGGAGATTCTTCCGCCGCCGCAGAAGCAGGTGAAGCAAAAGCGGATGAGTACCAGAGAGTACCGCTCCGCTGCGAAGGGTGAAAGTTGGAAGTTCCGACTGATGAACACCATTGACCAGTGTATGAAGTACGCTGCCAGCAAGGAAGAGTTCATTGCTCTGATGGAGAGCGAGGGGTATGAAGTGCGCTGGACAGAGAACAGAAAGAACATCACCTACACCACGCCCGCGGGAATGAAGTGCCGGGATAACCGACTCCACGAGGAGAAGTACACGAAGGAGGCCATGGAACATGAATTCAGAATCCGGGCAGCGCTTGCCAATGGAGGAATTGAAGCGGAGGAACGCTCCGCCATCTATGACACCGCAGAACTGTCCCAGCAAAGAGGAGTGGGAAAATCTGCTGCTGATGATCCAAGCGTTGTATCGGTTGACGGCAGAGCAGAGCGACACCTTGGAGAACCTGAACCAGCATACCGCGGCCCACACAGCCCTTCTGCGGGAGGTTTCCAACCGGAGGGAGCCATGCCCCGCTCAGGCGCAGATGGAGGCCCTGGCGCGGGATGTGGCGGAAATACAGCGGCTGCTGCGACAGGCTGGGAAGAAGAAAGAGATTTCTGTTTCGCCGCCCAGTCTGGGTACGGCAATGTCGGTGATGATATGGCTGGCCCTGATTTTGCTGGGGACGATGGTGGGGAAGGTGGTCTTGCAGACGATCTGGTCCGGCTTATCCGCTCTCTGGAGCGCGGTCAAGATTCTGATCCCGTAAGGGACGCCACCACCACACACCATCACACAGACAAGAAAACGCTCCGCCGGCAACGGCAAAAGAAAATCGCCCTCGGTCACAAAGAGGACGATCACGCAGACGACCCAACTTGGCAGCAAACGATGTGAATATTTTTCTCTGGATAGAGGAAAATATTGGAGAGGAGTTGACGGCCCATTGCGCATGGAAGTAAGGGAACAAAACAAAATTGTGGAACTCTGGCTGACCATAGAGGAACGAGATGATGCGACATTCCGGGAATCCCTGAAACCGCTTTACCAGCAGTACAAGGCCCAGAACTATCTGGTGGCGGTCTTCCTGTCCGGAGAGGCAGACCTGTATCAGCAGACCCGGGATCTGCTGCTCTACAACCAGCGGCGACAGGCAGAGAAGGAAGTCCAGGAGCAAAAGCAGGGGCGGCAGGCCATGACCATGTGAAGGTGGGGGAGGCAGTAGATTGCCTCCTCCTGTTTTTGATTTTCTGCTTGCAATTCTTCAAAAATCGATATACAATGTTATCTGCAAAGAGAAAAGCAAAAACAAACTATATTGTTGAAGGGGGATACCATGGATCAAAAGCCGATGCAGCGGGGGGAGATCCTGCTCTACAACAACGACGGCGAGAAAGAGTTTGTCAGTGTTGTGTTTCGGGACGAGACATTCTGGCTGACTCAAAAGGCAATGGCAGAGCTGTTCGATGTGAATGTTCCAGCTATCTCCAAGCACTTGCAAAACATCTATGAGGAGGAGGAACTCACCCGAGAGGCAACCGTTTCCAAAATGGAAACAGTTCAAGAGGAGGGATCCAGGCGGGTTTGCCGCACCCTGGAGCACTACAATCTGGATGCCATCATTGCCGTAGGCTACCGGGTGAACTCCAAAAAGGCCACCCGTTTCCGTCAGTGGGCCACGAAAACCCTGAAAGAGTACATCACAAAGGGCTTTGTCCTCAACGATGATATGCTGAAAAACGGCAAGCCCTTCGGTCGGGACTACTTTGACGAACTGCTGGAACGCATCCGGGAGATCCGGGCCAGCGAACGCCGGGCCTATCAGAAGATTGCCGATGTGTTTGAACAGTGCAGCTATGACTACGACAAGAACAGCGAGACAACAAAAGCCTTCTATGCCTTCGTACAGAACAAGCTGCACTTTGCCGTCACCGGCAAGACGGCGGCGGAGCTCATCTCGGAGCGGGCCACCCTGGACAGCCCCACCATGGGCCTGACCACTTGGAAGGGTGCGCCGGACGGAAAGATTCTGAAAAGCGATACCCTGGTGGCAAAAAACTACCTCAATGAAAAGGAACTGTCCCGGCTCAACCGTCTGGTAACCATGTTCATCGACTACGCCGAGCTGATGGCAGAGGACGAGCAACCCATGAGTATGGAAGATTGGCTCCACGAGACAGACCGCTTCCTCACCAACAACCGGCGCAATGTGCTGGAGGGCAAGGGACATATTTCCCGGGAGGCGGCGGTGAAAAAGGTCAGCGACATCTATGCCCAGTTCCGAAAGAAACAGGATGCCGACTATATCTCTGAGTTTGATCGGGTCATGGAGCGGTACTTGAAAGGGGGCGGCAACCCATGATTGAGACCTTTGATATCGCGGGATACACCCGCATCTCGGTGGACGATGAGCTGGATCAGAAAAACATCTCCATCGAAAACCAGAAGGCCATCATCGAAGACTTTGTGAAACAGAAATTTCCCGGCAGCACCCTTACCTTCTATGAGGATCGGGACCGCTCCGGCTACACCTTTGAGCAGCGGGAGGGTTACCAGGCCATGCGGAAAAAGCTGGTGACCCACCAGTACGACATCCTCATCGTCAAGGACTTCTCCCGCTTCTCCCGGCGCAACAGCCGGGGGCTGGTGGAGCTGGAGGATTTAAGGGACGCGGGGGTGCGGATCATCTCCATCGGGGACGGCATTGACTTTCCCAACGACGACGACTGGCTGAAAATTCAGTTTCAGTTCCTCATCAACGAGATGCCCGTCACCGACACCAGCAAAAAGGTGCGCAATGTCATCAAGCGGCGGCAGGCCGACGGCAAGTGGATCTGCGCCGCCCCCTACGGCTACATCATCAACCAGCGGCAGGAGTTTGAGATCGTCCCCACCGAGGCGGACATCGTGCGCACCATCTTCCGCCTCTACAACGAGGAGGGATGGGGCTACAAGAAAATCGCGGGCTACCTCACCGACCAGGGCATTCCAACTCCCCGTATGGCGGAGCGGGACCGGAAGGAGGCCGCCGGAAAAGAGTACAACCGAACCGTCAAACGGGACTGGGCCATTGTGACGGTGCAGGGCATCCTGGACAACGACTTCTACATCGGAACCCTGCGCCAGGGAAAGTACACCCGGAAGAAGATCAACGGCAGGGACATCCTCCGGGACGAGGACGAGCAGATCGTCATTGAAAACCACCACCAGGCCATCATCGACTACCGCACCTTTGCCACCACCCGGGCGTTAAGGGAAAAGCGTACCACCTCCCACTACCGGGGGGTAAAGAAGTACGACAATGTGTACTCCGGCTTTCTGGTATGCGGGGACTGCGGCAGCCCCATGTTCGCCATGAGCCGCGGCGACCTGAAAAGCGCCTACACCTGCGGCACCTACCACCGGAGGGGCCGGGCGGGCTGTACCTCCCACCACATTCGCACCGACAAGCTGGACGAGCTGCTGAAAAGCTATGTCCGGCAGGTGATGGAGAGCTCGGCGGATATGCTGGCGCGGCTCAACGAGGACCTGGCCCGGGAGCGGGAGGATGTGCGGGAGACGGAGCAGAGTGCCGACCGGCTGGCGGAGGTACTCACCGATCTCCAGGAGGAGCTGAAGGTCACAAAGCGCCAGCGCATCCGGGATCTCATGAAACACCCGGAGCAGGAGGAGCTGCTGTCGGAGACCTACGACGAGCTGGAGGCCGACCTGCAAAAAAAGATCGAGGGCATCCGCCACCAGATCGACATGCTCTCGGATAAGCGCAACACTATCATTCAGGTGAACCGGGCGGCACGCACCGCCATGGAGGTCTTTGGGGACATTCTTCGTAAGGACACCCTGGAGCGCAACGACCTGGAGCTGATCATCCGGAAGATCAAGGTGTACGAGGATCATCTGGAGATCCAGCTCCAGGCGGATGTGGACGCCATTCTCCGCTCCGGGACGCTGGCTGCTCAGCCGCCGGAGACTGTGGCCGCCATGGCTCCAGCCGGGGAGGGCCGCATAAATTTTAAGGGGGGCATGGAGCATATCTCACCTGTCACCATCGTCCAGAGCGCAAATAAGCGGCCGGACAAGGTGTTCCATGCCAATGTTATCAGTGACGGCGACCCGCTGGAAATCTTTACGGATAAGGACGGCGGGGTCATCTTTAAAAAATATTCTTTGATGGGGGGCGTGGTGGATTTTGCCGGACAGCTGTGTGAGACCCTGAACCGGACTACCGGGAAGCTGACGGTCATTACGGACCGGGACAGCTGTGTGGCCGTGGCGGGCGCTCCCCGCCGGGAGCTGACGGACAAGCAGATTTCCCACCAGCTGGAGCGGCTGATGGAGGGGCGGCAGATCTATCAGTACAAGCAGGGAGAGGCTCCGGTGCCCCTGTGTGCCGATGGGGAAAAGTATGCTGTCAGCGTGGCCGCCCCTATCCTGTCTGAAGGGGATGTGCTGGGCTGCGTCCTGTTTGCGGGCCCGCCGGATCAGCTGTCTTCAGGAGAAGTGGAGTATAAACTGGCTCAGTCCATTGCCGCCTTTCTGGGCAGACATATGGAGAGTTAAAAACCGCACCCGTTCAGTTTGAGCGGGTGCGGTTTTTTACTTTTGTGAACTGTCAGAGATAGTGATAGCGATTTCGTTTTCCCCACAAAAAGCTCAAAGCAACCAGAGCCCCCAGGCCATCCGCCGCCACGACCGCAAGCCAGATCCCGTCCAGGTCCAGCACCATGGGCATAAGCAGCACCAGCCCGCCCCGGAAGAGGAAGGAGCGGAGAAAGGACAGCAGGGCGGAGATGGCTCCGTTGCACAGGGCGGTGAAGAAGGCGGAGCCGTAAATGCCGAAGCCGCAGAACAGGTAGCTCAACGCGAACAGACGGAATCCGTGGACAGTCATCTCCAAAAGTTCAGGGCTGTATCCCACAAATGCCATGGACAGGGGTTTGCTGAGCAGTTCCGAGGCAGTTACCATAATCACAGACGCCAGGGAAATCATGGTAATGCTTTTTCGAAATACGCTTTTCAGCTCCCGGTGATTGGCCGCCCCGTAGTGGTAGCTGACAATGGGGCCGCTGCCCATGGAGAAGCCCAGAAAGGCGGCTACAAATACGAAATCCACATACATCATCACCGAGTAGGCGGCCACGCCGGATTCCCCGATCATGCGCATCAGCTGGATGTTATAGAGAATCCCCACGATGGAGGAGGAGAGGTTGCTCATCAGCTCGGAAGAGCCGTTGAAGCAGGCGTTTTTCAGCTCCCTGGGATAAAGCCGGGTTTTGGTGAGACGCAAAGTTCCTTGCGTGGGGTGAAAGAAGTAGAGCAGCGGGAGAAGGCCACCTACGGCATACCCTAACACGGTGGCCCAGGCCGCTCCTGCCACCCCCATGTCCAGCAGGGCTATAAACACATAATCCAGTACCATGTTGGTGATTCCAGACAGGATGGAGAAAAACAGACCCTTTCTGGGCTGTTCCGCTACCACGAAGAACACCTGAAAGGAGACCTGGAGCATGAATACCGCGCTGCCGGCCAACAGGACCCGGCCATAGGAGATGCAGTCCTCCATCAAAAGGCTGCTGGCTCCGGCCAGTCGGGCGATCTGTTGGGTAAAAACGGCGGACAAAACAGACAGCACAATTCCAAGTCCCAGCACGGTATATACGATCATGGAGAAGTAGCGGTTGGCCAGGTCCTGGTTTCCCTCCCCCATGGTCCGGGCGACAATGGCTCCGCCTCCGGTGCCCAGCATAAAGCCGAAGGAGGCCAGAATCATGGACACGGGAAACATGATGTTGACCGCCGACAGGGCAAGTTCTCCCACCAGATTGGAGACAAACAGCCCGTCCACCACACTGTAAATGGAGGAAATGATCATCATGATGATGGACGGCAGGGTAAAGCGGAGGAGCTTGCTGTAAGTAAAGTGGTCAGAGAGTTTGATCTGCATTGGAGACAGGTTCCTCCTGATGAGATTTCAGAATGGGCTGGGCCGCGCGGTCCAGCAGGTCCAGGTATCGGCGCAGAAGGGAGAGCAGGGCCCGCCGCTCCTCTTCGCTGAGCCCTTTATAGGCCTCCTCCTCCACCTGAAAGACAAGATCAATGGTGCCCCGGATAAACTCCCGGCCAGCCGGGGTGAGGGACAAATACTTGCTGCGGTGTTTCCCCCGGGGAACTTCCAGGGAAATATATCCGGCGCCGGACAGAACCTTCAAAGCGGAGTTGATGGTCTGCTTGCTGAGGCACAGAGTGCCGCAAAGCTCAGTCTGGGTGATCTCGTTTCCGGACTCCTTCAGAATATACAGGATCCAGAAGGCGGTATCGGACAGGCCGAAGCGTTTGGCCAGACTGTGGTATAGACTGTCCCCCTCCTTAAACAGGGTGTTGTAGGCGGTGATAAACTGGACAAAGGTCATGTGTTCCATGGAAACCTCCTTATGTCCGAAATCGGACTTGTAGGGAGTGTAGTCCGAAATCGGACTTTTGTCAAGAGGAAAAAGCGCCTCCGGATGTACCGGAGGCGCTGTAAGGGTAATTTATAGGAGCTTCAGGGCCTGATCAATGATCCGCCCCGCGGCTTCCTCCTTGGACATGAGAGGCAGCTCGGTAATACCATCCCGGGTGATGAGGGTGATCACATTGGTATCGGTGCCGAAACCGGCCCCTGCCACCTTCAGGTTATTGGCGCAGATCATATCCACATGCTTTTTCTCCAGCTTGGCGGTGCTGTTTTCCACCATATCACGGGTCTCCATGGAGAAGCCGCAGATCACTTGGCCCTCCCGGCGGTGGTCCCCCAGATACTGAAGAATGTCCCGGGTGCGTTGGAGGGGGATGGAAAGGTCGCTGTCCTTCTTTTTGATCTTGTCATCGCTGTACCCTGTGGGGGTGTAGTCGGCTACGGCGGCGGCCTTGAAGATCAGGTCGGACTGCTCCTGCCGCTGGGAGACTGCCTCAAACATATCCTGGGCGGATACCACATCCACCACCTCGACAAAGGGGGGCCTGGGAAGGGCGGTGGGGCCGGAGACCAGGGTGACCTGTGCCCCCCGGAGCATGGCCATTTTGGCGATGGCATAGCCCATTTTTCCGGTGGAGTGGTTGGTGAGGTAGCGCACCGGGTCCAGGGCCTCCTGGGTGGGGCCGGCGGTGACCAGTACCTGTTTGCCATTCAGATCGTGGGGCAGGGCGATGGAGCGGAGGATGTGCTCCACCAGCTCCTGGGGCTCGGGCATCCGACCGGGGCCCACCGCGCCGCAGGCCAGGTGGCCCGAGCCGGGGGCGATGACCTCCCAGCCATACCGGCGCAGGATGTCCAGGTTGTCCTGGGTCACCGGGTTTTCAAACATATGGGTGTTCATGGCCGGAGCGATGAGCTTGGGGCAGGTGCAGGCCAGCACGGTGGTGGTGAGCATGTCGTCGGCAAGGCCGTGGGCCAGCTTGGCGCACACATTGGCGGTGGCCGGGGCGATGAGCACCAGGTCGGTGCGGTCGGCCAGGGCGATGTGCTCCACCTGATGGCTGAAATTCCGGTCGAAGGTGTCCACCATGCACCTGCGGCCGGTGAGCTGTTCAAAGGTCAGGGGCGCGATAAAGCGGGTGGCGTGTTCGGTCATAATGACTTCCACATTGGCGTGAAGCTTTACAAGAGCGGAGGCCAGATAGGCGGCCTTGTAGGCGGCGATACCTCCGGTCACACCCAGCAGAACGGTCTTGTTGGTCAGCATCATACATTCCTCCCAAATGCTGAAAGAACTCTTGCTTCTGATTATATCGGCTTTTCCCAAAACTGTAAAGCCTTGCAAAAATATTGCTTTATTTTGATTTTTTCTTGCATCCCGGGGCATTACCCTGTATAATACCACCCGCAAGAGAATGAAATATTCTCAAAATTGCGCTGCATCCCAGGGGGAGCGGCAGCAGGAGGTAAACTGAATATGAAAACCAGAAAAAAAGACACCCGCTGGCTGGCCATGATGGCGCTGCTGATCGCCATCCAACTGTTTCTCAACATCACGGGGATCGGGCTGATCCCGCTTCCGCTGATCAAGGCCACCACCCTTCACATCCCCGTGATCATCGGGGCCATTTTGTTGGGCCCCCTGGCCGGCGGAATTTTGGGCGGCGTGTTCGGCCTGTGTTCCATCTGGAACAACACCATGACCCCGGCGCTGCTGTCCTTTGCCTTTTCTCCCGTGATTGCCGCGTCCAATACCGGCGCGGTGGGCGCGATCAAGTCCCTGTGGATCGTACTGGGCTGCCGGATCCTCATCGGCGTGGTGTCCGGCTGGCTGTGGATCGCCCTGAAGAAGAAAAGGGTCCATGACCTGGTTGCCCTTCCCGTTGTAGGGGCTGCGGGAGCGCTCACCAATACGGTGATGGTTATGGGCAGCATCGCCCTGCTGCTGGCCCCGGAGTACGCCGCGGCCCAGAACATCGCCATGGACGCGGTGATGGCCACCATCCTGGGAGTGATCGCCACCTCCGGCGTGGCGGAGGCCATCGGTGCGGTGATTCTGGTCACCGCCATTGGAAAGGCTCTGCTGAGACTCAATCAGGTTGCCCTGCAGAGAGCTTGAATTTAGAGAAATCAGGTGTCAGGTATGTTGTTAGCCATTGATATTGGAAATACAAACATCGTGATCGGCGGTATTCAGGATGACAAGATCCTGTTTGAAGGCCGCATCGCCACCGACCACATCAAGACCTCTGACCAGTACGGCGTAGAGATCAAGAATATTCTCTCCCTCTTTGATGTTGAGCCCAAGGATGTGGATGATTGTATCATCTCCTCGGTGGTGCCGCCGGTCTTTAACTCTGTGCGTACCGGTATCGTGAAGCTGACCGGCCGTGAGCCCATGGTGGTGGGGCCGGGTATCAAGACAGGCCTGAATATCCAGATGGATACTCCCTCTCAGGTGGGCAGCGACCGAATCGTAATCGCTGTGGCTGCCCTGGCGGAGTTTGAGCCTCCGCTGACCCTGCTGGATCTGGGCACCGCTACCACCATTGAGGTGGTGGCCAAGGGCAATACCTACCTGGGCGGCTGTATCATCCCCGGCGTCCGGGTGTCTCTGGAGGCCCTCACCTCCCGCACCGCTCAGCTGCCCGGCATCCGGCTGGACAAGCCCAAGAAGGTCATCGGCAAGAACACCATTGACTGTATGCGCAGCGGCATCATGTATGGCACCGCCGCCATGCTGGACGGAATGCTGGACCGGGTGGAGGAGGAGCTGGGATATCCCACCACTGTGGTGGCCACGGGGGGCATGGCCCAGTTTGTGGTGCCTCTGTGCCGCCGGGATATCCGGGTTGACCGGGACCTGCTGCTGAAGGGCCTCAATATCATCTATAAGAAAAACGCCTCTGAGCCCAAGCGCTGTGAAAAATAACCCCCGAAAACTGGAAAACTGCCGGCACAGGGCCTGCTGAACCGGGGGGCAGTCCCTTGACAGAATCGTAGAAACTGGATATAATACCACCACAGTAAAAGCGTGGAAGGGGCGGAGTACCCCCGTTTCCCATGAGCAGAGAGCGGCCGGTCGGTGTAAGGGCGCGGTGGGAGCGGGAAGAAGTGGCCCCGGAGCTGTGTCTCTGAAAAAGCAGTAAGAGATGTCGGGGCCTCCCGTTACAGAGGGCATGAGCGTCCCCTAAAGGGGGAAAATCAGGTGGTACCGCGGATTTTATTCGCCCTGAACCAGAACTTGGTTCAGGGCGTTTTTTTACGCGGACAGAGAAAGGAAGAAACAAATGGAGCCTGAAATGAAAGCCAGAACCGACTATGACTTTGCCCATCTGGTGGATCTCCAGCGGGTGGGTTCCCACACAGGGAACAGACAGTGGACTCTGCTGCGCAAGGGAATTATCCTGGCGGCCGCGGTGGTCTGTGCCGCTTTGGGAGTCAGCATCCTGATGAGTACCAGCGGAAACGCGGCCCAGGCTGGGGTCTACTTTCTGCTGGCGGTCCTCCTGGTGGGGGTATTCTGCTTTTACTACCAGTTCTCCGCCTGGCGTCTGAAGGCGAAAATCAAGCGAAACAAGGTCCCCGACGAGTTCGTCTTCGGCGATGTAGGGGTGGATATCACCCGGGGGCCCCAGTCCGTCCACTACGCCTATTCCGACTGCGACAGGATGCTGGAGACCGAGCTGGCCTTCTACCTGTTCCATCAGAAAGGAAAGGGCCTGGTGATCAGCAAGAGCCAGATCGAGGGCGGAACCGCCGATGAACTGCGGGCCCTGCTGGAGGAAAAGTGCGGGGTCAAGACCCAGTGGGTGGGCCGCGGAACCAAAAACTGAGACAACAACAATACTGATATAGGATGTGAATCGCATGAACACTGAACTGCCCAAGGTCTATGAGCCTCAGGAGGCTGAGGCCCGGATCTACAAGAAGTGGGAGGAGTCCGGCTGCTTCAAGGGCCACCGGGACCCCAAGAAGAAACCCTTTACCATCGTCATGCCGCCCCCCAATGTAACGGGACAGCTCCACATGGGCCACGCCATGGACTCCACTCTCCAGGACATCCTCATCCGCTTCAAGCGGATGGAGGGCTATGCCGCTCTGTGGGTCCCCGGCACCGACCACGCGGGCATCGCCACCCAGATCAAGGTGGAGGAGGAGCTTCGGAAGAACGAGGGCCTTAGCCGCTACGACCTGGGCCGTGAGAAGTTCCTGGAACGGGTATGGGACTGGAAAAACAAGTACGGAAACCGCATTGTGGAGCAGCAGAAAAAGCTGGGCGCCTCCTGCGACTGGGACCGGGCCCGGTTCACCATGGACGAGGGCCTCAGTAAGGCCGTCCGCCATGTGTTTGTCTCCCTCTACAAGAAGGGCCTCATCTACAAGGGCAGCCGGATCATCAACTGGTGCCCCCACTGCGTCACCGCCCTCAGTGACGCCGAGGTGGAGTATCAGGACAAGCCCGGCTCTTTCTGGCACATCCGCTATCCCATCAAGGGGGAGGAGGGTCGCTATGTCATCGTGGCCACCACCCGTCCTGAGACCATGCTGGGCGATACCGGCGTGGCCGTCAACCCCAACGACGAGCGGTACAAGGACATTGTCGGCAAGAAGTGCGTTCTGCCCCTGGTGGGCCGGGAGATGCCCATTGTGGCCGACGACTATGTGGATATGGAGTTCGGCACCGGCTGCGTGAAGATGACCCCCGCCCACGATCCCAACGACTTCGAGGTGGGCCTGCGCCAGAACCTGGAGACTATCCGGGTGCTAGACGACAACGGCCGCATTGTGGACGGCTACGGCAAGTACTCCGGCATGGACCGGTACGAGGCCCGGAAGGCCATTGTGGCCGACCTGGAGGAGCAGGGCTATCTGGTGAAGGTGGAGCCTCACCAGCACAATGTGGGCACCTGCTACCGCTGCCACAGCGATGTGGAGCCCCTTATCTCCGCCCAGTGGTTTGTCAAGATGGAGCCTCTGGCCAAGGAGGCCCTGCGGGTGGTCAACGAGGGGGAAGTCAAGTTTGTCCCCGACCGCTTCTCCAAGACCTACACCAACTGGATGGAGAATGTCCACGACTGGTGCATTTCCCGCCAGCTGTGGTGGGGCCACCAGATCCCCGCATGGACCTGCGCCGACTGCGGCCACATCACCGTCTCCGAGACCGACCCTACCGAGTGTGAGCACTGCCACTCCCACAACATCAAGCAGGAGGACGATGTACTGGACACCTGGTTCTCCTCCGCTCTGTGGCCCTTCTCCACCCTGGGCTGGCCCGAGGAGACCGAGGATTTCAAGTACTTCTATCCCACCGATGTACTGGTCACCGGCTACGACATCATCTTCTTCTGGGTGGCCCGGATGATCTTCTCCGCCTGTGAGCATACCGGCAAGCCCCCCTTCCACACCGTGTTTATCCACGGCCTGGTCCGGGACGACAAGGGCCGGAAGATGAGCAAGTCCCTGGGCAACGGCATCGATCCCCTGGAGATCGCCGACAAGTACGGCGCCGACGCCCTGCGCTTCAACCTGGTCACCGGCAACAGCCCGGGCAACGACATGCGCTTCTACACCGAGCGGTGCGAGGCCATGCGCAACTTCGCCAACAAGATCTGGAACGCCAGCCGCTTTTTGAAGATGAACCTGACCATCGACAAGTGTGAGCTGCCCCAGAAGCTGGAGCTGGAGGACAAGTGGATCCTGTCCAAGCTCAACCGGGTCATCGGCGAGATCACCGAGAACATGGACCGCTATGAGCTGGGCGTGGCCGCCCAGAAGATTTACGACTTCATCTGGGACGACTACTGCGACTGGTATATCGAGCTGACCAAGACCCGCCTTCAGGGCGACGACGAGGACAGCAAGGTCCGGGCTCAGCAGGTACTGTGCTATGTGCTCACCGACATGCTCAAGCTGCTGCACCCCTTCATGCCCTTCATCACCGAGGAGATCTGGCAGGCCCTGCCCCACGAGGACGGGGTGGAGGAGGGGAGCTTCCTCATGCTCCAGTCCTGGCCCAGGACCGACGCTGCCATGAACTTCCCCCAGGAGGAGAAGGCCATGGAGCTCATTATGGACGCCATCCGCGCGGTCCGTACCCGCCGCTCCGAGATGAATGTGCCCCCCTCCAAGAAGGCCCAGCTCACCCTGGCCACCGACGAGGGCGAGCTGTTCCGCCAGGGCGAACCCTTCCTGAAGAAGCTGGCCTACGCCAGCGAGGTCAATATTGTCCCCGCTGACCAGGCCCCCGCCGCCGCCGGTCAGGTCACCGTGGTCACCCACGCCGCCCAGATCTTTATCCCTCTGGCCGAACTGGTGGACCTGGAGAAGGAGAAGGCCCGGATGGAGAAGGAGCTGAAGAAGAACAGCGCCGAACTTGAGAAGCTGAATACCAAGCTCAATAACCCCGGCTTTGTGAACAAGGCCCCCGCCCATGTGGTGGAGGCGGAGCGGGAGCGCTCCGTCAAGCTCACCGAGCTTGTGGCCAAGCTGGAAGAGCAGCTGAAGAATATGTGATTGCGGGAAGGGACAGCGGTTTAAAATGCCGCTGTCCCTTCGCCTGTTTTTCTTGACAGACCGGCGGGGCTGGGGTTTAATAAAGTCAGAGAACAAGGAAGAAGGGAGCGATGCCCATGGCCCGTATCACTTTTGGGAGCACAGGGATCGTCATTGAAAAAAACGGCTTTGGCGGACTGCCTATCCAGCGAATTTCCAGGCAGGAGGCCGCCGATCTGCTGCACAGGGCGGTGGACGGAGGAATCAATTTTTTTGATACCGCCCGGGCCTACTCCGACAGCGAGGAGAAGATGGGATATGCCTTCCGGGGCATGCGGGACAAAGTGGTCATTGCCTCCAAGTCCGGCGCCCTCACCGGGGAGAAGCTGACAAGGGATCTGGACACCAGTCTGAAGGAACTGGGTACCGATTATATCGATATCTACCAGTTCCACAATCCCCCCTTCTGCCCCAAACCCGGCGGAGAGGACGGCCTCTACGACGCCGCTCTGGAGGCAAAGAGACAGGGAAAAATCCGTCATATCGGCATCAGCAACCACCGCCTGCCTGTGGCTCACGAGGCCATTGATTCCGGCCTCTACGAGACCCTGCAGTTCCCATACAGCTATCTGTCCGGGGAAAAGGACCAGGAGCTGGTGGACAAGTGCCGGGAAAAGGGCATGGGCTTTATCGCCATGAAGGGCATGGCGGGGGGACTGCTGCGGGACGGGACCGTTGCCGCCGCCTGGATGGCCCGGCAGGAGGGTGTGGTGCCCATCTGGGGGGTACAGCACCAGTGGGAGCTGGACCAGTTCCTGGCCTGTGTGAGCCGGACGCCGGAGTGGACCGAGAAGTATCAGCAAATGGTGGACAGGGACCGGAAGGAACTGTCCGGAGACTTCTGCCGCTCCTGCGGCTACTGCATGCCCTGCCCTGTGGACATCCAGATCAACCAGTGCGCCCGGATGGGACTGATGCTCCGGCGTATGCCCCAGGCGGACTACCTGACCCAGTATTGGCAGGATGAGATGAAAAAGGTGGAAAACTGCCTGCACTGCAACCAGTGCAGCAAAAAGTGTCCCTACGGTCTGGATACCCCCAGACTGCTCCAGGAAAATTACCAGGAGTACTGGACCTATTTTGAAAAGTGAGAAGGGCCGCCCGGGAGATTTACCCGGGCGGCTCTGTTTTTCCATTATGTGGTTTTTCTTTGGGGAAGGGTTTCGCCCCTTCGGGGGCGACCTCCTTTACCAGTTGCAACAAGAATATTTCGCCGCTCCGGCGGCGACCTCCTTTGCCCGTGGCGGCAAAGGAGGCAAAGCGCCACTCAGGGGGAGGGGTGTTTCGACTCCCCCCTCCCCCTGAGAACCCCCACCCCGCAGCGACCAATCAGGAGGACCGAGGTCCCCCTATTGGATGTACCCCCTGGGGCGGGTAGAAACCAGTCGCCATAACCTTTTGAAGCAAGACAGTGAGAAAAGAGCAAACAAGCTATCAGTGTACGCTTTCCCCGGGGGGTAATCCAAAAGTGGGGGCCGAAGCCCCCCTTTTGGTCGTTGAAGAGGGGGATTTTTAAGGGGGAGATGAATCGAAACATCTCCCCCTTAAACGGCGTTTTGGTAACTTTGCCGCTGTTGGCAAAGTTACTCGCCCCGAGGGGCGAAACTACTCTGGCTGCAAATATTAAGCCGTAAAAATGCACTAAAATATAATTTATATTTAGCCTATGGGATATGCTTTGTTTATCTTATATGATTCTGTGAGAGGATAAAGCATATGGGAGATAAAACACATCTGAGCATCCGTATGGACAGTAAGGTCCACGACAAATTCCAGTATGTGGCTGGGGCGGAAGGCCGCTCCATGAGCGGTCAGATTCAATATCTGATTCAAAAATGCATCCGTGACTTTGAAAAAGAACACGGCCCCATCACCGAGGACGATCTGAAATGAGCCTGGGTATCGCCATCCTGGACCTGATTTTCCCACCCAAATGTCCCTACTGCCGCCGGGTCCTGGAGGATCCCGGGGCGCCCCTGTGCCCGGACTGTCAGACCAGGCTGCCCTGGCTGTCCGGACGGGGGGCGGAGCGGAGGGTAGATTTCACCCAGGGCTGCTTTTCGCCCCTGGCCTACCGGGGAAAGGTCCCTGACGCGGTGCGCCGGTACAAATTTCAGCCGGTGCGGGCTTATGCCCGGCCCTTTGGAGAGGTGATGGCGCAATGTCTCCGGGACCATCTGCCCGAAGGAGCCGACCTTGTCACCTGGTGCCCTCTGAGCCGGAAGCGTCTGCGGGAACGGGGCTTTGACCAGGCCGAGCTGTTGGCGAAAATCGTGGGGGAACGGTGCGAAATTCCCGTGGAGGGGACGCTGAAAAAGGTGCGCCATACCGGTCCCCAGTCTGAGCTGGAGGAGGAGAGCGCCCGCCGGGCCAACGCCCGGGGGGCCTATGTACTCATGCCCAAACAGGACCTGGCCGGAAAGCGGGTGGTCCTGGTGGACGATGTGGTTACCTCCGGGGCCACCATGTCTGAGTGCGCGGGACTGCTCTGCATGGCCGGGGCGGAAAAGGTCTATGGATTGACCCTTGCTCAGGCTCGGCGGGATTAGGCAGGAAAAGGGGAAATATCGTAAGAAAATTGTAAGAAAAAATGATTGAAATACCGTTCCCTTGTGGCTATAATATAGAGTGCTGAAACATACCGGCCGCATTTGCGGCGCTGAATATAAAGAAATGATAAGGTGGAGCAGTATTATGGGGCTTTTTAGTAAAGATATTGGTATCGATCTGGGTACCGCTTCCGTTCTGGTATATATCAAGGGCAAGGGCGTGGTGCTGCGCGAGCCCTCCGTGGTGGCCATTGACAAGAATAACGGCAAGCTGCTGAAGGTGGGCGCCGAGGCCCAGGCCATGCTGGGCCGTACCCCCGGAAACATCGTGGCCATGCGGCCTTTGCGTGAGGGCGTCATCTCCGACTATGACATGACCGAGCGCATGCTGAAGGAGTTCATCAAAAAGGTGACCACCTTCTCCATCTTCAAGCCCCGCCTGCTCATCTGCGTCCCCTCCGGCATCACCGAGGTGGAGGAGCGCGCCGTGGTAGACGCCGGCATCCAGGCCGGCGCCCGCCGGGCCTACCTCATTGAGGAGCCTGTGGCCGCCGCCATCGGCGCCGGCATCGACATCACCAAGCCTGACGGACATATGGTGGTGGACATCGGCGGCGGTACCGCCGATGTGGCCGTCATCTCCCTGGGCGGCGTGGTGGAGTCCGCCTCCATCAAGATCGCCGGGGACAAGTTCGACGAAGCCGTGGTGAAGTATATCCGGAAAAAGCACAATGTGCTCATCGGCGACCGCACCGCCGAGGAGTTGAAGATGACCATCGGCTGTGTGTTCCCCCGCCCTGAGGAGGTCACCATGGAGATCAAGGGCCGCTGCCTGATGACCGGCCTGCCCCGGGTGTTCTCCGTCTCCTCCAGCGAGATGATCGAGGCCTTTGAGGAGGTCTCCAGCCGGATTCTGGAGGCCATCCACGGCGTTCTGGAGCGTACGCCCCCGGAACTGGTGGCCGACATCTCCACCAACGGCATCGTCATGACCGGCGGCGGCTCCCTGCTGTGGGGCTTTGACAAGCTGGTAGAGTCTCACACCGGTATCGAGACCCATGTGGCCGACGACGCCATCTCCTGCGTGGCCTACGGCACCGGCAAGAGCCTGGACAGCCTGGACCAGATGCAGGACGGCACCATGAATCTGTCCCGCCGCAAGCAGATGAATTATTGAGTTCAACAAAAAGCCGGTCAGCAGCGTGCTGGCCGACTTTTTCTAACTGGAATCCAATTGTGGGAACGCCCTGTTTTGGGAAAAAAGGAGGCCTGAAATGGAAGCTTTTCAGGAAGTGCTGAATATAGTCGCCAAGACAGTCGGTCTGAAGGAACTGACCCTGGGAGGAATTTTCCGGGTAGTGCTTTTGCTGCTGATCGGCTATGTCATCATACGGATGCTCATGCGGGTGGTGGACCGGCTGCTGGACCGGAGCAAGTCCATGGCTGACATCCGGGTGTACATCCGCTCCGGGGTACACATTTTCCTGTGGTTTTTGCTGGCCCTGATGGTGGCCGGGTCCCTGGATATCGATGTGACCTCCATCATTGCCATGTTGAGTGTGGCAGGCCTGGCAGTGTCACTGGCCCTTCAGAATACCCTGTCCAACCTGGCGGGAGGTCTGCAGATCCTGGTGACCAAGCCCTTTGTGGTGGGGGATTACATCGACGCCGAGGGGACCGCCGGCACCGTGACGGAGATCGGTCTGGCCTACACCAAGCTGATGACCCCCGACGCCAAGCGGATTTCCGTCCCCAACAGCCAGATGTCGGGGGCGAAAATCACCAATTATACCAACGAGGACGGCCGAAGGGTGGACCTGGTCTTCTCCGCCTCCTACGACGCCCCGACACAAACGGTGAAGGACGCCATTCAGGAGGTGCTGGATGGGATCAAAGAGGTGCGTCAGGACCCCAAGCCCGTGATCTGGATCAACGCCTACGGGGCCAGCTCCATTGATTATGTGGTGCGGGCCTGGACGGGGACCCGGGAGTACTGGGATGTGTACTACGCCATTATGGAAGGGGTACGGGAGGCCTTTGCCCGGTATGGGGTAGAGATGACCTATAACCACCTGAATGTGCATATTTTAGACAAATAACAGATGGGTGGGGCTGTGGAGGTGCTGCGGCCCCGCCCTTTTTATCCCTGGGGGCTGCCGGACTGGGGCATGGCCAGCCCGTGGAGAAAGCCGTCCAGCTGGGGGGAGAGGACCTCGCCGCCAATGACGGTGTTCTTGTAGAGCAGCAGATTTGCCTGAACCCCCTGTTCGCCGCTGGGGTAGTTGGTGATTTCGTAGGTATACCGCTTTACCCGCTTCCCGGCGTATTTTTCCAGGTCAAAGCCCTGCTGCCGCTGGAGGGCCAGGTATTCGTCGTAGCTCTCGTCCATCTCGGTGGGAATGAGCAGCTCCTGGGAGGCCAGGGGCTGGTCCGCCACCTGCCAGCCATAGGATGCCAGGTATTCGATCCGGTCCTCGTTGGTTTTGACCCCCTTGGGATCGGGAGCGGTGGAGGCGGAGACTTCCCTGACGGCCCCCTGCCCCAGATTCAAAGCCACGGCGCAGCAGCACAGAAGGGCTGCCGCCGCCACGCCCAGAGCCAGCCGTTTCCTGGGCATTTTTGCAGTTACGATCAACACAGCGCATATCTCCTTCCGTCGGCTTGTTCTCCCTTTACAGTATGCCGCGGGTGGTTCGGGTATGCCGGGCCTTTTGGAAAAATAGACGGGGAGAGGCCCAGTTTGGGCGGAAGAAAGGAGACTGGCGTATGGAGCGTCTGGATAAACAGTTGGCCTCCACAGGGCGGTGGAGCCGGAGAGAGGTGAAGGAGCTCATCCGTCAGGGACGGGTGCTGGTGAACGGCATCCCCGCCGGCCGTCCCGAGGACAAAGTAGAGACATGGGACCGGCTGCTGGTGGACGGGCAGGAGGTGGACTGCGCTCCGTTCGTCTATGTGATGATGTACAAACCGGCGGGGATCCTCTCTGCCACCGAGGACAAGCGTCAAAAGACCGTGGTGGATCTGCTCCCGCCGGAACTTCAGCGCAGGGGGCTGTTCCCGGTGGGACGGCTGGACAAGGATACCACAGGCCTTTTGGTCCTCACCGACGACGGCGCCCTGGCCCATGAGCTGCTCTCGCCGAAAAAGCATGTGGACAAGGTCTACCTGGCCCGGGTAGAGGGACAGGTGGATCAAGCGGATGTGGACGCCCTTGCCTGCGGCATGGTTCTGGGCGACGGGCTGCGATGTCTGCCCGCCCGGCTGGAGCCTGTGGGAGACGGTTCCCGGTGCCTGGTTACCCTCCGGGAGGGAAAGTACCATCAGGTCAAGCGGATGCTGGCCGCCAGGGGAAAGCCGGTGGTGGAGCTGAAGCGGCTGTCCATGGGGGGACTGGCCCTGGATGAGACGCTGAAGCCGGGGCAGTGGAGATTTCTGGAACAGACTGAGACATCAAAGCTGAGAGAAAAGGCTGCGCCCTTAAACTTTTTGGGCGAAATGAACAAAAAAACTTGAAAAACCTCTTGCCAAAACCGGGGCGAAACCGTTATAATAGCACAGTAAGAAAAATAAGTAGGAGGGATCACTTTGTCCAGTAGGATGTTCCAAGGTGTCGTACTCCAAATGAAGGATAGCGTCGACCGGATGGTGGGCGTTGTGGATGCGGACGGGATCGTGGTGGCCTGCAGCGAGTTGACCTGCATTGGCGAGCACTGGTCCGGTGTGGTCGCGGCCATCAATTCCGCGGAGAATGAGCCTGCCCGGTTCGAGGGCAAGACCTTTAAGCCTCTGGCTGGATGGGGCGCTCAGTTTGACTATGCGGCCTTTGTGCAGGGCGACGACGATGTAGCCGCCTCTCTGTGCGCCATGGCTGTGGTGGCCTTCAACGGCGCGAAGACCTATTATGAGGAAAAGCACGACAAGGCTACTTTTGTAAAAAATATCATCTCCGACAATATCCTTCTGGGCGACATCTATACTCAGGCCAAGGAACTGCATTTTGTCTCCGAGGCTCCCCGTGCCGCTTTCCTGGTGCGCCAGTTGGGGCCCGCGGATGTGAGCACCATCGATGTAATCCAGAATCTGTTTCCCGACAAACAGACAGATTTCGTCATCTCCATCAACGAGACGGATGTAGCCCTCATCAAGCAGCTGCCTGAGGGGGCCGACGCCCGGGATCTGCAGAAGATTGCCAAGCAGATCGTCACCGCCGTCACCCAGGAGCTGGGAATCAAAGTGGTCATCGGGATCGGTACCATTGTCCCCCATATCCGGGATCTGGCCCGGGCCTATAAGGAGGCCGGCGTGGCCATCGATGTGGGCAAGGTGTTTGACACGGAGAAGACCGTCATCAACTATGAGAATCTGGGCATCGGCCGTCTGATTTATCAGCTGCCCACCATCCTGTGCCAGATGTTCCTTCAGGAAGTGTTCAAGAAGAACCCCATTGACGCTCTGGATCAGGAGACCCTGCTCACCATCAACAAGTTCTTTGAGAACAACCTCAATGTGTCTGAGACGGCCCGTAAGCTCTTTGTCCACCGGAATACCCTGGTCTACCGTCTGGAGAAGATCAAAAAGCTCACCGGGCTGGACCTGCGGGAGTTTGACGACGCCATTACATTCAAGGTGGCCCTGATGGTCAAGAAGTACCTGATTTCCCGGGGAATTGAATCCTGATTGATTCTTGCGATTTGCTGAAACAGCGCCGCCCGCACAGGCGGCGCTGTTTTTTGCTCTGGAGCGGGAGAATGAGAAAGTCATTTCCAACTTTGATCTGATCTTAATTGGAACTGAAAGCCCTATATCCCCCAACAGAAAAAAAGAGGGAGAAAGGTCGGAAATGTCATTTACATAATACTTCGTTTGTGATAAACTGAACAGCAAGGAAAAATTTTGCCCTTTAGGGGTCTGACTGTTCGGACCGTTGGGGGGGAGCGGGGGAGCACATGATACGGCTCATAGATGTATATAAAGAATATGACAATGGAACCAAGGCCCTGAAGGGGGTCAACCTTCGTATTGACGACGGAGAATTTGTCTTTCTGGTAGGTCCTTCCGGCTCGGGAAAGTCTACCGTTATCAAGCTGATTACGGCTGAGATCGCGCTGACAGAAGGGCGGTTGATGGTCAACGGCTATAATTTGAACAACATCAAACCCAGACAGGTGCCCTATATGCGCCGGACGCTGGGAATCATTTTTCAGGATTTCCGCCTGATTGAGAAGAAGACAGTCTATGAAAACCTGTCCTTTGCCATGCGGGCGGTGGGGGCCTCCAACCGGGAGGTACGCCGGCGCATCCCCTATGTGCTGAAGCTGGTAGGCCTGGATCAGAAGGCGGACCGGTATCCGGGACAGCTCTCCGGCGGCGAGCAGCAGCGTGTAGCCATCGCCCGGGCCCTGGTGAACAACCCCAGTATGATCATCGCCGACGAGCCCACGGGCAACCTGGACCCCCAGCGGTCCCTGGAGATCATGATGCTCCTGGAGCGGATCAACGAGCTGGGTACCACCGTGCTGGTGGTCACCCATGAGAAAAACCTGGTCAACCGCTTCGACAAGCGGGTGGTTGCCATCGAAAACGGTCGGATTATAAGCGACGGAACAGGCGGTTACTACAATGGCGAGAAAATTTGATGCGGGATATTATCTCAGCGAGGGCGTCCACTCCATTTTTACCCACGGCTTTATGTCCTTTGCCGCCGTGTGTATGATCGTGGCCTGCCTGCTGATTATGGGTTCCTTTACCCTGGTTGCGGTGAATCTGGACAAAAATCTTGGAGATCTGGAAAATGAGAACCAGCTGGCGGTGTACATAGACGAGAGCTATACTGAGGAGAAGGCCCGCTCTCTGGAAGACCAGATTTCCCAGGTACCCAATGTGACGGAAGTGACCTTTGAGTCAAAGGAGACGGCGCTGGAAAACTGGAAGGAAAAGTATTCGGATGTGGATCTGATGGACGACCTGCCGGACGACGCGTTCCGGGACCGCTTCTATGTCCATATGAATAACATTGAGCTCATTGCCCAGACCAAGTCGGACCTGGAGGCGGTCCCGGGGGTCGCCAAGGTGGTAGCGGCTGTGGAGATCGCCGAGGGCTTTGTGATGGTGCGCAACATTGCCACCGGCGTAGCCCTGGTGCTGGTGGGAATTTTGCTCATTGTCTCTTTGTTTATCATCGCCAATACCATCAAGCTGGCCACCTTCTACCGCCGGGAGGAAATCGCCATCATGAAGATGTGCGGCGCCACCGACGGATTTATCCGCTGGCCCTTCGTGGTGGAGGGCATGGTGCTGGGACTCACCGGCTCTCTGGTGGCATTCTTCCTTCAGTGGGGGATCTATCATCTTGTGGCAAAGAACATTGTCCAGAGCAACGGCCTGTCCCTGATGACCATGCTCAGTTATACTTCCATGGTGGATGTGATTCTGCCTGTGTTCTGCGGTGTGGGTATTGTGATCGGTGTGGGAGGTTCTCTCATCGCCATTCGAAAGTTCCTTCAGGTATGAGAACGGGAAAAGGAGCGTACAGCGGATGAAACGGCAAAAAAGACAGCGGGTGTTGATGGGCGTATTGGCTGTGATCATGGCCGCGCTGATGCTGCTGCCCATGGTAGCCAATGTGTTTTTGTACTGAGATGGGAGGCGCCCGGATGAGACGAAAGATGAAAACGGTACATCGTATTTTTGGATTTTTGCTGGTCCTGGCCCTGCTGCTGCCTCTGGCAGGTCCGGCGGCGGTTCTGCCCGCCTCCGCAGTGACCCAGGCGGAAATTGACGCCCTGAAGAGCGACGCCAACGACCTGGCCAGCCAGAAGAAGGAGATCCAGGCCCAGCTGAATGAGGTGAAGGCGGATAAGGATGACGCGCTGCAGCAGAAGCAGCTGCTGGAGGAGCAGATCGAGGTTATCCGCAAGGAAATCAGCAACATCAACGCCCAGATCGAAAGCTATCAGGAGCTGATCGACCAGAAGAGCCAGGAGCTGGAACAGAGCGAAGCCCAGGAGCAGGAGCAATATGAGCTGTTCTGCAGCCGGGTCCGGGCCATGGAAGAGCAGGGGGAAACCTCCTATTGGGCCATCCTGTTTGGCTCCAGCGATTTTTCCGAACTGCTGGATAACTACATGATGATTGAGGAGATCCTTGCCTACGACAACAGCATCATGGACGCTCTGGCGCAGCTGCAGGCCCAGGTGGAGGAGGAGAAAGCTGAGCTGGAGGAGGCCAAGGCCGCCCAGGAGGAGGCCAAAGCCAAGCAGCAGGCCGCTCAGGCGGAGCTGCAGACCCAGGAAGACGCGGTGGATGAGGTCATCGCCCAGATCAGCAGCCAGGAGAGCCAGCTGAAGGCCATGGAGGCCGAGCTCAACCGGGCTGCCGCCGCCCTGGACAGTCAGATCAAGGATTTGGAGCGGCAGATGTCCGCTCAGATCAACAATGTCCCCAGTGAGTCCGGATTCCTCTGGCCTCTGGCGGCCAACATCAATGTCCTCTCCTCTTTGTATGGAAGCCGACCCGATCCCTTTACCGGACGGCCGGACAACCACACGGGCATTGATATCCCCGCCGCCCGGGGTACTCCCATCTACGCCTCCAAGAGCGGCGTGGTCATCACCTCGGTCTATGGGACCGGCTCTGCCTGGTCCTATGGCAACTATGTGGTGGTTTCCCACAGCGACGGTACCAGCACCCTCTATGCCCACATGAGCAGTCGGGCGGTGAGTAAGGGCCAGACGGTGAAGCAGGGGGATGTGGTGGGCTATGTTGGTACCACCGGCAACTCCACCGGCAACCATCTGCACTTTGAGATCCGCGTCAACGGCAGCCGTGTGGATCCTCTGAACTACTTTAAAGACCTGACCCTCTACTACCGCAGCGGCGGGCAGAAGGTTAAGCTGGATCTGTAATTTGTGGTGATGTAAAGAAGACCGGCCCCGACGAAAACGGGGCCGGTCTTTTTGCACGGATTGGGAAGCGGCATTTGGCTGCCCCGGAATGAGACATGAGACATGGAACCTCCACCGCTTTTGTTGTGAGCGCCAAAATCAGACGGAAAACTTAAATTGATTTCGTGTAAATTAGCGAAATAAAGTATACAAGTGCAAAGACACTTGTTTTTTGTGTACAGAAAGAGTATAATCGTCCTTAACAAACGGACAACTGTATACGCCAGTTGATGTCCACAGGAAAGCGGCTCGCAAAGGCCCACCGACGGTGTAACGCTCTCAGGTACGAGGACTGTGGACGGATGGCACTCTGGAGACGCCCGTCATGTACGGGGGCCGAAGGTGCAAAGCGCCGGGATACCGGCGCCAATCTCTCAGGCAAAAGGACAGAGACGGCAGAGCAGGGCTGGAGACTGCGTGTCTTTGGTCTGGTTTGCCGTCAATCAGAAAAAGAGGGGTTTGGCGTCTTGGCCGGACCCCTTTTGTCTGTTTGTATAATGAAGGTATTGAGAGAGGAAGGATCAAAATGATGGAAATCATTACCACCGTGAACAGTGCGATCAACGGCTTTGTGTGGGGGCCGGTCATGCTGGCGCTGCTGGTGGGAACAGGCGTATTTCTCACCTGCCGGACAGGGTGGGTGCAGGTGCGCCGGTTCGGCTACATTATGAAAAATACTGTGGGGTCTTTGTTCCGCAAGTCTGATAAGGACCATGGGACCAATTTGTCCCCCTTCCAGGCGGTGACCACCGCTCTGGCCGGTACCGTAGGCACCGGAAACATTGCCGGCGTCACCGGCGCCATTTTTGTGGGTGGTCCCGGGGCCGTGTTCTGGATGTGGGTGTCCGCATTCTTCGGTATGTGCACCAAGTATGCTGAGATCGCTCTGGCTCTGGAATATCGGGTCACCGATGAGAAGGGGACCCATAAGGGCGGCCCCATGTACTACATCGAGCGGGGACTGGGCAAGGCCTGGAAGCCTCTTGCCGTGCTCTTTGCCATCCTGGGCGGCCTGGCCTCCTTCGGAATCGGCAACATCGCCCAGTCCAGCGAGATTGCCGGTGCCATGAATGGCCTGTTCGGCATGGACGCCATGGTAACAGGAATTCTCCTGGCTGTGATCGTGGCCTTTGTGGTCATCGGCGGTGTAAAGCGTATTGGCCAGGTGGCCTCTTATCTGGTGCCCTTTATGGCCATCTTCTACATCCTGGCCGGCGTGGTGGTCATCATCATGCGTATCGGGGATGTTCCTGGTGTTTTGGCCAATATCGTGACCAGTGCTTTCAGCTTTGAGTCCGTGGGCGGCGGTGTGTTCGGTTACGCCATCATGGTGGCCATGAAGCAGGGCTTTGCCCGGGGCGTGTTCTCCAACGAGGCCGGCCTTGGCTCCGCTCCCATCGCCCACGCCGCCTCCTCCACTGACGAGCCTGTGGAGCAGGCCATGTGGGGCGTGTTTGAGGTGTTCATCGATACCATTATCATCTGCACCATCACTTCTCTCACTGTTCTGCTGTCCGGCCTGGAGCTGGGCGAGGCCGCTCTTGATACCTATGCATCCAAGGGCGCTGCCGCGGTGCAGGCCTTCAACACCATTCTCCCCGGCCAGCTGGGGGGCATGATCATTCAGATCAGTCTGCTGTTCTTTGCCCTGTCTACGATTCTGGGCTGGAGCTACTACGGCGAGCGGTGCTGGGGCTACCTGACCGATGACAACAAGGTGGTACAGATCATCTACAAGGCTGCCTTCGTGCTTATGTGCATCGTGGGAGCCACCGGCTCCGGCCAGCTCATGTGGGATATTGCCGATACCCTCAACGGTATGATGGCCATTCCCAACCTGATCGGGCTGCTGGCCCTGTCTGGTGTGGTGGCAAGACTGAGCAAGAGCTATTTCAGTAAAGTCAAATAAAATACAATTAACTTTTCCGGCGGCCCCTCTGGGGCCGCCGGTATTTTTTTGCATATCCCCGGGCCTGTCCTCATATAGATGGGACAAAGGCGGGTGAGAGTATGGTACAAAAGACGGCGCCGGAGGCCTACGAACAGGCGGTTCAGGCCCTGCCTGTGCGCCTTCAGAAGCTGGCATTGGAGTTGAGCCGGGAGAGACGGGGACAGGTGGAGGAACTGCGCCTGCGGGCCGGGCAGCCTATGGCGGCGCTGTTTCCTCAGGGAGAACAGACCCTGGGGGACAGGCCGGTGGAGAGTCGGGAGCTGGAGCAGCTGCTGGAGATAGCCAGCCGGGCTTCCATCCATGCGGTGCTGGACCAGCTGCGCAGGGGATACCTGACCATTGAGGGAGGGCACCGGATCGGCCTGTGCGGTACCGCGGTCATGGAACGCGGGGAGATCCGCACCCTGCGGCAGCTGTCTTCCGCCAGCATTCGGATTGCCCGGCAGGTGAAGGGGGCCTGTGCCCCAGTACTGGACAGGCTGTGTCCGGGCGGACGGCTGGAGGACACCCTAATTCTCTCTCCACCCGGAATGGGAAAGACCACACTGCTCCGGGATCTGATCCGAGCGGTGTCCAGGGGGGAGGGCTGCCTTCCTCAGCGGGTTTCTCTGGCCGACGAGCGGGGGGAGGTGGCCGCCCTCTGGGGAGGTGTGCCTCAGCTGGAGGTGGGGCCCCGGACCGATATTGTGGAGGGCTGTCCCAAGGACCAGGGACTGATGCTTCTGCTCCGGGCTATGAATCCCCAGGTGCTGGCAGTGGATGAGATCACCGCCCCCCAGGATGTGGCAGCCCTGGAGATGGCCGCGGGGTGCGGGGTCACCCTGCTGGCCACTGCCCATGGACAGGGGCTGGCGGATCTGCGGCGCAGGCCCCTGTACCGGGGGATGCTGGAAAAGAAGCTGTTTCGCCGCTGCGTCCTCATTGAAAGAGAGGGGACGGAGAGAAGATACCGCGTGGAGGAGTTGAGTTAGATGATCCATCTTGTGGGAGCGGTTCTGGTGGCGGGGGGCTGCGGCTGGCTGGGCTTTCAGGCGGCGGAGGAGCTCCGAAAGAAGGCGTGCGGTTTAAGACAGATGGCCCAGTCTCTGCTGCTGCTGGAGCGGGAGCTGGAGCTGGGAGAGCCGCCCCTCCAGCAGCTGCTGGAGCGCGTGGCGGAGCGCAGCTCCGGGCCGGCCAAAGAATTGCTGGAGGAGTGCCGCCGGGGACTTTTCCGGCTGGAATGTGAAGACTTTTCTTCCCTGTGGCGGAGACAGGTGGAGTCCAGGGAAGTGTTCGGCAAAGAGGGACAGGCCATCCTGCTTCCCCTGGGAGACCTTTTGGGGCGGTATGACGGCCATGCTCAGGGGGAGGGGGCGGCAGCCGCCCGCCGGGCCCTGGAGGAGCTGGCCGGGCGATTGGAGGAGGAGCGGCGACACCGTGGCCGGGTCTATCAGGCCCTGGGCCTGTCGGGGGGAGCCTTTCTGGTTATCCTGCTGTTGTAGGGAGAAGAAAATCAGAACCACAAAAGAAGGTAGGGGTTTGTGTTGGACATTGATCTGATCTTTAAAATCGCCGCCATCGGCATTCTGGTGGCGGTACTCAACCAGGTGCTGATCCGGGCGGGGAGAGATGAGCAGGCCATGATGACCACGCTGGCGGGGCTGGTTGTGGTGCTGATGATGGTGGTGCGGGAAATTGCCGACCTTTTCGACCTGGTCAAGACCCTTTTCGGCCTTTGATGGATGCGATGGTAAGATTGGCGGCTGCTGCCGTGACGGCGGTGGTGCTCAGCGGCGTGCTGAAAAAGACCACCCCGGAGCTGGCCCTCTTACTGACCCTGGCCGCGGGCATCTGGATGCTGGCGGTGGTGGCCGACGGCCTGGGGGCGGTGGTGGAGCTGATGAAGGAGCTGGCTGGACAGGCCGGGGTGTCCGAGGTTCTGCTGGAACCGGTGGTCAAGACGGTGGCCCTGTCCATTCTGACCAAGCTGACGGCAGAGATCTGCCGCTCGGCGGGGGAGAGTGGGGTGGCTGCCTTTGTGGAGACGGCAGGGACGGTGCTGGCTCTGGTGGTTGCCCTGCCCCTGGTGCGGGCGGTGGCGCAGCTGATGGGAGGACTGCTGGTATGATGAAACGGGTGGTGATTTTCTTGTGTGTGGCGGCGCTTTGCGCCTTTCCCAGCCTGGGAGCGGAGTTCGAGGTGTCCGGTCTGGACGACCTGCTGGGACAGGCGGAGGACTACGGCGTCCCGGCGGACGGGAATCTGGAGGAGGGGGTAAGCAACCTCATTTCGGACGCGGCCAGCCAGCTGGGAACCCTTCTCCGCTCCGGCCTCTCCACAGGGCTGAAGCTGATGGCGGTGGTGTTGCTGTGTGCTCTGGCACACAGCGCCCGACCGGAGGGGGGAGAGGAGGGGCTGTCGGCGGTGCAGATTGCAGGGGCCCTCTCCATTACTGCCCTGACCATGACGGATATGTCGGCAATGATCGGGCTGGGCCGGGAGACCATTGGGAAAATGGAGGACTTTTCTTCCCTGCTGCTGCCGGTAATGGCGGTGCTGACAGCCGCCACCGGCGGGGTGACCGCCGCCGCTGTGCGCCAGGGAGCGACGGTATTTTTTTCCCAGATGCTCATTCTTACTATGGACAGGCTCCTCATCCCCATGGTGTACGCCTATGTGGCGCTGAGCTGTGCCCATGCGGCCCTGGGAAATCCGGGACTGCAGCGTCTGGCGGGTCTTGTCAAAAGTGCTGCTGTGTTCCTGCTTACCGCCATGCTCCTGGCCTTTGTGGGCTACCTCACCGCCAGCGGAGCCATTGCGGGCAGTGTGGACGCGTCTGCGGTAAAGGCCGCAAAGCTGGCCATCTCCAGGGTGATCCCTGTGGTAGGGAGCATTCTGGCCGACGCCTCCGAGTCGGTGCTGGCAGGGGCGGGGGTACTTCGGGGAACGGTAGGAGCGGTTGGGATGGTGGTGGTGCTGGCCATCTGTCTTACCCCATTTCTTCGATTGTGTGTCCAGTACATGGTATATAAGGTGACGGGGGCTTTGTGCGCCGCCGTGGCTCAGCCCAGGCTGTGCCAGCTTATCGACGCCATCGGCGGGGCCTTCGGACTGGTACTGGGCATGACCGGGGCGGGAGCGCTCATTCTCCTGGTGAGCCTTGTGTCAGCGGTTGGGGCGGTGAGCCCATGACAGAGGGGGTGCGGATGTGGCTGCTGTCCATTCTGGCCGTATCGTTTCTTTGCGCTCTGGCCGATACGCTGATGCCCAGGGGAGCGGTGAAGGGAGTGGGGAAGCTGGTGTGCGGTCTGGTGTTGACGGCGGCGGTACTTTCACCGGCAGTCAAACTGGACCTGGAGGCGGGGGGAGCATGGATGAAGGACTATGTAAGCGGAGTGGAGGAGCGGGAAGAGGAGCTGAAAAATCAGGTGGACGAGGAGATGAAAAGAATCATAGAACAGGAATATGAAGCATATATTCTGGACAAGGCGGTACAGCTGGGAGCGGTGTGCACCGTCCGGGTGGAGTGCCGCAGCGAGGAGGATGGAGTGTATCTCCCAGACCATGTCCAAATCAGCGGCGTGGTGTCCCAGCCGGTGCGGGAGGAACTCATGGAGACCCTTGGCCGGGAGTTGGGGCTCACCGCTGAGAACATCAGCTGGGACGGGGAGGGAGCGACATGAACTGGAAATGGCCCGAACCGTTCCGGAAGTGGAAGGGGGCGCTGGGAAAGTATCAGGCTGTGTTGTTGGTGGTTGCGGTGGGGGCGCTGCTTCTGCTGCTGCCTGCCGGAGGAGGAGAAGAGACTGCCCGGTCCCAGGGGAATGAGGCGGTCGCGGATGCCTTTGATCTTGAGGCATTTGAACAGCGTCTGGAGACCACCTTGTCCCAGATACAAGGGGTCGGAAAGGTCAGGGTGGTACTCACGCTGGACGGCGGAAGCCGCCGGATCCTGGCTCAGGATGTGGAGCGGGAGGAGGACGGGGGCAGCAGCACTGCCGTGGTCACTGTGGGAGGCGGTTCCGCCGGTCAGGAGGTGGTCCCCCTTCAGACGCTGGCTCCTGATTTCCGGGGGGCGCTGGTGGTCTGCTCCGGAGGGGGAGATCCTCAAATTCAGCTGCAGATCATCCAGGCCGTGTCCGCACTGACAGGGCTGAGCTCCAACCGGATCTCGGTTTGTAAAGGAAGTACTTAAATTTTATAACTGGAGGAATCGACATGAGGACAGGAAAGAAGGGGACCAACTGGTCCCAGCTGTGGAAACGCAACGCGGTGGTGGCCGCCATCGCTGTGTTTGTCTGTGCGGCGGTGTACCTGAACTGGAGCTACGGCCAGGAGGCGGAGGCGGGCAAGACCCTGGGCCAGTCGGCTATGGTAGGAGGGAATACAAGCGATCCCCTGGTGACCGGCGACAGTTCCGCCCAGACAGGGAGCACTGACACCCAGCAGAGCGGGGATGCGCAGACTTCCGGGGAAAGCGGGGAGACGGGAGCGGCAGCCGACACTTACTTCGCCACCGCGCGCCTGAACCGCCAGCAGGCCAGAGACAGCGCCCTGTCCCTGCTCCAGGATGCCGCCGCCCGGGAGGATGCGGATGAGACGGTGAAGAATCAGGTCAATGACACCATCCAGACCATGGCAGACTACACCGTGACCGAGGCACAGATCGAAAATCTGGTGCTGGCCAAGGGATATGCCGACTGTGTGGCCTTTATCGGAGAGGATGATCTCTCTCTGGCCGTTGCCGCTCCCGAGGGAGGGCTGACCGAGGCGGATACCGCCAAGATTGTGGATGTGGTCAACCAGGCCGCGGGATTTACCGCCGATCAGATCAAAATCATCCCTGTGGAGTAAGGAGAGCAAACTTTTTTGCCGCCGCGGTTGTCAAACAGGGGAAAGTGTGGTATCATAACCATAACCTGTTTGAAAACTGGAAACAGAGGAGTGGCATAACATGAGTGACAGCAAAGAGTATGTCTCCCGCTCTGATGAGCTGGGCAATATCCACATTTCCGAAGAGGTCCTTGCGACGATTTCCGCCGCCGCCGCCCTGGAAGTTGAGGGCGTCAGCAGTCTGGCCAACGCCGGGAAGAAAAGCCTGAGCAAGGATGTACGGGTGAAAATGGAGGACGACAAGGTCCAGGTGGATCTGTCTGTGCTGATGGCTTACGGAGCCACCATTCCCGAGATGGGGAAAGCGGTACAGGATGCCGTCAAGACGGCCATTGAGTCCATGAGCGGGCTGGAGGTATCTGCCGTCAATGTGAATGTGAGCGGGATCACCTTTCCGCCGAAAGCATGATCAATAAAACACGGAGGACAGCTGTCCTCCGCGTTTTTTCTTTCTATGGAGTAGGATGTAGTTTGCTGTTTGTTGTCCTGGCCGTTTGAATCCAATCTAACACAGGAGGACAGCTTCTGCTGTCCTCCTGTGTATTTTATGCCGGTAATCTCTGGATTTTCCAGATCTGTAATCTGCAAAGAACATAGAGAACTGCCCGATGGTTATTTCGCCCGGAACATCGTCCTGATAAAGCCGTCGGGCGATTTCCGATATCTTCTCAGAGCGGGATCCAGCGACTTGACTTCACTGGGATATCTGGCCGTCACAGGACCGAAAGGGCGTCAGGAAAAATCCAGGTACAGGGTCAGGTTCAGATTTACATTGCCCCGGCTCTGCCAGGTGTCCGGCTCGTAGGCCACGATCCGCAGGGTAACCGGAGTCTCCCGCTGGGTCAGAGGCTCCGTCATGGTGATGGAGGGCAAATGCTCCCCCTGGCGCAGCACGCCGGTGGAGCCGATGAGCTCACCGTCCTCACTGAGCACCTCCCCACGGAACCAGACCCCGTTGTCCTCCGGATTGGTCAGGAAGAACTCCACGGTCTGTCCGTCGTTGGCGGGCACGCCGCAGAGCATCACGCTGTACTCCTCGTCCACCTGGAGGGTGGAATAGCCGTAACGCTCATCCACCTGGGGGACGCTGGAGACGGCGGCGGCGTCAAAGTCCGGGTGGGTAAGCACAGCGGGCTGAAAGTAGTGATAGACCCACACCGCCGCGGCCGCGCCCAGGGCGATGATGAGCAGATAGAGCCCGGCCAGCCGGATCGTCCGCCGGCGGTGGGTCAGGCAGACCCAGGAAACATTTTGGGGGCGGCCACTTCCCACGCCCCCTGGCCCATCCCTTCATATTCCAGCGTCTCCGGATTCCAGACAAGGTCGGGCGGGGGGGAAGGTAATGGTCAGGGAGGGAGGGGCGTCGATGGTGACGCTGTACTGGAAGATGTTTCGCACCGTCACGGTAAGGTCGCCGTCGTTGGCCTGACCGGCCACATTGGGATGACCAGTTGGATCATAGAGTTCTGGCTGACTGCCGTAGGGGGCGTAGAGGATCACTTCGTCCTCAAGACCCTGATACCCCGCCGGAGCCTGGCGCTCTGTCAGGCGGTAATACCCGGCGGGGAGGTTTTCAAAGCTTCCGCCTCCGGCGTCGTCGGTGGTAACGCTCCGGGTGGGAAATGTCCCGTCCGCCAGATAATTCCCTTCGCCGTCGGTGGTCAGCTCATAGGTGTAGCCGCTCTGGAGCCTCCCCGTGACGACGGCCTGAAGCCGCTCCAGTGTGAACTCCGTCCCCGCTAGGGGAGTTGGGGCAGTTTCGTCCGTGTCGGTCTTCAGAATGCTGAAGGTGGTTACATCCGGGTACCACACCGCGTAGAGGGTGGTGTCTTCTGTAATTCCCTCCGCAAAGATGAACCGGTATTCCTCTATCATATAGCTTCAGTTCCGGGCCGCCATGCTTCCGGTCAAGAAACCAGGCTTCCCGGCCATTCAGCGGAGAATACTCATTTTCCTCTAACTCCCCAACGGAAAGGGACTGCGCCCAGTCTGTCCATTGATTTTCCTTCTGCCCCTCATGGCGCAGCCAGAAACTGTCTGTGCAGACGCCTGTCTGGCGAGCGCAGAATCCCGCTTTTTGCCCCTTTCCCGAGACGGATTCCTGGGTCACGCAGCGCAGGATTTTACCCCGGTTCTCCCCGCAAAATCCTCCGGAGACCATATGAGGCGTATGGTGAAGTTTGATCTTGTTGTAACAATCGATGACGGATCCGGTGTTCAACCCAACCAGACCGCCAGCCTGTTTGATTCTCCCAACCATCGTTGCATCTTCCCTGGGAAGATTGCTCCGTCTTCTTTGACCCTGATTATCGTTCTTTTTTACGCATTACTCCGCCGTGCACAATCTATTCTATCCTGCAGGTTATGTAAAAAAATGTCGAACCATCGACAGACCCATCAGCAGAACAGCCCTCTTGACGGCTTTTTTCTTCCATGCTATTTTCATTGTACAAATCCCATTAGAATTAAAAAGGCGGGTGTTCCAAATCTGCTGTAATCTGTGCAAATTTTGCTGTGTGTTGTGGACAGAGGACGGTCATGGCGCAGATTTCGGACAAAAAACGACTTAATTTTTAAATCGGCGAAAAATATATGAAAGTCTGAGAGAATTACTGGCTGAAGGAGGAGACTTGCTGTGACAGATGTGTTTTTTCTCACCTTTCGCACTTTTCTCATTACCATCATGACGATGGGCATGATGGCATGCATGACAGAATTTCGCTTTGAACGATGGAAACTGCTGTGGATTGTTGCCGGTTACAGCCTTTGGGTGGTTGCTTCCACTCTGGTTTTACTGTGGCTGGGAGGAGAACTGCTGATGCTGCGAGTGTTCTTCCTCACTATTTCTATTCCGGCCACTTTTCTTACATATTGGGCGGCAAACGATACTCCCGCCCAGGCGGTTTTTAATTACACGACACAGATTCTGGTCTCCGCACTGTCGGCCTCCATGATCCGATGGCTGACGGAATTTCTGGGCCTTTCCTGGCTTGTAAATATTGTATTATTGTGCATATTCTATTTTGTGACAATCTATCTGGAGTGGCGCTTCCTTCGCAGACCTTTCCGCATGCTGGTTCAGGTAATGCCTGCCCGGTGGGGGGTATTGACCCTGATTCCCTGTGTGTTTTGCGGATATCTCATTCTTGTGTCGGCCTGGCCAGGCAGTTATCTTGAAAATACCCACCAGCGTGTCTATCTTTACGCCGCTGTCGTCCCCATAATCATCGTATACATTGCTGTATTCAAAAGTCTCCTTGGACAATATCGTGCTCAGATGGAGCGCCAGAGTGCCGCACTGCTGACAATTCAAATTTCAGCTCTGAAAGAGAAATTGCAAAAGTCAAAGGAAGCGGAGGAAAATATTCGAATTCAGCGCCACGACCTGCGTCACCAGCTTCAGACCGTTACAGAATTGGTGGCACATGGAGACCGGAGTGCTGCTCTGCAGTTTCTGGATACCGCACAAAAACGGCTTGATGAGCAGAAGGTGGTCCGCTGGTGTCGGCCGCCCATCCTGGACGCAGTATTTTCCTCTTACTTTAATCAGGCCAAACATCAGGATATTGAAGTGGAGGCGAAAATTTCTTTGCCTGACACATTGCCGGTGGACGAGGGCGAATTGGCGATCGTTGTAGCTAACGCGCTGGAAAACGCTATCCATGCCAATCTGGCACTGCCCCAGGATCAGCGGAAAATCCGCTGCAAAATGATAGGAACCCCCAATATCATGCTGGAAATTTCCAATACCTGTGCCGGAACTGTCTCCTTTGATAGCAACGGCCTGCCGCTGGCCCAAAGAGAGGGACACGGTCTGGGGGTTCAATCCATCTGTGCCTTTTGCCGGAAAAATGGAGCTGTATGCCAGTTTGACCTGACAGAGGGCTGGTTTCGACTGCGGTTGGTGCTGTAGCACTGTTTTTATATTCATGGAATTATATTTGCCGTTGTTTGCTGCAGCATGTTTCAAAACAACGGATGCGTTGTTTTCCTAAGAATCAAAGTATGGGGATATAGTAGCTGTGGGGAAGTGACTTTGCAGGGCGCATAAACTAAAATTAGGGTATGCGGAACAAACCGCATACCCTAATTTTCCCATACAAACGGTTAAACCCCGTAGGTGCACAGTGTATACCTACGGGGCTTAATGGTTCGGATATTCTTTTAGTCTGGAGCAGGTGAAGGGAATCGAACCCTCGTGTTCAGCTTGGGAAGCTGACATTCTGCCATTGAACTACACCTGCGCATCACTGATAGCCTGTATACTATACCACAGCCAGGCGGAAAAAGCAAGGGGAAATTTGGGGGGGCGGGGAAAAATCCCCGCCCCTGAAATCAGCTCAGCCAGGGGAGAGCCAGCACATAACCCACGAACAGGACCATACCTGCCACCGCGTTGATGGCAAAGGCGTTGCTGGCAATCTCCATGTCTTCCTGGCTGCCGTACTGGGCAATGTAGGCGTTAAGAATGACCGAGCCATGCTGGGAAATAAGAGTAAAGAAAGCAATATTGAAAAAGGGATCTTCCCCCGCAATAGAGTCCATGAGCAGGAACTTCACAGCGTAGCTGATAACAAAAATCAGCACATACCGCCAGGCCACCAGCTTAATACTCTCCAAAAGCTTTGCCGGGTTGTCCAAGCGGATGCGGTAGCCCACCGTAAGGAGAATAAGGGTGGAACTGATCCCTCCCAGCTTGGAAATGGTATCAATGAAGCCGCCTCCCAGTTCACTGGCTGCCACATAGTCCCGCAGGCCGGACAACTGGAGGATCAGGGCCAGAAAGATCATAAGAAACAGCGGTGAGAGAAGATTTTTGCCGATCTGTCTGAGACTGGCCCTCTCACCCTTCAGATACATTCGGGCAAAGGGCATGAAAACCAGACCAATAAACAGTTCATGGCCCACTCCCATGCTGGTGAGGGACCCCATGTTTTCCAGACCAAAAACGGTGGAGAACAGTGGGATGGCCATAAAGCCGAAGGCAAAGGCGCAGGGGTAGAGGGCGGCAAACCGGCGTCGGAAGCCTGCCAGCCTTACGGTGAGAAAACCCGCCCCCAGCAGGAGCAGCTGAATGAGAAAGACGCAGGCGGCCAGGCCGAAGTGCTCCGGCCGCAGGTCCAGCCCCATGAAGGTGGTGAAGATGGTACAGGGGATGAGGTAGTCGGAGATCAGCTTGGTCAGGCCTCCCACCGTCTCCTCGGAGAGATAGCGTCGCCTCTGAAGCCAGAAGCCGAAGAGAATGAGCAATATGACCGGCAGCACACTGCGCAGCAGATTGTCCAGATGCATAGGGGGCTCCTTTCCTGTCGGTAAAGAAAGCACCGGCCCTACCGTCCGCACAGGGCGGGGCAGGGCCGGAAAAAGTCGGATAGGGGAAATTAGGCGGCGGCCTTGCTGGTGTTCTTCATAACCATCAGGAAAACCAGCATGAGCACAATGCCTACAGGCAGGGCGATGAGGCCGGGCAGGCCGTTGCTGGCCAGCAGACCGGCAATGAGATAGCCGATGCCGGAAATTACCGCGCAGGAGATGGCGTAGGGCAACTGAGTGGACACATGGTTCACATGGTCGCACTGAGCGCCGGCAGAGGCCATAATGGTGGTGTCGGAGATGGGGGAGCAGTGGTCGCCGCACACAGCGCCGGCCATGCAGGCGGAGATGCAGATGATGGCCAGGGGGTTGTCCATGGAGAACACATTCTGCACAATGGGGATCAGAATGCCGAAGGTGCCCCAGCTGGTGCCGGTGGCAAAGGCCAGCAGGCAGCCGATGACAAAGACGATAACAGGCAGGAACATCTGCAGATGCTCGGCGCTGCGGACAAAGTCCCGGACAAAGTACTTGGCGCCCAGAGAGTCGGTCATACCCTTCAGCGTCCAGGCGAAGGTGAGGATCAGGATGGCGGGGACCATGGCCTTGAAGCCCTCAGGGATGCAGCCCATCATCTCCTTGAAGCTCATGGAGCGGCGCAGGAAGTAGTAGATGAAGGCAAAAAGCAGACCGAAGGCAGAGCCCAGCATCAGGCCTACCGAGGCGTCGGAGTTGGAGAAGGCGGAGATAAAATCGCTGCCGGAGAAGAAACCGCCGGAGTAGATCATGCCCACCACACAGCAGATGACCAGCACGATGATGGGCAGCACCAGATCCATCACGGTACCCTTGGTGTCGTCGATATCTTCGTCCAGCATGGCGTAGGGATTGGAGCCGGAGAACAGGTCGCCCTTTTCAATGGCGTTGCGCTCAAATCTGGCCATAGGGCCAAAGTCCACATTGAAAAAGATCAGCCCCAGCATCATGACAATGGTAAGCAGGGCGTAGAAGTTATAGGGAATGGCCTGGATAAACAGGTTCAGACCCTGGCCGTCCTCCGCAAAGCCGGACACGGCGGCGGCCCAGGAGGAGATAGGGGCAATAATGCAAACGGGGGCGGCGGTGGCGTCAATGATGTAGGCCAGCTTGGCACGGGAGACCTGGTGCTTGTCGGTGATGGGCCGCATGACGCTGCCCACGGTGAGGCAGTTGAAGTAGTCATCAATGAAGATGAGACAGCCCAGAAGCACAGAGGCCAACTGAGCGCCGGCACGGGTCTTGATGTTCTTCTTGGCCCAGCGGCCGAAGGCGGCAGAGCCGCCGGCCTTGTTCATCAGACACACCATGGTGCCCAGGATGACCAGGAAGATGAGAATGCCCACATTGTACCCGTCGGACAGAGAGGTGACAATTCCTCCGCTGAACACATGGTTTAAGGTCCCCTCGAAGGAGAAGTTGGAATAGAGCAGTCCGCCTACCACAATTCCCACGAACAAAGAGGAGTAGACCTCCTTGGTGATCAGGGCCAGAGCGATGGCGATGACGGGGGGCAGCAGAGCCATGGCGGTGTTGTAAAAGTTGCTGGGGGACTGGATATAGCCGGTTCCGCCGCAGGTTTCACAGGTAGCTGCCTCACCCGCGTCGGTGAGGACGACGCCGATGCTGCTGCAGTCCGGGCAGCTGATCATCTTGGTACCGGTCTCCTCAGTGGGGTCGCCGGCAGCAAAGGCGGTGGTGGCCAGAGCCAGTACCATCATCACAAGAATGATGACACGCACCGGCCAGGATCTTCTAGCTCTCATTGATATTCCCTCCAAATTTTCTTTGGGGCGCACATGCCCCGGTCTGCGCAAAACAAAAGCCATGGTGCGCTAAGCGCCCCCATGGCAAACCGGACGCCCTCGAGGAAAGCTCGAAGACCTCAGGATAGCGCTCCACTGTTCGTGACAGTCCGCAGGATCTTATCCATACGGCCCAGACCTCACCGCTCAGGCAGACGGTGAGATCTTCGGCGGTGCTCCCTCTCCCCTGGGACAGCTGCCTGGCCTTGGTCCCACGGTACGCATGAACACCGCACCTCTATCCATTTTTTCATTGGAATTGCAAGTATCGTACCATGCACTTTCATACTTGTCAAGGCTAATTGTGAATTTTTTGTTAATGAGACGGTTTTTGGGGCACATCCATAAAAAAGGTAAGCGTCCCGGTGGCCACGACCTTTCCATCACCGTTGCGAATTTCCACCTGGACCACCGACAGCCGCCGCCCCAGCTTTTTGGGTGTGGCCTCACAGAAGAGATCGCCGTAAGCCGGGCGCAGATACTCCATAGTGCAGGAGGAGGTGACGCAGTTTCCTCCCATGGAACAGGCGCAGCTTCCGGCTACGGTATCTGCCAGGGTGGTAATGGCGCCGCCGTGGATCATGCCGTGGGGATTGATGGAATTGGGACCGGCGTGAAGTACGCCCCGGGCCAGGCCGGGCTCCACATGGGTCAGTTCGATCCCGTTTTCATAAGAGAACTGGTGGGGGGTGTTGACCACATCCAGGATCGGGTGCTTTTTTTGCTCCATAAAGAACACTTCCTTTGACAAACTTCTGCCATATTATCATGTTTTTTGCCCTCTGGCAAGTCCCCGCAGCCACCAAACCTGTGTCCCTGTCATAGAATGGCTGGGAGAGGTCCAACATTATTTGAAACTATTTTGAAAAGGAGTATCCATATGGAAAAATCCACTGTGCCTCCCGTTGGCGGGGGGCAGATCGATCAGGATACATTTCGCCGGGTCTGGAATCGCGTCATGCCCGATCAGACCGGCAGTCCGATCACCATGAAGCAGGAGGACACCCAGGTCCCCGGCACCGCGGTACCGGGAGCGGTGACGGAAGAACCCGATGAAACGCCGACTCCGGAGCCCGCGCCTGAGCCTGAACCGGAGCCCGACCTGCCTCAGGTTCCGGCCTGTTCCGGAGAAGAGGGGGAAACAAAGCCCGAATGTCCCTGTACCGGCACTCCGGAGCTCTGCCTGGGAGAGGAGTCCAGCGGAGACAGCCGCCGTCTGGAAGAGCTCATGTCCATGGCCCGGCGGGGTATGCTGGCCGGACGGAGCCTCTCCTGCCGGGCAGGAGGCCGCTGCGCGAGAGTTCTGAGTACCCTGGCTGAGGATCACCGCATGGCTCTGCGGCGGTTGTCGGCCGCTTACTTCCTTATTACAGGCAAGCGGTTCCGCCCCTGCTGCCCCGCCCCGGAGCTGCCCTGCTCCCTGAGCCTTGCTCTGCGGGAACAGTTTATGTGGGAGCAGAGATGGGAACACTGTAACCGCCAGGCAGGGGAAAACACCCAGGACCCCTGCCTGAAGGCCCTCTACGAGGAACTGGCCCAGGAGGGGTCTCTCCACGCGGGAACCATCCGTTCTCTCCTGGAGCAGATGACTTGACGGAGAGCAGCGGCGGGAGTACACTAGGGAAAAAGACCGGAGGTACGCCATGATCAGACAGGAATTCACTTATCCCTCCACAGACGGCATCCACAAGATCCATGCTGTGGAGTGGCTTCCGGAAGGGGAGCCGAGAGCTGTGGTCCAGATCGTCCACGGGGTGGCGGAGTACGCCCTGCGCTATGATCCGCTGGCCCGGTATCTGACAGAGCACGGGTTTCTGGTGTGCGGGGAGGACCACCTGGGCCATGGCCTGACGGCAGATGACGGCAAGTTCGGCTACTTTGGCCCCAGGAACGGCTGGGATTTTGTGGTGCGGGATGTCCGTAAGCTCCGAAAGCTGGAGGGGGAGAAGCATCCCGGAATCCCCTATGTCATGCTGGGCCACTCCATGGGCTCCTTCCTGACCCGGACCTACCTCATCCGCTGGCCGGGCACGGTGGATGCCGCTGTGCTGTCCGGGACGGGGCAGGAGGCGGCGCCGCTGGTGGCTCTGGGCCGGGGAATGTCCGGGATGATCGGCTCCCTGCGGGGGAGAGACTATGTGAGCGATCTGGTCTATGACATGTCCATGGGCTCCTACAACAAGCCCTTCCGGCCCAACCAGACCACCGGCGACTGGCTCAGCCGGGATATGGAGCGGGTAAAGGCGTTTCGGGATGACCCGTTGTGCTCCTTCCGTCCCACGGTGACCATGTTCCGGGATATGCTGGGGGGAATCCAGTTTATCGGGCGGAAGAAGAACCTGGCAAAGATGGACAAAAACACCCCTGTGTACTTCCTCTCTGGCGACCACGACCCGGTGGGCAGTATGGGCAAGGGAGTGGAAAAGGTGGCCCGGATGTTCCGACAGGCCGGCTGCCGGGATGTGACGGTGAAGCTCTACCCCGATGGACGGCACGAGATGTTCAACGAGATCAACCGCCAGGAGGTCATGCATGATCTGCTGGCTTGGCTGGAGAGCAAAAAGATATAAAGGAAATTCCCTTTATATGGCCATAAGGCTATATAAAGGGAATTTTTCTTGCAAATAAAGAGGCGTAAACTTCGATTACTTGACGGCGATTGCCTCGACCTCACACAGCACGCCCTTGGGCAGATCCTTTACGGCCACGCAGCTGCGGGCGGGCTTGGAGGTGAAGTACTGGGCATACACCTCGTTGAAGGCGGTAAAGTCGCCCATGTCAGCCAGGAAACAGGTGGTCTTTACCACCTTGGAGTAGTCCACTCCGGCGCTCTCCAGAATCGCGCCCACATTCTTACAGCTCTGGGCGGCCTGGGCGGCAATGCCCTGGGGGATGGCGCCGGTGGCGGGGTCCACGGGAATCTGGCCGGAGGTAAAGACGAAGCCGTTGGCCTCATAGCCCTGGGAATAGGGGCCGATGGCCCCGGGAGCGGCAGTAGTTTCCAAAATCTTCATGTCTGTCATCCTTTCCATTTGATCCAGGTGCGATGGATCCAAGTTTTTAAAAGTATATCACAAATATCTGGATTTTGACAGTGGGAATGAAACGATTATTTCAACAGTGCCTTCATAACCCCGGTGTAGCAGTGACAGGCTTGAACCAGCTGGTCGATCTCAATGTACTCATCCACAGTATGGGCCAGATTTTCCCGGCTGGGTCCCAGACCGAGAGTCCTGATGCCCGCCTCTCCGGCGTAGTGGCTGCCGTTGGTACAGAAGTTGTACCGGGTGAGCTCCGGGGTGTAGCCCATCTCCCTCAATTGCCGATATACCGACTGGACGAAGGGCTCCTGCTGGTCAAAAAGCCAGCCGGGGAAGAAGCGCTCCCCCTCGATCTGGTTGCCGGTGTGGCACTGTTCCCCGCCAAGGGCGTAACTCACCTGGACTTTCAGTTCCGGGTCCTCTTTCATCAGATCGTCCAGCAGGGTCTGGATGGGGGCGAGGACACTCTCTTTGGTCTCCCCCACCAGCAGCCGCCGGTCATAGGTGGCCCGGCAGTACTCCGGCACCACCGATGCCCCGGGATAGGGGCTGGACTTGATGTCGGTGAGCTCCAGGATTCCGTCTCCCAGCACCGGGTGGTGGGTGGGCTCCAGGGTGCGGATGGCCTCAATGACCTTTGCCATTTTGTATACGGCGTTGATGCCCTTTTCCGGGTTGGCGCTGTGACAGGGCTTGCCGAAGGTCTCCACCACGATCTCCGCCCGACCCCGCTGGCCGATCTTCAGGTTCAGCTGGCTGGCCTCGCCGATGACCACATAGTCCGGCCGTGCGTAGGCGCTGACCTCCCGGGCGGCCACCCCCTCAAAGCACTCCTCGTGGACCACGCCGGCTACATAGATCTCTCCTGCAAAGTCCCTGCCGGTCTCCTGGGCGAAGTTGGTGGCGGCACAGGCCATGGCGGCCACGGCCCCCTTCATGTCCGAGGTGCCCCGGCCATAAATTTTTCCCTCCTGGATCTCCCCGGCAAAGGGGTCGTGATGCCAGGCGGCGGGATCCCCCACGGGGACGGTGTCGATGTGGCCGTCAAAGAGAAGCCTGGGCCCTGGGCGATTGCCCCTGATGGAGCCCACGATGCTGCCGTACCGGTCCACATGAACGCTGTCAAAGCCATGCTTGGTGAAAAACTCCTTCAGTACAGTCACCACGCCCTCCTCGTGGCCGCTGGTGCTGGGGGAGCGCACCAGTGCCCGGCACAGCTCCACCACCTGATCTTTCTGAAATTCAGTTAACATAATTTCCTCCCGTACTTACTCATAAACTTTGGAATACCTGCCGCCCCAGACCACCTTCCGGTAGTTGTCCCGGTCGGTGTCACCCTCGGTGCTGATGAACAGCAGGCGGCTGTGTTGGTCCAGGTGGAGGGTTTCTTTCAGCTCCTTCAGGCTGTCCCGGAGGAGAATATTGGCCGCGCATCCCAGGGTGGAGGCCCCGGACTCACCGGAGACGATGGGGGGATCTCCGGGACGGGGAGCGGCCAGAATACGCATGCCGTCGGCCGCTGCGTAGTCCGGGCAGCTTAGAAAGGCGTCGGCGCACCGGCGGAGCACCTCCCAGGCGATGGTGCAGGGCTCGCCGCAGGCAAGGCCCGCCATGATGGTGTCCATATCCCCGGTGACGAAGTGGAGCTGGCCGTCGTTGGCCTGGGCGGTGCGGAAGATGCAGTCGGCCTTGTTTGGCTCCACCACGGTGATGAAGGGCCGGTCTGCTCCGTAGTAATTGGTAAAGAAGCCGGCCATGGCCCCCGCCATGCTGCCCACCCCCGCCTGGAGAAACAGGTGGGTGGGGGGCTGTGCCCCCTCCGCTTCCAGCTGCCTGACGATCTCATAGCCCATGGTGGTGTAGCCCTGCATGATCCAAAGGGGAATGTGGGTATATCCCTCCCAGGCGGTGTCCTGTACCATGATCCAGCCCTTTTCCATAGCCTGACGGTTGGCAAGGCGCACCGCCCCGTCGTAGTTGAGGTCGGTGATGGAGGCCTGGGCCCCCTCGGCCTGGATGTTATGAAGGCGCTCCGGGGCGCTGCCCTTGGGCATATAGACCACAGATTTCTGGCCCAGCTGGTGGGCAGTCCAGGCCACGCCCCGACCGTGGTTGCCGTCGGTGGCGGTGACAAAGGTCACCTCGCCCAGTTTTTCCCGAATCTCCGGGGACAGAATCCGGCTGGCGGGGAGGTGGGAGATATCTTCCCCCAGCTTCCGGGCGATGTACTGCCCCAGGGCGTAGCTGCCCCCCAGAACTTTAAAGGCGTTGAGGCCGAAGCGAAAGCTCTCGTCCTTTACCCGCACTTCACCCACCCCGAGGGTTTTGGCAAGCTGGGGCAGACTGGTGAGGGGAGTGGGCTCATAGATGGGAAAGCTGGCGTGAAAATTCCGGGCCTGCTTGGCCTGGTCCCAGCTGAAGGAGGGAAAGACCGGGGCGGGGTTTCTCTCCTGAGAAAAGGTGATGATTTTAAAGGATTCCATGAAAAAACCTGCTCCTTTCTCCCGGCTGCCTGCCGGGGTGCAAAAGTCCGGGAAGTGCTCAGCGGCCCGGGCCGCTTCTGTCTGTCTCTGTGGAAGCGTGAGAAAAGTCATCGACATTATACAGCCCCCTGCATCAAAGGGCAATCCTGCTTTTGAAAGAGGGCAGAAATGAGATAAAAATGAGGAAAAACGGCTGCCGCCGTCTTTCCTCAGAATCTAGGAAACGATATGATCCATGCACCGGGAGAAGCGCCTGAATATTTTGGGGTGGCCCGCGGCCTTCCAGCTGATTTCCGCCAGAAGGATCCCGCCCATCACATCAGCCATCACATGCTGTCGGGTGGTGAGGGTAGACAGGCAGATCAGCACTGCTGCTGCCCCTGTAAAGACCACGGCGCAGGGGGGGAAGCGCCGGCAGCTGCGGGCGCCGATGAAACAAAACCAGCTCACCAGACAGTGGATGGATGGGAAAAGGTTGCTGGGGGGATCCACCTGATACACAAAACGCATCAAATGGTCCCACAGGGTGTCTCCCGGCACAGGCGGGCGGAGATTGGTGGTGGGCAGGAGCAGAAAGAAGAGCAGGCAAACCCCTTTGGCCAGCAGGTCCGCGCAGAAAAAGCGATAGGCAAAGGCTCTGTCCTGCCTGGCAAACAACAGGTAGAGCACGGTCCAGAAGAGAAAGCAGCCCAGGTAGATGGATACCGTCCAGGGGAGAAAGGGAATCACACGGTCCATACCCAGCTCCAGGGAGAGGTGGGGGACATTCCGGGTCAGAAATTGTCCCCCGCCATATACCAGCTGGTTCCAGACCACCGCCATCAGAGGGAGCAGCCAGAACCGCCTCTGTCCGTTATCCATGGGATACCTCCCCCGAAGATAGGCCGATGTGCATTCCCTTTTCCACCCGCACTTCCGTATTGCGGGAGAGGCTCTGCTCCAGCTGGGGCAGAAGCTGGATACGCCCCTTTTCAAACAGCTGCACAATGGTGGAACCGGCAAGCTCAAACCGGCCCATCTCCTCCCCCTTCCGGAAGCGGCCGCCCTCCCGCTGGGGGACGATCCCTCCCACCACCAGCGCGCCCACCTCGGTCTGTACCACCGGGCCGAAGTGCTCTGTGGACAGCAGGGTCCACATTCTGCGGTTGAGGGTATAGACAGGATAACGGGCACAGGCCGCGTCCTGAACGCTGTGCAGCTGTCCGGGAATCCGGTTGTTTTTTCCCTGAAAGCCGTCGTCGATGTAGCAGTAGTGGTGGTGGTCCGACGCCTCCAGGCGGAAAATCAGACAGTCTCCGCCGTGATAGCGCTGCCCAAGGTCCTTGTCCTGAAGAAGATCCTCCAGGCGGTAGGAAAAGCCTTTGATGGAAAAGCTGCAGTCCGGGTGGATCAGATATCGGCTCAGCCATCCGTCACAGGGACTGATCAGGCGGCCGGGCACCGGATCAAAGGAGAAATCCTCCTTTTCCCGCGCAAAAAAGTCCCGAAAGGTGTGAAACTGCCGGAGCTGTTCCGGGGTGAGGGGAATGTTGTGGCACCGGGCGTACCGGCGGATCAGCGGACGGGACCATGGGGAGCGGAGAAACTTGACTGCCAGGCGGTCGACCCGGGAGCGGAGGATCAATTTCAGGATGATCCGGCCGGGAAAGGTGCCGTAGAGAAAGCGGACCGCGGGAGAGCTGCCCTTCATGGACCCACCCCCGACAGCAGGATGAGAAACCCCGCGCTGCCGCACAGCAGCATGCCGATTTTTCCGGCCAGCGCCGGCTTTTTCAGGGGGAATGGAGTCAGGAAGGCCACGGCCATGACGGCCAGAAGGGCCGGTGCGGTCCAAGAGAGCGGGAGCTTTGCCAGACCGCTGAACCCGGTCAGCAGGGGGAGCAGAAGGGCCGCTGAAGTCACCGGAAGGCCGTAATAGACCGTGCGGGGCTGCTGGGTAAGGGCCTGCCGCTCCTCCTCATCCACATTGAACCAGGCCAGGCGGATGAGCGCGCAGAGAACATAGGCGGCGCTGATGGCAAAGCTCCATGGATTGTGAAAGGCTACCCTGCAGACGATCATGGCCGGCAGCACTCCAAAGCAGATCAGATCGCTGAGTGAGTCAATCTGGATGCCAAAACGCTTTTCCCGGTCGGTGCGTACCATAGTGGAGGCAATTTTTCCATCAAACATGTCGCATACGCCGGAGACCATCAGACAGAGCATTGCGTTTCTCAGGTCACCGTGGGTGGTGAAGAAAATTCCGGTAAAGGAAACCAGCATTCCAAAGTAGGTTAGAATGACTGTGTAGTTGTAAACGCCAAGCATATTGATTCCTCCTATGTTATTTGGCCAGGTAGGCAAAGAAGACGCTGTACCCCAAAATACACCAGGGCTTGCCAAGCAGGATAATCCAGGTGAACTTTTTGGCGGACATCCCCGTCAGACCGGAGAAGTAGCACAGAAAGTCGTCGGGAGCCAGGGGCAGAAGAATGGCCAGAAACAGCACCAGTGTGTAACTGCTCCTGCGCTCCAGCCACTGGGTGAAGCGCTGGTATTTTTCCATGGGGATCATGTACTGAACCAGCCCTACCCCAAAGCGGCGGGCCAGGAAAAAGGCGATGATGGATCCGGCGCTGATCCCAATATAATTGCACCAGAACCCTCCCATGGCCCCGAACATACCGGCTCCCACGATACACCCCAAAAATCCTGGCAGGACCGGGAGCACCACCTGAATGGCCTGGATGAGCACAAGGACCAGCGGCCCGAGGGGACCAAAGCTTCCGATATAGGCCTGAAGAGACTCCATGGACTGAAAATGGCCGTCGAAGTACCCCTTCAAAAGGAAGATCCCCGACAGAACCAAAAGCAGCACCAGAAAGCCGGTGAGCAGTTTTTTAAATTGTACGGCATTAGGCATGCGCGGCAGCCACTCCTTTCTGCCAATTGGGCGGCAATTCATACTGTTTTATTGCGGATTTGGGATCAGGATATCAGATGAACCTTAATATCTCGGTGGGAAAGGTCTTAAGAAATCTGAAGTTTGACTTCTTTGTCTACCGCCTGGAGGAAAAAAGAGGTATAATGATGCCAAAGAAAGAAGGTGGATGTGTGGAGCATCAGACAATTTTGTTCGCCGACGACGATCCGGAGATCCGGGAGGTGCTGCGGCTGCTGCTGGAGAGCGAAGGGTATCAGGTAGTCGAGGCGGCGAATGGAGCGCAGGTTCTGGAAAAGCTGGACGACTCTGTGGGGCTGGTCATACTGGATGTGATGATGCCTGACATGAACGGATATGGCGTGTGCGCGGAAATCAGGAAGCGCTCGGCGGTGCCTGTGCTGTTTCTGACGGCCAAGTCCCAGGACTCGGACAAGACTCTGGGCTTTTCCGCGGGGGGAGACGACTACCTGGTCAAGCCCTTCTCTTATAGCGAGCTGATCTCCCGGGTCAAGGCCATGCTCCGGCGGTACTATGTATATGGAGCCAAGCAGGCGGAGACGGACAGCGTGATCCGCTGCTGCGGTACGGTGGAAATTGACCCCCGCCAGTGCGCGGTGCGTCAGGAGGGAAGGGAGATTTCCCTCACTGATACCGAGTACCGTATTCTACTGCTGCTGGCCTCCCACCCGGCCAAGGTTTTTTCCGTACAGAATATTTACGAGAGCGTGTGGAACGAGCCTTATTTTTACAGCTCCAACAATACCGTCATGGTACATATCCGAAACATCCGCCGGAAGCTGGGAGATGATCCCCAGAATTGCCGCACCATTCGTACCGTGTGGGGAAGGGGGTACCGGATTGAGTAGATGGCACAGTCTCAGTGCCCAACTGTTTTTGGATGTGCTGCGCTCTCTGATGGCGGCGGCGGTGGTGTTTATCCTCCTTTTCTGGGCGGGGGTGTCCCTCCTGGACCGCACAGTCTACAACAGCTCTTTTGTGGATGGGATGGCGGACCGCCAGTTTGAGAGGCTTCAGGAGTATGTAACCGAGCAGGGGGTCACAGAGGATAATCTGCGGCCACTGGACATCTGGTGCGGACGGGGAGACAGACGATACCTGGTCCTGTATCTGGACGGACAGCTGCTCTATGAGTCCTATTACACCTCTTTGGGAATGGAGGATGCGCCTGCCGAGAATTATGATCCGGACTATGAGGACCCGGAGCGGGAGTATCCCCTTACCCTGAGCGACGGGACAGAGACCCAGGCCTTTTTTTATTACTACATGGGTCGTGCCTACTACTATTGGAACGCTGTCCTGTCGGGCTTAGGGGCTTTTCTGGTCTTTTCTCTGTGCTTTATCTACTTTGTCCACCGGAAACTGCGGTATGTCCAGCAGCTGAAAGGGGAACTGGACATTCTGGCCGGAGGGGACCTGACTTATCCCGTGACAGTCCAGGGAAAGGACGAGCTGGGAGAGCTGGCCGCGGGGATTGATCAGATGCGCCGGTCTATTTTGGCTCACCGGACAGCGGAAGAACACATGCGTCAGGCAAACTCTGAACTGGTTACCGCCATGTCCCACGACCTGCGAACGCCTCTTACCTCGCTGATGGCCTATCTGGAGCTGATGGAGCGGGGAAAATATGAAGATCAGGAACAGCTTGCCCACTTTATCCGCAGGAGCCTGGAAAAGACACGGCAGATCAAGTCCATGGCGGACAAGCTGTTTGAGTATTTTCTGGTCTACACAGCTGAGTGGGAGCCACCGGACCTGGAGAAGAGAGACGCCGATGAGCTGCTGCAGCATCTGTTGGGGGAATATGCCTTTTCTCTGGAAAACCGGGGCTTTGCTGTGGAGCGGAATTTTGAGACCATCGGCGGTCAGGTCCGGGTGAATCTGGAGCTGATGAGGCGGGTGTTTGACAATCTCTACGGCAATCTGCTGAAGTATGCCGATCCCGACAGCCCTGTGGAGATTTCCTACCGGCGGGTGGGAGAGCGGGTACAGATTACCCTGAATAACCGGATTTCTCCCGCCAGGGATAAGGTTCAAAGCACCAACATCGGTCTGAATACCTGTTCCAAAATTTTGAATTGCCACTCCGGCACTTTTATCTGGGAAGAAGACAAGGATTTTTTCCACACAGAGATTACGCTGCCCCTGCTGTAAGTCGTCGATGAAAACCAAATACAATCTGAAAAGCCCTGTTTCGACGGATGATTGATCCGACGGAACAGGGCTTTTTTCAAAACTGGCATATGCGTGTAAGAAGCGGCGGCGATTTAAGAATCGTTAAGAACTTCACAGCTAAAGCATTAAGAATTACGGTGTAGAATCACCACCATCAGGGACAACTCCCTCAATCTAAACAGGAAAGGAACAATCAGCATGATGCCCACAGACAAAGAACACATCGGAAAATGGGTGATGATCGCCGCAGTCCTGATGGTCCCGATTTTCCTGGCTGTCAAGATATTTCACACCCTTGGCAGGAAAAAGCGGAGTGCCTGAAACCTAATGATGGAAGGAAGTACTTACATGAAAATGTTGGCGAAGCGGAAACTCAGAAGCGCCATGGCACTGGCCCTGGCTTTGGTCATGTCTGTATCTGTAATGACAGGCTGTACTGGAGGCAAGGAGGGCGGAAAGTCTTCCACCTCCATGGTCCAGGATAAGGATGGAGACAAGAGCGCCTCCGGAAGCATGGATTCAAGCAAGGACGGCAAGAAGGCTGCCGGAAAGGGCGGCGAAGATAAGGGCGTCCATAAGAGCACCGTCAGCCGGAGAACCGCCAAGCAGAATACCGCCGGAAGCCAGGACATGAAAAAGAATGCTGAGAAGAAGTCTTCTGAAGCCAAGGAATCTGAGAAGAAAGACGGCGAAAAGAAAGAAAACAGCAAAAAGAGCACCGGCAAGAAGCACTCCACCAAGAAGAGCTTCAGCAAGAGAAACTCCGGTAAGAAGGACACCAGCAAGAAGGAGTCCAGCAAGAAGAATACCGGTAAGAAGGACACCAGCAAGAAGGAGTCCAGCAAGAAGGACACCAGCAAGAAGGAGTCCAGCAAGAAGGA
>JAXUUN010000017.1:0-50276 GCA_037231075.1 bacterium | reverse complement strand
CGGCGCCCGCTCACTTTTTCGACGGCCCTTGCGGGCCGCACTTGCGGCGCCCGCTTCTGTTGTGGTATAATAAAACACCTATACCAGAGATTACCGGATTGCCAGGGTTGGCGGAAGGGAGAAGAGCGCCATGTTCATCAAAAATCCCGAATACTTCGTGGCCATTGTCAAGGAGCGGAGCATCTCACGGGCGGCGGAGCGGCTCTACCTGTCCCAGCCCTATTTGAGCCAGTACCTGGCCAAGCTGGAAAACAGCCTTGGGGTGGTGCTCCTGGACCGGTCCCACACGCCTTTGAAGCTCACCGAGGCGGGGGAGCTCTTCTACGCCTATCTGGAGCGCCAGGACTACCTGGACCGGCAGCTGATCAGCGACCTGGGGGACCTTCGGAACAAAAAGCGCCCGGTGCTCCATCTGGGGGTATCCCCCTGGAGGGGGTCGGTGCTGCTGCCTGAGATTCTGCCCGTCTTCACCCGGCACTACCCCGATGTACAGGTCATCCTTCACGAGGCCCCGGTGCCCCAGCTGGAGGAGCTGGCCGTAGGGGGCGTGGTGGACTTCTGCCTGATGCAGATTCCGGATAACCTGGGGGAGCTGTCCTACGAGACGGTGATGCGGGAGCATGTATTCCTGGTGGGCCACCGGGACCACCCCCTGCTGAAGGGGCTTGAGAGCAGCTATGACAACCCCAGACCCTTTCCGGAGCTGCGGCGGCTGGAGAGGGAGCGGCTTATTATGCTCCCCTCGGACTGGCGGCTTTCCAAACTTCTGCACAATGTGTTCTCTGTGCACAATGTAGAGCCTCAGAATATTCTGGTGACCACCAACAACACCACCGCCATCAACCTGGCGGCGGAAAAGATGGGCTTTGCCTTTTTGCAGGAGAGCGGCCTGTCCCGCACCCCCTATCTGGAGAATCTGGCCTGCTTCACCGTGGGAGAGCCCGCCCTCACCTGTTCCCTGGCGGTGGTTTACAAGAAAAACGGTTTCCTGTCTCCCGCCGCCCGGACCTTCATCGATCTGACCAAAGAACACTACCGCCGTTTTGACCGGGCGGTGGAGTAAGAAAGAGCATGGGGATTTTGCCCAAAATTTCCCCTTGCCCTTGACACCCTCCCCGCCGGATGATAATATACTGTGTTGTAGCGCGAGGAACGGAAAAGTAGCGTCCTACCCGGCAAACAGAGAGGGCCCTTCACCGGCTGAAAGGGGGCCTGGGTCGGCGGGTGTGAAGTGCGTCCGGGAGCGCGGCGGGTAATGCCGTCCGGCTCGGCCCCGATAGCGGCCTTTAAGCGAAAAATGAGAGTGGAACCGCGAGTGATCGCCTCTTATGCCCAAAGTGGGTGTAAGAGGTTTTTTGTTTCTCCGGGTGAAATTGAGAAGGAGGTGCCGGATATGTGTCAGGTAAACGGAACGATGGGCGGGAGCTGTCGATGTCGGAACACCCACGAAATCCAGACCATACCATATCATGGGCCCGTAGAGGCCCCTGCCGGAGCCTCGATGCCCCGGAGAAAAGGAGGATACTATGTTTCATTCCCTGATGGAGACTTTGGAGGCCTATCAGAAGCGTGACCCCGCCGCCCGTTCCAAGCTTGAGATTTTTCTGCTGTACCAGGGGGTCCACGCCACCCTGTATCACCGCCTGGCCCACTGGCTATACTGTCATAACCGAAAGTTCCTGGCCCGGTTCGTCTCCCAGTGGAGCCGGTTCTGGACGGGAATTGAGATCCACCCCGGGGCAAAGATCGGCCGGAGGTTTGTCATCGACCACGGCATGGGCATCGTCATCGGCGAGACAGCTGAGGTAGGGGACGACTGCCTTATCTACCACGGGGTCACCCTGGGCGGTACCGGCAAGGACCACGGCAAGCGCCACCCCACCATCGGCAACAATGTGCTCATCGGCTGCGGAGCCAAGATCCTGGGCCCCTTCAAGGTGGGGGACAACTCCCGTATCGCCGCCAACTCCGTGGTCCTCACAGAAGTTCCGGACAACGCCACCGCCGTGGGCATCCCCGCCCAAATCGTGCGCATCGCCGGCAAGACGACCCACTACGCCGACGAGGTGGACCAGACCAGCGTTGAAAACCCTACCCTGGAGCGCATCGACGCTTTGTCCCAGCGCCTGGAGTTTTTGGAGAAGATGCTGGACCAGAAATTTCTGGAAGACCGCGCGAAGAAAGAGGCGTAAAGATTTTCCCTTTACGCTGTGATATACCATTAAGAATCATAATCAGGAGGTTTCCGCTATGCTGCTATATAATTCCGCCACCCACAAGAAGGAAGAGTTTACCACCCATACCCCCGGCCATGTGGAGATGTATACCTGCGGCCCCACCGTCTACCACTTCGCCCACATCGGCAACCTGCGCTCCTACATCATGGAGGATGTGCTGGAGAAGTTTCTGCGCTACGACGGCTACGATGTGAACCGGGTCATGAACATCACCGATGTGGGCCACCTGGCCTCCGACGCCGACACCGGCGAGGACAAGATGCTCAAGGGGGCCAAGCGGGAGCACAAGACCGTCATGGAGATCGCCCAGTACTACACCGACGCCTTCTTTGAGGACTGCCGGAAGCTGAACATCAAGCGCCCGGACACCGTCCAGCCCGCCACCGGCCTCATTGACGACTATATCAAGATCATCTCCGGCCTGCTGGACAAGGGCTACGCCTATCTGGCGGGGGGCAATGTGTACTTTGACTCCTCCAAACTGGACCACTACTATGTCTTCAACGACCACGACGAGGAGGACCTGGCTGTGGGCGTCCGGGAGGGCGTGGAGGAGGACCCCAACAAGCGCAACAAGAATGACTTTGTCCTGTGGTTCACCAAGAGCAAGTTCGAGGACCAGGCCCTGAAGTGGGACTCCCCCTGGGGAGTAGGCTACCCCGGCTGGCACATCGAGTGCTCCGGCATCTCCCTGAAATATAACGGGGAGTACCTGGACCTCCACTGCGGCGGCATCGACAACGCCTTCCCCCACCACACCAACGAGATCGCCCAGTCTGAGAGCTACCTGGGCCACCCCTGGTGCAGGCAGTGGTTCCATGTCCACCACCTGAACACCAGCTCCGGCAAGATGTCCAAGTCCAAGGGGGAGTTTTTGACCGTCTCCCTGCTGGAGGAGAAGGGCTATGACCCTCTGGCTTACCGGTTCTTCTGCCTCCAGTCCCACTACCGCAAGGGCCTGGTGTTCTCCTGGGAGAACCTGGACAACGCCGCCGGGGCCTATCAGAAGCTGATCGCCAAGATTGCCGCCCTGGACCCCAAGGACGGGGAGGTGGACCAGGCTGTTCTGAAGGAGTACAAGGACAAGTTCCGCCAGCAGGTGGGCAACGACCTGAATACCTCCATGGGCGTCACCGCCCTCTACGACGCCCTGAAGGCCAAGACCAACGGGGCTACCAAGCTGGCCATCCTGGGCAGCTTTGATGAGGTGCTGTCCCTGTCCCTGCTGGACAAGGCCGCCAAGGTGCGGGAGGAGCAGGCCAAGGCCAAGTCCGCCCAGGCCGCCGGAGGCTATACCATCACCGGCGAGGGGGACAAGGCCATCGACGCCCTGGTCCTCCAGCGGTACGAGGCCAAGAAGGCCAAGAACTTCGCCGAGGCCGACCGCATCCGGGATGAATTGAAGGCCCAGGGCATCGAGATCACCGACATGCCCGGCGGCGCTTCCTGGAAGCGGGTATAACTCCATCAACAAAAAAATCCCCGGCCGCATGGCCGGGGATTTTTTATCCTAAATTGGCTCTGAAAAAGTCCAGAGCGTTTCGCCAGAGGATTTTTTCCGTCAGGGCGGGGGAGAGGCCCTTTTGCCGAAAAAACGCCCCCAACCCTGCGATTTTTTCCGGGGAATCCAGGCAGGGAGGTAAATCCGCTCCGTCAAAGTCGGAGCCCAGGGCCAGATTGTCCTCCGCCCCCAGCTCCAGGAAGTGCTCCACATGGCGCCACAGGTCCTCCAGGGTGGCCTCCTTGCCGTCGGAGCGGAGGAAGGCGGTGTAGTAGTTGAGGCCCATGAGGCACTTCCGATCCACCATCTCCCGGATCTGCTCGTCGGTGAGGTTTCGCCGGTGAGGGCACACCGCCCTGGCGCTGGAGTGGCTGGCTACAAAGGGTTTTCTTGCCGTGTCCAGCAGGTCATAAAAGCCCGGGTCGTTCAGGTGGGACACATCCACCAGAATGCCCTGGTCCTCCATCTCCCGCACCGCCTCTTTGCCGAAGGAGGTGAGGCCCTTTTGGGTGCTGTGGCCGGAACCCAGCTCGTTTTCCCCATTCCAGGTGAGGGTCATCATCACAACCCCGTCTCGGCGCAGCCGCTCCACCTCCTCCAGCCGTCCGGCCAGGGGGGAGGCGTTTTCCACCGTGAGGAGGGCGGCAGTCTTTCCCCGGCACCAGGCCTCCTCCACCTGGTCGGCGGTCCGACAGGGAAGGGACAGCTCACCGAGAGCGGACATCTGGCGGTAAAAGCTGTCCCGGTGGCGGATATAATAGTCCGCTGCCTCCGACCCCTTCAGATTGTCCGGGACAAAGACGGCGCAGCACTGGGCCCAGCGCGCCCCCTGGGGGATTTTACACAGGGCAAAGCGGTGGCTGGGGTCGTTGAGGGTGTGCTCCGCCCCGGGGGCGGGGTCCAGAAAGGCGGTGAGGGTGTCGCAGTGGAGGTCGAAGATACGGGTGGTGTGGTCCATGGTGCCCTCCTGATCAGGTGAAATATGCAAGTCTATGCTGGGGATGGTATATTATTGCGGCTTTTTCATGGTGAGGCTGATGCGCTTTTTCTTCTCGTCCACCTCGATGACCCACACGGTGACGATGTCCCCCACAGTGAGCAGCTCCGAGGGGTGTTTGACCCGCCGGGGGAGCTTGCTGATGTGCACCAGGCCGTCCTGGTGTACCCCGATGTCCACGAACACCCCGAAGTCGATGACATTGCGCACGGTGCCCTGAAGCTCCATACCGGGCTTTAAATCCTTGGCCTCCATTACATCGGTGCGGAGGATGGGGGGCGGCAGCTCCTCACGGGGGTCCCGGCCGGGCTTCATCAGCTCCTTGATGATGTCGGCTAGGGTGGGAGCCCCAGCCCCGCAGAGCTGGGCTAGGTTTTCCAAGCCGATCTCCTCCGCCTTGGTCTTCAGCTCTGTGAGGTTTCCTTCCTTTACATCGCTTAGAGTGTAGCCGCACTGGGAGAGCAGCTTCTCGGCGGCGGCGTAGCTCTCCGGGTGGACCCCGGTGTTGTCCAGCACGCTCTTGCTCTCGGGCACCCGAAGAAAGCCGGCGCACTGCTCAAAGGCCTTGGGCCCCAGCTTGGGCACTTTCAAAAGCTGCTTCCGGGTGGTGAAGGGGCCGTTCTCCTCCCGGAAGGCCACCACATTTTTGGCGGTGGTGGCGGTGAGGCCGGACACCCGCTGTAAGAGGGAGGGGGAGGCGGTGTTGGCGTCCACGCCCACGGCGTTGACGCAGTCCTCCACTACCCCGTCCAGGGTCTCACCCAGCCGGGCCTGGGGCATGTCGTGCTGGTACTGGCCCACGCCGATGGCCTTGGGGTCGATCTTCACCAGCTCGGCCAGAGGGTCCTGGAGCCGCCGGGCGATGGACACGGCGCTTCGCAGGTTCACATCAAACTGGGGGAACTCCTCGGCGGCCAGCTTGCTGGCGGAGTACACCGACGCTCCCGCCTCGCTGACGATCATATAGCTGACCCCGCCCCCCACCTTGCGGATGAGCTCTACCGTCATCTGCTCGGTCTCCCGGCTGGCGGTGCCGTTTCCGATGGCGATGTGCTCCACATGGTATTTGCGGATGAGGGTGGAGAGCTTGGCGATGCACTCCTGCTTCTGCCGCTCCCCGTGGGTGGGGTAGACCACGGTGGTGTCCAGTACCTTTCCGGTACCGTCTACCACAGCCACTTTACAGCCCATGCGGTAGCCCGGGTCCAGCCCCATGGTTACCTTGCCCTTCACCGGGGGCTGCATGAGCAGGGGCTTTAAGTTCACCGCAAACATGTGGATGGCCCCCTCGTTGGCCTGGTCGGTGAGGTAGGCGCGGATCTCCCGCTCCATGGAGGGCTCGATCAGCCGGTCATAGGCGTCGTCGGCGGCGGAGCGGACAAAGTCCATGGCGGCCGCCCCGGGGACGGTCATGCGCCGCGCCGCCACATGGGCGGTCTCCCGGTCCAGCTCTACGGACACCTTTAAAATGTCCTCACGCTCCCCCCGGTTGATGGCCAGCACCTGATAGCCCTGGGCCCTATTCACCGGCACCTTGAAGTCGTAGTAGAGGCGGTACACGCTGTCCTCCGGCTCCTTCTGGGCGGCTTTGGACACCAGCATCCCCCGGCGGAGATAGAGCTCCCGCAGCTCCTTGCGGATGTCGGCGTTGTCGGAGATCTCCTCGGCGATGATGTCGCTGCCCCCCTGGAGGGCGTCCTCTACGGTCTCCACCCCCTTCTCCGGGTCCACAAAGGGGAGGGCGGCCTGGGCAGGGTCCACCGCCGGGCCGTGGTCAAAGAGCAGCCGGGCCAGGGGTTCCAGCCCCTTTTCCCGGGCAATGGTGGCCCGGGTGCGCCGCTTCTGCTTGTAGGGGCGGTACAGGTCCTCCACCTCCGCCAGGGTGGCGGCGGCGTCAATGGCGGCGGACAGCTCGTCGGTGAGCTTGCCCTGGTTTTCAATGGAGGATTTTACCTCGTTTTTCCGCTCCTCCAGATTGCGCAGGTATTGAAGCCGGTCATGGAGCTGCCGCAGCAGCTGGTCGTCCATGGAGCCGTGGAGCTCCTTGCGGTACCGGGCGATAAAGGGGATGGTTGCCCCCTCGTCAATGAGCTTTACCACATTGGCCACCTGTTCTTCTGTGCGGCCCAGCTCCCGGGCCAGGGTTTCGATCATGGAGTCCATGGGACATTCTCCTTTGCGCGGGGGCGCTCCCCCGGAAATTACCACTTCAGTTTAGCGGAAAGCGGGAAAAAAGTCCAGAGAGAGTTACCAGTGCAGCTCCAGCTCCCAACAGTCCAGCTCCCGGTTGAAGCCGGGGGTGAGGATCACCGTGCCGTCCAGCCCGTGGATGTGGTTGTCCTTTTCCGTGCTGACAGCGGTGGTGACGGTGAAGCCGTTGTCCTCCACCACGGAGACCATGAACTCCCGATCTACGAAGGCGAAGTCCCGGTGGCTGGGGCAGAAATAGGGGGCGGAGTCGGTGTGGGCGGGCAGACGGATGACGGCGGCGCGGCGGGAGGGGTAGGACTCCTGAAGCAGAGGAGGGTCCCCGTACTCCCACTGGGTGTCCTCCACAGCGGTCACATAGGGGGAGAGGAGGACCGTGGCGCCGGTGGAGGGGCTCCAGAGCACGGGCTCATCATAGCGGTTCAGCCCCTGACACAGGGGGCAGCGCAGCCACGGGAGGGTCATGGTGAAGAAGGCGAGGGCCAACATGGCCAGGGTGGCGGCAGCGAAGATCTTTTCCAGGGTGGTGAGCTTGGACAAAAGTCGCTTTATCATAAGTATACTCCACTCCATAAACATTTTTTTAAAACTACTATATAGGTAGTGTAACATCATAATTATGATTTTTCAATTTCTTATAATTTTCTTGTGAACAAGATAGACTAATATGCAGAGGTGCTGGACATGAAATCTGCATATCATGAGTTTTATAAGGTCACAGGCTTGAATGTTGCATATTATCGAAATATGCGGGATATGAGCCAGGAACAGCTGGGGGACCTGGTTGGATTTGAACAGAGCTATATCAGCAAGATTGAGCGGGCCTCGGTAGGAATGTCCCTGGACACCCTCTTTGACATCGCCAGGGCCCTGAATGTGGACCCCTATCTGCTATTAAAGCCCAAGGAATAGGTCCTTTCCTGTCGAAAACAGGGGAGGACCTGATTTTTTTGCCGGGGATTTTCCGGGTTTCACGGCGTGAAATGTTACATTTATGTTAAAAATCACAAAATCCATTGACAGAAGAAATGGTTTGGTTTACAATAACAACATCCACCGGAGGAGGACCTTCCAAGGGTGGAAAGATCTCTTCTTTTTGTGGAAAATACCGGAAGATGTTCTGCTTTTGAACAGAAAAAGGGAAGATTACCCCGGTTCAGCCGCAAAAAGGGAAGAGAGTTTGAATGGAAAGGGGATACCTTGACAGCTCTTGCGCCGCAAGGAATATGCCCATCCAAAACTGCCGACAGGGAGAGAAGACTCAAAATGATTCTGTGGAATTATGTTAAGTTTCGCGCCCCCTAGCATCCGACGGACGGACTTTGTGTGTTGTTTCCCCAAGGGGATGAAATAAATACACCGCCCTCCATCGTTTGTTCGGCAGACGGTGGCTTTTTTATACCCTTTCCCATTTTGAGACGAGAGGAGGCGACAAGCATGACGATGCCCAAGAAAGAGGTCAACAGCATTTGGTCCCGGGTCCGCAGCGATATGGATGTGGATGATCTGATCTTCAATTCCGACGGATATAACGCCAGAGAGGATGACATGGTATGCAGCGACCGGTGACGGCCGAATGTGGTCAGCGGGAGGCTGACGAGGAAAAATAAACACCGCGGCAGAGTATCTCACGGTCTGCTGCGGTGTTTTTTTATATTGGCAGGGGAGGGGAAACCCGTTTTTTCCGGCGGGAAAGAGCACGATTGCCCAATAAGAAGCCCCGATTATTCCACGGGAAGGGCTTGCTTTCTTGGAAAGATTATACTAAAATAAATTACAAGTGACGATAATCTACTCCCGCAAGAAAATTGCTCCGGGGAGCATTATGGAGGTCGATCAACATGAGAAAAGTCAACTTTACCGAGACCGTGCTGCGTGACGCAAACCAGTCGCTGATCGCGACCCGTCTGCCTTACAGCAAGTTTGAGCCCATTCTGGAGACCATGGACAAGGCCGGCTACTACTCCGCTGAGGTCTGGGGCGGCGCCACCTTTGATGTGTGTCTGCGCTACCTGCAGGAAGATCCCTGGGAGCGGCTGCGGAAGATCCGGGCCAAGATGCCCAACACCAAGCTGCAGATGCTGCTGCGCGGCCAGAACATCCTGGGCTATAAGCACTACCCCGACGATGTGGTGCGTAAGTTCGTGGAGTACTCCGTGAAGAACGGCATCGACATCATCCGTATTTTCGACGCCCTCAACGATGTGCGCAACCTGGAGGTGGCCATCGATGAGACGGTCAAGCAGGGCGCCCACGCCTCCGGCACCATCTGCTTCACCACCAGCCCCGTGCACACCCTGGAGAAGAATGTCCAGATGGTCAAGGACCTGAAGAGCATGGGCGTGTCCTCCATCTGCATCAAGGATATGGCCGGCATCATGGGCCCCAAGGAGGCCTATGACCTGTCCTCCGCCATCAAGGACGCTGTGCCTGAGCTGCCCCTGGTCATCCACACCCACTGCACCACCGGCCTTGCCTTCATGACCTGCCTGAAGGCGGTGGAGGCCGGCGCCGATGTGCTGGATACCGCCATCTCCCCCATGTCCGGCGGCACCTCCCAGCCCGCCACCGAGACCCTGGCCTACGCTCTGCGCCACCTGGGCTATGAGGTGGACCTGGACGACAAGGTGCTCACCAAGATGGCCGACTTCTTCAAGGGCGTCCGGGCCGACTTCCTGAAGGACGGCACCCTGGATCCCATCTCCATGGCCACCGATACCCAGTGCCTCAACTACCAGATCCCCGGCGGCATGCTCTCCAACCTGATCTCTCAGCTGAAGATGATGAACGCCATCGACAAGCTGGACGAGGCTCTGGCCGAGACCCCCAAGGTCCGCGCCGACATGGGCTATCCTCCTCTGGTCACTCCCACCAGCCAGATGGTGGGCTCCCAGGCCGTGCAGAATGTGCTGGCCGGCGAGCGCTACAAGGTGGTAGGCAAGGAGATCAAGGCCTACTGCCGGGGCGAGTATGGCCGCACTCCCGCCCCCATCAATCCCGAGATCCAGAAGAAGATCCTGGGCGACACTCCCCTGGTGAAGGGCCGCTTCGCCGACTCTCTGGAGCCCGAGTTTGAGAAGACCAAGAAGGAACTGGCCGGGGTGGCCAAGAGCGATGAGGATGTCCTCAGCTACATCGCCTTCCCCCAGGTGGCCATGGCCTTCTTCAAGGACCGTGAGGCCGGCTTCCCCAAGAAGGAGGCCAAGAAGCCCGCTGGCGCTCCTGCCGCCCCCAAGAAGGAGGATCTGCCTCCCATGCCCGCTTGGCAGGGCCATGTGTATTACACCCATACCCCCGCTGTCACCAGCGCCGGGTATACCACCCGTCCCATCCAGCCCTTCGCCGCCAGCTATCAGCCTCCCTACCTGGTGATGGGCGCCCGGGACAACTGCCCCGGCACCTACACCATCACCATCAACGGCAAGGCCTATGAGGTGGCCATCGCCTCCGCTGACGCCCCCGCCGCCGCCGCTCCCGTAGCTGCCGCGCCTGTGGCCGCTCCGGTGGCTGCTCCCGCTGCCGCCCCGGCTCCCGCCGCCGCCCCTGCCGCCGCTCCCGCGGCCGGCGAGACCGCTGTGAAGAGCCCCATGCCCGGCAACATCTTTAAGGTGGAGTGCTCTGTGGGCCAGCAGGTGAAGGCCGGCGATGTGCTGGTGGTGCTGGAGGCCATGAAGATGGAGATCGAGGTCTCCGCCCCCGTGGACGGCACCGTCAAGTCCGTGGCCGCCACCATGGGTACCGCCGTGAACACCGACGACCTGCTGGTGATCCTGAGCTGAGCGTCTCAGCGCCCCAATATATGACCCTGTCCGCCTCCTCAACTTGAGGAGGCGGATTTTTTATGTTTCCGGGGATGCAACCAAATGGGGAAACTGTGTGTTTATAGGGCAGACGCGTCAAAAGGGATGGGAGGTGGACCATATCGACGAGCAGGAACTGCTGCGGCGGCTGTGCCGGGGCGATGCCGCCGGGCTGGAGGAGCTGATGGAGCGCTATACCCCCTATGTCTCTGCGGTGGTCGCCCGGGTGTTGCCGGGGCGTCCCCAGGAGTGGGAGGAGCTGACGGCCGATGTTTTTCTCTGCGCCTGGCGGGAGAGAAAGAAGCTGCGGCCGGGGAAGGTAAAGAGCTGGCTGGGCACGGTGGCCCGAAACCGGGCGCTGAACCGGCTGCGGGGGCAGCGGGAGCTGCTGCCCCTGGAGGAGAATGTGCTGGTTTTGTCCCAGGACAGCCCCCAGCGGGAGCTGGAGGCCAGGGAGGCGGCACAGCTGGTGCGAGAGGCGTTGGATACCCTGGAGCGCTCAGACCGGGAGCTGTTTGTCCGCCACTATTACTACGGCCAGACGGTAGCCCGGGCGGCGGAGGAGATGGGGATGAACCTGTCCACCGCCAAGACCCGGCTGCGCCGGGGCAGGGAGAAGTTGAAGCAGCGGCTGGAACAGGAGGGGTATGTCTTTGAAGAAGCTTGAGATTTCCACGCTGATGGACGGGTATCCGGATGAGGAATTTGGACCGAAGGAGGACAATACTGTGGATGTGGAGCGGGTAAAAGATCGGGTGCGCGCCCGGATTCGCCGGGGGCGGCTGAAGAAACGGAGAATCATACTGGTGGCGGCAGTGCTGGCAGTGTGTCTGGGACTGGCGGGCTGGACCTATGGAGAGCGGGTCCTGCACCTCCTGGGCGGCGGCCAGGTCACCATCGGCGGCGGCGCCGGGATGGGATACGGGGAGGTCCAGATGTCAGACGGCTATGACGAGGACGGACAGCCCCTGGTGATCTCTCTGGAGGAGGGCCGGCTGTGGTTTGTGGCCCGGGGCCAGCGGGTGGACATCACCGAGCAGGTGGACGAAAAAACGCCCTATGTGGACACCTGGTGGGACGAGGAGGGGAACCTTTACTATGTCATGGCGGGAGGTACCCCGGAGGACTATGGATGGTATCAGGGAGTCATCGCCCCGGACGGCTCCGGGGGAGGCAGCGGAATCGCCAGCAGCCGCACCGATATCCACCCGGAGGAGCTCAGTGAACCGGAGTGGCTCACCAGCGGAAGAGAGCAGGTCCGGCAGCTTTGGGCCGGAGAAAAAGATAGGAACAGTTGAAGCGAAAAAACTGAAAACAGGCCCGCCGCCGCCTTTTAACGGCCCCAGCAGGCCCCCCGGAAACCCGGGGGGCCTGCTTTTTCTCCTTGAAAATGCCAGTTGCCCGTGTTAGAATGAGACACGGAACAGGAGAAAGGCAGGGGACAAAATTTGTCCCCCCATTTTCTCCTGACGAAGGATGAAGAAAGGAAACGGCCGCGCCGTGAAAGGAGGCTCTCCATGAAAGGAATTGTTCTGGCTGCCGGAAAGGGCACCCGGCTCTACCCCATGACCAAGCCGGTGTGTAAGCCACTGCTGCCTGTGTATGATAAGCCCCTCATTTATTACCCCATCTCCATTTTGATGCAGGCTGGGATCTCTGAGATCCTGGTCATCGTCCCACCGGGGGAGACGGATACCTTCCGGGCTCTGCTGGGCGGGGGAGAACAGTACGGACTGAAGATTGCATACGCCGAACAGCCGGTGGCCCGGGGCATTGCCGACGCCCTGCTCATCGGGCAGAAGTTTGTGGGCAACGACCGGGTCTGCCTGGTGTTGGGGGACAACATCTTCTACGCCCCCACTCTGGGTGCCACCCTGAAGCGGGCGGCCGCCAACGACCGGGGAGCCACCGTCTTCGGCTACTGGGTGGAGGACCCCAGGCCCTTCGGCGTGGTGGAGTTTGACAAGGCCGGAAAGGCCATCTCCATTGAGGAGAAGCCCCGCTACCCCAAGAGCAACTACATCATTCCCGGCCTCTACTTCTACGACCACCAGGTGATGGATATTGCCCGGCATCTGAGACCCTCCGCCCGGGGGGAACTGGAGATCACCGATGTGAATCTGGAGTACCTCCGCCGGGGGCAGCTCCAGGTGGTCCCTCTGGAGAAGAACTTTACCTGGCTGGACGCGGGAACCGCCGACAGCCTGCTGGAGGCGGGACAGACCATCCGCCATATTCAGGACAGTACCGGTCGGTATGTGGGCTGTCTGGAGGAGCTGGCCCTCTACGAGGGCTGGGTCACCGAGGATCAGGTCCACGCCATTGGGGACGAGCTGTCCATGACCCTCTATGGGAAGTATCTGCAGTGCCTGTAAGGCCTGCGGAGGAGAAGGGAGAAGACAGACATGAAGATCATTGGAGCATATTTCAGCCCCAGCGGCGGGACCCAAAGGGCCGTGGAGCTGGTGTGCGGACTGTTTGGAGACTATGAGACCCTGAATCTGGGGGGCCGGGAGCGCGCCCAGAGACAGTTTCAGGGGGACGAGCTGCTGGTGCTGGGCCTTCCGGTTTATGCCGGGCAGATCCCGGCGGTACAGGGCCTGCTGGATGGCCTGTCGGGGGAGAACACCCCCTGTGTGCTTCTGGCCGCCTACGGCAACCGCCACTATGACGACGCCCTGGCTCAGATGAAGCAGCAGATGGGGGAGAAGGGCTTCCGCTGCCTGGGAGCCGCCACCGTCATCACCCCCCACATTTTTGCCCCCTCCCTGGGGATGGGCCGCCCGGATGAGGAGGATGAGGCTGTGCTGAAGGAGTTTGTCCGGAAGGTTCAAGAGAAGCTGGCCCGGGAGAGCTGGGAGGAGGCCGCGGTGCCGGGCAACCCCAGCCCCGCCCCCAAGAAGGCGGTGCCTGTGCCCAAGGACCGGGACTGGGACACCTGCCTGGGCTGCGCCATCTGCGCCAAGGCCTGCCCCACCGGAGCCATGGACTTAAGCTCCCTGCTGTGGGATGACGCCAAGTGCATCAGCTGCATGGCCTGCGTCTCCGCCTGTCCCACCGGGGCCCTGGGCTTCAGCGCCGCCCAGCTGGCGGAAAAGCTCACCGCCAACTTCACCGCCCGCCGGCCTATTGAGACCTTTGTGGAGGGCTGAGGACAGATGAAGAAAGTCCTCATGCTTGCCACCGGAGGCACCATCGCCTCCAAGGACAACGGACAGGGGCTGACTCCCGCCATCACCTCTCAGGAGATTTTGGGCTATGTGCCCGCCATCGGGGAGCTGTGCCAGGTGGAGGCCAGGCAGCTGATGAACCTGGACAGCACCAACATCACCCCCCGCCACTGGCTTGAAATGGCCAGGGCGGTGGAGGAGCACTACGATGAGTTTGACGGCTTTGTCATCACCCACGGCACCGACACCATGGCCTACACCGCCGCCGCCCTGTCCTACCTCATCCAGTATTCGGAAAAGCCCATTGTGATTACCGGCTCTCAGAAGTCCATCTGCCTGGAGAACACCGACGCCCGGCTGAACCTGTATAACAGCTTTCTCTATGCCGCGGCGGAGGGCTCCCACGGGGTGAGCCTGGTCTTTGACGGCAAGGTGATTTTAGGTACCCGGGCCCGGAAGGAGCGCACCAAGAGTTTTAACGCCTTTTCCAGCGTGGACTACCCTGAGCTGGGGGTGATCCGGGACGGAAAGCTCATCCGCTACCTGGCTGAGCTGGAGTATCGGCCAAGGCCGGTGTTTTACCACACCCTGGAGGAGCGTATTTTACTGCTCACCCTGATCCCCGGCATGGAGGCCGACGCCCTGGAGGCCCTGCGGGACCGGTATGAGGCGGTGATCCTTCAGAGCTTCGGCGTAGGCGGCCTGCCCGGCGGGGCCTCCGGTCCCCTGGCCCACGCCGTGGAGGCCTGGCTGGAGGAGGGCAAGACCATTGTGATGATGACCCAGGTGCCCTATGAGGGCAGCGATATGGAGGTATACCAGGTGGGCTACCAGGTGAAGGAGAAGTACCAGCTGATGGAGGCCTATAACATGACCCTGGAGGCGGCTACCGCCAAGCTGATGTGGGTCCTGGGCCAGACCCGGGAGAGCGAACAGGTCCGGCATCTCTTTGAGCAGCCGGTACAGTTTGACCTGATTCGGTGAATGAATTTATGTTAATTTTGTCAAGAGCGGAATTCGGGAGGGAAATCTCCCTGTTCCGCCCTTGCGCTTTTTTCGGATTTGTGGCACAATAGGGTTCAATATGACACTCTGCTGTGGAAAAGGGAGGGAGAGATGTGAAACGACTTGGCGCCGCGGTGTCCGCACTGCTGTTTGTCGTGTGCCTGATGGGGCTGCTTGCGGCGTCGGCGGAGGGGGAAGTCCGGGAGACCACCGTTCTCTTCACCCACGACCTGCACTCCCACTTCCTGCCCCAGGAGACCGCCGACGGGGGCCAGTCCGGAGGCTATGCCCGGCTCATGACCCTGTTGGAGCGGGAGCGGCAGGCCCACCCCGACGCCCTGACCCTGGACGGAGGGGACTTCTCCATCGGTTCCCTGATCCAGACCCTCTACACCACCCAGGCCGCCGAGCTGCGCACCATGGGGGCCATGGGCTATGACGCCACTACCGCCGGCAACCACGAGTTTGACCACGGGGGCTCCGGCTTTGCCCAGATGCTCAACGCCGCCGTCTCCAGCGGGGAGAATCTCCCAGCCCTGGTCATGGCCAACTACAAGCCCTCCACCGACAACCCGGACCGGCTGGACATCCAGCGCTCCATGGCCGCCTACGGGGTAGAGGACTATATGCTCCTGGAGCGGGGCGGCGTGACCTACGGCGTCTTCGGCCTGATGGGTCTGGACTCCGACGACTGCGCTCCCACCTCAGGCTTCACCTTGGAGGACCCGGAGCAGGCTGCCCGCCGGTGTGTAGACGCCCTGGAGGAACAGGGGGCGGAGTTTATCATCTGCCTGTCCCACTCTGGGACCAATGAAAACGAGAAAAAATCCGAGGATCAGCAGCTGGCCCGGGAGGTGGAGGGCATCGACCTCATCATCTCCGGCCACACCCACACCACCCTGGCCGAGCCCATCGTGGAGGGAGATACCTATATTGTCTCCGCCGGGCCCTACTGTGAAAACCTGGGCTCCATTACCCTGTGCTGGGACGGGACCGGGGAGAAGGAACTGGTGGACTACCGCCTGACCCCTGTTGACGAGACTGTCCCTGAAAATCAGCAGATCGCCCTGCTGGTGGAGGACTGGAAGCGGCAGGTGGGTGGGACCTACCTGGCCCGGTACGGCCTTGGCTATGACGAGCCCCTCACCACCGCGGGCTTCGATCTGCCCACCCCGGACTCCGGGGTCCAGGAGGGCAACGCCCTGGGTGAGCTGGTGGCCGACTCCTATCTGTGGGCGGTGGAAAACCTGGCCGATGTGACCCAGGAGACCACTGTGACCGTCACGGCCGACGGAGTGCTCCGGGCTCCCCTGCATGCCGGGGAGATCACCGCCTCCATGGCCTTTGATGTGCTGTCCATGGGAGTGGAGACCGACGGGACCTCGGGATACCCCCTGGTGTCCTGCTACCTCACGGGGAAGGAGCTGAAGGCGGTGGCCGAGCTGGACGCCTCGGTGACCCCCGTCATGCCCGCCGCCCAGCTCTATATGGTCGGCATGAACTACTCCTTCAACACCCACCGGATGTTCTTCAACCGGGTGACCGAGGCCCGGCTCTTTAACGGGGCGGTGGACAGCCAGATCGAAAACGACAAGCTCTACCGGGTGGTCTCAGGGATGTACTCCGCCCAGATGCTGGGCACGGTGAAGGACAAGTCTCTGGGCCTTTTGTCCATCGTCCCCAAGGACGAGGCGGGTCAGCCCATTACCGACTTCTCCACCCGGGTCCTCCGGGACAAAAACGGCAATGAGCTCAAGGAGTGGTACGCCCTGGCCGCCTACCTCCAGAGCTTCGGGACGGACGGCCTGCCCGACACCTACGCCCACAGCGACGGGCGCAAGGATGTGAGCCACAGCCTGAACCCCATCGAGCTTTTGAAAAATCCCAACTGGATTACCCTGGTGACCCTTCTGGTCCTGGCAGTGGTGATTGTTTTGGCGGTATTCCTGGTACGCCGACTGATTTTCCGGAGACGGCGCCGCCGCAGGGGCTGGTAAATCTGTGATCTGAGCGGGCGACCGCTTTGTCATATCAAGAATGGAGAAAAGGGGCGTCGGGCGGCTGAGTCCGGCGAACAACCATTTGAGGAGGAGAAGCAGTGAAAAAGTACGAAATCGCGCAGAAAAAGACGCTGACTCCTGAGATCAGCCAGATCTCGGTGTACGCGCCGCTGGTGGCTGCCAAGGCCAAGGCCGGACAGTTCATTATTCTCCGGGTGGATGAAGAGGGCGAGCGGATCCCCCTGACCATCTCCAGCGCGGAGAACGACCTGGTCACCGTGATCTTCCAGAAGATCGGCGGCACTACCCTGGCTCTGGACGAGCTCCAGGAGGGCGACTGCCTCCACGACTTTGTGGGCCCCCTGGGGGTACCCACCCATGTGGAGGACCTGGGCCGGGTGGCCGTCCTGGGCGGCGGTCTGGGCTGCGCCATCGCCCTGCCTGTGGCCCGGGCCCTGCACCAGGCGGGCAACCAGGTGGATCTCATCGGCGGCTTCAAGACAAAGGACATTGTCATCCTGGAGGAGGAGATGGGCAAGGCCTGCACCGACCTGCACATCTGCACCGACGACGGCACCTACGGCTACCACGGCTTTGTCACCGGCAAGCTGGAGGAGCTCATCCAGAGCGGCATAAAGTTCGACCATGTCTTTGCCATCGGCCCGCTGCTGATGATGAAGTTTGCCTGCAAGCTCACCGAAAAGTACAACATCCCCACCACCGTGAGTATGAACCCCATCATGATCGACGGCACCGGCATGTGCGGCTGCTGCCGCCTCACCGTGGACGGGGAGGTGAAGTTTGCCTGTGTGGACGGCCCCGACTTTGACGGCCACAAGGTGGACTTTGACGAGGTCATCGCCCGGAACGCGACCTATAAGGAACAGGAGGCCAAGGCGAAGGAGAAGCACCTGTGCCGCCTGGGAGGAGGTGCCATGAATGGCTAACATGCAGATGAACAAGACCCCCATGCCTGAGCAGGACCCCAATGTGCGCAACCGCAACTTTGAGGAGGTAGCCCTGGGCTACACCCTGGAGCAGGCTCAGAACGAGGCAAAGCGGTGTCTCAACTGCAAGAACAAACCCTGTGTCAGCGGCTGCCCCGTGGGCATCCCCATCCCTGAGTTTGTGGGCAAGGTGGCCGAGGGCGATCTGGCCGGGGCCTATCAGCTCCTGTCCGACGCCAATGCCCTGCCCGCCATCTCCGGCCGTGTCTGCCCCCAGGAGACCCAGTGCGAGGGCAAGTGCGTCCGGGGCATCAAGGGGGAGCCTGTGTCCATCGGCCGCATTGAGCGCTTTGTAGCCGACTGGGCGGCGGAGAACGGTCTGGCCAATGTGGCCACCGCTCCCAAGAACGGCCACAAGGTGGCCGTCATCGGCTCCGGCCCCGCCGGCCTCACCTGCGCCGGGGAGCTGGCCCGCATGGGCTATGAGGTCTCCGTGTTCGAGGCCTTCCACACCCCCGGCGGCGTTTTGAGCTACGGCATCCCCGAGTTCCGTCTCCCCAAGGCCATTGTCAGGCGTGAGGTGGCCAATCTGGAGAAGATGGGTGTGGATATTGAGCTGAACATGGTCATCGGTAAGGTGCTCACCATTCCCGAGCTCTTTGAAAAGGGCTATGAAGCTGTGTTCATCGGCTCCGGCGCCGGCCTGCCCATGTTCATGAAGATCCCCGGAGAGTCCCTCATCGGCGTCTACTCCGCCAACGAGTACCTCACTCGCATCAACCTGATGAAGGCCTACAAGGAGGGGGCGGAGACCCCCATTCTCCACAGCAAGAAGGTGGTCGTGGTAGGCGGCGGCAATGTGGCCATGGACGCCGCCCGGTGCGCCAAGCGCATGGGGGCCGAAGTCCATATCGTCTACCGCCGCTCCGAGGCCGAGCTCCCCGCCCGTGCCGAGGAGGTCCACCACGCCAAGGAGGAGGGCATCATCTTCGACCTGCTCACCAACCCCGTGTCCATCGAGGGGGACGAGACCGGCCATGTCCAGTCCATCACCTGTGTGCGCATGGAGCTGGGCGAGCCTGACGAGTCCGGCCGCCGCCGCCCCGTGGTCATTGAGGGCAGCGAGTTCAAGACGAACGCGGACGCCGTCATCATGGCCCTGGGCACCAAGGCCAACCAGATGAGCTACGGCGGAACCCCCGGACTGGAGCAGACCCGGAAGGGCTGTGTGGCCGCCGACGAGAACGGCTGCACCTCCTGTCCCAACATCTTTGCCGGCGGGGACGCCGCCACCGGCGCCGCCACCGTCATCCTGGCCATGGGCGCGGGCAAGCACGCCGCCAGATCCATCGACCAGTACATCAAGAGCAAGCAGTAAGATCTGACATTCAGCGCCGCATGGTTTCCCATGCGGCGCTGCTGTGTAGTCCGGTTTTTGGGACAGGCGTTGTAGTAATTTTGGAGCGGCATGGGAGGGGAGGGAGAACGATGGTCTATCTTAGGGAATTTCAGCTGCCCACGGAGGAACAGGAGGCCCGCTTCCTGGCGGGCAGCCGGGAAAACAAGCGCACCTGCTACGGCAGCCGCTACCCCTTCGGCGTCTTTCTGAGCCGGACGGTGCCCCCGCTGAAGCTGGAGGAGGTCACCATTCTCTGCGGGGGCAACGGCAGCGGGAAGACCACCATCCTGAACCTGATGGGGGAGAAGCTGGGCTTGGGGCGAAAGGCGGTCTTTAACCGCAGCTCCTTTTTCGAGGACTACCTGGACCTGTGCGATGTGGAGACGGGCCCGGGCTTTACCGCCAAGGTGCGGTCAAACAGCAAGGTGATCACCAGCGACGATGTCTTTGACTACCTGCTGGACTTTCGCTGTATGAACGAGAACCTGGACACCCGCCGCCGGGAGCTGCTGGCGGAGTATGCCGACGCCCGGTACGCCAACTTTCAAATGCGCTCTCTGGAGGATGTGGACCGGCTGCGCCAGGTGGTGGAGGCCCAGCGCCGCAGCGGCTCCCAGTATGTGAAGCGCCGAATGATGAAGGATGTGCCGGGCAAATCCAATGGTGAGAGCGCCTTTCTCTACTTCACCCGGGAAATTCAGGAGGAGGGGTTGTATCTCCTGGACGAGCCAGAAAACAGCCTGTCCCCCCAGCTTCAGCGGGAGCTGATGGGCTTTTTACAGGACTCGGCGCGGTTTTACCGCTGCCAGTTCGTCATCTCCACCCACTCGCCCTTTCTGCTCTCCCTGCCCGGAGCCAGGATCTACGACCTGGACAGTGACCCGGTGGCGGTACGGCCCTGGACCCAGCTGGACCATGTGCGGGCCTATTATGACTTTTTCAAGGAACACGAAGACGAGTTTACATAAAAATGCCCGCCCCTTTGTGGGGACGGGCGTTTTTTTAGTGCTCCGGGTGCTTCTCCAGCCAACGGACGGCGTAGGAGCAGGTGGCCTCCACCTGTCCGCCGTTTTCCCTGATCTGCTCCAGGGCGGCCCGGACCAGGGCGTCGGCGGCCCCCTGTCCCCGGAGGGAGGGGTCCACAAAGGTGTGGTCGATGGTGTAGACCCCTGGGGCGGTCATGGGGAAGGTGATCTCGGCCACCAGCTTCCCCTCCTCATTGAGGGCGTAGACCCGGGTGGTTTCGCGGGTCAGTTCCATAGTATATTCACCTCTTTATTATTTTGATTTTTGAATCAGACAGTTCGCTTTTTCATAATCATTTTTGTGGACATAGATCCTGTACTCATAGGAGTAATCGGAGTTGATCCCCAATGAACCCCTGTGCCCCCTCTCATTTGGCGGGCTTATGGTTTTGATCTGATAATCGATCCCGTTTGCGCTGAGAATGGTCCGGACCTCCGCCTGCCGGTCTATGGAGTGGGTCAGGATCAGTTCCCTGCGATTGAACATATTTACCACGGTGTGTACCTCCCCATATTCCGGCTGTATTCACTCTGCAAACAGACATTTCCCCTCTGGGGAAGCGGGACGATCACTTCACCCGCAGCCTTTTGGCCAGCTCCCCGTCGGGGGCCACCTGGGCGGTCTCATAGGTGGTGTAGACCACCATGCCCGGCCGGGCGCCGCCGGGCTTTTTCACATAGCGCACGGGGGTGTAGTCCACTGCCACCTTGCCGCTGTCCCGGCCCTGGGAGAACCAGGCGGCCAGGGAGGCGGCCTCGTTGAGGCTCTGGAGGTCGGGCTGTGCCCCTTCGGTCCAGAGGATCACATGGGAGCCGTGGATCTTCTGGGTGTGGAACCAGATGTCCCCCTTACCCGCCAGCTTGCAGGTAAGCAGGTCGTTCTGGGTGTTGTTCTTGCCCACCGAAATGCGCATCCCCGTGGAGGAGCGAAACTCCATGGGCTTGGAGGCAAGGCGCTTGCTCCGCTCCCGGGCCTTCCCCTGGCGGCGGAGGTAGCCGGTGTCGGTGAGCTCCTGGCGGATCTCCAATAGATCCCGCTCTCCCTCGGCCAGGGAGATGGACTCCAGCACGCTGTTCAGGTACTCCAGCTCTTTCCGGCCCTTCTCCAGCTGGATGGTGAGCATCTCCTCGGCGGTTTTGGCCTTGTTGTAGTCCTTATAATACTTGGCGGCGTTCTGCTGGGGGGTGAGGAGGGGATCCAACTTGATGTCGATCTCCTTCCCCTCCGGGTCGTAGAAATCTACGGTGTGGAGCCGGGCCATGCCCCGCTCCATCTGGTAGAAGTTGCTGGTGATGATGTCCCCCAGCTCCCGGAGCCGGTCCCGGTTTTTGGTGGCGGCCAGCTCCTTCTCCTGGTTGGCGATCTTCCGCCGGGTGCGGTCCCGGGCGTTGGTCACCGAGCGGATGAGGTCCTGGCCCTTCTGCTTCACCCGGTCCATCCGCTCCCGCTGCTCATAGAAGGCGTCCAACATCTGGGAGAAGGAGGGCTGCTCCTCCACCTGGGCGGCGGAGCCGTACTGCCCCACAGGCAGGAAGGTGAAGTCACGGGGCCGGCCATCTATGGAGATCAGAGTGGGAGTATAGGTTTTTTCCTTTACAATATCCTGCACCCGCTGCACCTGGTCCAGCAGGGCCGACCGGCCCGCCTCTCCCAGCAGATGGAGGCGCACATCGGTCTCCCCTCCAGCCCGGAAGGCCAGCTCCCGGCAGATGAGGGGGGAGAGGCCCCCAAAGGTGTCAAGGAGCCACCGGTCCGCCTGGCTCTCCTCCGGGGCCTGGGATAGCAGCCGCTCCAGCTCCTCCCGGTTGAGGGCGATGGGGTCGGCCTTGGGCTGAGCGGTGGGCAGGCGGTAGAACATCCCCGGCTGGAGGATGCGGCCCATCTGCCCCGTGCGGGGGTCAAGGCCCGAGTCCACCCGGCGGATACAGTCCAGAATCCGCCCCTCTCCGTCCAGCAGGAGAAGATTAGATTTGTGGGTGATGGCCTCCAGAATAAGCCGCCGCTCCACCCGGTCCCCCAGCTCGTTGAGGGCCTCAAAGCGGAATTGGATGACCCGCTCCAGAGGAACCTGCTCCACCTCCAGCAGCCTTGCCCCGGACAGGTGCTTGCGCAGGAGCATACAGAACATGGGGGGCTTGTCCGGGTTTTCCAGGGTGAGCCGGGTCAGGTGGGTACGGGGCTGGCTGGGGTTGGCGGAGAGAAGCAGGCGCACATTCCCGTGGGCCGGGGTGCGCAGAGCCAGCACCACCTCGTCCCGGCCGGGCTGGTAGATCTTGTCCACCTTCCCTCCGGAAAGGACGGTATTCAGTTCGTAAACCACGCCGGACAGGCACAGAGCGTCCAAAGGCATGGGAAATCACCTCGCAGTTTCTTGGTCCTCCTGGGCCATCATGGTGTCGAAAAGCTGGTTAAGCCGCTCCGTCCGGCCCTGGAGATAGAGCCAGCCGAAGAGGGCCTCCAGCCCGGTGGCCGCCTGATAGTCCCCCCGGCTGGCCGCCTTGGGCACCGAGTGGGGGGCGGTGTTCCGGCCCCGGCGGAAGATATCCTCCTCCTCCTGGGTGAGGATGGGGAGGATATGCCGCAAAAGCTTGGCCTGGGCGGGGGCGGCCACATATTGGATGGTGGAGCGGTGCAGATCCTTGACCTTGGCCTTTCCCTGGAGGATAAGCCAGGAGCGGACCATCACCTCAAAGACGCTGTCCCCCAGGTGGGCCAGCCCCAGGGTGGACAGGTTCAGCAAAGTCTCCCGCTGGGCGTTTAAATGAAAGTAATCGGTCATGAAAGGACCTCCGTTTTCCCTGTAAATGACATATTATCTTATCATACTTCCCGAAACTTGGCAAGAAGGGGAGGGGGTCGAAGGCTGTCGCCCTTGCAAAAAGCGGCCTGGCATGGTATTCTGAAATACAACACGCCTGGAGAGAAAAGAGAGAGGGGAGGAGCGGGCATGCGCAAGCTGGCAGTCTTCGCCTTCTCCTTCTCCGCCGCCGTCTTTCTCTGGGCCTATCTGGACCTGGATGCTCTGCTGCCTCTCCTGTGGACCGGGTGCGCCCTGGCTGCTCTGGCCGCCGTGCTGCTGCTTCGGAGCGTGCCCCGCCGGAGACGCACCCTGGTGCTCATTTGCTTCGGCCTGGCCTCCGGGCTTCTCTGGTCGGCGGTCTACGAGCAGCTGTTTTTTCAGCCCGCCGCCGCCCTGGACGACCGGACGGTACGCCTTCAGGCCACCATTACCGACTACCCCCAGGCGGGGGAGTACGGGGGCTATACCCTGGCCGCCCGGGTGGAGACGGAGGACCTGGCCCGGCCTCTGGCCGTCCTCTATGTGGATGAACAGGGGGCGGACCTGCGCCCCGGGGACAAAATTTCCGCCGTGGTCCACTACACCCTGGCCGACCACACCTTTGCCGGGGAGGAGATCACCTACTACACCGCCAAGGGGATCTTCCTCCAGGGGGAGGTCTACGGGCGGCTGGATGTGGAGCGGCCGGAGCGCATCCCGGTAAAATACTGGCCCGCGGTGTGGGCGGATATTCTGAAAAAGGGAATTTCCGGAGTCTTCCCCGAAGAGGAGGCCGCCATTGTTCAGGGGATCGTCACCGGCAACCGGGACAACCTCACCGACCAGTTTACCAGCTCTCTGGAGCGGGTGGGCCTCAGCCACACCGTGGCGGTGTCCGGGATGCACCTGGCCTTTCTGGCCCAGCTGCTGGTCACCCTCCGGGGCCGGGGAAAGCGGTCCACCGCCCTGGTGACCATTTTGTGGGCGGTCCTCTTCAGCGCCCTGTGCGGCCACACCCCCTCAGTGGACCGGGCGGCCATCATGATCGTCCTGCTCCAGCTGGCCCCGCTCTTCAACCGGGAGCGGGACCTGCCCACCTCACTGGGGACGGCCCTTATGGTGCTGCTGGCCCTCAACCCCTTTGCCGCCGCCCATATGGGCCTTCAGCTGTCCTTTGCCGCCGTGGCGGGCATCGCCCTGGTGTCCGATGGCCTTCAGGAGCGGCTGGTGAGTTTCTTCCATCTGGACCGGCCCGCCAGGGGAAAGCTGCGGCGGCTTGCCAGAAGAATTCCCTGCTTTGTCATCTCCACCCTCAGCGCCACCCTGGGGGCTTCAGTGTTCACCGTGCCCCTGGTGGCATGCTATTTTAACACCGTCTCCCTCATTTCGCCCCTGGCCAATGTACTGACCTTGTGGGCGGTGGGCCTCATCTTTGTGGGCGGGCTGCTGGCGGGCACTCTGGGGGTGTTTTTCCCGGGCCCTGGTCAGCTGCTGGCCCTGCCTGTCACACTGCTGGTCCGTTATGTCAACCATGTGGTGGAGCTGCTGTCCCACCCCGCCCTGTCCGCTTTGCCCATGGACTCCTGGCTCTACCGGGGGTGGCTGATCTATGTATACCTGCTCCTGCTGGCGGCTGTGTTCATCCGGGGGCGGAAGCGGGGATTGATCCCATTCTGCGCCGGGGTGTTCACCCTGGTGCTGGCTCTGGTGACCATGGGAGCTGCCAGCCGTCTGGGAGACATGCGGGTGACCGCCCTGGATGTGGGCCAGGGGCAGAGCGTGATCCTCCGCCAGCGAAATCTTGATGCCCTGGTGGACTGCGGGGGAGATACCTGGGACAATCCGGGGGACATCGCCGCTAACTACCTGCAAAGCCGGGGGATCGGCCGGCTGGACCTGCTCATCCTCACCCACTGCCATGACGACCACGCCAACGGGGTGCCCCAGCTGCTGGAGCGGATGGAAGTGGGAAAAATCTTCCTGCCTGACGGGGAGGAGGACAGCGACCTGGGCCGGGAGATACTGGCACTGGCAGAGGAGAAGGGGATTCAGGTGGAGCTGGTGACGGAGGATCTGCGGATCCGCACAGATGAGGACCAGTTTCTCACCCTCTATGCCCCCGTATCCCAGGTGGGGGAGAGCAACGAGCGGGGGTTATCCGTGCTGGCCGACGGCGGGAGCTTCCGGGCCCTCATCACCGGGGACATGGACGCCGCCGGGGAGGAGAAGCTGCTGGACATTGCCGGCCTCACCGGGGCGGAGGTGCTGGTGGCGGGCCACCACGGCTCGGAGGACTCCACCTCCCAGGCCCTTTTGGATGCCGTACAGCCGGAATATGCCCTGATCTCCGTGGGAGAGGACAACTCCTACGGCCACCCCGCCAAGGCTACCCTGGACCGCCTGGCCGCCGCCGGTGCGGAGGTATACCGCACCGATCAGGACGGTACCATAGAAATCAGAAGATAACAGGAGGACGCGCCTATGCCGCCCAAGGGAAAGCCGGATACCGCCGGCTATCAGAAGATGAAAAAAGACCTGGCCGGGAAGAATCCGGGCCAGCTGTATATTTTCCACGGGGAGGAGACTTACCTCCGGGACCACTACCTGGGCAAGCTCCGGGAACTGCTGCTGTCCGGGGGCATGGGGGAATTTAACCTCCACGAGATTGCCGCCAGGGATATGTCTCCCCACGCTTTGGAGGAGGCGGTGGACTGCCTGCCCATGATGTCGGAGCGCACCATGATCCAGATTACCGATTTTGACCTCTTCAAGGCGGGGGAGAAGGACCGGGAGGCCTATATCCAGATTCTCTCCCAGCTGCCCGAGTACTGCTGCGTGGTCTTTGTCTACGACCTCATCCCTTACAAGGGGGACGCCCGCACCAAGCTGGCCGCCGCCATCAAGGCCCACGGCACCGTGGTCAATTTTGTCCGCCAGGACCAGGGGGATCTGGTGGACTGGGTGCGCCGGCGCTTCCGGGCTCTGGGCAAGGACATCGACTCCCGGCTGGCCCTGGACCTCATCTTCCTGTGCGGGGACCTGATGCACAACCTCATAGGGGAGATCGAGAAGATCGCCGCCTACGCCAAGGGTCCCCACATCACCCGGGGGGACATTGAGGCGGTGGCCACCCCACAGCTGGACGCCGTGGTCTTCCGGATGACCGACGCCATCGGCGAGGGTCAGTTTGACCGGGCCATGGGGGTACTGGGGGAGCTCTTCCAGATGCAGGAGGCTCCCATCAAGATCATGTGGTCCCTGGGACGGCAGATGCGCCAGCTCTACTCCGCCCGTCTGGCCCTGGAGCAGGGGAAGGGGACGGAGTTTGTGGCCGGACTGTGGGGGCTGAAGCCCTACCCGGCGGACAAGCTGGCGCGCAGCGCCAGGCGATTCAGCCTCCCCTGGTGCCGCAGGGCGGTGGTCCGGTGCGGACAGGTGGACCTGGCCATGAAGTCCACCGGCCAGGACGGGAAGGAGCTGCTCACCACCCTTATGCTGGAGCTGGCCAATCCGGTGAGAAAGTGAGGATGCCGTTTTGCTGAAAATCAAAGAGGCCATCGTGGTGGAGGGCCGGTACGACAAAAATACCCTCTCCCAAGTGGTGGACACCCTGATTCTGGAGACCGGGGGGTTTCGCATCTTCAAGGACCCGGAACAGATGGCCCTGCTGAAAAAGGCGGGGGAGCGGCGGGGGCTCATCGTCCTCACCGACTCCGACGGGGCGGGGTTCGTCATCCGCAACCGCATCCGGGGCTCCATCCCCCAGCAGTATGTGAAGCACGCCTACATCCCCGATGTGTACGGCAAGGAGCGCCGGAAGCGCCAGCGGGGAAAAGAGGGCAAACTGGGGGTGGAGGGGATGCACTCCCAGGTGCTGGAGGAGGTCCTCCGCCGGGCGGGAGCTACCTTCCTGGAGGAGAGCGCCCAGCGGGAGCAGGGGGGAGCCCCCCTCACCAAGGCGGACCTGATGGCCGCCGGGCTCACGGGAAGGCCGGACAGCGGGGAGCGTCGGTTAGCGCTTCTGCGCAGGCTGAACCTTCCCGAGCACATGAGCGCCAACGCCCTTTTGCAGGTCCTGAACGGCTGTTACAGCCGGGAGGAAGCGGAAAAACTATTGACAGAAGAGAAATGAAAAGGCTGTGACCTTTACGGGTCACAGCCTTTTTGCGCAAAAAAGAAGTTAAAAGAAAGTTTATTGGACCATCTCCGCCAGCGTCTCCAGGTGGTCCCCCAGCCGCTCCTGTCCGGCGTAGCGGAAGACGGCCACCTTGCCGCCCCTGCCTACTGCCGCCATCTGCCAGGGCTCGTCCCGGGCGGTGGCCAGGATGACAAAGTCCAGGCCGGGATAGTCTACCTCCTCATACTCCCACCACAGGTTCACCAGGCGGTAATCGTCCATCTTGGCCCGGGCGATGGGCTCTGCCAGGGCTGGAATCAGCAGGTGGAAGCGGGTCATCTCCAGCTTGGGGGCGTAGCGGTTTTTGCCCTCCTCCGGATCGGGGGAATCGTAGTTTTCCATGGTGCCGGGGATGGGGCTGTAGCACTCCTGGGTCACGGAGTACCACACCGGGGAGAGAAGGGAGAGCTTCACATCGGCGGTGTTCTCCGCCCAGCTGGGAGCGGGGGGATCGAATATCTCATTCCATGGATAGACCGGCTCCCGCTCCAGGTCCTGGAGGGACACATAGCTTCCGGGAAAGCGGGAGAGGGGGATGTCCAGAAGGGGGTTCAGGGACTCAAACCGAATAAAAAGAAAGCACAGGAGCAGGGAGATCAGCAGGATCAGAGTGAGGCCCTTCTCCCGCAAAACGCTCTTTCGGGGGCCGGGGGAAGGGGGCGGCGGCAACCCTTGGGACAGGGCGGCGCAGGTCTGCTTCAGGGTGTGGTAGTCCCGTTGCCAGTCCCGCCAGGCCAGAACCACAACAGTGAGGAAAATCAGAGCATAGGGAGTGGTAATATTTATAAAAATGAGGGGCAGAGCGGTAACATGGTCAGGCTGAATGTCATAGCCGGTTTCGTAAAAGAACAGGGCCCAGATCAGAAGCGCCGCTAAAATCCCGTAGAAGAGTATGTACCTGCGCCGGTAAGCGGCTATGCGCTTTTTCAGAGATTTCAGGAAGAACCCCCGGCTCTCCCAGTCGGTGTAAAGCTCTATCGCTTCCGGGTCCACGGCGTAGAAAAGGTATAAGCCCCCGAAGGAGAGGGCGTAGTTCCACCCGAACTGCCTGCACAGTTCCAGCTGCTCCAGGGTGGGGATCCTGGACTTGCCTTCCTGGGCCGCCAGACGGAACCGGGTGCCCGGAAGCCCCGAGTGGTCAAAGGTGGCCCAGTTCCCCAGCTGAGTGGGGAAGAGGCCCTGGTTGGCCTGCTCCTCCAGCCAGGCCTCCAGGCCGGGAATGTCATAGAGGGAGACGGGGATCAATTTTCGTACTAAGCTCATAAAGGTCCCTCCTTTATTCAATCATGGCCACGATGTCGTCCAGGTGCTCCGCCAGGTCCCCCCGGCCGGTATATTGGACCAGTACCACCTTGCTCCCCAGGGCAGCGGCGGCGGTCTGGAAGGGGGTCCCCTCCCGCCGGGCCAGGGCCAGGTAGTCCGCCCCGGCGTCGGGGTACTGGGTGACCCTCCAGGTGCCCCCCTCCGACGGGTCGACCCGCCACCAGATGTCCTCGTCCAGGGCCATGGAGCGTTCCAGCTGCTCCCTGGCCATAGGCTGGGCCAGGAAGGTCAGAGGGGCGGGCAGGTCGTACCAGGTAATTTCCATCCGGTTCCACAGCTCCTCGTCCGCCCAGGCTCCCGTCTGCACCGCCTCCCAGCTGTTCCAGCACAGCAGGTAGTGCTCCTGGCGGGCGAAGTTGGCGTAGTCCACATACCCCTCGCTGGCGGTGGTGTAGGGGACAAAATTTTCTCCCTCCACCTCGCTGAGGGACAGCAGGGGGAAGTCCTGGAGGTCCGAGAGTGTCTGCATCTTCCCGCCGGTGAGGGGCAGGATGTACTGGCCTAGAATGAGTGCCACCCACAAAACGGTGAGGGCGATGAAGTACGCCGGGGAGAGCAGGTTATGTTTGGGGTAGGGGGCCCGGCGCTCCAGGGGGACGCCCTCCTCCAGCTGCCGGAGGAGGAGGCCCAGCTCCCGCTTTTTGGCGAATACCGAGGGAAGGCTCACCAGCAGGCAGATACACAGCAGAACCAGGGGCAGGGATACGGTGGTGATGAGATTGGTAATGGGGGTGCCGTGATCGAAAAGCTGGACTCCTACGCACAAAATAACAAGCAGTGTGAGCAAGGGAGTTACGATGACCCCTGTCCGGGCCTTTTTGTAGAGCTTCTTCCACCGCTCCCCCTGGATGGCCGGGTCGGTGTGGAGCTCCGGGGCCTTTTCGTCCTTGGTGGAGAAAATCAGCATTTCCCGGTTTACATCCCCCACACACTCCCAGCCGTATTCCTCGTAGAGCTCCAGCATGTCGGCGGGCAGGTCGTCGTCCAGGAAGCGGCGGTATGGTTCAATCCGGTACCGGGTTTTCCTTGCCGGGCCGGGGGTAAAGGTGCAGAAGAGGGGGCGGTATTTTTTCAGGTACAGCCCCCGCAGGGCCATGTCCTGAAGCCAGCTCTCCAGCCCCTGGATGTCGTAGTCGGAGACAGGGGTGAGCTTATAGACGGATTTCATGGTGGGCCTCCTTTTACAGAGCGTCAAAGGTTGCGGCAAAGAGGGGGAGGTACTCTAGCAGATCCTGCTCCCCGTAGTAATCGGCAAAGAGGACGGTGTTGTCCCGGCGGAGGACGAAGATACCGCCGGGCAGGAAGTCGAGCTTTTCCCCAGTCAGCTCGTTGGTATGGGTCCGCCGCTCCCTGGGGGCGTAGCGGATCTCGTCCAGCCCGTAAGCGGGCTCCAGAACTTCATAGTCCCCGGAGCCGTTGAAGGACTGCCGGCTCCACTCCTCACTCCGGGCCTCGGCCAGATGCTCCAGAGGGTAGCGGACGATGGAGATCTCCAGGTGGGGTACATCGTCTGAGGTTTTATTTTGTCCGTATGCCCCATACTGCCGGAAATACCAGTACTCCGGCCGGAGCAGGGTACCCCCGTGGGAGATGTAGTCCATGCTGAGGGGCTCACGCCGGCTGATGGGAAAGTCTTTCCCCTCAAGATCACTGAGGGTGACAAAGCCGGAGCCCTCCAAATCATAGGGGCGGTAGTCCAGACCGGAAAAGAGCTGAATAGTGTTGACCAGTACCGGAAGCAATATAAGAAGCCCCACGGCCAGCAGCCAGCCCAACCCACGGTGTCCCCGGACCTTCCCGCCGGTTTTTACCGCCCGGCGGTAGCCCATCAGGTGGAACAGCCCCACCAGGTAGGACAGATCAATGAGGAAAAATCCCAGCGCCGCCAGGAGAAAGGGAACGGTAGTGCCGTTGGAGAGAGTTTCCACCGGATAATACCGAAGCAGGGAGCCGCTCAGCTCCCAGGGAGCGCCCCGCCCATACAGGCCGGGCAGCAGGAAATTGCCCGGCAGCAGGGGAAGCCCCAGGGCCAGCTTTTGCCGGAAAAATTTCTTCAGGGCGTAGTCCAGACTATCGGGATCGGTGTAGGCCTGCGCCTCCATGTCGGGGGAGGCATAGACAAAGAAGCTGCCCCGGAACATGCCCCAGTACTGCCAGCCGGATTTTTCATAAATTGCGTTCAGCTCGGGGTTTTCCTCAGTGCGCCCCTGGATGGGTTCCAGGTGGATCTGGACCTTCCGGGGCTGGACATGGTCAAAGAGAGCCAGGGGTCCCGCTGTGGACGAAAAGCGAAGCCCTTCTCCGGCCATGGAGCTGAGCCAGCTCTCCAGGCCGGGAATGTCATACCCGCCATAGGGGATGACACGAATGGCGGAATGCTTCATCTCAGCTCCTCCTCTCCGTCCAGCACACACTCCCGCAGCCGCTCCAGCTCCTCCCAGAAGGCCTCCCGGCCCTTGTCCGTAATGCGGTAGGTGCGCTTGCGCCCGTCCACCTGGGTCTCTTCGATGAGCTTTTCCTCCTGGAATTTGGCCAGCAGGGTATAGAGGGTACCGGGGCCCAGCCGGACCCGTCCGCCGGTCTTTTGAGAGACGAAGTCGGTGATCTCAATGCCGCACATCTCCCCGTGGAGGAAGGACATGAGCACATAGTACATAGGCTCGGTGAGCCCGCCCTTATCCCGTCCCGGCATGGCGCTGTCCCCCTTTCTTCGAGCTTCAATATCGTCTAACGATATTATAACACGAGGTAAAACAAAAGGCAAGAGGGGAGGGCGGATGAAGCTCCCAAAAATTTCCCTGCTCCTCTGTTCCATCTCCACAAAATGTGACGGGAACCCCTATCCCGGTTTCGGCCCCTTTCGCCCGGGGAGGTTCCTATAATAAAGTCTGCGGGACAGCCTGCCGGGGGCGGGAGAGAGGAGGAGAGGATATTTGACGGTTATTTATGTGGATACCCTCTTTCTGCTCAACGCCACGGTGGACTACCTCCTGCTGCTGGCTGCCGCCCGACTGGCGGGAGAGCCTCTCCGGCGGCTGCGCTTTGCCCTGGGGGCGGTACTGGGGGGAGGGTACGCGGTGGCTATTTTTCTGCCGGGCCTGTCCTTTCTGTCCCATCCCCTGTGCCGGGTGGCCTCGGCCCTTCTCATGATGGTTCTTGCCTACGGGGGGAGCCGGCGGCTGCTCCGGCAGGGAATTTTGTTTGTGGCCCTTACCTGCGCCTTTGGGGGCGGGGTGGTGGCCATCGGGCTCATGGGCGGCACCGGCCTTTCCCTGGGGAGCGGGGTCTTTTATTCCCCCATGGACTTTAAAATGGTCCTCCTCTCGGCGGCGGTGTGCTATCTGGTCATCACTCTGGTGTTCCGGCGGCTGGGCCGCCACACCGGAGGGGAGCTGGCCCGGGCCAGACTGCGCATCGGGGAGCGGAGCGTGGAGCTTACCGCCCTGGTGGACACGGGCAACACCCTCACCGACCCGGTGTCCGGCCGGGGGGTGGTGGTGGCCGAGGGGGAGGCCCTCCGGGATCTGTTTCCCAGGGACAGCCGCCCGGGCCCCGCTGATCTCCGGGACCCCGCCGGAGGGGTGGAGCGCCTTGGAACGGGCCCCTGGCGGGGGCGCTTTCGTCTGCTGCCCTACCGCTCGGTGGGGGTGGACCGGGGGCTTCTCCTGGCGGTGCGGGCGGACAGTCTGGAAGTGGACGGGCAGGGGAGAGGACCGGTGCTGGTGGCCCTGTCCCCAACCCCCGTATCCGACGGGGGCGGATACCGGGCTCTCATCGGGCCCATGGAGGATGGAATATGAAAGGAAAATTGATTTACATAAAACTAAAGGAGAGGCTGGCCGGGCTGCTCACCCGTCTGGGGCTGCTCCAGCCGGGAAAGGTCATGTACATCGGGGGCAGCGACACCCTCCCTGTCCCTCTGGACCGGGTGGAGGAGGCGGAGCTCATCGCCCGTCTGGAGGCGGGGGACCCCCAGGCCCGGAACAAGCTCATCGAGCACAACCTGCGCCTGGTGGCCTACATCGCCCGGCGGTTTGAAAATACCGGCATCCACATCGAGGACCTTATCTCCATCGGGACCATCGGCCTTATCAAGGCGGTGGGCACCTACCAGCCCGCCAAGAGCATCAAGCTGGCCACCTACGCCAGCCGGTGTATTGAAAATGAGATTTTGATGTATCTGCGCAAAACGGCTAACCAGAAGAGCGAGCTGTCCTTTGACGAGCCTCTGAACACCGACTGGGACGGCAACGAGCTGCTTCTCAGCGACATCCTGGGCACCGACGAGGACCTGGTGGTCCAGCCTCTGGAGGCCGATGTGGACCGGCAGCTGCTCCGCCAGGCCCTGGAGCACCTGGACGCTCGGGAGAGGAATATCATCACCCTGCGCTTCGGCCTGGATGGGAGGCGGGAGTGCACCCAGAAGGAGGTGGCCGACCGGCTCGGCATCTCTCAGTCCTACATCTCCCGGCTGGAAAAGCGGATCATAGCCCGGCTGAAAAAGGAAATTTTACGGCTGATGTAGAAAAAACTGGCCAAATCCGGCAAACTATGCTATAATTTTTTGGCCTTTGCCGGGACATTTGGAACATCCCGGCAAAAGAGAGAGAAAGAGAGGAAACAACTTTATGTACAACGCCTTCCTGAACCTGATTCTGGTGATCAGCGACGCCATGTACAGCTACATTCTCATCATTATGCTCCTGGGGGTAGGTCTGTACTTCACCATTCGGGGGAAGCTGCTGCAGATTCGTCTGCTGCCCGAGTCTATCCGGGTGGTGGGGGAGAAGTCTGGGGATGAGAACTCCGTGTCCGCCTTTGAGGCCCTGATGGTGTCCACCGCCAGCCGTGTAGGCACCGGAAACATTGTGGGGGTGGCCAACGCCATCGCCGTGGGGGGCTACGGGGCGGTGTTCTGGATGTGGCTCATCGCCGTGGTGGGCAGCGCCTCCGCCTTTGTGGAGAGCACCCTGGCCCAGATTTACAAGAAAAAGGACCCCAAGGGGGGCAGCTACGGCGGACCCTCCTACTACATCGAGGCGGCCCTCCACAGCCGCCTGCTGGGTGTCATCTTTGCCGTAGTCCTCATCGCCACCTACGCCGGAGGCTTTAATATGGTGGCCTCCTTCAACCTGCTGGACAGCTTCACCGGCTATTCCTTCTATGAGCAGGCGGGCTATGTGAAGATTCTGGGCGGCACTTACAGTGTGGTGACCCTGGTGGGAGGCGCCGTTCTGGCTTTGCTGGTGGCTGTGTGTGTGCTGGGCGGCGGCAGGCGTATCGTCAAGGTCACCGGCGTGCTGGTGCCGGTGATGGGCGTACTCTATATCCTCATGGCCTTGGTGGTCATGGTGCTGAACCTGGACATGATCCCCGGTGTTCTGGCCCGGATCTTCCACGACGCCTTTGATTTTCAGGCCATCTTCGGCGGGGCGCTGGGCTTTGGCTCCTCCGCCGTCATGCAGGGCATCAAGCGGGGCCTCTACTCCAACGAGGCCGGCGTGGGCTCGGCCCCCAACGCCGCCGCCGCTGCCAGCGTATCCCACCCGGTGAAACAGGGCCTGGTGCAGATGCTCTCGGTGTTCATCGACACCATTTTGGTGTGTACCGCCACGGCCATGATGTGTCTGAGTACCGGCATCGACATCAGGGGCGGCCTGGAGGGGGCCCCTCTGGTCCAGGCATCTCTGGCCACCACCTTCGGAAGCGTGGGTCCCTACTTCATCACCTTCGCCCTGCTGCTGTTCGCCTTCACCACCCTGCTGGGCAACCTGTTCTACTGCGAGGGGTGCCTGAACTACATTGCCGGGCGCACCCTGAAAAACAATGTGCTCAATGTCTTCCGCGTCATCGCCTGTGTGCTGGTCTTTGTGGGCGGACAGCTGGAGTTTGACCTGGTGTGGAACCTGGCCGATGTGCTCATGGGCTGCATGGCCATCATCAACCTGCCCGTCATCGTCATCCTTGGCGGCACCGCCATGAAGGCCCTGAAGGACTACACCCGGCAGCGCCGGGAGGGGGAGAACCCCGTGTTCAAGGCCAGCTCCATCGGCCTGCGGCAGAAAACAGATTTCTGGAACTGAATACAGCAAAAAGACCGGCCGTCCAATGTTTTGGATGGCCGGCGCTGTTTTCCAGGATAGCGGAAAAGCGTTTGACAGCGGATGTGGGATAGGGTAGAATAAAAAAGTATCGTGAGCCCGTCTGAAAAGGCGGGAGAGACGGAGCGTAATCATGAAACGAAATGCAAAAGTATCCACGGCGGTGATCCGCCGCCTGCCCCGGTATTACCGCCACCTGTCCGAGCTGCAGCAGGCGGGGGTGGTGCGGATCTCCTCCAGCGCTCTGGGCAAGTCCATGGGACTGACCGCCTCTCAGATCCGCCAGGACCTGTTCTGCTTCGGCGAGTTCGGCCAGCAGGGCTACGGCTATAAGGTGGACAGCCTGAAAGAGGAGATCGGCGAGATTCTGGGCATCAACCGGGGCCACACAGTGGTGGTGCTGGGCACAGGCAACCTGGGCCGGGCCATCATCCAGAACTTCAAATTTTCCAGCAACGGCTTTCGCCTGCTGGCGGCCTTTGATGTGAACCCCAATGTGGTGGGTACCGTCATTGCCGGGGTGCCTGTCTACCATGTGGACCAGCTGGAGGCCTTTCTGGCGGAGCATCCGGTGAGCGTGGGGATGCTCACCGTATCCATCTCCGCCGCCCAGAGCGTGTGCGACCGGCTGGTGCAGGCCGGGGTGCGGGGAATCTGGAATTTCACCAATCACGAGCTGGACATCCGGGAGAAGGATGTGGTGGTGGAGTCGGTGCATTTTTCCGACAGTCTGCTGGCTCTGAGCTATATGATCTCCCAGGGGGAAGATAGCCTTCCCAGGGAGAAGGAGGAGAAACCATGAAAAAGATTCTGCGCCCTCTGGCCGGGGTGCTGGCCTTTGGGCTGCTGACCGCCGGGGCCTACGCCGCCGTGTCCGGGGACGGGCCCATCAGCCTCAGCTACCTCACTGAAACTTTCTTTCCCCAGGCGGTCCAGACCGGGACCAACACGGCCAACCAGGCACTGGAGAGCACCTACGACGCGGCCAAATCCACCCTGGACCAGGTCCACAGCCAGGTCACCAGCGGGGAGAGCGTCACCAGCGGCCAATACAGCGCCACCCTCCAGCGCCGGGAGTGGTATGACGGTCAGACCCTGACCCTCACCACCGGCTGCGGAGTCCTCATGCTGGAGGGCAGCGTGGTGGTGGACCACAACGGGGCAGTGGTGGACATCACCTCGGGCACCGAGGTCCCAACGGGCAGCGCCCTCAGCGCCAACCACCGGTATCTGGTGGGGGAGGAGACGGTGGCCCACTTTACCGTCCAGTCTGGCTACGCCGCCATGGGAGTTCAGGGCAGCTATACCGCCGACGGCGGCAATGAGAGCGCCGCCCCCTTCCTGGATGTGAAGCGAAGCGACTGGTTCTACGCCCCTGTCAACTATGTGTACAGCAGCGGCCTGTTTTCCGGTATGAGCGAGCACACCTTCGGTCCCGGCGAGCCCATGACCCGGGCCATGCTCACCACCGTGCTCTACAAGCTGGCCGGAGCCCCCGCCGGGGAGATGGCCGGGGCCGATGTGACTCTCACCGATGTGTCCGACAGCGCCTGGTACGCCCCCTATGTGAAGTGGGCGGTATCCCAGGGGGTCACCGCGGGCACCGGGAACGGCACCTTTTCCCCTGACCGGCAGGTCACCCGGGAGCAGGTGGTGGTCATGCTTCACAGCTTTGCCAAAAACTACCTGAATCAAAGCGTCAGCGCCGGAGCGGACCTGAGCGGCTATCAGGACCAGAGCAAGGTCAGCGACTGGGCCCGGGAGGCCATGGCCTGGGCGGTGGCCGAGGGCGTGGTCACCGGCTCCTCCGACGGGGGCGTGCTCACCCTGAACCCCCAGTACAACGCCAACCGGGCGGAGGTGGCCGCCATGCTGCGGTCCTTTGGGGAAAAGATTTCCTGAGGAACACACACCCATCCCGCTTCCCCGCCATATGATAGGGATGAGAGCGGCAGACAGCCCTCTTAAAACTTTCATATTCAGGAGGTACTCATTATGGGGTGCTGCAATAACGGTTGTGGCGGCAACAGCTGCCTGTGGATCATCATTCTGCTGGTCATCCTGTGCTGCTGCGGCGGCTGGGGCGGCAATGGCTGCAATAACAACTGCGGCTGCAATAACAACAACTGCGGCTGCTGAGAAGGCAATCTGGTTCAATCCATGAAAATGGGCGCGGATTTGTTCCGCGCCCTAATTTTTTTCCTGATACAGGGAAAAGAGTGCAAATCGTCTTGCATTTTTATGAAAATTGGTGTATGATGTTTGCCGCAAGCAGAGTCGGCGTTTTTTTGCCCTGCCGAAGAGGGCGAAAAGCGACGGGTTTTGTCGTACGCCCGAACTGTGCGGGCGTGTGGAACGGGTCTTGTCTCCCAAAGGGAAGGGCGGTTTTTCCAGGCCGCTCCAAGAGCGGAAAACCGTTGGGGAAAGAGACCCGTTCAGTTCTGGCAGAACAGAATAGGGAGGTCGAAATCTTTCATGAGCAAATTTCTCAAACGATCCGCGCATGGCGCGGGTGTCCCCCACGAGAAACGGACTTCCAACCTGGAAACGGTGAAAATGCCGCTGCCCTCCAAGATCGTGCTGTCCATGGGCCAGCACATCGGCGCTCCGGCGACTCCCGCCGTGGCCAAGGGCGACCAGGTTTATGTAGGTTCCGTGGTGGGTAAGGCCGGGGGCTTTGTCTCCTCGGACATCCACTCCGGCGTGTCCGGTGTGGTGGACGGCATCATCACCATCACCGCGCCCAACGGCGCGCCTCAGACCGCCGTGGTCATCATCCCCGACGGGGAGCAGAAGGTGGACCCCGCCGTGGCTCCCCCTGTGGTCACCGATCTCAAGTCCTTCCAGGACGCCGTCCGCGCCAGCGGTCTGGTGGGTCTGGGCGGCGCCGGGTTCCCCACCGCGGTGAAGCTGGCTCCCAAGAATCTGGACGAGATCGACACCCTGGTCATCAACGGCGCCGAGTGTGAGCCCTATATCACCTCGGATAACCGCTGCTTCCTGGAGGACACCCAGTTCATTCTGGACGGTATCCAGGCGGTGATGAAGTACCTGGAGATTCCCAAGTGCATCATCGGCATCGAGGCCAACAAGCCCGAGGCCATCGCCAAGATGAAGAGCGTGGCCACCCAGGGCATTGAGGTCAAGGAGCTGCCCTGCCGCTACCCCCAGGGCGCTGAGAAGGTGCTTATTGAGAACTGCACCGGCCGGGAAGTTCCCTTCCCCGGCCTGCCCTCCGATGTGGGCGTCATTGTCATGAATGTCACCTCCGTTGCCTTTGTGGGCAAGTACTTAAAGACCGGCATGCCCCTGGTCACCAAGCGTCTGACCGTGGACGGGGATGTCATCAAGGAGCCCAAGAATGTAGAGGTCATCATCGGCACTCCCATTCAGGAGCTGATGGACTTCTGCGGCGGCTTCACCGACGAGCCGGGCAAGCTGCTCTACGGCGGCCCCATGATGGGCACCTGTATCGCCGATCTCAGCCAGCCCATTTTGAAGAACAACAACGCGGTTCTGGCCTTCTCCAAGAAGATGGCTCAGACCCCCAAGGTCACCAACTGCATCCACTGCGGCCGGTGTACCAACGCCTGTCCTCTGGGCCTGTCCGCCAAGGAGATCGTCCAGGCCTACAACGCGGGCAATGTGGAGCTGCTCCAGGAGCTCAACGCCGATCTGTGCATGAGCTGCGGCACCTGCTCCTTCGTCTGCCCGGCCAAGCGGCCTCTGGCCCCCTCCATTGCCCTGGCTAAGATCATGATGAAGAATGGAGGTAAAAAGTAATGGCCAATAAACTGATCGTTACCGCCGCACCCCACATTACCAGCGCGGACTCCACCCAGAAGATCATGCAGCGGGTGTGTCTGGCCCTGGTGCCCACCCTCATCGCCTCTGTGATCATTTTCGGGGTCAATGCCCTGATTATCACCGCCATCACCGTGGCGGCCTGCGTCTTCTTCGAGTGGGCTTACTGCAAGATTATGGGCCGGGAGAACCCTGTGGGTGACTTCTCCGCTGTGGTCACCGGCATGCTGCTGGCCTTCAACCTGCCTTCCACCCTGCCCTGGTGGATGCCCATTGTAGGCGCGTTCATCGCCATCGTGATCATCAAGCAGCTCTTCGGCGGCCTGGGCTATAACTTCGCCAACCCCGCCATCGTGGGCCGTATCGCCATGGCCGTGGGCTTTGCCGGCCGGATGTCCTCCTACGGCTTCCCCCAGGGCGTGGACGCCGCCACTTCCGCCACTCCTCTGGCCCATGTGGCCGACCTGGGCGCCGGGGACTATGTGACCCTTCTGCTGGGCAACCACGGCGGCGTGCTGGGCGAGACCTGCGCCATCACCCTGATTGCCGGCGGCATCTACCTCATTGTCACCAAGGTCATCAGCCCCATGATCCCTGTGACCTATCTGGTCACCGTGGCCGTGCTGAGCCTGTGCTTCGGCCTTGACCCCATCGTGCAGCTGCTGTCCGGCGGCCTCATGCTGGGCGCCTTCTTCATGGCCACCGACTATGTCACCTCTCCCACCACCCAGAAGGGCAAGCTGGTCTTCGGCATCGGCCTGGGCCTCATCACCATGATGATCCGTCACTTCGGCACCATGAACGAGGGCGTGTCCTTCGCCATTCTGCTGATGAACCTGCTGGTGCCCTACATTGAAGTGCTCACCCGTCAGGACAGGCTGGGCATCGCCAAGGTGAAAAAGGGAGGCGAGAGCAAATGAATAACTGGAATCGAGTTTTTAAGCCCATCGTCGTGCTGGGCATCATCTGTATCGTCATCACCGGGGCTCTGGCCGCCACCAACAGTGTGACCGCCCCCGTCATCCAGGCGGCCACCATCGCCGCTGAGAATGCCGCTCGTGCCGAGCTGCTCCCTGAGGCCGAGGGCGCCTTCACCAAGGTGGAGGGTGTGGAGGTGGAGAATGTCTCCGACATCTACACCGCCGACAACGGCACCGGCACCGTCATCACCTGCTCCGGCAAGGGCTACGGCGGCTCCATCACCGTGATGGTGGCCTTCAGCCCCGACGACACTGTCAAGCAGATCAAGATCACCGAGTCCTCCGAAACCAAGGGTATCGGTACCAATGTCACTGAGAACACCGAGTACTGGGCCCTCTACAACGGCCTGCCTGCCACGCAGGCTCTGGTGCTGGGAACCGATGTGGACGCCTACACCGGTGCCACCATTTCCAGCCGGGCTGTGAACAACGCCGTGAACGCCGCCATTGAGGCGTACAACGCAATCGCTTGAAAGGCAGGTGGAACGAGATGAGTAAGAACAGCAAACTGAAAATTCTGACCAATGGTTTTCTGAATGAAAACCCGGTTCTGCGGCTTGTCCTGGGCACCTGTCCCACTCTGGCCGTTACCTCCATGGCATCCAACGGCATCGGCATGGGCCTTGCGGCCACCTTCGTGCTGATGTGCTCCAACATCGTCATTTCCGCCCTGCGGAAGATCATCCCCGAGCAGGTGCGTATCCCCTGCTACATCACCGTCATCGCCGGCTTCGTGTCCGTGGTGCAGATGCTGGTCAAGGCCTATGTGCCCGACCTGGATAAGGCCCTGGGCGTATACCTGCCCCTGATCGTGGTGAACTGTATCATCCTGGGCCGTGCCGAGATGTTCGCCTCCAAGAACGGTGTGGTTGACTCCGCTCTGGACGGTCTGGGCATGGGCATCGGCTTTACCATCACCCTGGTCATCATGGGTTCCATCCGTGAGATCCTGGGCGCCGGCACCTGGATGTCCGGCCTGGGCAGCCTGATCCCCGCTCTGGGGGCCGACTTTGCCATCCAGGTCATCCCCGAGTCCATCGACCCCTTCACCATTATGACCAGCGCTCCCGGTGGCTTCTTCGTGTTCGGTATCCTCATGGCCGGCGCTACCTGGCTGACCTCCCGCCCCAAGAAGAGCGCCAAGACTGAGGAAGCTGTGGAAGGAGGCAACGCGTAATGGAAATGGCACTGAAGCTTGCCAGCATCTTCTTCACCATGATCCTGGTGGACAACTATGTGCTGGCTAAATTCCTGGGCATCTGCCCCTTCCTGGGCGTGTCCAAAAAGCTGGACAGCGCGGTAGGTATGTCCCTGGCCGTCACCTTCGTCATGGTCATGGCCACCGCCGCCACCTGGCCCATCTACACCTTTATCCTGTCCCCCGCTGACGCGGCGGGCACCTCCCGTGACCTGGCCTATCTTCAGACCATCGTCTTCATCCTGATCATCGCCATCCTGGTACAGCTGCTGGAGAACTTTTTGAAAAAGTTCGTTCCCGCCCTGTACAAGGCCCTGGGTGTGTACCTGCCCCTGATCACCACCAACTGCACCATCCTGGGCGTGACCATCCTGAACCTGGACAACGGCTACAACTTTGTGGAGTCCATCGTCTGCGCCGCCGGCGCCGGCATCGGCTTCCTGGTGGCCATGGTCCTCTTCTCCGGTGTGCGCCGCCGTGTGGAGCAGGCTGTCACCCCCAAGTGCTTTGAGGGCCTGCCCATCACCCTGGTGTCCGCCGCTGTGACCTCCCTGTCCTTCATGGGCTTCGGCGGCATCGTGGACGCCATCTTCAAGGTTTGATAGGAGGGGGAGTAGAGTATGGATCCGATTATTCTGGCAATCGTTATCGTCACCGTCATTGGCCTGATCGGCGCGGTGATTCTGGTGGCCGCCTCCATCTTCATGTATGTCCCTGTGGACGAGCGGGTTGAGAAGATCACCGCCGTTCTGGCCGGCGCCAACTGCGGCGCCTGCGGCTGCGCCGGCTGTGCCGACTACGCCAAGAGCATTGTGGAAGAGGGCAACGCCGTCAACAAGTGTACCCCCGGCGGCGCCGCCTGCGCCGCCAAGGTGGCCGAGATCATGGGCGTGGAGGCCGGTACCTCCGTCCCCATGAAGGCCGTGGTGGCCTGCTCCGGCACCTGCAACCAGACCTCCAAGCGCTTTGAGTTCCAGGGCCTTCAGAGCTGCCAGGCCGTCAAGGGCCTCTACGGCGGCGACGGCATGTGTAAGTACGGCTGTCTGGGCTACGGCGATTGTACCCGGGCCTGCGCCTTCGATTCCATCCACATCGTGGACGGCATCGCCAAGGTGGACTACGCCAAGTGCGTGGGCTGCGGCGCCTGTGCCGCCGCCTGCCCCAATTCCGTCATCAGCATCATCCCTGAGAACAAGCGCAAGCCTGTGGTGGAGTGCCTGAACAAGGACAAGGGCGCCGACACCCGGAAGGCCTGCACTGCCGGTTGTATCGGCTGCATGAAGTGCACCAAGGTGTGTCACTTCGACGCCATCACCGTGGAGAACAACCTGGCCCACATCGACCAGGACAAGTGCAAGGGCTGCCAGCTGTGTGTCAAGGAGTGCCCTGTGGGCGTCATCCATGTGCCCGCCAACAGCTAAAAGAAAGAAAATTGCCCCCCGGCTTTCTGCCGGGGGGCAATTTTTATAGGCCGGGAAGGGGGCGCAACCCCTTGCCGGAGATTTTATTTGTCCCGCAGCCAGCTGGGCAAGGTTCTGGCCTTCACACTGGAGACCATGCCCATGGCGGCAAAGAGGGTGATGATGGAGGAGCCTCCATAGCTGATGAAGGGGAGGGTAAGACCCATGACCGGGAGCACATAGAGGCACATGCCCACATTGAGGGTGATCTGGATGAGGAGCATTCCCGCTACCCCCATGCACACATAGCTGTCGAAGGGGGAGCTGGCGTGTCGGCCCACCCAGATACACCGGAGAATCACCGAAGCCAGAATCAGCAGCAGCAGCATACAGCCCACAAGGCCCAGCTCCTCGCCGCATACGGCGAAGATGAAGTCGGTCTGCCGGGCGGGAAGGGTTTGGGAGTAGCTGGACTGAGTGTAGGACCCCTGAAGGTAGCCCTGGCCGAAGAGCTGGCCGGAGCCGATGGCCAAAATGGACCGGCTCTGCTGAAATCCCTTGTCCATAGGATCCAGGTCGTGGTCCAGCACCACCCGGAAGCGCATGATCCGGTAGTCGTTCCACAGGCTGGTCTCAGGCAGGACGAACAGCCACAAAATTACAACTGTCAGGATCAGGCCACCGCCTACCAGAACAAACCACCGCACCTTGACCCCGGAGGCCCAGGCCATAAAGACGAAGATCATCATGTAGATGACGCACATGCCCATGTCCCCGCACACCACGGCGATGAGGCCCATCATGAATACCGTGAAGCCGCCGATCTGGATGAGGGAGGGCAGGGAGCTGATATCCCGCTCCTGCTCCTGGATCCTGGTGATCTGGAGGCTCAGCAGGAGGATAAACGGGAGCTTGACGATCTCGTTGGGCTGCAGGTTCAGGGGAAAGCCGGGGATGATCTTGGAGATGGCCAGCCAGTTCAGGTTGCCCCCCACGGACAGACCCAGGGGGGTCAGCAGCAGAAGGATCAGAACGATGCTGGCGATGAGGGTGGGCTTCCAGTTTTTATCGATAAACAGCTGCAGATCCACAAAGGTAAGGAGCATATAGGCAACAATGCCCAGAATGATGCCGATAAACTGCACAATGACAGATTTATAGCCCCCCTCATACCGGGTGGCGGAGTAGATCAGCAGCAGTCCGTAGCCGCTGGCCAGCAGACACAGGGACAGCAGGATAAGATCCCCTTTTTTGAAAAATTCCCGCACAGGGGAGAACAGTGTGGTCAAGGCTTCACCTCCTGAAGGGCGGCCCGGAGACGGCCGGGGCAGTAGGAATCAAATTGCTCGGCTATCGCCGGGGGAATAAACCGCAGTGCGGTTTATTCAGCAGACATTATTTTAGCACATTTTGGTGGAAAGGCAAACCATATCGTGGTATAATCTCCTGGATGGTTGAAAATTTTCTGTGAACGGAGGGATGGATTTGTCCGTCCGATATGTAACCAACAGCGAGGAGGAGACCCAGCAGCTGGGGCAGCGGCTGGCCGGGCGGCTTACGCCCGGGACAGTGATCGCCTTCACCGGGGACCTGGGGGCTGGGAAGACTGCCTTCACCCGGGGGCTTGCCCGAGGCCTGGGCATTTCCGACCGGGTGACCAGCCCCACCTTTACCATCGTCAACGAGTATGAGGGGGGACGGCTTCCCCTGTTCCATTTTGATATGTACCGCCTGGGCTCCTCCGACGAGCTCTACGACATCGGTTGGGAGGACTATCTGGCCCGGGGGGGCGTGTGCGCCGTGGAGTGGAGCGAGAATATCGACGACGCTCTGGAGGGCGACGCCGTCCGGGTGGATATCCGCCGGGGAGAGCACGACGGCCAGCGGATCATTGAGATTGAGGGGGTGGCACTGTGAATATTTTAGCCCTGGAATCCTCCGCCACCGCCTGCTCTACCGCCCTGGTGCGGGACGGGGCGCTGGTGGCCCAGAATTTTCAGAACAGCGGCCTGACCCACAGCCGCACCCTGCTGCCCATGGTGGACGATATGCTGAGAAACTGCGGGGAAAGTCTGGATAGGGTGGATGTGATCGCCGTGGCCGCCGGGCCCGGGTCCTTCACCGGCCTGCGCATTGGGGTGGCCACCGCCAAGGGACTCTCCTGGGGGAAGGGGAAGCTGTGCGCCCCCTGTTCCACCCTGGAGTCCATGGCCTGGCCTCTGGCCCACATGGAGGGAAAGCTCATCGTCTGCGCCATGGACGCCCGGCGCAAACAGGTATATAACGCCCTGTTTCTGGCCCTGGGGGACAAGCTGGAGCGGCTGGCTCCAGACCGGGCCATCTCCCTGGAAACGCTGGGGGAGGAACTGAAAAATTTCCATTTTCCGAAAATTGTCGTTGGAGATGGGGCGCTGCTGTGTTATAATACCCTACGAAAGCGCGTGACCGATCTGGAACTGGCCCCCCCGCACCTGCGCTTGCAGAGCGCCTGGGGGGTGGCGATGACTGCCCAGCGGCTGGCCCGGGAGGGCGGCCTGGTGGAGGGCGGAGCTCTGACGCCTGTGTACCACCGCCTGTCCCAGGCGGAACGGGAGCGCCTGGAACGGGAACGAAATTTAAAATCTAATGATAAAGGGGATCATCACAATGTTTGACGAGAAAGTGCATGTACTGGACCATCCGCTGCTGCAGCACAAGCTGACCATCCTCCGGGACGAGACGACCGGCGTGAAGGAATTCCGGGAGATCGTCTCTGAGATTGCCGCCCTGGAGTGCTACGAGGCCACCCGTGACCTTCCCCTGGAGGATGTGGTGGTGAAGACCCCCATCGCCACCGGCACCTTCAAGCACCTGGCCGGCAAGAAGCTGGCCATTGTCCCCATCCTCCGCGCCGGTCTGGGCATGGTAGACGGTATTCTGAACCTGATCCCCTCCGCCAAAGTGGGCCACATCGGCCTGTACCGTGACCCTGAGACCCATCAGCCTGTGGAGTACTACTGCAAGATGCCCTCTGACATTGCCGAGCGGGATGTGATCGTGCTGGATCCCATGCTGGCCACCGGCGGCTCCGCCTCCGCCGCCATCACCTTCCTGAAGGGTTACGGCTGCAAGCACATCAAGCTCATGAACATCCTGGCCGCTCCCGAGGGCATTGAGGTCATCCGCCGGGAGCACCCCGATGTGGAGATCTATGTGGCCGCCGTGGACGAGAAGCTCAACGACCACGCCTACATCGTACCCGGCCTAGGCGACGCCGGCGACCGGATTTTCGGCACCAAGTAAAATTTTGAGAGAAGCCGGCGGCGCCCCAAAATTCTTTGCCTGCAAAGAATTTCCGCAGGGCGAATTCACTTCGCCCGAGGATTGAAAGAAACGGGTTCCCATTCCGACCAGGTCGGAATGGGAACGACGCCGGCAACCGGATCTTCGGCACCAAGTAAATTATAGTTGACATCATAAAAACCACATAACAGCCTCCCCCTGCCGCCGGGTAGGGGGAAGGGCGTTCGCTTTCCCACCGTCAGGCCTTAGAAGGTAGGAAAACGGACGCCCTTTTGTTGTCTCCGGAGGGAATCTGCTGTGGAGCAAAGACAGATCAGAAGAGAATTTTTCAAATACACCTCGCAAAATGTGATGGGCATGATCGGCCTGTCCTGCTACATTCTGGCCGACACCTTTTTCATCTCACAGGGGCTGGGGCTCGACGGCCTCACCGCCCTCAACCTGGCCATCCCATTTTATAACTTCATCCAGGGCTTCGGCCTGATGATGGGGATGGGCGGCGCCACCAAATTTGCCCTGCTTCGGGGACAGGGGAGGGAGGATGAGGCCCAGGGGGTGTTTACCCAGTCTCTCATCCTGGCTCTGGCGGCCAGTCTGCTGTTTGTAATCCCAGGTGTGTTCTGTTCCTCCCAGCTGAGCACCCTTCTGGGGGGCAGCGGGGCAGTACATGGAATGACCCGGATCTATCTCCGGGTGCTGCTGTCCTTTTCCCCGGCCTTTCTGGTAAACAATGTGTGTCTGTGCTTTGTGCGTAACGACAACGCCCCGAGGCTTGCCATGACGGCCATGCTGGGGGGCAGCTTTTCCAACATCCTGCTGGACTACCTGTTTATTTTCCCCTTAAATATGGGAATGTTCGGCGCCATCCTGGCCACGGGCCTGGCCCCGGTGATCAGTCTGGCCATTTTGGCCCCTCATTTCCGCCGTCGGACCCTCCGCTTGAGCCGCCAGGGGTTGCGTGTCAAGGGGGCCGGGGAGCTGGCGGCCCTGGGTTCCCCATCCCTCATTGCCGAGCTGTCCTCCGGTTTGGTGCTTCTGATGTTCAACCTGATCATTCTGAGTCTGGCGGGCAACCTGGGGGTGGCTGGCTACGGAGTGGTGGCCAACATCTATCTGGTGGTGCTGGCCCTGTTTACCGGCCTCAGTCAGGGCATCCAGCCCCTGGTGAGCGCCGCCTGGGGCAGGCGGGAGGAGCGCACCGTCCGCACCGTATACCGCTATGCCCTGTGGGCGGCGGTACTGCTGGCGGTGGCGGTGTATGTGCTGTCGGTACTTTTTGCCCAGCCCATTGTCGCGGTCTTCAACCGGGAACAGGACCCGGTTCTTCAGCAGATCGCCGTGCGGGGGTTACGGCTGTACTTTACCGCTTTTTTCTTCTCCGGCTTCAATGTGGTGACGGCGGTGTACTTCTCCTCCATGGACCGTCCCCGGGCCGGCTTTGCCGTGTCCATCCTTCGGGGCTTTGTGCTCATTGTCCCACTAGCTCTGATCATGTCCCGGCTGTGGGGAATGGACGGGGTGTGGCTCAGCGCCCCGGTTACCGAGGCCCTCACCGCCCTGGTGGCAATTTATCTGCTGAGAAAACTGAAACCATAAAAACTGGCCGGGAAGGTTTCCTTCCCGGCCTCTGCTTATTAAAAAAGCCCTCCCGCAGGGAGTTCCGACGCCCGCAGGCGGCGGAAGAAATTTTGATCCGTCATTTCCGGCGACATGTGCGTCGGAAATGACACTTCTCACGCAAGATGGGTCGACTTTTCCGTAAGGAATCGAGGCCCATCTTGCGTGCATTCTTTCCCAAATCAGTAATTCATTACTGATTTGGAATATTTTGCCATGCCTTGCACACATCCACCCAGCCCCGGCTGTGGGAGTACTGTTCCAGCTCGTCGCAGGTGAGCTCAATGGCGGAGTTGGAGCTGCCGGCGGCGGGGAAGACGGTGTCAAAGCGCCGCAGTGAGATATCCAGATAGGTCTCCACCCCTTCCGGGTTGGCGAAGGGGCACACGCCGCCCACGGCGTGGCCGGTCATCTCCACCGCCTGCTCGGGGGTGAGCATCTTGGCCTTGGTGTGGAACATGGCCTTATACTTGCTGTTGTCCACCTTGGCGTCTCCAGCGGCTACAATGAGCACACATTTGTCCTCCACCAGGAAGGACAGGGTCTTGGCGATCCGGGCGGGGATGACCCCTACCGCCTGGGCGGCCAGCTCCACAGTGGCGCTGGATACAGGAAACTCCAGAATGTCTCCCTCCCGGCCCAGGGGGCGGAAGTAGTCTCTTACCTTCTCAATGGACATTCCTCAGCCCTCCAGTTTCCGCCCTGCCTTGGCCAAAAAGCGCTCGTCGGTGATGATAAAGCGCTCGTGGGTGCCCTGGCCGATGAGGCCCTTCTCGTCATAGGCGGCAACCTTCAGTACGATACGCTTGCCGTCCACTTCCGTGACCTCGCTTTCGGCCCACACCTTCATACCCACAGGGGTGGCGGAGTCGTGGGTGATATCCAGCTTGGTGCCCACGGTGCTCTGGCCCGCCTCCAGGCAGGGGGCAATGGAAGTCCAGGCTGCCTTCTCCATAAGGGCGCACATAAAGGGGGTGGCAAAGACCGGCAGAGTGCCGGAGCCGGCGGTCTGGGCAGTATTTTTTTCGCTGACCAGGTCCTCAGCCCGGCCCTTCAAACCCACAGTAACAGACATATTCATGTCCTCCTTTGTGAAACATTGGTGACATTGTACTACACTCCGCCGGGAAAATCCAGACCTAAATCCCCGGGGAGATGTTGGTCAGAGCGGACAGCACCGCCCAGCCCTGGGGGAAGGGCCGGTCCAGGTTCCAGTAGCCCACCCCGTGCAGGCCGTACTCCAGGGCCAGCTTCACCTTGGCCTGGGTGCTTCTGGCGTCCTCAAACCATACCTCGTGCTCCCTCCCGTCCTCTGCCACATACCGATACCAGGGGGCCTTGGCATTTTCGTCAAAGCGGATGGCGGCATGGCGGTCCCAGGCCAGAGAGACGGCCTGCTGGTTGCCCAGGGACTTTGCCAGGTTCCCCTCCTTGAAGGGCAGAGGCCAGTCGTAGCCGTAGTTGGGGATGCCCAGGAAGATCTGCTCCGGCTTAAAGTGGGTGAGGGCGTACTCCACCACCTGCCGCACCTGGGGCAGGGGGGAGACCGCCATGGGCGGGCCGCTCACATAGCCCCAGTCGTAGGTCATCAGCAGGGCGTAGTCCACCGCCTGGGCAATGAGACGGTAGTCGTGGCCCTCATAGAGCCGTCCGGGCTGGTCGTCAGCTATCTTGGCCGCCAGGGCCGCCGACAGGGGGAGCCCCCGGGCAGATAACCCCTCCCGGAGCCGGGAGAGGAACTGGGCGTACCTTTGAGCGTCCTGGCCGTACACATACTCAAAGTCGGCGTCCACCCCCCGGTACCCATCCCGGTCCACCGCCTCCAAAATAGCGGCGATGAGGGCCTCCTGGGCGCTGTCACTGGCCAGCAGCTGATGGGCCAGCTGGCTGGAGAAGGTCTCTTTCTCGTCCAGATTGGCCAGGCTGAGGATGGGGGCCACCCCCGCTTGGAGGGCGGCGGAGCGGAGGGCCTCATCCTCCAGGGGGAGCAGCTCCCCCGCCGGGGTAAATTTATGGGCGAAGGGGATGAGTCGGGACTGGAAGGGGAGGACGGCGGCCAGGAGGGAGCGGTCAATCCAGGGGTAGGCGTAGCCCTCCACCGCCAGTGTCCCCTGGGGCCGGTCCCGGTACTGGATGACCAGCACCTGGCCGGGGTAGATCAGGTCCTTTCCCTTCAAATTTGGGTTGTTGCGCAGAAGGGTCCGGACGGTGGAGGCCTGGTCCCGGGCGATGGACCACAGGGTGTCCCCCTCCTTCACTGTGTAGGTGAGGGCGGGATAGCGGATGATGATGGTCTGGCCCACCACCAGCTGGGAGGGGTCGGGGAGCTGGTTGTCATAAATCAGCCGGTCCATAGAGACCCCGTACTGCCGGGCCAGGCGGTAGAGGGTGTCTCCGGGCTGTACCACATGAATGTCCATGGCGGTTCCTCCTCAGATCAGGGTGATGTAGTCGGCCTTGGCGTAGCCAATGGTGCCGTTGAAGTTCACCAGGTGCCAGCCGTTGGCGGTGTTGAGAATGGTGAGGGGGGCTCCGTCGGGGGCCTGGACCAGGATGGGAGCCTCCAGGCTGGGCCGGGCGCGGATGTTCAGATTGCCGTAGGACACATCCACCACCCCTGGGCGGCGGTTTTCCGTCTCAAAGAATGGGATGTCAAAGAACTCCGTGAGGGCCAGCACCAGAATCCGGGCCACCTCATCCAGATTGTTTTTGATCCAGGCGGCGTCCTCCGGATTGTCGTGGAAGGCCAGCTCCAGCAGCACGGCGGGGGCCCGGACCCGGGCCACCTCCCCCAGGGTGGTGGTGCCCTGGATATTCACCAGATTGGGGTCGGGGTAGATGGTCTTCAGGCCGTCGGCGATAAGCTCTGCCGCCCGCCTGCCCTGGGTGCTGGTGGGGTAGTAGAAGGCGATGGAGCCTTTGGCTTTGCCCGCCTGGGCCCCGGCGGCGGCGTTGGAGTGGAGGGCCAGGTGGAGGTCATAGTCCCCGGCGTTGGAGGCGGTGATGGAGGAGGCGGCGGTCATGTCCGGGGTGTTCCGGGAATAGCGGATGCCCGAGGCGTCCAGATAGGGGACCATCTTGTCGGCCAGCAGGTTCATATAGTACTCCTCGGTGCCGCCGTTCACATAAAAGTTGAACTCCTGGGTGGAGGGGGAGAGATAGATAATGGGCATAGGGAAAGCACCTCCTGTTTTGGGCCATTCTATGAAAAAATTTTTGAATGGGTGCAACCCACACTCTCTTTTTTCGTCTAAAGAGTTAGGAAACCAAAACGAAAGTCTGCAAATAAAAAGTCAATAGAAAAATGAAGAAAAATTGAGGAAAG
>JAXUUN010000016.1:0-50343 GCA_037231075.1 bacterium | reverse complement strand
AAGTGCGCAAAAGGAGAGTACCAAGACCACTACGCCTACCAGCCAGGGCCAGCGGGGACGCCGGCGGCGGGTTGAAAGGGAGGGACGCTGGGTGGGGCGGCTCCCTGTGGGAATGCGCACAGCAGGGGGAGCCGGGAAAACATGGGAAGGCTGTTCCCAGGGACCGCCCTGCCAGAGATCCTGTTGACTGTTATGCTCCATAACTCCCCTCCCGCCGGATCAAGATAATAGGCATGTGCTTATGCCAAAGTCAAGGTAAAGGTAAACTGAGTCACACCGTCTTCACTGGTGACGGTGATGTTCTCTTTCAGATTTCCCAAAATGGTTTTCACAATGTACAGACCAAGGCCCACGCCCTCCCGGTCCATAGAGCGGGAATAGTCCGCCTTGTGGAACCGGTCAAAAATCAGGGGAAGCTCGTCGGCGGGAATGGTGGCACCCAGGTTTTTAATGGTGGTAACGGCCTTCCCGTCCTTTTTGACGATCTGAACGGTGATCGCGGTGCCGGGGGCGGCAAATTTGGCCGCGTTGTCCAGCAAATTATAGCATACCTGGGTGACCGAGTCCGGGTCGCCCCATACCATCAGCTTTTCCTGGGGCATATGGACTTCCACATCCAGATTCCGGGAAGTGATTTTGCTCTCCAGGCTGATTAGGACCTGGGACATGGTTTCCGTCAGGTCAAAGGTTTCCTGGGCGGTAATAGAGTTTTCTGCCAAAGCGTTCAGCCGGGACAGATCCAGCATTCTGCGCACCAGGCGGGAGAGACGGCGGGTCTCGGACACCACGATCTGCAGAGATTCCTTCTCCCGCTCGGGGGGGATGGTACCATCCAGAATTCCCTCCGCAAAGCCGGAGATGGTGGTCATGGGGGTCTTCAGCTCGTGGGAGATGTTGGCAATAAACTCAGAGCGCTGGCTCTCCACCTTTTCCAGAGAATTGGCCATGGCATTGAAGGCCTCCGCCAGGGTGCTGATCTCGTCACAGCGTCCCTCATAGCTTGTGACCCGCACATCAAACTCGCCCTGCCCGAATTTCCTGGCTGCCTCGGCCATCTCATTCAGAGGACGGGCCTGGTGGGCGGAGGTGATGGTGCTGGCAATGACAGAAATGAGGAGCACGACTACGGCGGAAAAGAAGAAAATGGTGGCGGTTGCCGACCACATCTGTGAGAGATTGGAGGCGTCGGCGGAAACCAGGACGAGTCCCTGATTCACGGTTTGTCCCAACACGGTGACGGTGATGGGCAGACCCGCGGTATACCGGCGCTCGGGGTAGATGCCCTCCAGACTGGTCAGCCCGGCATAGTTTCCGCTGCGCAGAACCTGATTGGTAACAGCGGAGGGCAGGGAGGCGTTCTGGTAGTCATAGATCTTGCTGCCGTCTGTGGCGTACAGAATTTCCCCGTCCGGTCCGGCTACAATCACAAACGAGTCGGAAATCAGGGCAATGTTGGCCACATAGTTGCTGTACAGTTCATCCTGAATGTCTCGGTACTCCTGATAATAGAGAGAGGTGAACCCGGCAATATATCCGGCGTTGCGTTCCATGGAGTCCCGCTTTTCCGAAATGATATATCGATAGGAAAGCAGCATAAAGGCGGCGGACAGGAGGGTAAAGGACAAGATCATAATTCCTACCATCATGGCCAGCTGACGCTTATAAAGGGAACGCACAAAGCCTCACCTCCTGTTCAAACTGCGGTATAAGTGCGTTAGGAGGCGGGCCCTACTTCAAATTTGTAGCCCACGCCCCAGACGGTTTTCAGCCGCCACTGGTCGCTGACGCCCTCCAGTTTTTCCCGCAGACGCTTGATGTGTACATCCACGGTACGGCTGTCGCCGAAATAATCAAAGCCCCAGACCTCATCCAGAAGCTGGTTGCGGGTGAATACCCGGTTGGGGGAGGAGGCCAGGTGGAACAGAAGCTCCAGTTCCTTGGGGGGAGTATCCACCCGCTGGTTGTTTACCAGCAGCTCATAGGAGTCCAGATTGATGACCAGTTTATCAAAGGTGAGCTTTTTCTCCCCCTGCTCCTCTTCCACTCCTGTGCGGCGCAAAACGGCGTGGATCCGTGCTAGGACCTCTTTCATCTCAAAGGGCTTGACAATATAGTCGTCCGCCCCCTGTTCAAGACCGGCTACCTTGTCCTCGGTCTGCCCCTTGGCGGTAAGCATGATAACGGGAGTCTTATCAGTCTCCCGGATCTTCTTCAGAACCGACCAGCCGTCCATAATGGGCAGCATGATGTCCAGCAGAACCAGATCGGGCTGAAAAGAGCGAAACAGCTCCACGCCCCGGCCACCGTCCTTGGCAACCTGGGTTTCAAAGCCCTCTTTTTCCAGGTAGAGATGCAGAAGCTCTGCGATATTTCCGTCGTCTTCCACGATAAGAACCTTTTTGGGCATAAGTGTCACCCCATTATAAGTAATGTATGTGCTTATTATAACTCAAATGGACAATCTTGGGTGAATAATTTGTGAATTACGGGACCGAATGGGCTTTGGGATCCTCTCCCCGTCTGTCAACATAGGAGTGGTCCACCTGAATGACCGGGTAATACCGGGAGGAGAGGGACTGAATGGATTGAGACAGAGCGTCCCGCACCTGGCTGTCGGATAGCCGGAACCCGTAGGGCACCACCACATCAAAGATAAGATTGGTATGTCTGGGACCGGCAGTAATGCGGAAATCGTGGATGGACAGGGCGGGGTCCAGCGCCTTGGCCAGCTCCTCCACTTTGGAGCGAAGGGACGCAGTGCGTTCGTCACATACCACGGGGTCCATATGGATCACCGTCTCAATGTGATGCTTGGCCTTCAACTCCCGCTCAATATGGTCAATAATATCGTGAATTTCCAAAAGATCCCCGTCGGCGGGAACCTCGGCGTGGAAGGACATCATGGCCCGGCCGGGACCGTAGTCGTGATATACCAGGTCGTGAATGCCCAGAATGTGGTCGTGCCCCAGTACCAGACGGTCAATGTCGGCGGCCAGCCCCGGATCCATGGGACGCCCCAGAAGGGGGTCCAGAGTGTCCTTGGCGGCGTCCCAGCCGGTTTTCAGAATAAACACGCAGACGAGAAGTCCGGCCAGACCATCCACCTGAAGATTGAAAAAGTGGCTGAGCAGAGTGGAGAGGAGAACAACGCTGGTGGAGAGCATATCGGAGAGAGAGTCGGCGGCAGTGGCCTGCATGGCGGCTGAACCGATGTGCCGGCCCAGGGCCCGGTTAAACCAGAACATCCAGAATTTCACCAGAATGGCCGCACACAAAATGGCCACGGCCACGGGGGAAAACTGGGGCTGGGAACCGTGGAGCAGGGAGTCCACCGCGGACCGGCCCACTTCCACCCCCATCAGCAAAATAGCCAGGGAGACGATCAGACCGGCCACATACTCGATCCGGCCATGGCCGAAGGGGTGGTCGGCGTCCGCCTCCTGCCCGGCCAGCCGGAAGCCGATCAAAGTGACCACGGAAGTAGCGGCGTCGGACAGATTGTTCAAACCGTCGGCGGTCATAGCCACCGACGCGGTGAGAAGTCCGGCCAGCAGTTTGCTCACTGACAGCAGCAGGTTGAGCAGGATGCCCATCCCCCCCGCAATGGTGCCGCAGCGGCGGCGGGCCTTGGGAGATTGGGGATCCTCCCCCCGGAGACAGAGCTGAAAAATGAAGTTCACGAACAATACACCTCACAGCAGATTTCAGAAAATAATTAACAATTATTATGGCACGGCGGCCCGGTACAAGTCAAGAAAGAATGGCGATTCAGGAGGAATAACATTCACAAAAAATTCATTTTGTAGTCATGGTTTTGCCTTATTCTTAGTCTATGATGTGATCGTAGCCAAGTGAACAAGACATATCTCTATTCTCTCTCTCCTTTACAACACACAGGCAAAAAGCCCCGGTCAGACAACCGGGGCTTTTTGTCGCCCATGGGGCCGGATCGTTTACAAAAAGTTCACGAGAAAGTCACGATTTTGCCGTAATTATCTTATATTATATCACCGTAGCCAAGCTACAAACTGTATCTCCCATTTCTCCCTCTCCTTTTACAACACACACAGGCAAAGGGCCCTGACCGTACGGTCAGGGCCCTTTGTCGCCTTGCGGCGAAGGGGGAGAGATGAGAATTACCCTTCGATCTCCATCATCTTGGCCACCCGGCGGGCGTGGCGTCCGCCTTCAAATTCGGTGGTCAGGAAGGTGTCCACAATGCGTTCGGCCACCAGGGTACCCACAATACCCGCTCCCATGGCCAGCATGTTGGCGTCATTGTGCCGGCGGGTCATTTCCGCGGACAGCACATCGCCGCAAAGGGCGCAGCGAATCCCCTTGACCTTGTTGGCGGAGATGGAGATGCCGATTCCTGTGGTGCAGATGACGATTCCCTTTTCACAGCGGCCATCGGCCACAGCCTGAGCGGCGGCCTTACCGAAGTCAGGGTAGTCGCAGCTGTCGGTGCTGTTGGTGCCGAAATCTTCGCAGGTAATACCCTTTGCGGCCAGATAGGCCTTAATGTGCTCTTTGAGCATATATCCTCCGTGATCGGAAGCAATAGCAATCATGATCGTTTCCTCCTGTACCGGTTTGTCGTCTTATTGTAGCCCATTTTGGCAGAAATTGCAAGGGAAATGCGGCTGTCCGCTGAAAAAACAGCGGTCAGGGAAATGGATAAAATGACAGCGCTCCCCCGGACTTTTCCGGGGAAGCGCTGTTTGTTTTCCGGGCTTTACACCATCAGAGAACACACCAGCTGGGTGTACTCGGCGGGATCCTCCAGGGGCAGGTCAGCCAGGAGCAGAGCCTGGGCGTAGAGCAGCTTGGAGTACTTGGCCACGGTGTCCTTGTCCCCGGCGTCCACGGCCTTTTTCAAAGCGGCAAAGGGGGCGGAGTCGGGGTTGAGCTCCAGTACCCGTTCGGCCTTCATGTGGGTGCCGCCCTCCACCTTGCGCATATACTTTTCCATCTCCAGAGAGACGGGGCCATCGGCGGTGAGACAGCAGGCGCCGGACTTCAGGATGGAGGAGATGCGGACCTCCTTCACCTGGTCGCCCAAGGCCTCCTTCACGGCCTCCAGCACACTCTTCCCGGCTTCGGCCTTCTCTTCGGCCGCCTTCTTTTCCTCCTCGGTCTGGGGCAGGGCGTCCTCCTCGTTGACGGACTTAAACTTCTTGCCGTCCATTTCTCCCAGAGCCTTCATGACAAAGTCGTCCACATCCTCGGTGCAGTAGAGGATCTCATAGCCCTTGTCCAGGATACGCTCCACCTGGGGCAGTTTGGCAATCTTGTCCACGCTCTCGCCGCAGGCGTAGTAGTAATAGGGCTGATCCTCCGGCATCCGGTCCTTGTAGGAGGCCAGGGTGGTGTTCTTGCCCTCTTTGGAGGACCAGAACAGGAGCAGATCCTGAAGGACATCTTTGTGAGCGCCGTAATCAGCCACAACGCCATACTTGATCTGAGTGCCGAAGGCAGCCCAGAACTTCTCATACTTCTCACGGTCATCCTTCTGCATCTTGAGAAGCTCGGACTTGATCTTCTTTTCCAGAGCGGAGGCGATGACTTTCAGCTGGCGGGTGTGCTGAAGGACCTCACGGCTGATGTTCAGGGAGAAGTCGGCGGAGTCCACCACGCCCTTTACAAAACGGAAGTGGTCAGGGAGCAGATCGGCGCACTTGTCCATAATAAGCACACCGGAGGAGTAGAGCTGCAGCCCCTTCTGATACTCCCGGGTATAGAAGTCGTAGGGAGTCTGGGCGGGGATATACAGCAGGGCCTTGTAGGTCACAGCGCCTTCAGCGCTGGTGTGGATGACATCCAGAGGGTCCTGCCAGTCGCTGAACTTTTCCTTATAGAAGGCGTTGTACTCCTCGGGCTTGACCTTGGACTTCTGACGCTGCCACAGGGGGACCATAGAGTTGATGGTTTTCCACTCCTTCACCGTCTCCCACTCGGGCTTGTAGTCCTCCCCGGCGTCGGCGGGCTTCTCCTTCTGGCGGTAGTCCTCCACCTCCATGACGATGGGGTAGCGGATATAATCGGAGTACTTTTTGATCAGTTCTTGTAATTTATAGGTCTCCAGGTACTGATCGTAATTCTCCTCGTCGGCGTTTGCCTTGATGTGCATGATGATGTCAGTGCCGGGAGCATCCTTTTCACAGGCGGTAACGGTGTAGCCGTCAGCCCCGTCGGACTGCCACATCCAGGCCTCGTCGCTGCCCCAGGCCTTGGAGATGACAGTCACATGGTCGGCCACCATAAAGGCGGAGTAAAAGCCCACGCCGAACTGTCCGATGACATCGATCTTGTCGGCGGCCTTGTCGTCTTCGCTGAGGTTTGCCTTGAACTGGCCGGAGCCGCTGTGGGCAATGACGCCCAGGTTGTTCTCCAGATCTTCCTTGGTCATGCCAATGCCGTTATCGGACACAGTGAGGGTGCGCATCTCCTTGTTGGGAACAATGGTGATTTTCAGGTCCTTCCGCTTTACATCCACACTGTCGTCGGTAAGGGCCTTGTAGGCCAGCTTGTCCTCGGCATCGCTGGCGTTGGAGATAAGCTCACGGAGAAAAATCTCCTTGTGGGTATAGATGGAGTTGACCATCAGATCCAACAGCCGCTTGGATTCGGCTTTAAATTGCTTCTTTGCCATGATTGCTGATTCCTCCATGTATAGTAGAATAATTTTATAACAAAATTAAAAAATATCGTTAGCACTCTATATTCTTGAGTGCTAACGATATCATAGCGCACTTATTATAAAAATGCAAGAGCGTTCACAGTTTTTTTACAGTTCCCTAGCCGGGGAGGCCTGCATAAGTGCGGCGGATACAGGTTCCGGTCTGGGGCTGGTAGTAGGAGATGCAGTTGTCCTGGACGATTTCAATGAGCCCATTGACCAGATAACAAAAGCTTCCCGTACCGCCGGGCAGGGTATAGAGCTCGTTCCCGTCCCGGTCGAATATATGCCATTGCTGCTGCTTGGAAATGGCAAACAGCAGCGGTCCGCCCTCTCTGGTGCCGTCCAGCGGGGTAAGATCCCCCTTCTGAACGGGAATCAGAATATTCCCCTCCAGGTCGGTGACGGCAAAGATGCTGCCCTCCTGATCCCAGTTAAGAAAATAGACCCGGTCACCGCCCAGCACCGAAGGGTACTCGTCCTGGGGAATGGGGGAGGGAAGGGTGTAGGACTTCTCCCCCAGAGAGAGGGTGATGGTGCCGTCCTCATGGGGCACGGGAGCCCAGGAGAGGGACTGGTTCCAGTAGGCGTCCCACCCGGCAAACCACGCCTCGGCGCTGGTGGAGGAGACTTCCCCGGTAGTGGGATTCAGAAAGCGGGCAGTCTGGTTAACATCTCCATAGGTGCCCAGGAAGAGCAGGTCGTCCTTCCACTGGACGGCCCCTGTGGCGTCCCCGGTGAACCAGGGGATGGCGTTAGGGTCCTCAATGCCCAACTGTTGCCAAGTATAATGGCCCAGTTTTGTTCCGGTCTGAGCGTTTAGAAGGGTCATCCCCTCCTGGTTTCCGGCGGCAACTCCGTCCGGGTAGGGGATGACTCCCCAGTAGCAGTAGTCCGTCCACCAGCTGCCGTCCTGGGCGGCCAGGGCCACCAGGGTTCCGGTGCCGGGCCTGCCACGCTGGGGATCTCCCTGGGCCAGGGCGTAGACGGGAAGCTCATAATCCTGGCGCTGTCCAGCGCTGTCCAGCTGGGAATAGCCGCACCGGCTGATGGAGGAGCACACCGCGTCCATGACCAGAGTACCATCTGTGGTCATCAGCCCGTAGAGCCAGGTGGGGGAGGAGTAAGACGGCTCTTCTTCCCACCAGGCCAGGGTTTTGCCCATGGCACCCCGAAAGGGCAGAAGAGGGCCGTAGTCATCCCGGGGAATGAGTTCCGGGGTGTAGGCTTCGTACCACCGCTCTCCCACAGCGGGGAGGGGATCCTTGTGATCCAGAACGGACCAGTCGGTCTGGACATTGGGACCCTGGGGGAGCTGGGCGGAACCGCTCCCCGACATCTGGGAGCACCCGGTCAGCAGGGCACAGGCCAGAGCCAGGGCGGCCCATCTTCTGTGGCCTATCATGTTATCCCTCCGTTTCTACTGCGGGCACATAACCCTCCATGGCTGCAAGTTTCTGGCCTTCGGCGCCCAATACCCAGTCATAGAGAATACGGGTGGGACTGTCCGTAGCGGCATTCTGGTCAATGGCCACAAAATAGGGGTTCAGAAACGGGTAGGTGCCGGCCTGAATGCTCTTGGTATCGGGGGCAACTCCATCAATGGACAGTACCTTCAGCCCCCGGGCCATCTCCATATCGTTGGCGTAGTAATAAACGGTAAAACCGATGGCCGCGGGAGAGTTGTCATATTCCCGCACCGCGTCCATCAGCCCCGCCATGGAGTCCGGGATCCAGGCCTCCGGGGCCTCCATGGGGGATTGCCCCTCCATGACCAGCTTCTCAAACATAGTCTGGCTGCCGGCCCCATGGTTGCGCTGGAAGGGGATGATGTCCATGTCGCTGCCCCCGACTTCCTTCCAGTTGGTGATCTGGCCGGTATAGATCTTTTTGACCTGTTCCCAGGTCAGATTGTTCACTGGATTGTCCTGATTGACCACAAAGACCAGCGCGTCGGTGGCAAAGGGGGTATAGAGCCAGTGTCCCTCATCCTGGAGCTGAGAGAGGACTTCGCCCTCGGGCTCCGCCGCCAGAACCAGATCCCGCTCCCCCGCCATGAGGTTGCGGTAGGACTGGGTGGTGCGGGAAAACTCCACCAGGTCGACCACCTGATCCGGTTCTTCCCCCAACAGCACGGCGCACATGGCCTGGGCCAGAGGGACGGTGGAGGTGGAGCCGTCCAGCCGGGGGAAATTCTCCCGGGTAAAGACGAAGGGAGCATCCTGTGACGCGGATGTACCGGATGAAGCGGAAGCGCCGCCGTCTCCACCGGTCTTTGGAGCACAAGAGGTGAGAGGGAGCGCTAAAACCAATGCGGCCAGGATACAGGTTGCCATTCGTTTCATCATTGGAATCCTCCTAAATAGCATGGAACAAACATTGTAGCAGGTTCGGGTCTGTGGAAGATGAGTTTATTATACCAGCAGAAAAATAACCTATCATCACAATATACCTGCAAAGCAGCTACAAAATGATGACAAATCCTTAAGATTTCTTCATAAATGAAAACTGGATTAAAAAATTGGCGGGAGGGTTGACAAAGAAAAATAAATGTATTATTGTATTAAGCACATAATACAATAATACAAACGGGAGGGAGCTTACATGGAATGGAAACTGACGGATGACCGGCCCATCTGGCTCCAGCTGGCGGAACAGATGACCCGTCGTATCATCACGGGGGTCTATCCCCCGGGGAGCAAGCTGCCGCCGGTACGGGAGCTTGCCGCCGAGGCCGGGGTCAATCCCAACACCATGCAGCGGGCCCTGGCCCAACTGGAACAGGTGGGGCTGGCGAAAGCGGACCGTACCGCCGGGCGCATGGTTACCCAGGATACTTCGGTGCTGGACACAGTGCGGGGGGCCCAGGCCCGGATTGTAATGGACCAATACTTCAACGCCATGGCGGAGCTGGGATATTCCCACGCTGAGGCCGCGGCACTGATCAAGGAGGAGAAAAAATGAGCGGGAGTTTGATTGTCTGCCGGGGGCTTTCCAAGGCCTATGGACGCAAGGTCGCCCTGTCCGGCGTGGATTTGGAGGTTGGCAGGGGGCGGATTGTAGGACTGCTTGGCCCAAACGGAAGCGGAAAGACCACCCTGATCAAGCTGATGTGCGGACTGCTTCAGCCCACAGCGGGGGAGATCGAGATCGGCGGGGCAGCTGTGGGGCCGGAGACAAAGGCACAGGTAAGCTATCTGCCGGACCGGATGTACTTTGCCAACTGGATGCGGGCGGTGGACCTGTTCGATCTGTTTCGGGATTTTTATGGGGATTTTGATTATGAGAAGGCTATGGCCATGTGCCGCAGCCTGGGGGTGGAGCCCAGAGACCGGCTGAAGACCATGTCCAAGGGCACCAAGGAGAAGGTGCAGCTGGTGTTGGTCATGGCGAGAAAAGCCCAGCTCTATCTGCTGGATGAGCCCATCGCCGGGGTGGACCCGGCGGCCCGGGACTTTATCCTCCACACCATTTTGACCAACTATAACGAAGAGGGCACCGTCCTCATCTCTACCCACTTGATTTCGGACATTGAAAAGGTGCTGGATGAGGCCATTTTCCTGAAAGCCGGGAAGGTCATGCTCCATGAGACGGTGGACAATATCCGGGAGACCCAGGGAAAGAGTGTGGACGCCCTGTTCCGTGAGATTTTCCGGGCGCAGCCGCTGGAAGGGGGAGAGTTCTGATGCTGGGAAAGTTATTAAAATATGATTTCCGGGCCATGTGGAAGCAGTTTTCCATGATCTGGCTGGCGGCGCTGGTCATTGCGCTGATCAATCGCTTTACCCTTCCCTTTAATCAGGGGAGCGGTAGTAAAGTGGCTGAACAAAATGAGATACTGGCCCTTATCACCATGTCGGTTTTTGTAGGCGTTATGTGTGCCATGTTTGTGGTGGCCATGGTATTTGTGCTGACCCGGTTTTATAAAGGCCTGCTGGGGGACGAGGGGTATCTGATGCACACCCTGCCGGTACACACCTGGCAGCTGGTGCTGTCCAAGCTGATCTGTGCCATTGTGGTGACGGTGGTCAATGTGGCGGTATCCATCCTGGCCATGATCCTGATGATGCCCATCAACTGGATCGAAATGTTTGACATGGAGCTTTGGAAGCACCTTGTACAGGGGCTGATGAAGCAGCCGGACGCGCTGTTGTACCTGGGAGAATTTTTCCTGCTGTGCGTCGTGGCCCTGGCGCTGATTGTGACCATGGTGTACCTGTCCATGGCCATCGGCCACCTGTTTCACCGCCGGCGTGTGCTGATGAGCGTGGTAGCCTTCTTTGGCCTGGACATTGTGGGAAATCTGGTTATAACCCTGACAGATGAACTGGGTATGATGGAATTTTTGGACCAAATGTTGTCATTCAGCGGTCACGCGGGCTTCTGGGTCGGCATCGTGCTGCTGCTGATTCCCTCGGTAGTGATGTTCCTGGCCACCAGCTATATTTTGAAAAACCGTCTGAATCTGGAGTGATTTTGGAAAGGAGAGAGAAGCGCATGAGCCCCTGGGCTGTCTTTTCCGTTGCCTTTGCCGCGGTGGTGCTGCAGGCCTGGATCAGCCGGAAGGGTGCCCGGGACTGGTACATGGGCTGCATTGTTCCGCTGGCCTACGGGGGCGTGGTGGCCTGGATGTTTCTGGGGGAAGATTTAATCCTAGCCCTGCAGATCATCCTCTTTGCCGCGGTGATCCCTATTATCCTGCTGATCTCCCTCCGGCACAGAGAGAAAGAAGATGGGAAGGACGAGAGTACCCCTGAGACATAAAAAAGATCCGCCCGGCTGTTTGTCGGGCGGATCTTTTTGTCGTGATGATTACTTGTTGTAGGAATCATAGGCGTCCAGTACATCCTGGCGGGGAGCGGGGGTGATGAGAGAGACCACCACGATGGCCACGCTGGCGCACAGGAAGGCGGGCAGCAACTCGTAGATGGCCCAGGCGCCGCCCATAGGGGCGATGAGATACTTCCAGATGAAGACCATGGCGCCGCCCACTACCATGCCGGCCAGGGCGCCGTACTTGTTGGACCGCTTCCAGAACAGGGCGAAGAGCACGGTGGGGCCGAAGGCGGCGCCGAAGCCCGCCCAGGCGAAGGAGACCACACGGAACACCGAGCTGTCGGGGTCACGGGCCAGGAAAGCGGCAATGAGGGAGATAACCACCATAGTGGACCGGGCCACAGCCACACCTTTCTTGCCGGACAGGTTCAAGCCCAAAAACTCGGCGCCCAGGTTCTGGGATACAGAGGAGGAGGCGGCCAGCAGCTGGCTGTCGGCGGTGGACATGGTGGCGGCCAGAATACCGGCCAGGATCACACCGGCCAACAGGGCGGCCAGGGGGCCGTACTGGCTGATAAGGGTGGAGATCCGAACGACAATGGTCTCAGCGTCGGCCAGGGATTCCAGAGTACCAGCCTTGGTCATGGCGTTGCCGACCACTCCGATAATGATGGCGACCGTCATGGAGATTACCACCCACACAGTGGCCACCCGGCGGGAGAGCTTCAGCTTTTTCTCATCTTCGATGGCCATGAACCGCAGCAGAATGTGGGGCATGCCAAAGTATCCCAGACCCCAGGCCAGCAGGGAACAGATAGTGAGCAGGCTATATGGATTGGAACCGCCGGTAGCGGGGTCGTAGATGTGGGACAGGGACAGATAGCCGGCCATAGACTTGGCGTTGTCCAGCACCGCGTCCATACCACCGGCCTGAGTTACGCCGAAGCCCAGCACAACCACCAGGGCGATAGTCATGATAATGGACTGGACCAGGTCGGTGAAGGAGGCAGCCAGAAATCCGCCCATGACGGTGTAGATCACAATGACCGCGGCGGAAATAAGCATGGCGGTGAGGTAGTTCATTCCGAACAGGCTGGCAAAGAGCTTTCCGCAGGCGGAGAAGCCGGAGGCCAGGTAGGGAATGAAGAAGATGATGATGACCACCGCGGCAATGGCGGACAGCAGGCTCCGGTCATCTCCCCAGCGCTTGGAGAAGAACTGGGGAACGGTGATGGCGTCCAGACGGTGGGAATAGCGGCGGATACGCCGGGCCACGATGAGCCAGTTCAGGTAAGTGCCGATGGCCAGGCCGATGGCGGTCCAGCTGGCCTCCGCCAGACCGGTGAGGTAGGCCACGCCGGGCAGGCCCATGAGAAGCCAGGAGGACATGTCGCTGGCCTCGGCGCTCATGGCGGTGACAAAGGGGCCCAGCTTTCGTCCCCCCAGATAGAAGTCGTCTACGGATTCATTCTTTTTGGAGTAGACCACGCCGATCCACAGCATACCCAGCAGGTAGACCACGATGGCCAATAAAATCAGTGCTTGTGCCATATTCTCGCTCCTTTTCTCTCCCTCCGTCACACAACCGGAGGGTACAATGATGGTATTATAGCACACAGTTTACCAGAACGAAATACAGAACGATGTACAGAATTAATTCTGTACATCGTTCAAATCAATAGCTTGTAATAATTTGAATTTCAAGATTAAATTACAGTACAAATCATTGTAATTCAATTTGTACAAAACCTACAAATTATTTCCTGACGCCCGAAAATCATGAAAAAACATGGGCATCATGGTTCTGCCGTACTGGAGCAGGGAGTAGTCCCCTCCGGACAGACACCAGTCATAAATCAGGGCCCGCTCGCACAGAGCGTAGACCCGGACCATCTCGTTGACGGTCACATCGGCGCGCAGTTCTCCCCGCTCCTGGCCCTGAAGGACGATCTGCCGCAACAGCTTATAGTAGGTCCGGTTGTGGTCCAGCAGGTGCTTGTCGCCCCTTGTGATGAGCTGGGAGGAGTAAAGCCGGGCCAGCAGGTCCAAGGAGACAGAATTTTCGATCATGGCAAACAGTTCCCGATTCAGATACATCAGCTGGTCAAATCGGTCCAGCCTCGGATCCATGGTCTCCATCAGTTCCTCATACTTCTGGTCAAAAAGGTAGGAGACGGTGGAGAGCAGGGCGTCCTTCCCCTCAAAGTAGTGATAAAAGGAGCCCCGGGAGGTACCGGATTCCTCAATGATCTCCTCCACAGTGGTATCGTCGTAGCCCTGGCGGTAGAACAGCCGCCAGGCGGCTTCGATGATGCGGCCTTTGGTATTTCGGGTGTTTTTCTTTGCCATGAGGGGTCTCCTTTCTGAAAAAAGCCCATGCGCAACCGCCGGTTGCGGGCCCTTCCAAGAGAAGTTGGTTGCGGAAATGAGGATTTTTCTTCTATAATAGCATCAAACCAGAGAAAGGGAAAGGAAAAGAACGATGCCGCTGCATGAAAAAATACTCCAGCTGCGCACGCAGCTGGGGCTGTCACAAATGGAGATCGCCGAACAGCTGGGGGTGTCCCGGCAGAGTGTGAGCAAGTGGGAGACGGGACAGTCGGTGCCCGACCTGGATAAGCTCATCAAGCTCTCCGACCTCTTTGGGGTCAGCGTGGATGAGCTGGTGCGGGAGGAGGAGCGGCCCCAGCCGCCCAAACCGGAGCCCCAGGTGGTCTATGTGCGGGAAAAACACGCTCTGTCCGGGACGCAGCGGGCCGGGATCTGCGGGGAAGTGTCGGGACTGGTTCTGGGGCTGCTGGGGCTGGCGGGATGGGGCGCGATACCGATTGTGGTAGGCGCTGCCCTGATTCTCCTGGGCCTGCCCCTGCTGCTGGCCAGGAAACATCCCTGGCTCATTGCGGGCTGGATGGCGGTGGGGCTCAGCCTACTGATCTTCAATCCCTACTACTCTGTGGCTCCCTGGGGGCTTTTTGGGGGAATACGGGAGCTCCTGATTTATCTGGAATATGGAGACCGGTACATCAGTTACCTGATCGGCGGGGCGGTGGGAGTTTCACGGGGACTGCTGACCCTGGTGCTGCTGTGTTTGACCGGACGGGCCATGTGGAAAACACATAAAACACATAAAAAGAGTGCCTGAAGAGGACGGGAAAGAGGAAACGGGGAGTGGCCGCCTGATGGCGGCCGCCCCTCTTTTTTCTTCCAGAGAAGAGAGGTTTACATCTTTGTCCCCTTGTGATAAAATATTTTCCAAATTTGAAACGGGGGGTGGGGCTGTGGCTTACTTCTTTTTTCCCATGATCGCCCGGATGCGGTATATCAACCGCTGGGGACTGATGCGCAACACGCAGCTTGAAAACATTCAGGAGCACTCTCACATGGTAGCGGTCCTGGCCCACGCCCTGGCGGTTATTGAAAATCGCTACTTTGGCGGCCAGATTGACCCGGGGGCGGTGGCGGTGGCGGCACTGTACCACGATGCCGGCGAGATCCTCACCGGTGATATGCCGACCCCCATCAAGTATGACAACCCGGATATCCAGGCCGCCTATCAGGCGGTGGAGGCGGTGGCGGAGCAGAAGCTGCTGTTTATGCTGCCGGAGGATTTGAGAGTGGACTTTGATGAGGCCATCACCATCCCCGACCCGGAGATCCGGGCGCTGGTCAAGGCGGCGGACAAGCTCTCCGCCTACCTGAAATGTGTAGAAGAGGTCAAGGCGGGCAACAGCGAGTTCAAAAAGGCAAAGGAGCAGACCTATGCGGCCCTTTGCCAGAATCAGATCCCGGCCTTAAGATACTTTATGGAACATTTCCTGGATGGGTTTGAGCTGACCCTGGATGAACTGTCTTAACTATGCTTCTCTGGGACTGACAAGGGGAAGCAAATTAAATAAGAGGAAGGATTTTGAATCATGAAAGCCATTGTTACCGTGATCGGTAAAGACCGGGTGGGCATTACCGCTGCCGTGTGTTCTTTGCTGGCTCAGCACAACATCAATATTCTGGACATCAACCAGACCGTGCTCCAGGAGTATTTTACCATGGTCATGCTGGTAGATACCTCCGCCTGTAAGGATTCCATCGGCGAGATGTCCGACATTCTGGAGCAGGCCGGCAAGGAGCAGGAGCTGTCCATCCGCATCCAGCGGGAGGACATTTTCAATGCCATGCATCGGATCTGAGCGGGAGGACAAATATGCTGAACCAAAGTGAAATTATGCAGACCATCCAGATGATCGATCAGCAGCATCTGGATGTGCGTACCATTACCATGGGAATTTCCCTTCTTTCCTGTGCCCACAGCGATGTGAAAACCGCCTGCGACAAGGTTTATGACAAGATCACCCGGTACGCGGAAAACCTGGTGGCCACCGGTGAGGCCATTGAGAAGGAATTCGGCATTCCCATTGTAAACAAGCGTATCTCCGTCACCCCCATCGCCCTGGTGGCTGCCGCCGCTGAGACAGATAATTACACGCCCTTTGCCCAGGCCCTGGACCGGGCGGCAAAGACCACCGGTGTCAACTTTATCGGCGGCTTTTCCGCCCTGGTGCAGAAGGGCATGACCAAGGCGGACCGGATCCTGATCGATTCCATTCCGGAAGCGCTGTCCACCACCGATATCGTGTGCTCCAGCGTCAATGTAGGCTCCACCAAGGCCGGCATCGACATGGACGCGGTGGCCCTCATGGGCCGCACCATCAAGGACCTGGCCCAGGCCACCGCCGACAAGGGGGGCTTTGGCTGCGCCAAGCTGGTGGTGTTCTGCAACGCCGTGGAGGACAATCCCTTCATGGCCGGCGCCTTCCACGGGGTGGGCGAACCGGAGAAGGTCATTAATGTAGGCGTCTCCGGCCCCGGCGTTGTGTACCACGCCCTTCAAAGCGTGAAGGGACAGCCCTTCGATGTGGTGGCTGAGACCATCAAGAAGACCGCCTTCCGTATCACCCGCATGGGTCAGTTGGTGGCCCAGGAGGCCTCCCGCCGTCTGGATACCCCCTTTGGCATTGTGGACCTGTCCCTGGCCCCCACTCCCGCTGTGGGCGACTCCGTGGCCCGGATTCTGGAGGAGATGGGACTGGAGGTCTGCGGCACCCACGGCACCACCGCCGCGCTGGCCCTGCTGAACGACGCGGTGAAGAAGGGTGGCGTCATGGCCTCCTCCTCCGTGGGCGGCCTCAGCGGCGCCTTTATCCCCGTCAGCGAGGACGAGGGGATGATTGCCGCCGCCGCTTCCGGGGCTCTGACCCTGGAGAAGCTGGAGGCTATGACCTGCGTGTGCTCCGTGGGCCTTGACATGATCGCGGTTCCCGGCGATACCACCGCCGAGACCATCTCCGCCATCATTGCCGACGAGGCGGCCATCGGTATGGTCAACTCCAAGACCACCGCCGTGCGTCTCATTCCCGCTCCCGGCTGCAAGGTGGGAGATACGGTGGAGTTTGGCGGGCTGCTGGGCTCCGCCCCGGTACAGAGTGTGCGGCCATTCTCCGCCAAGGACTTTATTGCCCGTGGTGGCCGGATCCCCGCCCCCATGCAGAGTCTGAAAAATTAAAACAGTAAAAAACCGCCCAACGGGCGGTTTTTTACCAGAATTTTTTCTTTTTCATAATCCACAGGCAAAGTATCACAATGATCACACTGACAATGATCACAGCGGGGTAGCCGTACTTCCATCCCAGTTCAGGCATCCCCACAAAATTCATGCCGTACCACCCCGCTACCAGGGACAGGGGGAGACAGAGAGTGGTGACCACCGTCAGAATTTTCATGATCCGGTTTTGACGGATGTCCACCTGGGCCTGAAAGAGCTCCCGGACCTGGAGGCAATATTCCCGAAGAAGCTGGGCCTCATCCCGCAGCCGCCCCAGACGCTTTTCCACCAGATGGAACAGCCGATGCTCGTGGTCGGTAAAAAAGCCGCTCTCCTCCTCCTCCAGTTCACAGGCCATGCCGCTGAGCTGGGAGTAATAGCGAAACCAGTTCATGGCCTCCTTCCGGGCGGCGGTAATGGGGGTGCCGAAGTTGTCCAGTGTGCCTGCCAACACCTGGTCCTCCAACTGACTGAGCCGGTCCTCCAGCTCTTCCAAATGGTGATGGTCTTTTGCGGTCAGCAGCTCCAGCAGCTCGAAAAAGAACCGGCCGGGACTGTTTTCCGCCCATCGTTTTTCCCGGCTGAGCCGTTTGACCGCGGCTCGAACAGCACCGCAGTCGTCACACAGGACGATATGACGGGAAGTGAGCAGGTATCCAAAAGCGATGGGCTGACCGTCTTTGCCCCGGCGGGGGGTAAAAACGGTGCCGCACAGGCAGTCCCCCCGGAATTCCGCCTTGCAGACCCTGGCATCCCGGGCGGGAGGGATGTGGTGGAGTACCGCCTCCAGGCCGGGCAGCGAAGGAATGTGATCCAGTTCCTGGCTGGTGAGCACAATCAAAGCCTGCTCTTCCGGACCGGTGGGGCGCTGGAGAGGTTCCAGAGATTGTCCCAACAGGTATATGTCCATGATGTCCGCCTCCTTGCTGCCCATTTGCCGGGGAAATGCTGCTTTTTGAGAGTATTGTACCACACAGACAGAAAATGGCAAGGGGACTTGCCCCGGGTCAAAGGGTATGGTATGATATGGCACAGAATTTGGAAGAGGAGCAGCAGATATGTACATCGACCCCACCCGCTACACCACCCGGCCTTTCGATGACCGGATCCCGCAGGAACTGGCCATCTATGACCGGCTGGAGGAGCTGTCCATCCCATATATTCGGGTAGACCATGACCATGCCGATACCATTGAGATCTGTCACCAGGTGGAAAAAATTCTGGAGGGAAAGATCTGCAAGAACCTGTTTTTGTGCAACCGTCAGCAGACGGAGTTTTATTTGCTGATGATGCCCGGAGACAAGCCCTTCAAGACCAAGTACCTGTCCGCCCAGCTGGGCTGTTCCCGGCTGTCTTTTGCGGACGACGGGCATATGGCCCAGTTTCTGCAGACGGTCCCGGGCTCAGTTTCCGCCATGGAGCTTCTGTTTGACACCCAGCACCGGGTCCAGCTTGTGATCGACAAAGACCTGATGGCTGGCGAGTATATCAGCGGCCATCCGGGGATTTCCACCTCTACATTGCGGCTGAAACGGGAGGATATGCTGAAGTTTGTCACTTCCACAGGGCATGAGCCCATCTATATTGATCTGCCTGATCCCAGAGAGGAAGCATAAAAAAGCCCGGCTCTTTTAAGAGCCGGGCTTTTTTCTTCGGTTATGCCTTGCGCAGGATGCCCATGGGGGTACATTCTTCCCCCTGACCCAGGGGATTGTCCCCCAGAGCCTTTGCCAGCCAGTCCATGGAGGGCTCCTTTTCGGAAAAGCCCAGAATATTGGCACCCAGGTCGTTGATATCCACAATGGCTACCGGGTGCCCCAGGGCCTGGGCCAGCTTTTTGGAGGTCCCCATGGGGTCGGCGGGGGTGAGGACCACATAGTGGTTGTAGGGAGGGATAGTGCCCTCGGTGGGGCCGTCGATCCCCCGGGCCTTGGGGCCGGCAACATTGTAAAACCAGCCTCTCTTGCCCAGGATCTTACCAATCACGCTGCAGAACGCGGCAAAGAGGATCCGGGGGGTGCCGCACTCCTGAAGGGCCATCTCCATGGTCTCAGGGATGCCCAGGCCGATGCCGGCAGGGGTCTTGGTCACATAGCGGCTCAGGGTGACGGCCAGCTTTCGGGGCTTGATGTCCTCCATGGGGATGGCACGGCTCTGGGTGCAGGCCACAGCCTTTTCCGAAATAAACAGGATGTCTCCCGGCTGCATTTTGTCCTTGGGGTACTTGTTCACCACATCAACCATGTCGTCGTCCTTGGTGATCAGGTGGGTTTTCACCGGAATACGCAGATAGTCCACACCGTCCACGGTCCGGACCAGTTTTTTTCCGGGATTGGCGGAATAATTGGATTGCTCGGACATATTTGTTTGCTCCTCTCAGCAGGGCGGTGGCCGCCCTGATTCATTTGTCAAATCGCGGCCCCATTATAGCACCCTTTCCAGAGGGTTTCCATCCCCCTGGGGGGAAATTCATAAATTTCCCCGGAGAAAGCTGCCTTCCGTGGCGACAATCCTCACCGTTTTAAGCTGATTGTGGAGATTTTCTCCGTTTTCCACAGCAACTTCCGAGTATCGGGTGGTGTAGCCCCGCCACAGGCCGTCCCGCTGCTGCTCAAAGAGCACGGGGAGGCATTCTCCCACAAACTGCTCCAGGTAGGCGCGCTCCATTTCCGCGGCGGCCTGGGCGCCCCGGTGGGCCCGCTCCTCTTTCACGGCGTTGGGTACCTGATCGGGCATCTTTGCGGCGGGTGTGCCCGGCCGTTTGGAGTAAGGGAAGATGTGCATGGCGGAAAAGGCGCATTTTTGGATGAATGCCAGCGTGGAGGAAAATTCCTCCTCGGTCTCGCCGGGGAAGCCCACGATCATGTCGGTGGTGATGGCGGGCCGGTCAAAATACCGGCGCAGCAGAGTCACACTCTCATAATACCGGGCGGTATCGTACTTCCGGTTCATCCGCTTCAGGGTTTCGTCGCAGCCGCTCTGCATGGACAGGTGGAAGTGGGGGCACAGGTTAGGGAGCCTGACGGCCCGGGCGCAGAAATCTTCGGTGATGGTCCTGGGCTCCAGGGAGCCCAGGCGGATCCGGCAGTCGGGGGCGGCCTGACATACGGCTTCGATCAAATCAATGAGAGACAGACCGTCTTTCCACTCATGCCCCCAGGAGGAAATTTCGATCCCGGTAAGCACCAGCTCCCGATAGCCCTCTCCGGCGAGCTGGGCGGCCTGACGGGCCGCGTCTTCCAGACGGAGGGAGCGGATGGGCCCACGGGCATAGGGAATGATGCAGTAGGAACAGAAATTGACGCAGCCGTCCTCCACCTTCAGCATGGCCCGGGTGCGCCCCTCCAGCCCACCGGCGGGCAGTACCTCAAACACCCGGCGCTCAAAGGCGTTGTCCAGAGCGGTGATGGGCTGACGCTCCTGCCAGGTTCGTTCCAGCAGGTCCACAAACCCCTGTCGGTCGCCGGTGCCGGATACCAGATCAATGGACAGCTCCTCCATATCTTGAGGGTGGGTCTGGGGGTAACAGCCGCACACAGCAATAATGGCGTCAGGGGCTGCCTTTCGGGTGCGCCGGATGACCTGACGGGACTTTTTATCGCTGACCGCGGTGACAGTACAGGTGTTGATGATGTACGCGTCTGCCGGGGCCTCAAAGGGCATCAGTTCGTGGCCCCGGGCGGCAAAAAGCTGCTCCAGGGCCTGGGTCTCGTACTGGTTGACCTTACAGCCCAGTGTGTAAAATGCGATCTTCATCGAGCCGCGCCGTGCTCAGGTACCACCGCGCAGATCACCAGATCCTCGGTGCCGTCGTTGATAAGGCTGTGACTGTGGCCCTGGGGGCAGTAGTGGCAGCTGCCGGCGGATACCGTTTCATATGCCCCGTCGTACAGCACCTTTCCATTGCCGGAGAGAATGAAAATGATCTCACTGTTGCCCTGGTGGGTGTGCAGGCCGATGGAGCTGCCCGGGGTCAGACGGCCGGTTAAAATCTTGTTGTCGCTGTCGTGGAAAACCTTGTTGATAAAGGTCCCCTCACCGCCTTTGAAATGCTCATGAGCGGTCTCTTCCATGTCCTTAAAGTTGATCAGCATGATGATTTTCCTCCTTCAAATTTCAGCCGGGGGTGTTTCGGGCTGCTTCAGATCTTCCGGAAGCAGCTGCATCAGCCGCTCCCTGGTGGGCTTGTCCAACTGCGCGACCCGATCAGACTGGCGGGAGATTGCTTTTTCAAAGAGATTGCGTACATCCCGGGCGTTGCCGAAATTCTCATCCCGGTGGTCGTAGAGAGCCTGCAGCTCCTTCTCCATAAGGGTCTCGGCGTCCCCGGACAGAGTGTAGCCGTTTTTGGCGCACATGGAGCGGAAAATGTCCATGAGCTGTTTTCCGTCATAATCCTCAAAAAAGAAATATTTATTAAATCGTGATTCAAGACCGGGGTTGGAGTGGATGAAGGACTCCATCCGGTCGGTGTATCCGGCCACGATGACAATCAGGTCCTTCCGGTGGTCCTCCATGTTTTTCAACAGAACCTCAATGGCCTCGTGGCCGAAGTCGTTGGCGCTCTCGGCGTTGACCAGGGCGTAGGCCTCGTCAATAAACAACACGCCTCCGATGGCCTTCTGGACAGCTTCCTGAGTTTTCAAGGCCGTCTGTCCCACAAATCCCGCCACCAGACCGGAGCGGTCCACCTCCACCAGCTGTCCCTGGGACAGTACCCCGATGGCGTGGTAAATTTTGGCCAGCAGCCTGGCCACCGTGGTTTTGCCGGTGCCGGGGTTTCCCATAAAGACCAGGTGGAGGGACATGGGGGGTACGGGCAAGTCCGCCTCTTCCCGAAGCTTTCGGACTTTCACAAGGTTGATCAGGCTCTTCACATCCCGCTTGACCTTCTCAAGTCCGCACAGCCCGTCCAGTTCCGCCAGCAGCTCTTCCAAAGAGGGCTCTTTTTCACTGAGGGTCGCGTGATCCTGCTTGGACGCCGCTCTGGACGAAGCGTCCGGGGCGGGAGAGGCCGGACTGGCGGGGGCGGAGACGAACTGGTCTGCCTTCAGGGCGGGACGGTCTCCCTTCAATCCGTCTTTGTCGCACAGGGACAGGAGGGTGTCGCTACAGGCGTTGACAAACCCTGCCTCCTGCTCGCTGACTACCCCGTCCACCGCCGCGAAGAGCAGCAGGATGAGGGTCAGCTGGTCCGTAAATCGCCGGGCCAGACAGGTGCCATGGATCCGATCATACTGCCTGAGATCCTGAAAAAAGGCCGGCGGTTGAAACAGGTCAAAGTTTGCAACTCCGGTGGCCACCTCCCAGTACAAAGCGGAGGGCACCGGATTGCCCGGAGACCAGATGGCGTTGTAGTACTCCACATGGAGGGGCGTAATGGAGCTGGCGTTGTCCGCCTGCCACACGCCCAGAGCATACTGGCGCATATACCCGTCCACCTGACGGCTGAAGCTCATGCGAAGAGCCGGATCGGGGATCAGCTTTCGGAAAGCCCCTGTGGCTTCGCTGTACTGCTTGTGGACCTCGCTGGGGGCTAACGGTTCACCCACGGTATTTGCCTCCTCCCAGGCTATTCTTGGTTTTCTTATTATATAGAAAAGGAATGAAGCGGTCAAGCGGAGAGAATCGGTTTACATAAAGGTGTAAACTTTTTGTTATTTCGACTTTTTCCGTTGACGGGCCATGAAAATGCCTGTAAAATATAAAAAGTATATTTGAATTTTCTGATACGGAGGAACTGATTATGGCAGATAAGCAGAATTCGTCCCCCCGCGACAGTGGAAAGAAGAAAGCGCCGCCCCGGCGCAACGATGTTATCCGCTGTGAAAATTGCGGTGAGGACTATGCCATCACATATAAGCGCTGTCCCTTTTGCGATGAACGGTCTGGTCGGGCAGGAGGGATTGTAACCGGCGGCCGCCGGGTGGCCAATTCCCGGGGAGGAGGCTATGGCGCTCCCATCAACCCCATCCAGGTGGCGGGACTTGTGATCTCTCTGATTGTGATTATTGCCGCCCTGGTGATTGTGTTCCGGTTTATCGGCGGTCCGCTTTTGGGCGGCGGAGGAGCTGAGAGCTCCGGCGGAAGCTCGTCCAGTACCAGCCAGAGCGGGGGCAGCTCCAGTGACGCTGGCCACAGCACAAGTCAGCCCGGTTCCGCCGGCCAGAGCGGCAGCGCCTCCTCCGGCCAGTCCGGAGCAGGCACTTCCCAGTCCGGTGTGGAGGTAGAATCTGTCTCCCTGAACGGCACGGACTACACCTTGCAGTACAATGAGACCTTTACCTTCGTGGCTACCGTGACCCCGGAGGGAGTGGAGGAGCCTGTGGTCTGGACCAGCAGCAACCCTGAAATTTTGACCATAGACGATAAGGGCAATGCGAAAAATGTCAATACCGGCGGCGAGTTGGAGCGTGTCACGGTGACGGCCACCTGCGGGGGCATGAAGGCGGAATGCGTGGTATTCTGTCGGGCCCAGAATCCGGGCAGCACCAGTTCGGAAACGGGCAGTACCGGCACCTCCGGCGGCAGTACCGGCACGGTGACCGCCGGCAGCAAGGGCAAGATCGTCAACGCGGAGGGCGGCCTCAATATCCGCTCCGGCCCCGGTACCAGCTATGAAAAGGTGGCCAGCGCCTCCAATGGGGCAGAGGTCACTGTTTTGGGAGAAGAAAACGGTTGGTATAAGATCAGATACAACAATACTGATACCGGCTATGTGTCCAAGGACTATGTGTCTGTGGGCTGAACAGCATAAACCCAGGCGCCGGGGAAGAGAACCTTCCCCGGCGCCTTTCCTGTCTGGAGATTTGAACCGTCCGGTTCTTGCAATTACAGAGAGGTTAAGGTAAGATAGGGACACAATCAACCATTTGGGGAGGATTTGCTTATGCGGGATGGATTTATCAAGGTTGCCGCCGGGACGCCGGCGATCCGGGTGGCCGACTGTGATTATAACGCGCGGCAGTGTATTGATCTGATCCGTCAGGCGGCGGAGCGGGGCGTCAAGGTGCTGTGCCTGCCCGAGCTGTGCCTGACGGGCTACACCTGCGCCGACCTGTTTTTACAGGATACCCTGCTTCGGGGAGCGGAGGCGGCCCTTGAAACAATTTTGGAGGCCACCAAAGAAGTGGATATGCTGGTTGCTGTGGGCCTGCCTGTCCGGACGGGAAACAAATTGTACAACTGTGCGGCCATGGTATGTGGGGGGGAGCTGCTGGGACTGGTCCCTAAGACCTATTTGCCCAATTACGGGGAGTTTTATGAGAAACGCTGGTTTGAGAGCGGATTGGAAGAGGAATACCTGACCGTCACCTTGTGCGGCCGGGAGACCTTCCTGGGGAGCAATCAGCTTTTCCAGTGTGAGGACATGCCCCAGCTGGTGGTTGGAGTGGAGATCTGCGAGGACCTGTGGGCCGCCCAGCCCCCTTCTGTGAAGCTGGCAGCCAATGGAGCCACCCTGATTTTGAACCTGTCCGCCTCCAATGAGACGGTGGGCAAGGCGGATTACCGCCGGGCCCTGGTGGCTGGCCAGTCCGCCCGGCTGCTGTGCGGCTATGTGTATGCCGATGCCGGGGAGGGGGAGTCCACCACCGACCTGGTCTTTGCCGGGCACAATCTGATCGCGGAAAACGGGACCATCCTGGCCGAGGAACGCTTTGCCTGCGGACTGACCGCCACGGAGGTGGATGTGGACCGCCTTGCCTTTGAGCGCCGGCGGAACACCACCTTCCCCGCTGCCAGTCAGGAGCGGATGAGCTGGGTCCCCTTTGCCCTGGAGGTGACGGATACCGTTCTTACCCGCCCTGTGGCGAAAAATCCCTTCGTCCCCGCCGACCGGGGGGACCGGGACGCCCGGTGCCAGGAGATTTTGACCATCGCCGCCCTGGGCCTCAAGAAGCGCCTGGCCCACACCAACGCCAAGACCGCTGTGGTGGGCCTGTCCGGTGGCCTGGACTCCACTCTGGCCCTGCTCATTACCGCCCGGGCCATGGACCTGCTGGGCCGTCCCCGCACCGACATTACCGCCATCACCATGCCCTGCTTCGGTACCACCAGCCGCACCAAGTCCAATGCCCAGGTTCTGGCCGAGCGCATGGGCACCACCTTCCGGGAGATCGACATCGGCCCGGCGGTGAAGGTACACTTCCAGGACATTGGACAGTCCATGGACGACCTGTCCGTCACCTTCGAGAATGGACAGGCCCGGGAGCGCACCCAGGTCCTGATGGATGTGGCCAACCGCTTCGGCGGTATGGTCATCGGTACCGGTGATCTCAGCGAGCTGGCCCTGGGCTGGGCCACCTACAACGGGGACCACATGTCCATGTACGGCGTGAACGGCTCCATTCCCAAGACCCTGGTGCGCCACCTGGTGTCCTACTCCGCCGATCAGGCGGAGACCACGGACCCCAAGCTGGCCGCTGTCCTCCGGGATATTCTGGATACCCCCGTCTCCCCCGAGTTGCTGCCCCCCAAGGAGGGGGAGATCGCCCAGCGCACCGAGGATTTGGTGGGGCCCTACGAGCTCCACGACTTCTTCCTCTACTACGCCATCCGCTGGGGATTTTCGCCCCGGAAGGTATTCCGGCTGGCTATGGCGGCCCTGGGAGAGACCTATGGCCGAGAGACCATTCTGAAGTGGCTCCACAATTTCTACCGCCGCTTCTTCGCCCAGCAGTTCAAGCGCTCCTGCCTGCCCGACGGCCCCAAGGTGGGCTCGGTGACCCTGTCCCCCAGAGGGGACTGGAGAATGCCAAGCGACGCGGTGAACGATCTGTGGATGAAAGAGCTGGAGAGCCTGTCTTAAATATAAACCTCTGCGGCCCCCTGGGGCCGCATTTTTTACACAATAATGTAAAGTTAGCTTGACATTTGTAACGGCTGGTGCTATACTCCGAATTGTAAAGGAAACTTTACTTTTTGGAGGAGGTATTACATTGACCAACAAAATTGCCCAGCTGCGCAAGGAGCGGCGCATCTCCCAGGCGGAGCTGGCCGATGCGGTGGATGTGACCCGCCAGACCATTATTTCCCTGGAAAACGGGCGGTATAACGCCTCCCTGCTGCTGGCCCATCGGATTGCCAAATATTTTGACCTGACCATTGAGGAAGTGTTTTTGTTTGAGGAGGGGGAAGGATGAAAAAGCTGAAAAATATATTGCCTGCCCTGGCTCTGGGCCTTGCCGTGGGGCTGGGTGTGGCGGCTGCCATTCTGGGTGACCGGCTTACCGCACCCGTGAGCGGCATAAGCTTCGGCCTTGCCGGGGCCATCGGAGGTTTGGCCGCCTCCCGGCTTATCATGGCCCACTTTGACCGCACCTGGACCCCGGAGCAGCGCCGGGAAATTGAGCGGGCGGAGCGGGATGAGCGCAATGTGGCCATCTGCGAGAAGGCGGCCTACTCCAGCTGGTACTGGACGCTGTACCTCTTGTGGGCCCTCTTTTTCCTGACCCTGATCTTGCAGGGCGGGATGTATACGGCTCTGGTATCGGTGGCCATTGTGCTCCACTGTGTCTTTTACATGGTGAACATGAACCGGTGGACGAAAAAGCTATGAGACGGCTGGAACTTTCCATTCCCCCGGAGCTGGCGGGCATTAAGGTGGACACCCTTCTCAAGCGGCACTTGAACCTGTCCGGGACGGTGGTGCGGCGGATCAAGTGGCTGCCCGACGGAATCCTTGTGGACGGCCAGCGGGTCAATACCCGCTTTCTGCCTCGGGCGGGGCAGGTACTGTCCGTGCGCCTGGACGACCCCCAGCGGAGAAGCGGCATTGTCCCCGCCCCGGGGCCGCTGGACATCCTCTATGAGGACGGGGATATGGTGGTGCTGAACAAGGCCCCCGGGGTGTCCGTCCACCCGGGGCCGGGACACTTTGATGATACAATTGGTAATTTTTTGCTCTGGCATTACGATCTGGAGGGGGAAACGGCGGATTTTCACCCTGTCCACCGACTGGACCGGGGCACCTCCGGCCTGCTGGCGGCGGCCAAGCACCCCCATGCCCAGGAGGTGCTGAAAAACCAGCTCCATACCAAGGCATTCCGTCGGACCTATCTGGCCATTTGCGAGGGTGTGCCCCAACCGGAGGAAGGGACCATTGAGGTGCCGCTGGGACCAAAACCCGGCTCCCTGATGGAGCAGATGGTGTGCCCGGATGGGAAGTTTGCCAGAACCCGGTACCGGGTCCTGGGCACATATGGGCGGCGGGCCCTGGTGGAGCTGGAGCTGGACACCGGCCGCACCCACCAGATCCGGGTGCATATGGCCTATATGGGCCACCCGCTGACGGGAGATTTCCTATATGGGACAGAGGATCGGGCGCTGATTGGACGCCCGGCACTTCACTCTGCCAGACTGGAATTGTGTCATCCGGTAACCGGAGAGCAGCTGACCTTTACATCTCCCCTCCCCCAGGATATGGAAAAGCTCCTGCGGCCCTGAAAAAATTTAATTTCCTACCCAGGCATCTGGAAAATTCCCTAGAAATCAAACAAACCCTGTGGTATACTTGTAGGCAGAATCCCTAAATTGCTTAATGGGAGGTTATACGATATGTCCTATAAAGATACCTATGAGGCCTGGCTTGCCAGTCCTGCCCTGTCCACCGGGGAAAAGGCGGAGCTGGAGGCCATCAAGGATGACGAGAAGGAGATTGAGTCCCGTTTCTTTGACCAGCTCTCCTTCGGTACCGCCGGTCTGCGGGGCACCATGGGAGTGGGCCTGTACCGGATGAATGTCCATGTGATCCGCCATGCTACCCAGGCCTTTGCCCAGGTGATTTTGGAGGAGGGGCCGGAAGCGGCAGCCCGTGGGGTGGCCATTTGCTTTGACTGCCGGAACAATTCCGACACCTTTGCCCGGGAGGCCGCCTGTGTCATGGCGGCAAACGGCATCCCTGTGCGCCTGTTTGAGTCTCTGCGCCCCACTCCTGAGTTGTCCTTTGCCATCCGGGAGTACGGCTGTATCGCCGGTATCAATGTGACCGCCAGCCACAATCCCAAGGAGTATAACGGCTATAAAGTCTACTGGCAGGACGGCGCCCAGCTTCCTCCCAAGCATGCCGACCAGGTGGCCAAGAAGATGAAGGAGCTGGATGTGTTCGCCTGTGTCAAGACCATGGACTATGACCAGGCTCTGGCTCAGGGGAAGATCGTCCTAATGGGCAAGGAGACAGATGAGAAGTTTTTGGCCAATGTAATGGCCCAGGTCAATGACAAGGCTGTGGTGGAACAGGTGGCCGACACCTTTAAAATGGTGTATACTCCCTTCCACGGCACCGGCTACAAGCTGATTCCCGAGGCTCTCAAGCGCCTGGGCATGAAGCATGTGATCTGCGTGCCCGAGCAGATGGTCATTGACGGAAACTTCCCCACCGTGGTCTCCCCCAACCCGGAAAACCCCGAGGGCTTCTATCTGGCGGTGGACATCGCCAAGAAGGAGGGGGCCGACTTTATCCTGGGTTCCGACCCCGACGCTGACCGGGTGGGCATCATGGTCAATACCGGTAACGGGGAGTTTAAGGTCATCTCCGGCAACCAGACCGGCGTGCTGCTGCTGGACTATCTGATCGGCGCCATGAAGCGCTCCGGCAAGCTGCCTGAGAAGCCTGTGGCCCTGAAGACCATCGTGACAACAGAGATGGCCCGGAAGGTGGCCGAGGTCAATGGCCTGCGGTGCTTTGACACCTTTACCGGGTTTAAATTCCTGGCGGAGAAGAAGGACGCCCTGGAGAGCAGCGGCGAGGGAAAGGTGATTTTCTCCTACGAGGAGTCCTACGGCTATATGCTGGGGGATTATGTCCGGGACAAGGACGCGGTTACCGCCGCTGTGGCCCTTACGGAGATGGCCGCCTGGTATGCCAGTCAGGGGATGACCCTCTACGACGCGCTGCTGGCCCTCTATGAGAAGTACGGCTATTACAGCGAAAAGACCCTGAATCTGGTGATGCCGGGTCTGGACGGCCTGAAGAAGATGGCCGACCTGATGGCCTCTCTGCGGGAGAAGCCTCCGGTGGAGATTGCCGGCGTGGCGGTGAAGGAGCAGAAGGACTACAAGGACGGCAGCGTGGTCAGTGTGGCCGACGGGGCCAGAACCACCATGGAGCTGTCCGGCTCCAATGTGTTGCGCTACGAGATGGCGGACGGCACCAGCCTGATCGTCCGCCCCTCCGGCACCGAGCCCAAGGTCAAAGTATATATCCTGGCCAACGGAGCTTCCCGGGAGGAGTCTGACGGCAAGGTGGCAGAGTATGGCGCCTGGGCTGAGAGCCTGAAGAAATAAAAAATCCGCGCGCCTTTTAAAAGGCGCGCGGATTTTTATGTCTGGGTATGTAGGATTTCCTGAGCAATCTGGATAAATCGTTCTCCAAAGTGGGACAGATACCGGTCTTTTCGGTATCCGGCCACCAGTTTGCTGAAGGTGGAGGGGTCGGTCAGGGGAAACAGATCTACACCGGCTGACCCCGGAGTGGGCACCGGGAGAGCCCGGAGGAAGAGTTCAGGACAGATGGTAATGCCGATTCCCGCCTCCGCCATGGCCAGGGTGGTTACGGTGTTCTCGGTCTCCAGAATCAGGTTGGGCTTGAAGTAGTAGCGGCTGAAATACTGGTCTACAATATTGCGGGTGCGGTTGCCCCGCTTGATGAGCACAAAGGGGGCATCCCGGAACAGGCTGAGATCGGCTCCCTGGGCAAACTGGGCGCGGATGCTCTCGGCCTGATCGGCAAAAATACGGTCGGTAAAAGTTTTGGGGATTACCATGACCAGTTTCTGCTCCGTGAGGGGGACGGTATTGACGCCATCCATAATAATGGGCTGGAAGCAGATGATCAGATCCGTCCTCCCGTGGGAAAGCTCATCCTCCAGCTGAATGGAGTTTCCCTCAAAAAGGGAAAATTCAACCAGTGGAAATTCGCTGTGAAATTTCGGGAGAATGTCCGGCAGGAGAGCCAGCCCGCAGGTGTGGGAGATCCCCACCCGGAGTACCCCCATGTACTGGCGGTTGATATCCCCCACCTTGGATAAGTACTGACTGTGCAGGTCCAGGATCTGAGTGGCGGTATCTACCAGCAAATCCCCTGCGTAGGTCAGTGACAGCTTGGGAGAACGGGTGAAGAGCTTGACCCCCAGCTCCCGTTCCAGGTTCCCGATGTGGTTGGACAGGGACTGCTGGGAGATATACAGGCGTTCAGCCGCTTTGGTGATATTAAGTTCTTCTGCCACGGTGAGAAAATATTTCAGGTGTTGAAAGTTCAAGAGTAGCCTCCTTATGGGTGAGAGGTTGAAAACTCGTGATACAACAGGTTTTTTCAACAGTATACCACAGCCATTTGGCTGTGGCAACCCTCAACAAAAAGGTACTTCCCAAACTGGACCAAATATGGCATAATATTGAATAGTATGGGATCCATAAATGGGCATAATACCCAAGATGATATAAAGGAAGGAAGATGTCTTATGAAATGTCTGATTATTGACGCCGTCTCTCCCGCCATTGCTGAGGAACTGGGCAAGTACATGCAGGTAGATACCAAGATGCTCCCCACCCAGGCTGAGCTGGCCGGGATGATCGGGGACTATGATGTCCTCATCATGCGGGTAGACCCCGCCATCAACAAGGAGATCCTGGATGCGGCCAAGAATCTGAAGGTCATCGGTGTGTGCTCTGTGGGCCTGAACCACATTGATTTGGACACCGCCAAGGCCAAGGGGATCCAGGTGTTCAACGCCCCCGGCCTGAACAGCAACGCTGTGGCTGAGCTGACCTTCTCCAAGATGCTGGATGTCTCCCGCCACACCATTCCCGCCAACTACGATGTAAAGGTCAATAAGACCTGGGACAAGTATAAGTTTGTGGGCCGCGAGCTGCGGGGCAAGACCCTGGGTATTCTGGGCTTTGGCCGTGTGGGCCAGCGTGTGGGCCAGCTGGCTCACGCCTTCCTGATGGATGTAGTGGCCTACGATCCCTATCTGCCTGCCAATGTGTTTGAGGAGCAGAACGCCAAGAGCTGCAGCATCGACGAGGTGCTGGCTGTTTCCGACTTTGTTACCATCCACATGCCCCTGACCCCCGAGACCAAGGACCTGTTCAATGCCAAGTCCATTGCTGAGATGAAGGACGGCGCTGTGGTGCTGAACATGGCCCGCGGCGGCATCGTCAACGAGCAGGATATGTACGAGGCTCTGAAGTCCGGCAAGCTGGGCGGCTATGCCTCCGATGTAATGGCCAATGAGCTGGCTGCCGGCGGCCTGACTGAGGGCGCTGGCTTTGACTCCCCCCTGTTTGAGTGCGACAACTTCATCGTAAGCCCCCACCTGGGCGCTCAGACTCTGGACGCCTCCCGGGATATCGGCGCCCACATCATCAACAAGGTGAAAGAGGCCCTGAACCTGAAGTAAGACTTTGCTTCCGCCAAGGCGGCCGTCCTGATGGACGGCCGCCTTTTTTGCTGGAAAAAGAGAGGCGGGTCTGCTCTTGCGCCGAAACAGGGAACACGGTATAATATAGAAAATTAGTTCAAAACGCCGGATTCCGGCGGATGAGACAGGGAAAGGTTGTTGGGGTGTTTGAAAGACTACGGTCATGTGAGAGAGGAGATTTGTGAGGTGGGCCGTCTCCTCTATCAGCGGGGATATGTGGTAAGCAACGATGGAAACATATCTGTCCGTGTGGACGAGGGGAAAGTTCTGATTACCCCCTCCGGAGTGGGAAAGGGGCGGATGACCCCCGAGATGCTGGTGCTGTGCGATCTGGAGGGCAATGTGCTGGAAGGGGACCGCTATCCCTCTTCTGAGAGCAAGATGCACCTGATGATCTACCGGGAGCGGGAGGATGTCATGAGCGTGGTCCATGCCCATCCCCCCATGTCCACCGCGTTTGCCATCTGCCGCCGGCCTCTGAAGGAGCGCTACCTGTCGGAGATGGTGGCCGGGCTGGGAGAGGTTCCGGTGACAGAGTTTGCCATGCTCTCCACCTGTGAGGTGGCGGAGAGCGTGCGGCCTTTTGTTCAGAACCATAATGCTGTGCTGCTGGCCAACCACGGGTCCCTGGCCTGGGGCCCCACCCTGTGGTCCGCCTTTGACCGTCTGGAGACGGTGGAGCAGACCGCAAAGGTCTACTACTATGTCAGCCGTCTGGGCGGCGGAGTGGAGATTACCCCGGAGCAGGCGGAAACCCTTCGCTCCATGGGGGATTACTACCGGAAGCTGGCGGGAAAACGGGACTCGGGGGAGACTTGATCCTCTGGAAAAGGAGAACAGAACGATGGAGCATACTGCTTACACCGCCCGGGAAATCATTGACCTTCTGGGTATGGTACCTCATCAGGAGGGGGGCTGGTACGCCTTTGTGACTACCAGCGGCGTTACCCTTCCGGACGGATTCCTGCCCGCCTTTGACGGGGCCAGGGATACCTGTAGCATTATCTACTACTTGCTCCAGCGGGGAGAAATTTCCCGCTGGCATCAGCTTCAGGCCAGCGAAGTCTGGGCCTGGCATATGGGGGGTAGCCTGGAGATGACCCTGGGGGGGACGGGAGAGAGACCCGTACCGGAGGGAAAGCTTTGCCTGGGCCCCAGACTGAGAGATAGAGATGGAGAGCGTCCCCAGATCCTGGCCCGGGCCGGTCAGTGGCAGACGACCCGGCTGGTGGAGGGAGACTATGCCTTGGTCTCCTGTATTGTTGCCCCGGCCTTCCGGGATGAGGACTGCCTGCTGCCTTCCAGACCCCTGGAAAACGAAATTTACGGCGAATGAAAGACACCAGAAGGGAGTGTCCGGAGATGATCCGGGCAGACGAAAGACAAACAGACAGGAGTTGATTCCAATGGCAGATGAGATCAGACAGGTGACTCATATCGATAATGTACGGCTGGGGGATGACGAGCGCAGCGTGGTGATCATTGATCAGAGCCAGCTGCCCAACCGCACCGTATACCTGACCCTGCGCACACCCGAAGAGATGTACAATGCGATTAAACTGCTCCAGGTCCGAGGCGCGCCGGCCATCGGAATCTGCGCGGGATACAGTATGTATGCCCTGGCCCGCCAGTGGGAGATCAGGGACAGAGAACAGTTTGCGGCAAAGTTTCACCGCTGGAAGGAGTATCTCAACTCTTCCCGCCCGACGGCTGTGAACCTGAGCTGGGCGCTGGAACGGATGGAGCGGGTGGTGACCGAGCACACCGGAGCTGCGGTGGAGGAGCTGCTGGAGCTGCTGGGCAGGGAGTGCCGGGCCATCCACCAGGAGGACATCGCCATGTGCCGGGCCATCTCCGAGTATGGTCTGTCCCTGCTGAAGGATGGCGATGGGGTCCTTACCCACTGCAACGCCGGCCCTCTGGCTACCTCCCGGTACGGGACTGCGCTTGGCCCCCTGTTTTTGGGAAAAGAGAAGGGCATGAATCTGCGGGTCTTTGCCGATGAGACCCGGCCGCTGCTCCAGGGAGCCCGTCTGACTTCCTATGAGCTGCAGAAGGCGGGGATTGATGTGACCCTGATCTGCGACAATATGGCTTCCATTGTCATGAAGAACGGCTGGGTGCAGGCCTGCTTTGTAGGCTGTGACCGGATCGCGGCCAACGGAGATACCGCCAACAAGATCGGGACCAGCGGTGTGGCCATTCTGGCCCAATATTACGGGATCCCCTTCTATGTCCTGGGGCCCACTTCCACCATCGACCTCAGCTGCCCTGATGGAGCCCATATACCTATTGAGCTGCGGGACCCCGGTGAGATTCGGGAAAAGTGGTATGCCGAGCCCATGGCTCTGGCAGAGGTAAAATGCTACAATCCCGCCTTCGATGTGACAGACCATACCCTGATCGCCGGCATTGTCACGGAAAAAGGCATTTGCCGCGCCCCCTATGAAGAGAGCCTGCAAAAGCTCTTTCGGTGATTTTCCAGGGGGTTAAAAAGGAAAAACAGGGCCCTTAGGCTGATTCCGGGCATCTTTGTGGAAATTGCGTCTTGCCAAATCGGCCCGCAGATAGTAGGATTATAATATTGTCGGGCATGATTTGGAGGAACGCCGCACATTGGCTGCGGATGGCCCGGCCGGTCTGGAAGAAAAATATGGTTCCAGGCTGAAATGAGAATCAACATTCAAGGAGGAAAAGAAAGATGAAATTCAGCAAGAAACTGCTTGCCCTGTTCCTGTCTGCGGCAATGGCACTGTCTCTGACTGCCTGCGGCGGCGGAAGCGCCAGCAGCCAGTCCGGGGCCCAGAGCGGCTCCCAGAGCTCCGCTGACCAGAGCCAGGGCACCGAGGCCCAGGGCCTGAAGATCGCCATTGTGTCCAGCCCCAACTCCGTGGACGACGGCTCCTTTAACGAGGACAACTATAACGGCATTTTGAACTTTATTGCCTCCCGGGGCGACATCGACACCGTGACTCCCGTTCAGGAGACCAGCGGTGACACCGCTGCCGTGGCCCAGCTGGTGGGCGAGATTGTGGCCGACTACGATGTGATCGTGGCTACCGGCTTCCAGTCCGCCGCCATCGGCCCTGTGGCCCAGGACAACCCCGACAAGTACTTCATCCTGGTGGACACCTTCCCCACTGATGCTGATGGCGTCACCATGGAGGACGGTCTGGACAATGTCTACGCCATGCAGTTTGCTGAGCAGGAGAGCGGCTTCTTCGCCGGTGTGGCTGCCGCTCTGGAGACCCAGAGCGGAAAGGTGGCCGTGGTCACCGGACAGCCCTTCCCCTCCAATGTGAACTATCAGTACGGCTTTGAGTCCGGCGTGAACTATGCCAATAAGCACCTGGGCGCCACTGCTGAAATCGTGGAGCTGGCCTCCTATGCCGGCACCGATGTGACCGGCGTCAATGTGGGCGGCAACTACACCGGAAACTTCTCCGACGAGGCTACCGGCAAGACTCTGGGCGAGGCCCTGATCCGCGAGGGCTGCGACATCATCTTTGTGGCCGCCGGCGCTTCCGGCAACGGCGTGTTTGCCGCTGCCAAGGAGTCCGGCAACTGCATGATCATCGGCTGCGATGTGGACCAGTATGACGACGGCGCCAACGGCGACAGCAACATCATTCTGACCTCTGTTCTGAAGAACATGGCTATCAATGTGGAGCGTCAGCTCAATGCCGTTGTGGACGGCACCTTTGCCGGCGGCAACTACACTCTGACCGCCCAGACCGACTCCACCGGTTATGTCTCCGCCGAGGGCCGTCACCAGATGTCCGCTGAGACTGTCAGCGCGCTGGACGAGCTCTATCCCCAGGTGAAGGACGGCACCATTGTTCCCGCCGCCAACTTTAACGGCTATACGCCCGAGGAGTTCCCCGGCCTGTAAGCTGAGGCGGTTTCAGATCGATTCCTGAACTGTAAATTCGGGGCGCTCCGTTTGCCCGACTGATGTGGTCCCTGCGGAGCGCCCCCCTTTTCTTTCCTGCCTGGCGGTCAAGCTTGGGCGTCTTGATCCCAGCCCGGTCACACCGGGTTGGGATGAGGACGCCTGAAGGAAACTGAGCAAAGGAGCGTGATATGGATGGCGGATGAGTACATTGTGGAAATGCGGCACATCACCAAACGCTTTCCCGGCATTGTGGCCAACGATGATATCTCCCTGGGAATCAAAAAAGGAGAGATTTTTGCCCTGCTGGGTGAAAATGGCGCTGGGAAATCCACTCTGATGAGTATGCTGTTCGGCATGTATGAACCGGATGAGGGAGAAATCTACATCCGGGGCAAGAGGGAGCATATTTCCTCCCCCAACTATGCCACCAAGCTGAATATCGGCATGGTCCACCAGCATTTTAAGCTGGTGAGCAACTATACCATCGCGGAGAACATCATTTTGGGCATCGAGCCCAAACGCCGGATGGGCGTTTTCCCTGTGGTGGACATTAAGAGCACCAACGCAAAGGTGGCCGAGTTGTCCCAAAAGTACGGCCTGGAGGTGGACCCCAGGGCCAAAATTGAGGATATCAATGTGTCCACTCAGCAGCGGGTGGAGATTTTGAAAATGCTCTACCGGGAGGCGGAGATCCTCATTTTTGACGAACCCACCGCGGTACTCACCCCCCAGGAAATTGAATTTCTGCTCCAGATCATCCGCGGCCTTCGGGAGGGAGGAAAGACCATCATCCTCATTACCCATAAGCTGGAGGAGATCAAGCAGGTGGCTGACCGCTGCGCCATCCTCAATCGCGGCAAGCTCATTGATATTCTGGATGTGGCTTCCACCTCCACCCAGACCATGGCCAACCTGATGGTGGGCCGTGAGGTGGACTTTGTGGTGGACAAGGCCCCCGGAAAGTTTGGAAAAGAAGTTTTGCGGGTGGAACACCTGACGGTGAAGAACCGGGATAATTTCCCCGTGGTAAAGGATGTCTCCTTCTCGGTACGGGCGGGTGAGATCTTTGCCATTGCCGGCGTGTCGGGCAACGGGCAGGTGGAAATTGCCGACGCGGTAGCGGGAATGGCCCGGGCGGCGGAGGGGACCATCACCCTGAACGGCACGGATATCACCCACATGGATATCCGGGGCCGCACAGATCTCGGAATTTCCTACATCCCCGAGGACCGACAGAATATGGGCCTGGTACTGGACTTTACCCTGGAGGATAACCTGGCCTTGAAGACCTACTACCGGGAGCCCTTCTGCCACAAGGGTATTCTCAACCATGAGGCGTTCAGCCAGTATGGCCAGCGCCTGATTGCGGAGTACGATATCCGCTCCGGCCAGGGGAAGGACACCGTGGTGCGCTCCATGTCGGGCGGCAACCAGCAGAAGGCCATTGTGGCCCGTGAGATCGAGCTGGGCTCCCCTCTGATGATTTTTGTTCAGCCCACCCGCGGCCTGGATATTGGCGCCATTGAGAACATTCACCGTCAGATTCTGGCGGAGCGGGACAAGGGCAGGGCCATCCTGCTCATCTCCCTGGAGCTGGATGAGATCATGGGTCTGGCGGATACCATCGGGGTGATTTTCAGCGGAGAGCTGCTGAAAATTGCGCCTGCCGAGACGCTGACCACCAATGAGGTGGGACAATTTATGATGGGGGTGAAGCAGAATGAGGAGGGCTAATCCCATTACCAGGGGCGTGCTGTTCCTGATGGGGGATGAGCGGCGTCAGCGCATTACCATCCCCATTTTTGCCATCCTGTTAAGTCTGATTGCCAGCTCGGTGGTGCTGCTGATTCTGGGCAAAAATCCCATGGAGGCCTTTATCAGTCTGCTTCAGGGTTCGGGTATCCTGCCCAAAGAGGCCTATGCCGCCAAAAAGAGCATGCTCACCGATTTCCTCAGTCTGCTCAACGCATGGACCCCGATGATTTTTGCCTCTTTGTCCGTGGCGGTGGCCATGCGGGCGGGGCTGTTCAACATCGGCGTTTCGGGGCAGATGCTCTGCGCCGGCTTCATTGCCACCGTCACCGTGGGCTATGCGGAAAGCCTGCCTGGGGCGGTGGCCAAGCCCCTGGTGGTCGTGATTGGCCTGGTGGCCGGAGCGGCAGTGGCCGCTGTCATCGGCTTTCTCAAGCAGAAGTGGAACATCAATGAAGTGGTTTCGGCCATCATGCTCAACTATATAATCCGGTATGTGGTCAGCTTCTTTGTAAAAGCCACCATCAACAACCCATCCACCCGTCAGTCCTGGCCGGTTACCGACGCTTCCCGACTGTCCCTGATGGATACAGAGCTGGGCGGACTGAAGATGGACATCCCGCTTGGGATTATACTGGCGGTAGTAGCGGTACTTCTGGTTCAATTCCTGTTTACCAAGATGAAACTGGGCTTTGAACTGCGGGCCATCGGCGGAAATCCGGTGGCGGCCCGATATGCGGGTGTGAATGTGGGGCGCAACACCGTACTGGTGATGGCCATTTCCGGCGCGCTGGCCGGCCTGGCCGGGGTGACCTACTATCTGGGCTACTTCGGCTCCATTCAGCCCGATGTGCTGATTTCCACCGGATTTGACGCTATTGCGGTGTGTATTCTGGGCAACTCCAACCCCATCGGCATTATATTCTCCTCTCTGCTTATTTCTGTCATTGACAAAGGGAGCACCTATCTCCAGTCCTCCGTTGGCGTGCGCCAGGAGATCGGCGCTCTCATCACCGGCCTGATCCTGCTCTTCTCCGCCTGCGGAGCCTTTATCGGCTATTTGGTGAACCGGGGGCGCCAGCGGGAGGAGGACGCCCGGAAGCTGCTCTCCGGCGCCGACGGAAAGGAGGCCAACCCATGACCTATCTGAATACTGTGATCATTGACGGCCTGTCCTTTGCCATCCCGCTGTTTATTATGGCCATCGGAGGTATTTACTGTGAGCGCAGCGGTGTGACCAACCTGGCCATTGAAGGCCTTCAGGGCATGGGAGCCTTTGTGGGCGCCCTGGCAGCCACTCTGGTCTCCGGGATGTTTGCCGCGGACAGCCAGATCCCCATGTTTATCGCCATGGCCTTTGCCTTCCTGGGGGGAGGACTCTATGCGGTACTCCATGCGGTGCTGTGCGTGAAGTTCAAGGCCAACCAGGTCATCAGCGGCGTGGTCATCAACATTCTGGCTACCGCCCTGACCACCTTCCTGACCAGCGAGATCTCTACGGCGCTGTTTGGCGCTGCCTCCAACCGGTTCCGCCTGACCACCTCTGTGCGTCTGACGGTGCCCGGGGTGTCTGAGATTCCCGTGCTGGGAGCTATTTTTACCAACATCTATCCCTTTGAGCTGATCATCATTCTGGTGGCGCTTGTGGCCTGGTATGTGCTGTACAAGACCCCCTTCGGTATGCACCTGCGGGCCTGCGGCGACAACCCCCACGCAGTGGACGCGGCGGGCGTGGAGGTGAGCCGGGTGCGGTTTATCGCGGTTATGATTTCCGGCGCCCTGTCCGGCCTGGGCGGCATCTGCTTTGCCTATTCCATTTCCGTGCAGTTTTCGTCCGCCATCTACATGGGCTATGGCTATCTGGCCATTGCCGGACTGATTTTCGGAAACTGGCAGATCATGCCCACCCTGGCCGCCTGCCTGATTTTCGGATTTGCCCGGTCCGGCGGATTTGCGCTGACCCAGATGATGGAGCTTCCCTCCGCCTTTACCGATCTCTTTATGACCCTGCCCTATATTGTGACGCTGTTCCTGCTCATCTTCTTCTCCAAGAGTAACCGCGCCCCCAGGGCTTTGGGAGAGATCTATGACAAGGGCAAGCGCTGATTGGACGATAAACATATGTTTTCCGGAGCGCCCCAACAGGGGCGCTCCGGAATTTTAATTTAGATGAGGAAATGGAAGGTGTTTCATGGGGACAGCAGTCTTAACGAAACATTTATTGTCTGCGGCTTGACAGAGAAATTGAGCCTGCCTATAATTATGACAGACTGTCATGCGACAGGATGTCATAACGGGAGGGAGCATATGCCTACCAGTACATATTTCCGGCTTCCCGAGGAGAAACGGGAGCGGCTGCTGGCCGCCTGCTGGTCGGAAATGACAAGAGTTCGTTTTGCGGATATGTCCATTAACCGGATCATTTCGGATGCGCATATTCCCAGAGGAAGCTTTTATCAGTATTTTGTGGACAAAGAGGACATGGTTCGCTATCTGCTGACGGATATGCGGGAATATTTTGTCAATCTGCTGCGGGGGATTTTGATGGGGCACCGGGGAGACCTGTTCGCGATTCCACTGAGCTCTTTTGATCAGTTTGTATCTCAGGGCGGGACGGACCCGATTTTGGGCCGATTTATCCAGGTACTGAGACTGAACCCCGGGTGGGATACCCAGGCATTTATGACATCCAGTCCGGGGATGCTGCCTGACCAGCTGTGGGAACTGGTGGACCCGTCGCTGATACGGGAAAACAACCGGGAATATGCCGACCATGTATTTCATCTGCTGTGTGCCGCCCTGGCCTATGCTGTGGCGGGAACATTGCAGGACCCGGGCAGCCGGGAGCGGCAGCGGGAGGCTTTAAAGACCCGTGTGGGCATGCTGAAATATGGCTGCGCGGCGGAGAAGGAGGATACAACCAGATGAAAAAGCGATTTTTGGTTCTGCTGACAGCGGGAGCCGTGGCCCTGTCCCTGCTGGGCATATCTGTTCTGGCGGCGACGACCGATGGGGAGTCGGAAGAGCTGACAGCGCAGTCTGAACCGGAACAGACGCCTGTGGTATTGGATGAACAATCCGGGGAGGAATCTGTTCAGAACGAGGAGGAACAGACGCCTGATGAGATCGGCGGAGCCTGGACGCCGCCGGTATATGTGCCCGATCCGGTGGGATCCATTACCTTTGAAAATCTGGAGCGCCGCCTGCGGGAGAATAATCTGACCCTGCTGGCTCTGGAGGAAAATATCCAGTCCATTGAGGTCATTGACTATGACAAGATGTATGAGGACCTTCGGCAAAGCCTCAACGACATTGCCAGCGCCCAGTGGATGATGATTATATATGGTATGGGAGAAACGCCGGAAGCCAAGGCGCTGGAGCAGAGCTATGACGCGCTGCGTGAGACATTTGATTCGCTGAAAGAGGGAGAGCTTCAGAAGGACAATGAGGACGCTATCTGGCAGTTGGAAAACGCGCAGAATCAGGTGGTGATGGCCGGAGAGTCCCTGTATATTGCCATTATCGAGATGGAGCAGAACAGACAGACCCTGCAGCGGAATCTGGACGCTCTGGACCGCTCCCTGGAGGAGCTGGAGCTGCGCTATGAGCTGGGGCAGATCTCCTCCCAGACCTTGAAGCAGACCCAGGCGACCCGTACTTCCCTGCTCAGCAGCAAGCAGACCCTGGACAGCAACATTCAAAACTACAAGATGCAGCTGGAATTGATGGCCGGCGGGGAGCTGAACGGCCAGATCCAGCTGGGTGAGTTGCCCGGAGTGACGGACAAGCAGCTGACGGATATGAACCTGGAAGCGGATCTGGAGACGGCCAAGGAGAACAGCTATAGCCTTTATGAGGCGGAGCAGACGCTGGATGAGGCCCATGAGACCTATGAGGACAACGGCGGGCAGTACGCCGCCACCAGCGATAAGTACCAGTATGCCTCTGCGGCCCACACCTATGAAGCGGCTAAATATAATTACAACGCGACCATTCAGAATTTTGAGATCTCCTTCCGCACCTTGTACCTGCAGGTAAAGGATTTCAAACAGGTACTGGACGCGGCCAAAACCGCCCTGGCAGTGGAGCAGGACAACTACTCGGTGTCCCAGCTGAAGTACGAGCAGGGAAATCTGTCTCTCAACGACCTGCTGGAGGCGGAAGATAAGGTGAAAGAGGCTCAGGAGACGGTGGATGGAGCGGAAAACGATCTGTTTTCCGCCTATCACAACTACCGCTGGGCTGTGGACTACGGAATCTTGAACTGACGGAGGAGAGTTGATTCATGAAAGGAAATCGGATTATTTCCGCGGCCCTGGCTGCGGCCGCGGTATTGACTTTGACAGCCTGTCAGACGGGGGGAGAAGCGGAATCCGCTCAGAACAGTGTCCCCGCCGGGGTTGCCGTACAGGTCACCGATGTGACCCGGGAGACCATTTCCACCGAAAACAAGGTGTCCGGTAAAGTGGTGGCAGATGGTCAGGAGTCTGTCTATGTGACCGCCAATGCCCAGTGCACCGCCGTCTATGTGGACGCCGGGGACACTGTGACAGCGGGAGAAAAGATCTGTACGCTGGATATGGCCAGCACGCTGTCCTCTTATAATTCCGCCAATATCAGTTACCAGTCCGCGGTTCAGAGCTATGCGGACCAGGAAGCGATTCTGGATAAACAGATCGCCCTGGCGGAGAAAAATCTCAACGACCTGAAGGCGCTGTTTGAGATCGGCGCCGCCTCTCAGTCGGAGATTGACTCGGCGGAGCTCAATCTGATGACGGCCAAGGCCAGCAAGACCTCCACCCTGGCCCAGCTGGAGGCGGGGATGCAGAGCTACAAGTCCAATGTGGAGCAGCTGGCCTCGGTGCTGGAGAATGTGGACGCGGGCGGCAATGTAATCGCCCCCATCTCAGGCACTGTGGTCACACTGAACGCGGCGGAGGGCAGCTATGTGTCCGCCTCCATGCCCGTGGCGGTGATTGACGGTGTGGACACCATGAAGGTAGAGGTCTCTGTGTCCGAGTCCCTGATTCCCAAGCTGGCTCAGGGCGATGAGGTGGATATTTCCATCAGCGCGCTGAATGTGGAGACTGTTGGGACCATCAAGAGCATTCAGAAAAGCGCCAACGCCCAGACCAAGCTCTACACGGTCACTGTTTCCATCGGGGAGGATATTGAAGGACTGCTGGCAGGTATGTTTGCCGATGTCTCCTTCCGCACCGATACCTCTGCCGATGCCATTGTGATTCCCTCCCAGGCCATTCAGACCAGCAACAATGTGCAGTATGTCTTTGTGGTGGAAGAGAATACCGCCCGGTATCAGGAGATAGAGACGGGACTGAGCGGCAACGGTGTGACCGAAGTGACCAGCGGCCTTGAGGAGGGGCAGCAGCTGGTCACGGTGGGTCAGGCCTATCTGTCCGACGGTGACGCCGTGCGGATCGTGTCCGGGGAGGGCTGAGACGGGTGAGCATCGCGAAATTTTGCATCAAGCATAAAGTGACGACCTTGATGGCGGTCATCATGATCTCCATCTTCGGCGTGGTATTCACCACCCAGCTTCAGTTGGCCCTGCTGCCCGATGTGGAGGCCCCGGCCGCCGTGGTCATGTGCTACTACAATGGCGCCAGCCCCCAGGACATGGAGGAACTGGTCAGCCGTCCCCTGGAGTCGGCCATTATGTCGGTAGCCGGCGTGGAAGAGGTGAGCTCCACCTCCTCTGAGGGGGTCAGCCAGCTCCAAATCACCTACGCCGACGGGACAGATCTGGATATTGCGGCCACCAAGCTGAGAGAACAATTTGACCAGCTCTCCCTGCCGGAGGGGGCTATGGACCCGGTGATTGTGAACATCAACATCAGCGATCTGCTCCCCTCGGCCATCATAGCCCTGATGGGGGACGATCTGGCCAGCATTCAGTCCATGGCGGAGGATACGGTGGGACCCGCCCTGGAGCGGGTGGAAGGCGTGGCCCAGGTCAGCATCTCCGGCGGCGTGAGCCAGCAGATCGCCGTGGAGGTGGACTCCGCCCGGGCTGCCGGCCTTGGGCTGTCCAACTCCTACATCTCCCAGATGCTGGCTGCGGAGAATCTGCTCTATCCCGCGGGAGATCTGCAAAATGGGAGCCAGACCTTGACCGTTACCACCGACGCCAAGTTCCAGACGGTAGAGGATGTGGCAAATCTGATCCTACCTCTGCCGACGGGAGGGTCGGTGCGTCTGTCTGAGGTGGCCGATGTGGCGCTGGAGACCACAGATCCGGACACGGTAGCCATGACCGACGGTTCAGCCTGTGTGGTCCTCCAGGTGTCCAAGCAGTCGGGGGCCAACGAGGCGGCCACCGCGGAAGCGGTGATCGCTGCCATGGAGAACCTCCATGAAAAAAACTCCTCCATCGCCTACTCTGTGCTGTATACAGCCTCGGACTACATCAATATCGCGGTGAACGCGGCCCTTGAGAACATCGCCATGGGCGTTGTGCTGGCCGCCATCGTGGTATTCCTCTTCCTGCGCCGGTTCGGCGCCACAATCGCCATCGCCGTGTCCATGCCTGTGTGTATTCTCACGGTGTTTGTGCTGATGAATGTCTTTGATCTGACCCTGAATATGATGTCTCTGGGCGGTATCGCCATGGGCGTGGGCATGATTGTGGATAACTCCATCGTGGTGCTGGAAAATATCTATCGCTACTCCGCCGAAGGGCACAGCCGTATGGAGTCCTGTGTGGATGGAACCAAGGAGGTATTGACCTCCCTGACCGCCTCCACCCTGACCACCGTAGCGGTATTTCTGCCCCTGGGCCTGACGGGCGGTATCGCGGGAATGCTCTTTGACGATTTCTGTCTGACCATCTCATTTCTGATTCTGGGTTCCCTGGTGATTGCCGTCACGCTGGTCCCCTTGCTGTGCTATTTCCTGCTGGATGAAGAGAAAGTAAAGCGGCGGGCCATGCAGCAGGCCGAAAAGAAGGCCAAGCGGGAGGCCCAGGGGAAAGTTGGACTGGGAACCCGTCTCAATGAGCTCTACATCGGCCTGCTGAGATTCTTTGTCCGGCACCTGTGGGCAGGAATGCTGACTTCGGTGGCGCTGGTGGCTGTGTTTGCGGTTTCCTGCCTGTCCACCAAGATGGTGCTGATGCCTGAGATGGATCAGAGCATGGTTTCCATCAGCGTCTCCACCCCCACGGGGTCGGAGCTGGATGATACGGCGTCCATTGCGGACCGGGTGGTGGAAATCGTCCAGGAGAATGTGCCGGAACTGGAGTCGGTCTACTACATCACGCAGCCTGAGTCGTCGTCCGTCAATCTGGTGCTGGTGGACAAGGGGGACCGGAGCCGGAGCAGCGGACAGGTGGCCAATGACCTGCGGCCGCTGCTGGCAGACATTGCCGGATGCGAGATCACGGTGAATGCCACAGACATGACGGCCATGCTGGGCAGCGGAAACGACATCAGTGTGGAGGTTACCGGCAACGACTATGACACCCTGGCCATGATCGCCAATGATCTGGAGGAACAGATCTCCCAGCTGCCTGACGCGGTGGATGTATCCACCTCCATGGCCAAGCAGGTGGAGCAGGTAACCATTTCCATGAATCGGGAGGCTGCTTCTCAGTACGGTCTGACGGCCGCGACGGTAGGCGCCGCGGTGCGCTCGGAGCTGTCCGGAGCCACCGCCACTACGGTTACCATCAATAACAAGGAATTGGATGTGGTGGTCCGGGGCGACGGAAGTTCGGGTGAAAGTCTGGACGCCCTGAACTCCATGCCCATCCCCTCCTCCTACGGCGGGACGGTGCCTCTGTCGGCCGTAGCCAATGTCCAGGTGGAGCTGGCTCCCCAGAGCATCAACCGTGTGAACCAGACCCGGCAGGTATCAATTACCGGTGATACCATCAGCGGCGACACCACAGCCATGACCAAACAGATCCGGACAATTTTGGATGGATATGCGCTGCCGGACGGGTACAATGTGGAAATCAGCGGCGCGTATTCAGACATGATGGACAGCTTCGGCGACCTGCTTTTGGCGCTGGTGGTGGCCCTGGGCCTGGTGTACTTTGTACTGGCCTCTCAGTTTGAGTCCTTCCTGATGCCGGTCATTGTCATGATGATTTTGCCGGTGGCGTTTGGCGGGGCGCTGTTTGCCCTGCCCGTCACCGGACGGGACCTGTCCATGATCTCGTTGGTGGCGCTGATCATGCTGGCCGGTACGGTGGTAAATGCCTCCATCATTCTGGTGGACTACATCCGTCAGCGCCGTGAGCGGGGAGAGAGCCGGGAGGAGGCCATCCTCCACGCCTGTCCCCTCCGTGTCCGCCCGGTGCTGATGACCACCATCACCACCATTCTGGCTCTTGTGCCCATGGCCATGGGAATGGCAGAGGGAGCGGCGGAGATGATGTCGGACATGAGCATCGCCATGATCTCCGGTATGACCATTTCTACCATCATTACTCTGGTCTTTACTCCGGTTTATTACTCGGTAATTGACAATCTGAGCCATATTTTTTCCAGAAAGAAAAAACAGCCTGCCCAGACGCCTGTAGCCCCGGAGCAGGAATAAGAAAATCAGCGCTTGCCGGAACGGCAAGCGCTGATTTTTCATTCATATAAAACACCGATCTGCTCCAGGACCTTCCGCACCCGGTCCGCCGCCTGCTGATTCGGACAGGAGACTGTGTGCAGATGGATTCCTTCGGTAAGATGAGAAAGGGGGACAGCCTCAGACTGGCGGCACCGCTCTATAAACTGAGCCACATCGTACCGGCTGGAGATGTGGAGGGGGGCGGTGAGCTGACCATATACCGGATGGTCCACAATGACATCCAGGACCGTGCAGCCCTGATCCACAATGGCGTTGAGCTCCTCCTCCATCTGGTCGGAGCGGTGGCGGCAGGCGAAGGTGCACAGAAGGTTGGAGTCGGCCTTTGGAAGCAGATAGCCCCGGGGAGTAGCGATGATCTTCATCCCGCCGGCCCGAAGCAGGGCCACATCTCCCACAATAATCTGTCGGCTGACCGACAGCTCCTGGGCCAAAGCGGTGGCGCTGATGGGTGTGTCGGCCTGCTTCAGGCGCTGGGCCAGTTCAGATCGTCTCTGTTGAGCGTCCACAAAAATCCCTTTCTTCCTGCGGGGCACATCCCCAAGTGTTTGTTCCAGTGTAGCATAAATATAAGGCGTGAGCAAGAAAGATTTCCCAGATCTCCGCCTTGCCCAGCTGGAAGATTCGGAAGAGCTGGAAATACCAGGGTATTTGCTTGAAATGGACCCGTTGCGATGTTATAGTCGCAAAGCATGTATTTGCCAGACTGCAATAAAGGAGCGAAAATCAATGAGAAGAAACCCCCGTATTGCGGCAGCTATGCTGGCGGCGTCTATGATGCTTACCATGGTGCCGCCTGTTGCGGCAGCTGACAACATCCAGGGACACTGGGCACAGAAGTATCTGGAGACCTGGAAGAACCATGGTGTGATGGCTGGAGATGAAAACGGCGATCTGATGCCGGACAAGTCCACCACCCGTGCTGAGCTGGCCGTGATGATGGATGCCATTATGGACTACCAGGTCAAGGGAAGAAACCATTACCTGGATGTGGTGAACGGCAGCTGGTATGCTGACGCCATCCTGAGCGCCAGCGCCGCCGGTCTGCTCGCCGGCTACCCGGGCAGCCTGATGAAGCCCGGCCAGGCCATTACCCGGCAGGAGGCCGTGGTGATGATGGCCAAGGTGCTGGAGCTGGACACCGACGACGCACCTGCTGCCAACTATCAGGACAGCGCTGAGATCGCCTCTTGGGCCAAGGGCGCGGTGAACGCTATGACCGCCAAGGGCTACATCGGCGGCTTTGAAGGCAAGTTCCGCCCTGAGGCCCCCATCACCCGCGCTGAGATCGCGGTGATTTTCACCAATATCTTCGGCTCCTATATCTCTGAGGCCGGTACCTATACCCGGGATGTGGACGGCAACATGGTGATCTCCGCCGACGGCGTCACCCTGGAAGGCCTGACCATCTCCGGAGACCTGATGATCGCTGAGGGCGTGGGGGACGGTCACATCGTGCTGGACAGCGTCACCGTAGGCGGCAAGGTGATCGTCCGGGGCGGCGGTGAGAACTCCATTATCATCAAGGGTACCTCCAAGATCAGCACCGTCACCGTCTCCCGCCAGGGAGGCCAGGTGCGCCTGGCCGTGGAAGATAGCGCCAAGGTCAATATGGTCCTGGTCAACGACGGTTCGGAGGATGTCAAGGTGGAGGGCAAGGTGGAGCAGCTCACCATTGCTGCCCCCGATGTCGTGGTTACCGTCACCGGCAATGTGGGCGACATCAATGTGAGCAAGGCCGCTGAGGACAGCACTCTCCTGCTTACCGGCAGCGCCAAGGTGAGCTCCATCACTGTGTCCGGGGACAACGCCCAGATTGATACTGAGAAGGGCGCCAAGGTGGAGGAAGTGGTCATCTCTGCCGCCGACACCACTGTGTCCGGCAGCGGTACTGTGAGTAAGGTGGAGGCTACCGAGGACGCCACCGGCGCCACTGTCACCACCTCCGGCACCAAGGTGGAGAACAACAGTTCCGACTCCGTTGCCACCGACAAGGGCGAAGTGAAGCCCGGGGAAAGTGGAAATACCTCTGGCGGGGGCAGTTCCTCCGGCGGCGGTGGTTCCTCCGGAGGCGGAAATGGCGGGAGTACCGATGATGGTACCACCGGGGAGGACGACCCCGACGACGACAGCGCCGACGGAGGCGATACCGGAGAGGACGACACCGACGGCGACAATGCCGACGACGGCGATGCCGACGATGGGGATGCCGATGACGGGGTGCAGGCCAAGACCGAACTGAAAAATGCGGTGGAAAACGCCCACAGTTACTCCTATGAGGACGGATACGCCTATGTGGGGGCGTACAATGTCCTCGTGGAGGAAGATCTTGCCACGGTCAGTGGTACCTATTCCCTGGAGCAGTTTGGGGACGGTACGGCCGCAATGAATGATACGGCTCGATTTTTGGGGGCTTTGTATCTCGGGGACAACGGCAATGCGGTGAAGAGCATTGCCTATGGTGATCAGGTCTATACCTGGAATATTGCCGGTGCCTTGAAGGGCTCCAACTGGGAAAACAGCGAGGGGAAGACTCTGGTGTCTGCCATCGTCTCCGACTATAAGTCCAATGGCACCATTGGAACCCTGACCCTGAACGGCAATCATGGGGCAGCCATTACCCTGAAGCTGACCCTGAATGTGACGGCCGTGGTCACCGATGAGAACGGACTGGCCGGGGCCCTGGCCGCCAAGGTTCCCACCATTCAGCTGGGAGCCAGCTTTGAAGTGGGGAGCAAAATCACTGTGACCTACCCTGTGACCATGGACGGTCAGGGGCATACCATCACGGCCTCTGACAGCTGGACCGGCAGCAGCAACAGCAGCAAGCAGCTGCTGGGTGTGGAGCTTGGCGCGAGTACTTCCGGTACTGTGAAGCTGGTGGATATGACGCTGGACAGCAATCATCAGGCCTACGGAGTGCAGCCCTATTTGACCGGCGGCAGTAAGCTGGTGCTGGAGAATGTGACTCTGGAAAACAGTAAGGGCAGCGGCATGACGGTGAACGGCTCCACTGTGGAGGCTGTCAACCTGACGATCTCCGGCAGCGCCTGGGGCCAGAGCATTGACCTGTCCAAGGGCAGCGGGGTGGAGACCGCCGCGGTTCTTGTCCTGGACGAAGTAAGCGGGCTGCGGGACGCCATGGGAATCGTGGAAGACGGCGCCTATACCGCCCATGTGACCATTGGCGGCAGTGAAAACCGCGGCGCGGTGGGCCTTCTGTGCAACGACGCCAAGAAAAACAGCGTCTATGTGAAGTATGTATACAGCGCCGAGACAGAAGGAAGCGACCAGTGGACCACCTACGGGGCCTTTACCCTGGTCGATGATTTCCAGGTGCCTGAGGGCAAGACCCTGACGGTGCCCGCCGGGTCCACCCTGACCATTCCGGAAGGCAAGACCCTGACGGTGAATGGAACCCTGCTGGTGGAGGGCGAACTGGTGAACAACGGCTCTCTGGACGGCACTGGTTCATGGCCTGACCAGGAGCTGGCGGAGAAGCACTAAGAATATAGAGACCCTATTTTGAGGAGAAAACAAGGGGGGAGGCATGAGCCTCCCCCCTGTTTGTTTCCGGGAAATCTGTGAGATGGACACCTTTTTGGAGGTAACTTGGGGCCTCCCCTTGACTTTTCCACCCAAGGGCCATAAAATATTGGGTACGGAAAATTTACTACATTTTAAATAAAGGAAAAGGACTGAGACAATATGGCCCAGAATCCCAACAAAAAGCAGGTGGAGCAGATCACCGACATGGAAGTGGACTTTGCCCAGTGGTACACCGATGTGTGCAAAAAGGCGGAGCTCATTGACTACTCCTCCATCAAGGGTATGTTCATCTACCGCCCCTATGGCTACGCCATCTGGGAGAATATCCAGGCTGAGCTGGACAAGAAGTTTAAAGAGACCGGGCATGAGAATGTGTACCTGCCCATGCTGATCCCCGAGAGCCTGCTCCAGAAGGAGAAGGACCATGTGGAGGGCTTCGCCCCCGAGTGCGCCTGGGTGACCATGGGGGGCAGCGAGAAGCTGGAGGAGCGCTACTGCGTCCGTCCCACCTCTGAGACCCTGTTCTGCGAGCACTACAAGAATATCATCCACTCCCACCGGGACCTGCCCAAGCTGTACAACCAGTGGTGCAGCGTGCTGCGCTGGGAGAAGACCAGCCGTCCCTTCCTGCGCCACCGGGAATTCCTGTGGCAGGAGGGCCACACCATGCACGCAACCGAAGAGGAGGCCCGGGAAGAGACCCAGCGCATGCTGAACATCTACGCCGACTTTTTGGAGAATGTGCTGGCCATGCCTGTGGTGAAGGGCCGCAAGACCGACAAGGAGAAGTTCAACGGCGCCGAGGAGACCTACACCGTGGAGTGCATGATGCACGACAAGAAGGCCCTCCAGTCCGGCACCAGCCACTACTTCGGCGACGGCTTTGCCCGGGCCTTTGACATCACCTTCACCGGCAAGGACAACCAGCTCCACTACCCCCACCAGACCTCCTGGGGTGTGTCCACCCGTATGATCGGCGGGATCATTATGACCCACGGCGACAACAACGGCCTGGTGCTGCCCCCCCGCATCGCCCCCATCCAGGCCATGGTCATCCCCGTGGCCCAGCACA
>JAXUUN010000015.1:0-50872 GCA_037231075.1 bacterium | reverse complement strand
GAAAAAGACACGGCTGGCTGCCGTGCCTTCAACCGTAAATATATTGTAATAGGAGGGAAAAAGTCTAAACTTTTTCAAAACTGTCCGGGTGTTTTTCCTCAGCGCCCAGGCGTACGCCGAAACCGTTGACCTCGATGAGCTCGTCGGCGGGGATGAGGAAATACTTTTTCCCGTCGATGATCCGGGTTTCAACCAGGTAGCTCTGCTCCGGGGAGACGGAGATGGTGGCCTGGGAGCTTTTGACCTGGAACTTGCCGCTGTCGATGAGGTTGGCGGGGGAGAGGGCGGCGTCGGGGCCGAACTGCCGGGCGCACTCCTCCTCAAAGGCGCCGATGCGCTCCTCGGCGATGCCGCAGTCCCGGAGAATGGCGCTCACCGACCGGGGGCTGATGGACAGGGGCTCCGGGTCCCGGGACTCCTTGTGCTCCACGATCCGGTCCCGGAGCTGCTCGTGGACCGCCTGGACCACCTCCAGGCTGCACTCATCCTCCAGGGTGTCGGACAGGGCGGTCTGGAAGGCCTCCCGCTGTTCGGCGGCGGACATGGGGGGCTGGGTGTGGAACACCGCGTCGATGACCTCCTGATGGACCTGATCGGGCTTGCGGGTATAGAAGAGGGCGTTGTAGATATTGGCCGCCCGGTCGTCAAAGGCGGGGAAGAGGAAGCCCAGCTCAGGCGGGGCCACGATCTGCCCCGGGGTCTGGGTGTGGAACCGGTTTTCTCCCGCCACAAAGCCCAGCTCGGCCTTGCCGCTTTTCACCGGGCACACGCAGCAGACGAAATAGGAAAACACCGTCTCCGACCCGTCGGACAGCTCCTCATCGTCCGCTCCCTTCCCGGGCACATCATACCGGTCATAGGCCAGAAGGATGAGGTAGTTTTCCTCCAGCTCCAGGCTGTCGATGATCTTCCGGTACAGGGCCATGCGCAGCTCACCGTCCTCCAGCCTGCTGCCGCGCAGCCCGGAGAGCAGGCGGTGCTCCTCGCTGTTGGCCACCTGCTGGGTGGAGAAGACGATATCCAGCTGGTTTCTGCCCAGAGCGCCGGACAGGGCCTTTTTCAAAAGCCCCAGATACTGCTCCACCTCCTCCTGGGTCATAAGCCCCAGGGACTCATCCAAATCGGAGATAATCTCCTTTTTCACATTGACATAGCAGCCGTAGACCCGGCTGATGGCGCTCTTGTCCGGGCGGAACCGGCGGCGCAGCTCGCTTAGTTCTTTCTGGTTCATGATGACCTCACTTTTGTTCAGACGGCAGAGCGGGCGCTCTGCCGCGGGGATGGTGACATAAGTCCTGCCGGACAGCCCGCCGGGCGGCCTGAGCGGCAGAGATTATCATAGCATAGCGGAAAGAATTTGTCATGGGCGAGTTTTTGGGGAAAAGGGTGGGAAGAGACGGAGAAGAGAAAAACGCCCGGCCGGTGGGGAGGGGAGGGGCTGTTATTCTGTAAGAATCATGAAAAATGGATTAAATCCCCGGAGTGCCTCTTGTGCCTGGGAGGAAAATGGGATAAAATGAGAGCAGCAAGCGGGAATACCGCAAAAAGGAGGTTTTCCAAATGGATATTAAGGATACGCTGGATACCCTGAAGGATAAGGCTGTGGATCTGGCCCAGGCCGGTGTGGCCCAGTCCAAGCGTCTGGCCGAGATCGCGAGACTGAAAGTGGCCAATATGTCCGAGGAGGACACGATGAAAAAGGCCTACCTGGAGATCGGACGGCTCTACTATGCCGAGCAGGGCGCCGCTCCCGGCGGAGCCTATGCCGCCGCCTGCCAGAAGATCACCGACGCCAAGGCTGCCATCGAGGCCAACAAGGCCCGCATTGCCGAGCTGAAGCAGCCGGGCGATCCCGCGGAGGATGTGATCGTGGCCGAGTATGCCCAGGAGGATGCCGGAGAGGAGACCTGCGGAGAACAGGCCCCCGTCCAGGAGCAGGAAGAAGCTCCCGCCTCTGAGGAAGAGAAGGAATAAGCTGAAAAGGCCGCTCTTCGGAGCGGCTTTTTTATGCCTGCTTTTCTGAAAGGAAAGAAAAAATGAAAGCCCCGGCCGCTGTATGAGAGCAGACATTTTGCGCAGACTAACCGGGAAAAACAAGAAATCGGTTGAGGGAACGAAAAAAACATGGTACCATGGTGCTGCACAGGCGCGGACAGGCCGCGCCGGTAATCGGAAAAAGGAGCGTGGTACCATGCTGTTTGTAGAATACCCCAAATGCACCACCTGTCAGAAGGCCAAAAAATTCCTGGATGAACACGGAGCGGACTATACCGGCCGGCACATCAAGGAGCAAAACCCCACCGCCGACGAGCTGCGGGCCTGGTGGCAGAAGAGCGGGCTGCCGCTGAAAAAATTTTTCAACACCTCGGGCCTGCAGTATAAGGCCCTGGGCCTGAAGGACAAGCTGCCTTCCATGACGGAGGAGGAGCAGCTGGCCCTGCTGGCCACCGACGGGATGCTGGTCAAGCGCCCGGTGCTGGTGGGAGAGGACTTTGTCCTGGTTGGCTTCCGGGCGGAGCAGTGGGAGCAGACGCTGAAAAATCTGTAAGAAACAGCAACATGTTCCGGGCACTGTGTTTCTTCCCCTTGAAAAACAAGACCCTCAATCTGGCCCGCTGGTAAAGAAGGAAGGGCTCCCCAGGGTTGAGGCGGGCATACTCCGGCCATAATGAAAGGGCGGGCGGCGATCGTGCCGCCCGTTTTTTCTTCGCGAAGACAAAAAGTGAGGGGGTGGAATTTTGGAACAGGAACCAAAGAAGCGAGGCTTCCTCAGGAGGACCGGGGCCCTGTCGGTTCTGACGGCCATGGGGCTGTGCCTGGCGCTGACCCTTGCTCCGACTCAGGGAGCGGTTGCGGCGTCGGCCCCTGCGGCCGCTGTGCTGCAGGCACCGGCCCGGACGGTGGTCGCAAGCGCCGGGGCGGTGGGAAGAGAGGTGATTCCCCTGGGAAAGGCGGTGGGGATCAAGCTCTTCTCCGACGGCGTGCTGGTAGTGGGCCTGTCCCCGGTGGAGACCGCCCAGGGCAGCTGCAGTCCGGGAAAGGACTGCGGGCTGAAAGAGGGGGATGTGATCACCCACATCAACGGCGACGAGGTGGACACCATTGAGCAGGTTCAGGCTGTGGTGGCCCGGCAGCGGGACACCCCCCTGACCATCCAGGCGGTCCGGGGCCAGAAGCAGCTCCAGCTCACCGCCTCGGCGGCGGAGAGCAGCCGGGGAGAGTATCAGCTGGGCATCTGGCTGCGGGACTCCATGGCGGGGATCGGGACTCTGACCTTCTATGACCCGGCCAGCGGTATGTTTGCCGCCCTGGGCCACGGTATCAACGATGTGGACACCGCCATGCTCATGCCCCTGGAGTCGGGGAGCATCATGCCCGCCCGTGTCTCCGATGTGAAAAAAGGGGAGAGCGGCCAGCCCGGAGAGCTCCACGGCCAGTTTGACCTGACGAAGGATCTGGGGACCCTCTATGCCAACACTGAGCTGGGGATTTTTGGGCAGATGCCCCAGGAAAACCTGACCACGGAGCAGCAGCCCGTCCCCGTGGCCGCCCGGGCGGAGGTGGAGGAGGGACCTGCCACCATTCTGTCCAACATCCGGGGAGATGAGGTGGAGGAATTCGACATCACCATCACCAAGGTCTTTTCCCCGGAGGAGCAGACCAGAAACCTGATGATCCAGGTCACCGATCCGGAGCTTCTGGCGGCTACCGGAGGTATCGTCCAGGGAATGAGCGGCTCGCCCATTCTGCAAAACGGAAAGCTGGTGGGGGCTGTGACCCATGTGCTCATCAGCGACGCCAGCCGGGGCTACGGGATTCTGGCGGAAAATATGTTCCGCCAGGCCAGCGGCGGCCAGTCACAGATCTCCTGAGGAAGACAGGCCCGGACCATCCGGTCCGGGCCTGCACTTTGCCAAAAAACTTACAAAAAATAGAAATTAAGTCGAATTATAGGATCAAAAGTCTGAAAATATTACAATAATTTCCAGATAATGCCTTGCATAACCGGGCGGGATGTGCTAAATTGTATGTGATCAGTCGAAACAACCCAGGTTGGCGCAGGATCGGGCTGTTGATGGCTGAATGTCAGGTTTGTACAAGGAGGAAGCAAGAAATGGATGTAATGAAGCGAATTCTGCTCGCCGACACCGGCGTGGAATTTCGTGGCATTTTGTCGCAGGCACTGGCCAAAGAGCCCGATCTCCAGGTTGTGGGAGAGACCGCGGATGGGGCTGAGCTGGTGTCCATGGCCCGGGAGCTGCGGCCCGACGGGGTGATCATGGAGATGGTCCTGACGGGGATGGACGGGCTGGAGGTGCTGGATGAGCTGTCCAAGCTGAAAGACCGGCCCAGGGTCCTGGTGCTGTCCAGCTACATCCGGGGCAATGTGATCGACGAGGCCGCCGCCAGGGGGGCGGACTTTTTCCTCACCAAGCCCTGTAAGATCTCCACTGTGTGTCAGCGGCTGAGGCAGGTGATGTCCCCGGGGGGATTGGAAACGGAACGGGATAGCGGCTACGATCTGGAGCGGAAGGTGACCTCCATCATCCACGAGGTGGGCGTGCCCGCCCATATCAAGGGCTACCAGTATCTGCGGGAGGCCATTATGATCGCCGTGGAGGACATGGATGTGATCAACGCCGTGACCAAGGTCCTCTATCCCGAGGTGGCCAAGACCTTCGGCACCACCGCCAGCCGGGTGGAGCGGGCCATCCGCCATGCCATCGAGGTGGCCTGGGACCGGGGCGACCTGGAGACCTTGCAGAAGTACTTCGGCTATACCGTCTCCAACGCCAAGGGCAAACCCACCAACAGCGAGTTTATCGCCATGATCGCCGACCGGCTTCAGCTGGAGCGCCGGGACCGGGCGGCTGTATAAGGCGGCTTGACTTTCCACCTGGAATTTGCTATGCTTGAGCAAGTATAGCCCACGACCCCTGCCGAAAACGGCTGAAAACGGTCGAAGGCAGAGGGAAAGAAGGTGTGAAAGTGAACATCGATTACATTCCCAGGGGCGTCTGCTCCCGGTCCTTCCACATCCAGGTGGAGGACGGGACCATTCAGGATGTCCAGGTGGTCGGCGGCTGCAGCGGCAACCTCCAGGGTCTGTCCTCTCTGCTGAGAGGGATGAAGGTGGAGGAAGCGGTGAAGCGGTTGGAGGGTATTCGCTGCGGAAGCAAGCAGACCTCCTGTCCCGATCAGATCGCCCAGGCTTTGAAGGCCGCCCTTTAAACACAAAAAAAATCAGGCACAGCGAAACGCTGTGCCTGATTTTTTTGTAAACTTATCTCCGGCCGCCCCGGTAGTTGCCCCGGCGGCGTCCGCCGCCCACGCCGGCGCCATACCGGCGCCTTTTCCGGAAAACCAGTACCCGCAGCAGGACGAATACCACCAGCACCGCCACAACCAGAAGGATCAGCTTGACCCAGGTGTGCTGGAAGAAGTCGATCACCAGCTGCTTCTTATACAGCAGATCCGAGCGCTCCACCGAGGTGACCGCCACCAGATCCAGGGTGCCGTACACCTCCCCTTCGTAGGAGAGGGTCATGGTGCCCAACACCTGGCCCTCCTCCACAGGGGCCTCCACCGACTCGTAGGGGATGGTGATGCGCTTTTCGATCTTGTCCAGGTCCATGTCCTTGGGCAGCGTCCGGGTGATGGAGCCCTGGGGCTTCAGGTTCACCTCGTCCGCCTGGCGGGAGAGGGTCACGGCCACCTTGGCCACCGGCTCGTCGCTCTGGGTGATGGTCACCCGCTGGAAGTTGCTGAAGCCCCACTTCAAAAGCCGGGTGCTCTCCACCAGCTGACCCTGCCGGGGCTGGTCATAGCCCTCCTGCTCCATGGGGCCGGAGCCCAGAATGACGGACACCAGCAGGGTGTCCCCGTCCTCCGCCGCGGCCACCAGACAGCGGCCCGCCTGGTCGGTGGTGCCCGTCTTGCCGCCGATGCACTTGTCGTACACATAGCCGGAGTAGTACCAGTTGGAAATGAGGCCGTTGGTGTTGTAAATCACCCGCTCCTCCGACATGTTGGTGGCGGGCACCGTGTGGCTCACCGTGCCGATGATGGTGCGGAAGAGGTCGTACTCCAGGGCCTTGGTCATCATCAGGGACAGGTCGTAGGCGGTGGTGTAGTGGTCGTCGTCATGAAGACCGTTGGGGTTTGTAAAGTGGGTGCCCTTGCATCCCAGCTCTCCCGCCCGGCGGTTCATGTGCTCCACAAAGCTCTCAATGGACCCGTCCACCGCCACGGCCAGGATGTTGGCCGCTTCATTGGCGGAGGGGAGGAGCAGGCAGTAGAGCAGCTCTTCTACCGACAAAGTCTCGCCCACCTTGATATTGGCGGTGGAGGCCCCGTCCACCATGCCCTGGTTGGTGGTGTCCCCGGCGGTAATCATGGTGTCGGCGGAGAGGGTCCCCTCCTCAATGGCCTCAACCACCAGCAGAGCGGTGAGCACCTTGGTGAGGCTGGCGGGGTAGGCCTTTTCATAGGCGCTGTCCTCGTAGAGAATCTCGCCGTAATTGGCGTCCATCAGGATGGCGTGGGTACAAAACAGGTTCAGATCCTCCTCCTCCGCGGCGGCCGGGAGCGCCAGCAGGGAGATGAGGATGGGGCACAGCAGCAGAAGGCTGAGCAGTCTGGCAGAATATTTTTTCATAGGAAAATCTCCGTATGTATGTTATACTACTCATAATAGGCGGGCAGTTACAAGCATTATAACAAACCTGCCCCGCCCGCGCAAGTGTCAAAAGGGGGAGAAATATGGCAGGACTGTCCAGATATGAAAAGATCGTGGCAGGGCTGACAGCGGGGTTTGTGCTCTTTGCCGGAATCTGGTTCTGGAGCCAGAACCGCTCCCACGGGGACTATCAGGTGACCGTACTGGAGCGCAGGCAGGAAGAGGGGCATACATCTCAGGCGCAGTCCTCAGAGGAGGAGCGCCCGGACAGCCTGCTCCCCGGCGAGACCATCAACATCAATACCGCCGATGAATATGAGCTGCAGCGCCTGCCCGGCATCGGAGAGAAGCGGGCGGAGGACATTATTGCCTACCGGGAGGCCAACGGCCCCTTTGAGACGGTGGAGGAGCTGGACCTGGTGTCCGGGATCGGCCCGGGAATTCTGGATGGGCTGCGGGAGTACGCGGCGGTGGATTAAATCAGAAACAAGGAGTCAGACATGGCGAAAATTTTAGTGGTGGACGACGAGCAGGTGCTGGTCAAGGGCATCAAATTCAACCTGGAGCACGAGGGCTACCAGGTGGAGGTGGGCTATGACGGGGAACAGGCGGTGGAGCTGGCCCGGCAGGGCCGCTTCGACCTGATCTTGCTGGATGTGATGATGCCCAAAATCGACGGTCTCCAGGCCTGTATGCGGATCCGGGAGTTTTCCAATGTGCCGGTGATCATGCTCACCGCCAAGGGGGAGGACACGGACAAGATCATGGGATTTGAGTGCGGAGCGGACGACTATATTACAAAGCCCTTCAACATTCTGGAGCTGAAGGCCCGGGTCCGGGCCCTCCTGCGCCGCGCCGGAGCTGCGGGACAGAAGGATGGCGGCGGGGTGCTCACCGCGGGCCACATCCGCCTGGACCCCGGGGAGCGCTCGGCCTGGCGGGACGGGACTTTGGTGGAGCTCACCGCCAAGGAATTTGACCTGATGGAGCTGCTCATGCGCAATCCCGGCCGGGTGTACTCCCGGGAGAACCTTCTGAATGTGGTGTGGGGCTATGAGTATATCGGCGACTACCGCACGGTGGATGTCCATGTCCGCCGCCTGCGGGAAAAGCTGGAGCTGGACCCGGCCAATCCCGAGTATATCCGCACCAAGTGGGGCGTGGGCTACTACCTGAACGGCCGTAAGGAGCACTGAAGACGATGACGGGGAAGGGGGGCGGAGATATGGCCGGACCAAAACAGAATAAGGTACCCTTCTTCGCCTCTTTGCAGGTGAAGTACGCCATGAGCTATCTGGTGATCTTTGCCGTGGTGCTGGTGCTGCTGAATACCTACCCGGTGCTGGCCTCGGAGGAGCTGCTGGTCAACTCCAAGCGGGACTCTCTGAAAAGCCAGGCGGCGGTGATGGGCTCGGCCCTCATGGAGCTGGAGACCCTCTCCGCCGACCAGGTGGCAAGGGTCATGAACATGCTGGACAGTACGGGCCTGGACCGGATTCTGGTCACCGACCCCAGCGGGCTCATTTTATATGACAGTACCCAGAAGTCTCAGGAGGAGCAGACGGAAACCGGAGAAACGGAACAGGACCAGGCGGGTTATCAGTACGCCCTGTTCCAGGAGGTCGTCTCCGCCCTGTGGGGGAACGATGTATTCTATTCCCGGTACGAGGACAGCAAGCTCATCTCCACCGCCGCCTCTCCCATCATGTACCGTGGGGTGGTCATCGGGGCCATCTATGTGCTGGAGGTGGACGAGGCCCAGGGCATGCTGCTCTATGACCTGCAGCAGAACCTGCGCAGCATCTCCCTGGTGATTGCGGTGGTGACCCTGGTGATGAGCGCCTTCTTCTCCAAAATGCTCACCGCCCGGATAGCCGCCCTCCTCCGGGCCATCCGCATCGTGGGGGAGGGGGAGTACGGCCACCGGCTCCAGACGGCGGGCCGGGATGAGCTGGCCCAGCTGGCCGAGGAATTCAATCACCTCACCGACCGCCTCCAGACCACCGAGGAGGTCCGGCGGCGGTTTGTCTCCGACGCCAGCCACGAGCTGAAGACCCCCCTGGCCTCCATCCGCCTGCTGTCCGACTCCATTTTGCAGACCGACCACATGGACCCGGAGATGGTGCGGGACTTTGTCAATGACATCGGCATGGAGGCCGAGCGCCTCACCCGCATCACCGAGCACCTGCTGGCCCTCACCCGACTGGACAGCCTGCCGGAGGGGAAGACCGAGCCGGTGGACCTGTCCCAGGTCACCCACCGGGTGCTGTCCATGCTGGCCCCCGTGGCCGACGCCGCCGGGGTGAGCGTGGAGGAAAACCTGAAGCCCGACTGTATCGTCCGGGGGACCGGGGACGAGATGTATCAGATCTCCTATAATCTGGTGGAAAACGCCATCAAATATAACTACCCCGGGGGCAAGGTCTTTGTGTCCGTCTACCCCGACGGGGACCAGATCCTGCTGGAGGTGGGGGACACGGGCATCGGAATCCCCGAGGAGGACCTGCCCAAGGTATTCAACCGCTTCTACCGGGTGGACAAGGCCCGCTCCCGGGCCGCCGGTGGCACCGGCCTGGGGTTGTCCATTGTCCGGGATACCGTCCGCCGCCACGGGGGCTGGGTCACCGCCCGGCCCCGACACCCGGAGGGGAGCATCTTTACAGCGGGCTTCCCCCGGTATACCCCCCGACCGGAGGACGGAGAGGAGGAAGAGCAGCCGTGAACAGGAACAAAATTCTCCTCCTTCTGCTGGCCGCCCTCATCCTCCTGACCGCCTGCGGAGGGCACCCCTCCCAACAGGAGCGGGGGGACTATGTCCTCTACTTCCTCTCGGCCCCCCTGGCCAAGGGGGAGTCGGGCCACGGCCCGGCCCTGGACTGGGAGAACTATACCGGCCAGGGGACGCCCACGCCGGAGCAGCTGCTGGAGGCTCTGCTGGATGGCCCCACCCTGGAAAAACTGTCCTCTCCCTTTCCCAGGGGGCTGAGCCTTCGCCAGTGTGCCTGGGATGAGGAGCGGACAGGCGTGCTGGTGGTGAGCCTGTCTGAGCAGTACGGGGCCCTGACAGGCATCTCCCTGACCCTGGCCGACTACTGCATCGTGCTTACCCTGTCCCAGTTGGAGGGGGTGGAGGGAGTGGAGATCCGGGCGGGGGGCTATGCCTCCGATTACCGCAGCCACCAGGTCCTGACCCGGGAGGAGGCGCTGCTGTCCGATGTGCTGGCCGGACAGACTTCGGAAGACTCTTGACAAAACCCCGCTCCCCCTGTAATCTTAAATAGAATTTTTCCACCGCTGTTCCTGAAACCCAGAGGCGGCCTGTCCGCCCGCGAATGTCAGAAAGAAGGAAAACTCCATGAGTGACTATAAGATCAATACCAAGTGCGTCCAGGGCGGCTACACCCCCGGCAACGGGGAGCCCCGGCAGATTCCCATTATCCAGTCCACCACCTTTAAGTACGCCACCAGCGAGGATATGGGCAAGCTGTTCGACCTGGAGGCCAGCGGTTATTTCTATACCCGCCTGCAGAACCCCACCAACGACATGGTGGCGGCCAAGATCTGCGACATGGAGGGCGGCACCGCCGCCATGCTCACCTCCTCCGGTCAGGCGGCCAACTTCTATGCCATCTTCAACATCGCCAACTGCGGGGACCATGTGATCGCCTCCTCCACCATCTACGGCGGCACCTATAACCTGTTCCATGTGACCATGCGGAAGATGGGCATCGAGTTTACCTTCGTGGAGCCCGACTGCTCCGAGGAGGAGCTGGAGGCCGCCTTCAAGCCAAACACCAAGGCCGTCTTCGGCGAGACCATCGCCAACCCCGCCCTCACCGTGCTGGACATCGAGAAGTTCGCCAAGGCCGCCCACGCCCACGGGGTGCCGCTGATCATCGACAACACCTTTGCCACCCCGGTGAACTGCCGCCCCTTCGAGTGGGGCTGCGACATCGTCACCCACTCCACCACCAAGTATATGGACGGCCACGGCGCCGGTGTGGGCGGGTGCATCGTGGACAGCGGCAAGTTTGACTGGATGGCCCACGCGGACAAGTTCCCCGGCCTCACCACCCCCGACGACAGCTACCACGGCATCACCTACGCCGAGAAGTTCGGCCAGGCCGGCGCCTTTATCACCAAGTGTACCGCCCAGCTCATGCGGGACTTCGGCTCCATCCAGTCCCCCCAGAACGCCTTTTTGCTGAATCTGGGTCTGGAGAGCCTCCATGTGCGGATGCCTCGCCACTGTGAAAACGCCCTGGCGGTGGCCAAGTTCCTGAAAAACCACCCCAAGATCTCCTTCGTCACCTATCCCGGCCTGGAGGGGGACAAGTACTATGAGCTGGCCAAGAAGTATATGCCCAACGGTACCTGCGGCGTGGTGTCCTTCGGCTTTAAGGGCGGCCGTCCCGCGGCCGAGACCTTTATGAAGAACCTGAAGCTGGCCGCCATCGAGACCCATGTGGCCGACGCCCGGACCTGCTGCCTGCACCCCGCCTCCGCCACCCACCGTCAGATGAACGATCAGGAGCTGATCGCCGCCGGCATCACCCCCGATCTGGTCCGCTTCTCCTGCGGCATTGAGGACGCTGACGACCTCATCGCCGACATCGCTCAGGCCCTGGAAAAAGTGTAACTCACCCCCGCCGGGCGGCCCCAGGCCGCCCGGCCACTGGAAAGGATGAAAATTCGTGCGTTCTGGAACGATCCTGATGTATAATTGCTCTGGCCCGGAGTTTTCCAAGCTGCGTCAGATTTTTGCCATGCTCCGTATGCGTATGCGGGTGGTAAGCCCAAACCAGTACGGCGCCTCTCTGCTGGACCTGGCCAACGGAAAGGGCGAAGCCGGGGAGGAGGCCGAGGCCCTGCCTGAGGCCATGCTGGTGTTCTGCGGGCTGAACAACGCCCTGCTCCACCAGGTGCTGGAGGTGATCCGTGTGGCCCAGCTGCCCCCCATTCCCCTGAAAGCGGTGCTCACCACCACCAATCAGAGCTGGAACACCCATCAGCTCTACGAGGAGCTGCTGAAGGAGCGGGAAGCCATTGCCGCCAAAAAGGCGGAAAAGGCCGCCGACGCCGCCCCGGAAGAGAACCCGGAAGAGAAATAGAGACAGAACTGGAAAAATTCCGTTGACAAATACTTCGGAAGACGCTATAATAATCAAGCGGTCTAAATGAGACCGCCTTTTGCGGCTGTGCTGGAATTGGTAGACTGGCAAGCTTGAGGTGCTTGTGTCCGGACGGGCGTACGGGTTCGACTCCCGTCAGCCGCACCAAACCTATGTAATCCGAATCCGTTTCCGATTGGAGACGGGTTCGGATTATTGGTTTTCTTTGACCGATATGAAAGCGTCTACTTCCGGAACGGAGTGAAGCGCAGGCCCACCTCCAAGCCGAGAGGGCCCCGTAAGAAGAAGCAGACAGGGTAAAGCGCGGCGGCGGTATCGTGGTGATACCGCCGCCGTTTTGCTGTCCAAACGCCTGGATTTCCAGCGGGAGGGAAAATGCTGAAAATCCGCATTTTTCCAGCCAGAGGAAATTTTCTGAAATTCAGCAACCCTTGGAAGCTGTTACCATTTTTTAGCAAGCGTGTCAGCGGCACAACACTTTTGCTGAAAAATGCCGTCGCTCCGCTCCAAAACAAGCCCATATATGGGTGTAAAAATTCGGCGTTCGCAATTTGCTGAATTTCAGCAAAATTTCGAGCCGAATTTACCCCGTTTTCAGCAATCGAAAACGGCCATATATGGGCGCGTTTCCGCCCCGCTGCGCCCACAGGCGCAAAAGCGGGGCGGAACATCACCAAGGGCATAAGGGGTTCTGACACGCCGCCCTGTTTCACAGGTCAGCGTGGTCGGCACAGCCGACAGAACTGCCCCAAATTTTCACACACCGGGCGTGAAAATTCGGGGCACCCTCGTTGCCGCGGTGCGTCAACTTCGGGCCCTTACTGCGCGCCGGACAGGGCCGCCGCTTGCCCTACGGGTGCCCTTCAACGACGCCGCAAGGGGCGGGACGCTTACGCGCCCCGCCCCTTGCGGCGTCTGCACAGCCTTGCGGCTGATTTTTCCCGTGACAGCTCCAAGGGCGTTCGCCCGCCTCATTTTTGCGCCGGGGCCGTAAAGCCCCAATCCCCGGCAAGCCCCAAACAAGGCCACCGCCCTTTTCCTCTGTATTCTCCCCCTGTGGGAACGCGATCTCCCCGGTTGGGATAGCCGCGGGCTCCGCCCGCGCAGATGCAGGGTTGAAGCTGGCAGCCGAGGAGCGGCTGGATAATCTCCATAGTTCATGCCGCAAGCCACTTGATTTTCCCAGCGGTATGAGCTAAAATGTTGTCGGAAACGCAATTAAGCGGCAGGGCATAGCGGGTTGCCGCCCGCTATACCCCTATGATGAGTGTTCGCGCCACTCAACACAACAGTCCATATGACTGCACCGTAGCCTTATTATACCCACCCGCCCCGGCTTTTGCAAGGGCGGAAACAGGTAGGATAGGGCCTATTGTGTTACGCTCTGATTTTTCGGGCGGTGTTGAGTTTTTACGCTCGACACCGCTTTTTGCGTTTCCGACACAGCGGCCCGGGGAGGGGGCGAACCTCTCCCCGGAAGCCGCCCTGTCGGAAACCGGCTTCGGCATCCAGCCCATTTGAGATAAAGGAGGAAAGAACCCATGCGAAAATGGAAAAAAGCCCTGTCCTGCATACTAATCCTCACCCTGTGTATCCCCGCTCTGGCAACCACCGCTTTCGGCGCCCTGTACCAGTCCAACAACGGTGGTGACTACTTCCACTACACCACCTTCAGCGAGGAGGAGATGACCAAGTACATCCCCATGGTCTACGAGGTCGGCGACAACTCCACCGCTACCGCTACCGGCTACGCCCAGTTCTACGATACCCACAACGGCAAAACTGCTGATGACTACTTCAAGAAAGGCATGCAGTTCGACACCAACGCCACGATGAACGAAATCCATCCTACCGGCAACATTAAGTTCGTCATCCATGACGGCGTCATGGTCATCACCAACGAACTGACCAAAGCCGAAACTGACGCCATGGCGAAACAGGCATGCATCAACAGAGGCATCGCCAACCCCACTGAATATGACATTGAGCAGGGCAGCAAATACTACGCCACTGCCAACTTCCTGAACACTGCCCCTGCTTCCGGTTACGGCACTACGCCCATCCGCCAGAACGCCAACATTGAAACCATCATCTTTGGCGACAATGTGACAGCCATGGAGTTCGGCGGCGCCTTCTGGAAACTGCCCAACCTGAAGAACATCATCTTCGTTGATGGCGGCACCGGCAACCTCGTCTACAGTAACACACCCATCAACACTGTCATCTTCAACGCCAGCGGCGACGCTGATATGAGCGAAAACGCTCAGTTCGACACCATCAACAAGGTTGTCTACGACACTCCCGCCGGTGGTTGGGGTTCCATTCAGCGTAACACTAAGACCAACAACAACAGCGTCTGCATCAACGACGGCACTTCCAGCGTCGCCGCACAGCAGTCTGAAGCCAAGTCCCTGATTGCTGGTATGAACCTGCCTGATTGGGCGCTGGCGTTCCTGCCTACCGAAGTCGGCGGCACCGAGAAGGTTCGCACCGTTGACGAGGTCTTCAACTTCTCCACTGGTGAGATGCTGTCCAACTGGGGCGGCTCCGGCAAGCCCGTGGAGGAAACTCCCGCTGTCACTCAGCCCGCCTACACCACGGATAGCCCCAAGGTGGACGCATGGGCAAACGACTTCTACACGCAGGCCAAGGGCTTCGGTCTCCTGCCTACCGACGGCGTGCTGGGCTCTGACTACACCGTCAAGATTACCCGTGCTCAGTTCGCCGCTCTTGCGGTCACGACCTACGAGAGAGTCCTGAACACTACCATTCCCACCAGCACCGGCGATGACACCTTCGCTGACTGCACAGGCAATGAGTATGTAGCAAAGGCGTTCAATCTGGGCATTCTTTCCGGCTACAACAGTGCCGATACCCGTGCGGGCGTGTCCGTGGGCCCCAATGACCCCATCACCCGTGAGCAGGCCGCAGTCATGCTGGCACGCCTGATGACCGTTTACAGCAAGACCACCGGCGGCGTGTACCCCGCCAAGGCGGAGAACCTGCCCTTCACGGACACGGTTTCCAGTTGGGCGCTGGACAGCATCGCCACCGTCTACGAACATGGAATTATGGCGGGCACCAGCGCCACCACCTTCGATGGCAAGGCCAACTACACCATTGAGCAGGCCATCGTCACCATGTACCGCTACTTCAACTGGGTAGGCTACGGCGTGTCCGACTAACCTCTCGTTTCCCCTCACCATGGAAGAAGCCCCTGCGGATCGCATACGCGATCCGCAGGGGCTTTTTGTTATGGGGCCTTGTCTGGGGTGTCCTGGCGCTGTTTCTCTTTCCACGCCTCAAATTCCCGCTGGCCCTCCTCACTCTCATAGAACGCCCGAATGTCCGGCAGGAGGCACCGGGCGAGGGATTCCAGAACATGGCGGGGAATCCCGGAGTGCAGTTCCGGTTCTTTCAAGAAGACCGTCTCCTTTCCACTCTGGATTGGGCGCGACGGTTCTCTTTTTTTATGGTCGCTTGTCCGTTGGATTTGTTGCTTGAGATTTTCTCTCTATCTGCTGAAATTGTAGCATTTTCGCCCCGTTTTCGCAAGATATGCCGGGTTAAGCGAGAAATATTTGTGTAATCTGCTACCGGCCCGAAAAAACCGCTCCATATATGGGCGGCTTTTTTTCACGAATTTCCGCCGATTTATGGAATGTTCCGAAAATTGTCTGAAACGGATGGAAAAGGCCGCATTTCGTTGAATAATATGTGCTAACATGGTAAGATTTTGGAAAACGGAGGGGCATCCCCTCCCATGGAGTTTATCAGAAATTCCCTGACCGTCAAGGCTGAAATGAATCGGCTCCGCCGGGCCTTGACCGTCCGGGAATTTCCGATAGTAGGTCACCAAGGGGGCGCCCCATCTCTGCGGCGGCAAGACCGCCCATCTTTTGACTGAAAGGAGTGTATGACAGTGAAAGCCGTCATTTACGCGAGATATTCCAGCGACAACCAGCGGGAGGAGAGCATTGAGGGGCAGATTCGGGAGTGCAGCGAATACGCTGAAAAGAACGAAATCACCGTCCTGCGGCACTACATCGACCGGGCCTTCTCCGCCAAGACCGACAACCGCCCGGAGTTTCAAAACATGATAAGAGACAGCGGCAAGCGCCTGTTCGATATGATTATCGTATGGAAGCTGGACAGGTTTGCCCGCAACCGCTACGACAGCGCCCGGTACAAGACCCTGTTGAAGAAGAACGGTGTCAAGGTGGTGTCCGCTACCGAAGTCATTTCCGACGGGGCCGAGGGTATCATTTTGGAATCCGTGCTGGAGGGCTACGCCGAATACTACTTCGCCGACCTGTCCGAAAAGGTGGTGCGTGGCATGACGGAAAACGCCCTGAAGTGCAAATTCAACGGCGGCACCCTCCCCATCGGCTACCAAATCGACAGCGACCAGACCTTCCAGCCCGACCCCTTTACCGCCCCCTTTGTCCGGGAGGCGTTCCAACGCTATGACGAGGGAGCCACCATGAAGCAGATTCGGGACTGGCTCAACGAGCAGGGCGTACGGAACACGCAGGGCCGCAAGCTGACCTATAACAGCGTTCAGCACCTTTTGAACAACCGCCGTTACATCGGGGAGTATGTCTACCGGGAAATCATCGTTCCGGACGGTATCCCCGCCATCGTCCCCCAAGAACTCTTTGACAGGGTGCAGGAAAAGCTGGCGAAGAACCGGAAAGCGCCCGCCCGCCACAAGGCCAAGGAGGAATATCTGCTGACCACCAAACTGTTCTGCGGCTACTGCGGGGCCTATCTCTGCGGCGAGAGCGGCACCAGCCGCAAGGGCGTTACCCACCGCTATTACAAGTGTGTGTCCGTGAAGAAAAAGCGGACAGAGTGCCATAAGAAGCCGGTTCGCAAAGAGTGGATAGAGAATCTTGTGGTGGACGCCACCATGAAAATGGTGATGGACGACGCCATCTTAAAGGGCATTGTGAAGATGCTCACGGCCTTGCAGGACAGGGAGAATGTAAATCTTCCCCTGTATGAAAAGCAGCTCCGGGAGGCGGAGCGAGCCATTGAAAACCTCTTGAACGCCATTCAACAGGGAATTCTCACCAAGTCCACCAAGCAGAGGCTGGACGCGCTGGAGGCGGAGAAAGAGGAACTGGAAACGAAAATCGCCTGTGAGAAGTTAGCCAAGCCCAAAATCAGCGCCGAGTTTATGTCCTTTTGGCTCCTCCGATTCCGAAAATTAGATGTGCGGCAGGAGGCCCACCGGAAAATGCTGATTGACACCTTTGTCAATGCCATTTATCTGTATGACGACAAGATGGTGATTACATTCAACTACAAGGACGGCACGGCCACCATCCCCTTTGACGAGGTCAATACCGCCCTCTCCCATCCGGAGACGGATTCGGGTTTGGATTCGGCAGCTGCACCAGATGTGAAACCCTGGAACTGTGAGGTTCCAGGGTTTTTTCTTACTTCCGCAAGGGAAAGCACCCACACGGCTATGTGAAATAAATGTACCATAACTGTGGAAAAAAGTAAGACAGCAGGAAAAGTTGTCACAGCGTTTGCCGCGGAGGAGCCTGTCCGGCCCTGTTCCGGCGGCTGAGCGGTTCAAAAATTTTCAGAAAAAAGAAAAGGAAAATTCACACCCCGGCTCTTGACTGGCCGGGGGGAAATGAGTAAAGTATGGATGTTAAATCAGAGTAAAGATTTGCCTGGAGGTTTTCATCTTATGTCATATAACGGAAGGCGGGTATACGGCGGCTCCTCCCACAGCGCAAGCGCGGAGCCTGTCCAGACCCTGGGGCGGGTGCTGCTGTTTCCCGTGCTCATCCTCTATCTGGAGCTGGTGCTCCATATTTATATGGGGAATCATCTCAGCTATTTTCCTGTTTATCTGGTGTTCAGCATAGCCGGGGGGCTGTTCTGCGGGGTTTTTACGCTGCCCTGGCACAGAAGGGCCAACGGGATCGTCACCAAGGTACTGGCGGTGGTCATCAGCCTTGTCTATATTGTGGAGATCATGGCCAAAAAGATCCTCCAGTCCTACTATCCCCTGAGCACCATCGGCACCGCGGCCAACAACCGCCTCACCGACTACGCCGAGGTAGTGGGTTCCGCCGTTTTGTCCGCCATCCCCGTGATTATCATCGTGCTGCTGCCCTGTGTGCTGCTGTGTATTTTCGGGGGACGGCTTCTTGGCTTTGAGCGCTTTGACATCCGCTTTGCTGGGGTCGTGCTGGCGGCGGCGGTGATCTTCCATGTGGTGGGCCTGGGGGTCATCCACCTGCCCTGGAAGGGAGATGTGACCCCCGGTCAGCTCTACCAGGTGGACACCAACTTTGACGACCAGGTGGAGCAGCTGGGCATGTGGACCATGCTGCGTCTGGATGTGAAGCACATGTTCATCAAGCCCTCCCGGAATGTGGACGCAGACTTCAGCGGTCTGGACAGCCTGGGGGGCGGCGCCTCCTCTTCGGCCGCCTCTTCCGGCGGGGACACCTCACAGGGGGAGCAGGAGCCTGTCATCGACACCTCTCCCAATGTGATGGATGTGGACCTGGCCCAGATCGCCCAGAGTACCGACAACAGCGACATCCAGTGGCTGGCCAACTACTTTAACAGCGTCACTCCCACCAAAAAGAACGAGTATACCGGCATGTTTGAGGGGTACAATGTGATCCAGTTGGTCATTGAGGGCTTCTCCGGCTACGCCATCGACCCCCAGCTCACCCCCACCCTCTATAAGCTGGCCAACGAGGGCTTTGTGTTCAACAACTACTATACCGCCCTCCACTATACCAGCACCTCCAACGGGGAGTGCCAGACCCTGCTGGGCCTCTACCCCAAAAACGGCAACCCCATCACCATGAAGCGTACCGGGGAGCTGGGCACAAACTGCTACTTCTCCCTGGCCCAGCAGCTGGGCCGGGAGGGGTATCTGGTCAACGGCTACCACGGCAACTATGATATGTATGGCCGCCAGGCCTCCCACACCAACCTGGGCTATAACTGGAAGCAGTTTGGCACCGGCCTGGAGGTGGACACCAACGCCAACGGGGACATCGCCTGGCCCGCCCGGGATACCCAGGTCATTGAGAATAGCGTGGACGACTATATTAACAGTGACCAGCCCTTCCATGTCTATTATCTGACCATCAGCGGCCATATGCCCTACTCTAATAACCGCATTGTGGCCAACTACCGGGACACGGTCCGGGCTCTGCCATACAGCGAGACCACCCAGAACTATATTGCCACCGTCATGGAGGTGGACCGCTCTCTGGAGCTGCTGCTGCAGAAGCTGGAGGCGGCGGGCAAGCTGGATAAGACCCTTATCGTGGCCACCGGCGACCACATCCCCTATTTTAATGTAGACACCCTGGAGGAGCTGGCGGGGAAGAGCTTCGGAAGCTCTGAGGCCCTGGAGTCCCTGGACGAGTCGGCCATCGACTTTGATGTGTACAAAAACACCCTTATCATGTGGTCGGCCAGCATGGAAAAACCCATCCAGGTGGATAAGCCCTGCTGCCAGGTGGATATCCTGCCCACACTGTCCAACCTGCTGGGCCTGGAGTACGACTCCCGGATGCTCTCGGGCAGCGACATCCTCTCGGACAGCGAGGGTCTGGTGGTCTTCACCTCCCGGTGCTGGAAGTCCGACCGGGGCTTCTATAACCGCTACACCGGGGAGTTCACCCCCGCCGACGGTGTCAACATGACCGCCGAGGAGCAGGAGAGCTATGTCTCCGCCATGAAAAAGCTGGTGCAGTACAAGCTGGACTGCACCGACATGATCGTGGAAAACAATTTTTATGACCATGTCTTTGGCAGCGGGAGCGGAAGCGATTGATTTTCCCGGTGGTCTGTGGGATAATAACCTCTGGGAGAGCGGGGCACACTAGTACGGAAGGCCCCGCGGAAAGGAGCGTTTGTTATGAGCTTTGATCCCTATGAATTTGACCGCAGTTACGGAAGCAATGTACCCGAAACCCTGGGCCGGTATACCGCCAAAACCTTCCTGTGGATGATGGTGGGCCTGCTGGTGACCTTTGGGGTGGGGATCGTTGGCTGGAGTACCGGAGTGACCATGCGGATATACTTCAGTATGCCGGGCATCTACCTGGGGCTGCTGGTGGCCATTCTGGTGATTTCCTTCGTCATGGCCCGGCGGATCGAGCGGATGTCTGTGGGCTCGGCGGTAGCGCTGTTTCTGGGCTTTTCCGCCCTGTTTGGGTTTGACATCTCCCTGCTGATGTATGCCTATCAGATTTCCAGCATGCTGCTGATCTTCCTGGTTACCGCTTTGTACTTTGGGGCGCTGGCGGCCTACGGATTTTTGACCAAGAAAGATCTGTCCTTCATCCGGCCGGTGCTGGTGTTCGGCGTCATCTTTCTGCTGATTTTCTATGCCGTGTCCCTGTTTATCCCCGGCCTGATGGCCTTTGACCGGCTGGTGGCCATGGGGGGAGTGGCCCTTTTCCTGGCCTGGACGGCCTATGACACCCAGCGCGTCAAGGCCTACTACAGCTACTACGCCGGGTATCCCGATATGCTGACCAAGGCCTCCATTTTCGCCGCCCTTCAGCTCTATCTGGACTTCCTGAACCTCTTTGTCCGGCTTTTGAGTATTCTGGGCCGGCGTAGAAACTGACCTGTCTGCCCTTTGACCACCTGGAGAACCGCTGGTTCTCCAGGTGGTTTTTTCTGGGTGTCGGCGGGGAAGGAGAGCGCATAGGATGGGGCGGGAGGGGAGCCGGAAGGTTCCCTCCACTCCAGTTCTGTGAGACGGCCCCGGGCCGTCCCGGGAAAGGAACCAGCCAATGCTCTATTATCTCATTGTATGCCGCTCGCTGACCTATGCCCAGCGTACCGCGGCCGCTCTGGAGCGCGCGGGCATCACCACCCGGGTGCTGCGCTCCCCGAAGAGCATCTCCGGAGAGGGATGCAGCCATTCGGTCAAGATTTCCCAGCGCTCTCTGCCCGACGCGCTGCGCATTCTCCAGCGGGCGGGACTGTCCCCGAAACGCATCTATATCACCGCCGGAAACGGCAGCTATGAGGAGGTGGCGCTGTGATTTATCTGGACAGTGCCGCCACCACCCTTCAGAAGCCCGCTTCTGTGGCCCGGGCCTCCGCCTGGGCCATAGGCCACCTGGCAAGCCCCGGCCGGGGAGGACACCAGCCGGCCATGGCCGCGGCAGACACCGCCTTTGCCTGCCGGGAGGAGGCCGCCCGGCTTTTCCATGTGCTGGAGCCGGAGCGGGTGGTCTTTACCTTCAACGCCACCCACGGCCTGAACATCGCCATCCACACCCTGGTCAAGCCGGGGAGCAGGGTGGTCATCTCCGGCTATGAGCACAACGCCGTCACCCGTCCCCTCCACGCCATTGCCGGTCTGGAAATTCGGGTGGCCCGGGGGCCCCTCTTTGACCGGGAGGCCACTCTGGAGGCCTTTCGCCGGGAGCTGGACCGGGGAGCGGACGCGGCGGTGTGCACCCATGTCTCCAATGTGTTTGGCTTTATCCTCCCGGTGGAGGAGATCGCGGCCCTGTGCCGGGAGCGGGGAGTACCCCTCATTGTGGATGCCTCCCAGTCGGCGGGGTGCCTGCCCCTGGATTTTGCAGCTCTGGGGGCGGCCTTCGCGGCCATGCCCGGGCACAAGGGCCTCTATGGCCCCCAGGGAACGGGGCTGCTCCTGTGCGGCATGGACCCCCAGCCCCTGCTGGCCGGGGGTACGGGGAGCGAGTCCCGGCTGCAGACCATGCCCGCCTTCCTCCCCGACCGCCTGGAGGCGGGTACCCACAACATGGCCGGCCTGGCCGGGCTGCTGGAGGGACTGCGTTTTGTCCGCCGGCGGGGGGTGGAGAGTATCGCTGCCCAGGAGGGACTTCTCATCCGCGCCATGGGGGAGGGGCTCGGGGAGATCCCCGGAGTCCGGGCCTTCCTGGCGGAAGATCCCATGGCGCAGGCGGGCGTTCTCTCCTTCCAGGTGGAAGGTCTGGACTGCGAGGATGTGGGGGAGCTGCTGGGCAGGGCGGGCTTTGCCCTGCGGGCGGGGCTTCACTGCGCCCCCCTGGCCCACGAGAGCGCGGGAACCCTGGACCGGGGTACCGTCCGGGCCAGCCTGTCTGTCTTCAACACCCACCGGGAGGTGGAAAAATTCCTGCGCGCCGTCCGAACCCTGAAACAGACGGCCTGAGATTTTCGAAAAAGTGGCTGCGCCAGGAGGCCTTTTTGATAAGGTGTGGCTCCGCTTTCCCAGAGAAAGCGGAGCTTTTTTTGTTTAAAAGGTTAAAAACGGGAGGGAAGAGGCTCCTTTCAGGAAAAATTTAAAAATTTTTCATTTTGCCCTCCCTGTTTCGTGTTGCCATCAGAGCCGGAATATCGTATAATGACATGATGAAGAATTTTATCACCTGAGGGGGGAACACCATGGCTGAGATGATCCAGATGATTTTTCAGGGCTATTTCCCTGTCATCCGCATTCAGCTGGCCGACCTGCTGGACATCGCCATTCTGACAGGCATCATCTACAAGCTGCTGTGGATGCTGCGCAAGACAAGCTCCGGCCGGGTCCTGCGGGGCATCCTCATCCTGCTGCTGGCCATGGTAGTCTCCTCCGCCATCTCCCTGACGGCCACCAGCTTTTTGCTCAAACAGGTGGTGGAGCTGGGCGTGCTGGTGCTGGTCATCCTCTTCCAGCCGGAAATCCGCCGCTTTCTGGAGCGGATGGGCAGCGGGAGCCTGGGCCTGGTCTTCGCCTCCACCAAGGAGCCGGGGGCCGAGCTGGAGACCGCCATTCAGCAGACCACCGAGGCCTACACCGACATGTCCCGGGACAAGGTGGGGGCTCTGATGGTCTTTGAGCGCCAGAACCTGCTGGACGATGTGATCAAGACGGGCACCGCCCTGGACTGCGCCGTATCCAGCGAGCTTTTGAAAAACATTTTCTGGAACAAGGCCCCCCTTCACGACGGGGCGGTCATCGTCCGGGAGGGCCGGATCGTGGGGGCGGGGTGTATGCTCCCCCTGTCGGGGAATGTGAACCTCAGCCGTGATCTGGGTATGCGTCACCGGGCCGGCATCGGCATGAGCGAGCACTCCGACGCGGTGGTGGTCATCGTCTCGGAGGAGACGGGCTCCATTTCCGCCGCGGTGGGAGGTATGCTCAAGCGCCATCTGGCCCCGGAGACCCTGGAGCGTCTGCTGCGCAACGAGCTGCTCAATGACAACGAGAAGGAAAAGAAGAGCGGCCAGATCCCCCTGCTGAGCCAGATCTTCGGCGGACGGAAGGAGGGTGACCGGAAATGATGGAGCGGCTGCGGGACAGCAAGTGGGTCTATATCCTGCTGTCCCTTTTTCTGGCAGTGATATTCTGGATGTATGTCCGTCTGGAGGTGGACCCGGAGGATACCGCCACCATCCACAATGTGCCGGTGGAGCTCACCGGTACCAATGTGCTCACCGGCCAGAACCTGACGGTGAGCGAGCTGTCCGCCGAGACGGTGGATCTCCGGGTATCTGCCCCGGTGAGCGTCATCAATAACCTCATCCGCTATCAGGATGATATCTATATCCCCCTGGATGTGTCCCGGTGTGCCGAGGGGGAGAACCGCCTGGCCTATCAGCCCAAGTGGCCGGAGAATTTCAATACCAGCGATGTGGTGCTGCTGAATAAGGACCCGGGGACCATCACCGTGACGGTGGGCAAGCTCTATACCAGTACCTTTAATGTGGACTTCCGCCTGGACGGCCAGGTGGCCGAGGGCTACCAGATGGGTACCCCCTCCATTGAGCCCACCACCGTAACGGTGAGCGGCTCAGCGGAAGAGGTGAGCCGGGTGGCCAAGGTGGTGGCTGTGCTCCAGAATGAGAATCTGGATGAGCGGTATACCGGGGACCTGCCCCTGACCCTGCTGGACAGTGAGGGCAACCCCCTTACCGATCTCAATGTGACCCTCAGTTCGGAGACCGCCTATGTGGTGGTCCCGGTGGTGGTGGAGAAGGAGGTCAAGCTCACCGTCAACTTCCAGGACGGCGGCGGCGCCACCACCGACGACATCACCTATGACATTGATCCCAAGACCATTACCGTCTCGGGGGAGGAGAGCGACCTCAATAACCTTACCGAGCTGTCCATCGGCAGCATCGACCTGTCCAAGGTGGTGGGGACCAACACCTTTACCTTCCCCATTTCCCTGGATCCCAGTCTGGAGAATGTGAGCGGGGAGACCGACGCCACCGTCACCGTCACCGTCAAGGGCCTGGATACCCAGGTGTTCACGGTGGACAATATCTCGGTCATCCAGCCCGCCAACGGCTACACCGCCGTGGCGGTGACCCAGGAAAAGCAGGTTACTGTCCGGGGCAAGACGGAGGATCTGGGAGCCGTGGACGCCAGTCAGCTGCGTATTGTGGCCGATCTCACCGACTTTACCACCACAGGACAGATCTCCGTCCCGGTCCGGGTCTATCTGGATACCACCCGCTCGGTGGGCGTCATTGGAGAGTACACCATTGTGGTAAATATCAGCCGGTAATCTGCCGGCAACCCCTATGGAGGAACAAAATCATGGTTCAAAACGCGATTGTCAAGAAAATTGTGCGGGATGGGGTGGCGGAAGTCTCCCTCCTCCGGCAGATGGAGTGCGGGCTGCACTGCGACGGAGCCTGCGCGGGCTGCACCGCAAAGCCCACCCAGGAGATCCTGGCTCTGGCCGACAACTCCGTCGGGGCCCAGCCCGGGGAGCTGGTGGAGGTGGAGCCCTCTGTGGGCCACAACATCGGCACCTCGGTGGTGGTATTCCTGCTGCCCTGTGTGGGCCTGGGGGCAGGCTATGTGCTGGGCCAGTCCCTGCTGAACTTGGGGGACCTGGCCGCAATGGCCACCGCCGTGCTGGGACTGGCTGTGGGCTTTGTCCCCGCCTTTCTCCTGAACCGGGCCATGACCCGCAAGGCGGGCCCTGAGTTTTCCATTTTGAAGCGGCTCAGGTGAGGGCGGCGGCGTGTTTGGTTATGTGCGCCCCTTCCGACCGGAACTAAAGTGTAAGGACTTTGACCTTTACAGAGCCACTTACTGCGGGCTGTGCCGCTGCCTGCGCCGGCGGTATGGCCTGATCGCCCCCATGTTTTTGAATTTCGACTTCACCTTCCTGGCCCTGGTGCTCTGGGAGGGGGAGGAGCGCTGGGAGCCCTGCCGGGGCCGGTGCCACGCCAACCCCCTGGTAAAAAAGACCATGTGCGTTCAGAGTCCCGCTCTGGAGCTGGCCGCCGACGAGAGCATCGTTCTGGCCTGGTGGAAGCTCCGGGACAGCGTACAGGACGAGGGATTTTTTGGCGGCCTGCCCGCCCGGGCGCTGTCCCTGGCGCTGGCGGGCTCCTACCGCAAGGCTGCCCGGCGTGTGCCGGACTTTGACCGCACGGTACAGGGCTGCCTGAAGGAGCTGGCGGCGCTGGAGGGGGAGAACTGTCCCTCCCTGGACCGCACGGCGGACACCTTCGCCCGGCTGCTGCGCTCCGCCGCCCCGGCGGAGGGGGAGCGGGGGAGAGTGCTGGGGCAGCTGCTCTACCACCTGGGCCGGTGGATCTACCTGGCCGACGCCAGGGACGACCTGGAGGAGGACCGCTCCGCGGGGCGGTACAATCCCGTAACCGCCCGGTACGGCCCCGGGGGAGATGACAAGGCCCTGGCCCTCACCATGGACCAGTCCCTGGGACGGATGGGCGAGGCGCTGCAGCTGGGGCAGTTCGGATGCCGGACAGCCCTTTTGGAAAATATGATCTACCTGGGCCTTCCCCTGGTACAGCGGGCTGTCTTTGACGGCAGCTGGGCCCGGATCAAAAAACAAAAGATATGGAGACAGGACACATGAGAGACCCGTACAGCGTTCTTGGAGTGAGTCCCAGCGCCAGCGATGAGGAGGTCAAAAAGGCCTATCGGGAGCTGGCCCGGAAGTATCACCCGGACAACTACCAGAACAATCCTCTGGCCGATCTGGCTGAGGAGAAGATGAAGGAAATCAACGAGGCCTACGACACCATTACCAAGCAGCGTGCCGGGGGAGGCGGCTACCAGGGCTCTCAGAGCTATGGGGGCTCCTCTTATCAGGGCTCCTATCAGAGCTACTCCTCCGCCAATTCCACCTACGCCCAGGTGCGCAGCATGATCAACAGCGGCGATCTGGCCGGAGCGGAGCGGCTGCTCTATGAGGTGAACCAGCGGGACGGGGAGTGGTACTTCCTCAGCGGGAGCATCGCCTACCGGAAGGGCTGGATGGACGAGGCCATGCAGAATTACAGCCGGGCCGTTCAGATGGAGCCCAACAACATGGAATACCGCCAGGCCTATAATATCATGCAGCGGGGGGCGGGAGGCTACCGCCCTGCCGGCTACGGCGGGGGGATGGACGCCATGGACTGCTGCACCACCATGCTGTGTCTCAACTGCCTGTGCGGCGGAGGAAACTGCTAAATGGCGGGCCCTGGTTCCGGGCGCAGCGGAAAGACTGCGCTGGGGGGCGTACTGGCCGCCGGAGCGCTGGCCTTTCTGTGGCTGGCCTGCGTGGCCCCATCCGGCCGGCTGGGACTGACCGCGGTGGGCGGGCTGTTCCCCATGGCCGCTACCCTGGCCCTGGGCCGGGGGGCGGGGTACCTTTGCTGGGGGGCGGCGGGCCTGCTGGGCCTGCTGCTGATGCCGGATAAAGGGGTGGCCCTGCTGTTTCTCACCTTTTTCGGCCCCTATCCTGTGGTGAAGGGCAGGATTGAGAGCCTGCGCCGCCTGCCTTTGGAGTGGGTGCTGAAGCTGGCGTACTTTAATGTAATTCTGACTCTGGGCTGGTTCGTCCTCCGGGGTCTGTTCCTGCCCAATCCCCCTGCCTGGATGGTGGGGAACATCCCGCTGCTTTACGGGGCGGGAAATGTGGTGTTTGTGATTTACGATCTGGGTCTGTCCCGGCTTGTTGGGCTGCTGAGTGCCCGTATGGGCTTTGGCCGCCGGGGCTGACCTGAGAGATAAAAGGAGTGTGACCCACTTGGTCAAGAGTATGACCGGCTACGGCCGGGCGGAGGAGACTGTGAACGGCTGCACCATCACCGTGGAGCTGCGCTCGGTGAATAACCGGTACCTGGACTGCAATGTCCGCATCCCCCGAATCTATTTGTTCGCGGAGGACGCCATCAAAAGCCGGGTGCAGAATACCATTTCCCGGGGAAAGGTGGATGTGTTCGTCACCCTGGACAGCACCGGGGCGGAGAAGGTGCAGGTGTCGGTGAACAAGCCGGTGGCCGACGGCTACTACGCCGCCCTGAAGCAGCTGGCCGGGGAATACGGGCTGTCTGACGACATCTCCGTGTCCCTCCTGTCCCGCTTCCCCGATGTGCTGCTGGCGGAAAAGGCGGAGGAGGATGTGGAGCAGATGGCAAAGGACATCTGCACCGTGCTGGACCGGGCCCTGGCGGATTTCGACGCCATGCGCACCCGGGAAGGGGAGCGGCTGAAGGAGGACATCCTGTCCCGGGCCGCTGTCATTGAGGAGAAGGTGGGCCTGGTGGAGGAGCGCTCCCCCCAGACCGTGGCGGAGTACCGCTCCAAGCTGGAGGCCCGGATGAACGAGGTCCTCTCCAACACCCAGCTGGACCCCGCCCGCATCCTCACCGAGGCGGCCATCTTTGCCGACAAGGTGGCTGTGGACGAGGAGACGGTGCGCCTGCGCAGCCACCTTGGCCAGCTCCGGGAGATGCTCGCCAAGGGGGGCGCCACCGGACGGAAGCTGGACTTCCTCATTCAGGAGTTCAACCGGGAGGCCAACACCATCGGCTCCAAGTGCAGCGACATCGACATCGCCCGCCAGGTGGTGGACATCAAGGCGGAGATCGAGAAGATCCGTGAGCAGGTCCAGAACATCGAGTGAGGAGGCCGCGGATTGAAGCTCATTGATATCGGATTTGGAAATCTGGTGTCCGCCGGGCGGCTCATCGCCGTGGTGAGCCCCGACTCCGCCCCCATCAAGCGTATGGTCCAGGAGGCCAGGGACCGGGGGCAGCTGGTGGATGCCACTTACGGCCGCAAGACCCAGGCGGTACTCATTTTAGATAACGACCATCTGGTGCTGTCCGCCCTCACCCCGGAGCACATCTCCCAGCGGGTGGAGGGGACGGACAGGAAGGAGGAACCATGGTGAAACAGAAAGAGAGAGGCCAGCTCATCGTGCTCTCCGGCCCCTCGGGAGTGGGCAAGAGTACGGTGATCGCCGAGCTGTTCAGCCAGCGGAAGAACATCCACTTCTCCGTCTCCTACACCACCCGGCAGCCCCGGGTGGGGGAGCAGAACGGGGTGAACTACAACTTCGTCTCCCGGGAGGAGTTTGAGGGGATGATCCAGAGAAACGAGCTGCTGGAGTACGCCGAGTATGTGAATAACTACTACGGCACCTCCATGAAAGCCATTGAGGAGCAGCTCAGCCAGGGGGTGGATGTGCTGCTGGACATCGAGGTCCAGGGAGCGGCCAAGGTCCGCAAGCGCTGCCCCGACGCCCTGTTCATCTTTATTATTCCGCCCTCCTTTGAGGAGCTCTCCCGCCGCCTTCACAACCGGAACACAGACTCTGAGGAAGTTATCTCCGGCCGCCTGGAAAAGGCCAGGGTGGAGTTCCGGGAGATCCCCAACTATGACTATCTGGTCATCAACGACAAGGTGTCCCATGCGGTGTCGGAAATTGAGGCCATCCTCACCGCCGCCGAGTGCCGGGTGGATAACCGAAAGGAAATACTCACCCAGTTTGCCTGAGAAACAGGAAATTGAAACGATAAGGAGTTTTTTATTATGATGCTCTATCCCGCTATGAAAGATCTGCTGAAGCATGTGCCCAGCCGCTATGAGCTGGTGAATGTGGTGGCCTGCCGGGCCCGGCGTATTGCCCGGGAGGCCGAGCTGGAGGGGGAGCCCCTTCAGGAGAAGCCTGTCAGCATCGCCATTCAGGAGGTGGCCGACGGCAAGCTGGAGGCGGAGGCCGCCCAGCAGCAGGAGGAACAGGAAAACCAGCAGGTTTGATGGGAACGAAGCAAGCGTAGGGGAATCCCCTTCGCTTGCTTTCCTTCCGTTTAAGGGGGCGCGGCCATGGGACGAAAAATTGCAAAAGTGGCCGTGGCCAGGGCTGTCTATGCCATCGACCGCCCCTACGACTATCTGATCCCCCGGGAGCTGGAGGATACCCTGGTTCCCGGTATGCGGGTGCTGGTGCCCTTCGCCGCGGGCAACCGGGGCTCGGAGGGAATCGTTCTCTCCCTGGGGGAGGGGGCCGCCGGAGAGAATTTAAAGCTTATCCAGGCGGCCCTGGACGAGGAGCCGGTGCTGGACCATAAGGCTATTCAGCTGGCCCTGTGGATGCGGGAGCGGTACTTCTGTACTCTCTACGACTGTGTGAAGGCCATGCTCCCCACGGGACTGTGCTTTTCCCTCCGGGACCAGGTGGCCCTGAAGCAGGGAATGGACCGGGAGCGGGCCTACGCCGCCGGGGAGGGGGACAGCGCGGCGGTGCGGCTGCTGGACCTGCTGTGGAGCTGGGGAGGGAAGGGGGACATGGAGCAGATCCGTCTGGCCTTCGGCCCCAGGGACCCCAACCCCGCCATCCGCCGCCTGGTGGACCGGGGGGTGGCCCAGGTGGAGACCAGCACCCAGCGGGGTGTGGGGGACAAGACGGAGAAGCTGGCGGTGCTGGCCATCCCCGCCGAGGACGCCATGGCTATGGTGACCCCCCGGCGGAAAAGCGCCCCGCTGCGCTACACGGTGACCGAGCTTCTCTGCTCTCTGGGGGCGGCGTCGGCCAAGGAGCTGTGCTACTTTACCGGAGCCTCCATGCCCACTTTAAAGTCCCTGGAGAAAAGCGGTATCATCACCCTGGAACAGCAGGAGGTCCTGCGCCGCCCCCCTTTGGAGGAGGTGGAGCCCGCCCCGCCCCCGGTACTCAACCAGGAGCAGCAGTGGGCCTTTGAGGGGCTGGATGAGCTGGCCGCCCGGGGCAAGGCCGCCGCGGCCCTCCTTTACGGGGTGACGGGCAGCGGCAAGACCCAGGTCTATCTCCGCCTGATCCAGTCCGCCCTGAAGCGGGGGAGAACGGCCCTGGTGTTGGTGCCTGAAATTGTTCTTACACCACAGCTGTTAAGGATATTTGCCTCACACTTTGGAACAAAAGTGGCCGTTCTCCACAGCTCCCTGCGGGCGGGGGAGCGGTACGACGAGTGGAAGCGGGCCAGGCGGGGAGAGGCCCAGGTGGTCATCGGCACCCGTTCGGCGGTGTTTGCCCCCCTGGACAACCTGGGACTCATCATCCTGGACGAGGAGCAGGAGGGCAGCTACAAGTCGGAAAACGCCCCCCGGTACCACGCCCTGGAGGTGGCCAAATACCGCTGCGTCCAGAATAAGGCCCTGTTGGTGCTGGGCTCAGCCACCCCGTCGGTGGAGTCCATGTACCACGCCCAAAAGGGGGACTACGCCCTCTTTACCCTGAAAAACCGATATAACCAAAAGGCCCTGCCCCAGGTGATGATCGTGGACATGAAAAAGGAGCTGCGATCGGGCAACAATACCGACATCAGCTCGGTGCTGGGGAAGGAGCTGGAGGAGAACTTCAAGCGGGGGGAGCAGGCTATCCTGTTCCTCAACCGCCGTGGAGCCAGAAGCATGGTCTTCTGCGGGGAGTGCGGGCAGGTGCCCGAGTGTCCCCGGTGCTCGGTGAAGCTCACCTACCACTCGGCCAACGGCAGGCTCATGTGCCACCACTGCGGCCACTCCCAGCCCCTGCCATCGGCCTGTCCCGCCTGCGGAGGGATTCTGAACTTCATCGGCACCGGCACCCAGCGTCTTCAGGAGGAGCTGGAGGAGCGATTTCCCTACGCCCAGGTGCTGCGCATGGACACAGACACCATCTCCGCCGCCCATCCCCATCAGGAGCTGCTGGACCGGTTTCAGAAGGAGAAGATCCCCATTCTGGTGGGGACCCAGATGGTGGCCAAGGGCCTGGATTTTGAAAATGTCACCCTGGTAGGTGTGGTGGCCCCCGACCTGTCCCTCTATGTGGATGACTTTCGGGCGGGGGAGCGGACCTTCTCCCTGCTCACCCAGGTGGTGGGCCGGGCCGGGAGAGGGGAAAAGCTGGGCCGGGCGGTGATTCAGACCTACACCCCGGACAACGATGTGATCCGCTGCGCCGCCCGCCAGGACTACGACAGCTTTTATGAGGAGGAGATCGCCCTGCGCCGCCTGCGGCGGTATCCCCCCTTTGCCGATCTGACCCTGATCACCGCCTCGGGAGTGGAGGAGGGAGCGGTGCTTCGCTGCTGTGTCCGCCTGCGCCGGAGCCTGGAGCAGGCGCTGGGCCAGATCCCCGGGGACTGGCAGTTGCTTGGCCCCGCCCCGGCGTCGGTAGCCCGGGTGAATAACCGCTACCGCTACCGCCTGACCCTCACCGGGCCGGTGGGAAAAGAGGCCCGGGCCCTGCTGGCCTATCTGCTCCGGGCGGCCCATAAGGACAAGGAAAACAGAGGGGTGTCCGTCTATGTGGATGTGAACCCCTATAACAGTTGAGAAAGAGGAGAATTGACTATGGCGATCCGTACCATTCTGACCGAGGGTGATCCCGCCCTCAATAAAGTCTGCCACCCTGTGACCAAATTTGACGACAAGCTGGGGGACCTGCTGGACGACCTGAAGGAGACCCTGGCAAAGGCCAACGGCCTGGGCCTGGCCGCCCCTCAGGTGGGCATTTTGAGAAGAGCCGTCATCGTGGTGGACGGCGAGGGGGAGATGCTGGAGCTGGTCAACCCCGAGATCATCGACCGGAAGGGGGAGCAGGACGGCCTGGAGGGCTGCCTGTCCGTCCCTGGCAAGTGGGGCTATGTGAAGCGCCCTCAGTGGGTGAAGGTGAAGGCCCAGGACCGCGAGGGAAACTGGTTTGAGGTGGAGGGGCAGGATGTCACCGCCCGGTGCTTCTGCCACGAGCTGGCCCATCTGGACGGCCACCTCTATGTGGAGCTTACCGACCGGCTGTACACCAGCGAGGAGCTGGACGCCATGGCCCAGGAGGACGAGGCATGAGAATCGTCTTTATGGGCACCCCCGACTTCGCCGTCCCCTCATTAGAGGCTCTGGTGAAGGGGGGGCATGAGGTGGCAGGTGTGTTCAGCCAGCCGGACAAGCCGGTGGGCCGGCACCAGAACAAGCTGCAGCCCACCCCGGTGAAGGTGTGCGCCCAGAGCCACAATATCCCGGTTTTTCAACCCCAGACCCTCCGGGACGGGGAGGCCCTGGCCCTTTTGAAGCAGCTTGATCCGGAGCTTATCGTGGTGGCGGCCTACGGCAAGGTGCTCCCCGATGAGATCCTGGCCCTGCCCCCCAAGGGGTGCATCAATGTCCACTCCTCCCTGCTGCCCAAGTACCGGGGGGCCGCCCCCATCAACTGGGCGGTGGTCAACGGGGACGAGGAGACGGGGGTCACCATCATGGACATGGCCCACGAGCTGGACGCCGGGGACATCATCGCCCAGGTGCGCACCCCCATCGGCCCTGACGAGCTGGTGGGAGAGGTCCACGACCGGCTGGCCGGTCTGGGAGGGGAGCTGCTGACCCAGGTGGTGGAGGACATCGCCCGGGGTACCGCCCGCCGGACCCCCCAGGACCCTGCCCTGGTCACTTACGCCCCCATGCTCTCCCGGGCCCTCAGCCCCATCGACTGGACCCAGAGCGCCCGGAGCATCCACAATAAAATCCGGGGCCTCAACCCCTGGCCCGCTACCTCCACCGATATTTTCGGCGGGGAGGGTGTGAAGATCTTCCGCTCCCAGGTGGGGGACAAGACCGCCCACGGGACCCCCGGGACCATTCTGGGGGGCGGAAACCAGGGAATCGAGGTGCTCTGCGGAGACGGCAGGGTGCTGCGGATCCTGGAGCTTCAGGCCCCGGGCGCCCGGCGCATGTCCGCCGGAGACTATTTGAGAGGACATCCCCTGGCCTGAAAAATGGCCGGGGATCATCCATAAGGAGGCAGAAAGAACATGGACGCCAGAGAGGTAGCTCTGCTCACCCTGAACGCCTGCCACCGGCAGGGGGGATGGTCGGACAATATTCTAAAAAAGCATCTCTCCCAGGCGGGACTGGACAGCCGGGACGGAGCGCTGGCCACCCAGCTGTGCTTTGGCGTGATTCAGAACCAGCTGCTGCTGGACTTTTACCTGTCCAAGTTTTCCAATCTGCCCCTGAAGCGCATGGAGGGAAAGGTGGTCCAGGCCCTGCGCCTGGGGGCCTATCAGATGCTGTTTCTCACCAAAATCCCCCACAGCGCCGCGGTGAACCGCTCGGTGGAGATGACCCGGACCCACTGCAAAAACCCCCGGGCCCCGGGGATGGTCAACGCCATCCTGCGAAACCTGGAGCGGAACCTGAACAGCCTGCCAACCATCCCACAAGAGGACCCGGTCCACTATCTGTCCATCCTTTACTCTACGCCTGAGTGGCTTGTAAAGGAGTTTCTCCTGATACTGGGGGAGGAGGAGACGGCCAAGCTTTTGGCCGCCAACAATTCCCGTCCCCCTATCACCGCCATGGTAAACACCCTGAAAACCACTCCGGAGGCCCTCATGGAGGCGCTGAGGGAGGAGCGGGTGGAGGCCCGGCCCCACCCCTGGCTGGAGAACTGCCTAGTTCTGTCCCGAACCGGGGATCTGGAGCGGCTGCGGGCCTTCCAGGAGGGCCTTTTCTATATCCAGGACCCGGCCTCCCGCCTGGCGGTGATGGCCGCCGGGGCAGAGCCGGGGATGCGGGTGCTGGACTGCTGCGCCGCCCCGGGAGGAAAATCCTTTGCCGCCGCCATCGCCATGGAGAACCGGGGGGAGATTTTCTCCTGCGACCTCCACCCCCACAAAAAGAAGCTCATCCAGGCGGGGGCCGACCGGCTGGGCCTGTCCATCATCACTCCCATGACAGCCGACGGAAAGGTATTTCGCCCGGAGTGGGAGCATACCTTTGACCTGGTGCTGGTGGACGCCCCCTGCTCGGGGCTGGGGGTCATCCGGAAGAAGCCGGATATCCGATTTAAGGATCCCGCCCCTCTGAAGGACCTGCCCCGGGTCCAGAGCGCCATTTTACACAACGCCGCCCGGTATGTCCGACCCGGGGGCGTACTCCTCTATTCCACCTGCACCCTCCTGCGCCGGGAGAACGAGCAGGTGGTGGAGGACTTCTTGTCCTGCCATGAAGCTTTCAAGGCAGAGGACTTTACACTTCCTCAAAATATTGGATCTTCCTGGGATGGCATGATGACCCTCTGGCCCCACCGCCAGGGGACGGACGGATTTTTCATTTCCAAGCTGAGAAAAAGGGAGGAAGCCCTTTGATTGACATAAAATCTATGAATCTTCCCGAGCTCACCGCCTGGTTCAAGGAACAGGGGCAGCCTGCCTTCCGGGCCAGGCAGGTGTTCAGGTGGTTTTACCGGGGGGTCACCTCCTTTGAGGAGATGAGCGATTTGCCCAAGGCCCTGCGGGAGCGGCTGAAGGAGCAGTGCCTCTTCACCCCTCCCCAAGTGGCCCGGAAGCAGGTCTCCGCCCAGGACGGCACCATCAAATATCTGTGGCGGCTGGGGGACGGCAACTGTGTGGAGTCGGTGCTCATGCGCTACCAGCACGGGAACACCGTGTGTATCTCCTGCCAGGTGGGCTGCCGCATGGGCTGCGCCTTCTGCGCCTCCACCATCGCCGGGAAGGTCCGGGATCTGACGCCGGCGGAGATGGTGGACCAGGTCCTCTTTACCCAGATGGACAGCGGCGCTCCCATTTCCAATATCGTCCTTATGGGCATTGGGGAGCCTCTGGACAATTTTGACACAGTGCTCCGCTTTCTGGAGCTGGTGAACCACCCGGAGGGACTGAACATCGGCATGCGCCATATCTCCCTGTCCACCTGCGGATTGACGGATAAAATTGACAAACTGGCCCAATATGGGTTACAATTAACCCTGTCTGTTTCTCTCCACGCCCCTGATGACGAGACCCGGTCCAAAATCATGCCGGTGAATCGGAGCGTGGGGGTGGAGAAGCTGCTGGATACCTGCCGGCGGTATTTTGAAACCACCGGGCGGCGGATCTCCTATGAATACGCCATGATCGACGGGGTGAACGACAGCGACTGGCAGGCCGACCTGCTGGCCAAGCGCCTGCGGGGGGCCCCGGCCCATGTAAATCTCATCCCCCTCAACGAAGTGGAAGAGAGCCCTCTCAAGCCAAGCCGCCGGGTAGCGGCCTTTCAAAAGCGCCTGGAGAGACACGGCGTGACCGTCACCGTCCGGCGGAAGCTGGGGGGCGACATCGACGCCTCCTGCGGCCAGCTGCGGCGCAAGGCCATGCGGGAGGGCTAGACAGACAGTCCGGAGTTCCGGAAGAAAAGAGGTTGAACGGCAATGCAGGTATGGGGAATCACCCACCGCGGCGCGGTGCGGAGCCAGAATCAGGATGCCTATGCCGCCCAACAGCTGGAGGACGGCAGGGTCATCGCCCTGGTGTGCGACGGAATGGGCGGCGCCCGGGCGGGCAATGTGGCCAGCACCATGGCTGTGGAACTGTTTATGAAAGAATTTGCCAACAACCACCAGGTGAGCCGGGAGGAGGAGCGGATGCAGCGTGCCGCCGCTCTGGCCAATCGGGAGGTGTTCCAGCGCTCCGTCCATGAGGCGGACTGTGCCGGGATGGGCACCACCATGGTGGCAGCCCTGGTGGGAGAACAGGAGGCGGTCATCCTCAACGAGGGGGACAGCCGGGCCTATCACATCAACCAGGACGGCATCGTCCTGGTCACCCGGGACCACTCCCTGGTGGAGGATTTGGTGGAACGGGGGGAGCTGACCCGGGAAGAGGCCAGAAACCACCCCCATAAAAATCTCATTACCCGGGCCCTGGGGGCCGAGCCGGTGCTCAAGGCCGACTGCTTCCGAAAGCAGCTGCTGCCGGGAGATTATCTTCTTTTGTGCAGCGACGGACTGAGCAATGTGGTGGGGGAGCAGGAGATGCTCTACGAGGTCATCCACGGTGGGGACGAGGACAGCTGCTGTCAGCGGCTGCTGGACATCGCCCTGAACCGGGGGGCGCCGGACAATGTGACGGCGGTGCTGATCAGCCGATGAGCGTTTCCGGCAAGAAGTGAGGACAAAGGAGGATATTTACCATGGATCCCTATATCGGTAAATTACTCGATAATCGGTATGAAATTCTGGAGCTGGTGGGGACCGGCGGTATGGCCCGGGTGTATAAGGCCCGGTGTCACCGCCTCAACCGCCTGGTCGCCATTAAAATCCTGCGGGAGGACCTGGCTCAGGACGCGGAGTTCCGCCGCCGTTTTCACGATGAGTCCCAGGCCGTAGCCATGCTGTCCCACCCCAACATCGTGGCCGTGTACGATGTAAGCCGCTCCTCCGAGCTGGAGTATATCGTCATGGAGCTCATTGACGGCATTAACCTCAAGCAGTACATGCAGAAAAAGGGCAACAAGCTCAACTGGCGGGAGGCCCTGTATTTTATCACCCAGATCGTCAAGGCCCTGGGCCATGCCCACAGCCGGGGGATCATTCACCGGGATATCAAGCCTCACAACATCATGGTCCTCCGGGACGGCAGTGTGAAGGTGGCCGACTTCGGTATCGCCCGGGTAGCCTCAGGAGGGCACAGCACCCTTACCCAGGAGGCCCTGGGCTCGGTACACTATATCTCCCCCGAGCAGGCCCGGGGCAGCCACATCGACGAGCGCTCCGACCTCTACTCCGCCGGCGTGGTCCTCTATGAGATGATTACCGGCCGCCTGCCCTTCGAGGGGGATACCCCTGTGGCGGTGGCCATTCAGCACATCAACTCCATTCCTCTCTCCCCCCGGGAGATCGACCCCACCATCCCCGAGGCCCTGGAGGCCATCACCATGAAGGCCATGGCCCCCAATCCCGATAACCGGTACTCCTCCGCCGACGAGATGCTGGCGGATTTGGAGGAGTTCCGGAAAAACCCCGATGTGAACCTGGAGTACCACCCCGCCGACTTCTCTCCCGAGGCCGAGCTGGACGAGGACCGGACCCAGATCCGTCCCGCCCCCTCTGTCCACAGAAGCGGCGGACATCGTACCGCCCATAGCCATGTCCGGGAGGACCGGCGGGAACGGGACTATCCCCCGGAGGACGACCCTCCCCGGCGGGGACCGGTGTGGCCGGTGGCCCTGGCGGTGGCCGGGGTGCTGCTGTTTGTGGCCCTGGTATTTTTCTTCCTTTGGAATACCGTATTCTCCGGGCTGCTGAAGCCCGCGGATACTTACACCGTCCCCACCCTTGTAGGCAAGCTGTATGAGAATGTGAAGGACGACACAGATCTGCTGGGAGAACACTTTACCGTTGTGTTGGGCGAGACGGTAGCCGACGACTCTGAACCGGGAACCATCATCAGGCAGGACCCGGAGGCGGGAAAGAAGGTCACCGGGGAATCCACCGACATCACCATTACCGTCAGCGGCGGTCAGGAGATGATCATGATGATCGACCTGACCAATATGGAGTTCCAGGAGGCCTACAATACCCTGGTGGAGATGGGCCTGAAGCCCCTGACCCCGGAGTATGAGTTCTCCGAGGATATTGAGGAAAATCATGTGATCTCCTATACCCCTCTGGAGGGCGTGCCCCTCTCCCCGGGGGACGAGGTGCAGATGGTGGTGAGCAAGGGTCCCGAGAAGAAGACCTTTGAAATGCCCAATCTGGTTGGGATGACCCTGGAGCGGGCCAAGACCACCATTGGAACCTACAACCTCAGCGAGGGCAAGGTGGATGAGGACTTTGACGCGGAAATTCCCGCCGGAGAAGTGATCAGCCAGTATCCCACGGCGAATACTGAGGTGTCCGAGGGGACCCAGGTGAATCTGATCGTCAGCAAGGGCCCCGACCCGAACGCCGAGACAGGCAATCCCGGAGGCGGTGAGGTCACCAAGACAGTGTATGTGGATATGCCCGGAAATGCTGAGGGACTGGTGAATGTGCGGGTGCTGCTGGACGGGGAAGAGGTGTTCAACCAGGCGCTGGACGCCACCATGTCCGCCCGGGTTCCTGTGACCGTGTCCGGAACGGGGACCAAGACCCTGACCTACTACTTTGACGGAGAGTACGGCGGTTCCATGACCGTGGACTTCTCCCAGGCGGACGGCACATGAGCGAAGGGATTATACGCAAAGCCCTCAGCGGCTTCTACTATGTGGATGACGGCCAGACCGTCACCGCCTGCCGGGCCCGGGGAAAGCACCGCCACGCCGGCCAATCCCCTCTGGTGGGGGACCGGGTGCGGTTTACACCCCTGGAAAACGGCGCCGGAGCGCTGGACGAGATCCTGCCCCGGAAAAACGAGTTTTACCGCCCCGCGGTGGCCAACATCGACCTTCTGGTGGTGGTGGCCGCCCAGGCTGTCCCGGTGACCGACCCCTATCTCATCGACCGGGTGGTGGCCATCGCCGAGAGCCGGGGCTGTGACAGCCTCATCTGCGTGAACAAGTGCGACCTGGCCTCCGGAGAGGATCTGGCCCGAATTTATGAGAAGGCGGGCTTTCACACCGTCCGCCTCAGCGCCCAGACAGGGGAGGGCATCGATGAGCTGCGCCAGGCAATCGCTGGAAAGGTTTGTGCCTTTACAGGAAATTCCGGCGTAGGCAAGTCCAGCCTTCTCAACGCCTTGGAGCCGGACATGGATCTGGCCACCGCCCAGGTCAGCGACAAGCTGGGCCGGGGACGGCACACCACCCGCCATGTGGAGCTGTTCCGACTGTCCTGCGGGGCTCTGGCGGCAGATACCCCCGGCTTCTCCTCCTTTGATGTGGACTATATGGAGCTGGGGCGGAAGGAGGAGCTCCAGTACGCCTTTCGGGAGTTTGCCCCCTACCTGGGCAAATGCCGGTTCCAAGACTGCGCCCATCTCAAGGAGAAGGGCTGCGCCGTGCTGGCGGCGGTGGCGGCGGGGGAGATCCCCAAAAGCCGGCACCAGAGCTATGCGCGCCTCTATGCGGAGGCCAAAGCCATCCCGGACTGGGAGTGGAAAGAAGAGAAAAGGAAGTGACCGGATGCCCGGTCACTTTTTTTGTCACATAGCCCAGATGACGGCATATAATGGATTAGCCGGAAACGGTCAGTCTAAAAGGGAGGGGAGGCATGTTCATGGGTATCGTAGTGGTCCGTTCCCCCCGGTGCCTGCGGGGGCTGCTGCGGAGAATCTTTCGAATGAAATGACGAAACCGGGCGGGCGGGACATATCCCGGTGTCCTCTCACATATAGTGTCACAAACCCGGAATGACAATCACAAGAGGGAGAGGACACCATGGAACTGGAATTTGAGCGAGACACCATCATCAGCTATGACAGGGTGGCCCAGGTCACCCTGTGCCAGGAGGAGACCCTGGAGAGCATCGTCCCCGACGCCTGCCCGGACATCCTGCGTATCGTGGATGTGTGCGGCCAGGCCACGCTCAGCGGCAAACAGGCCCGGGATGGAATGGCACAGGTCACCGGCATGGTCCGGGCGGTCATACTCTACCAGCCCGAGGGGGCGGGGGGACTGCGCCGAATGGAGGTGGGCCTGCCCTTCACCTGTCAGGCGGAGGCTCCGGGCCTGACCGAGCGGGGGACAGTGCTGGCCTCCCCACGGCTGCGCTGTGCCGAGGCCCGGGCCCTGAACCCCAGAAAGGTGCTGCTGCGGGTGGATCTGGCGGTGGACATCACCGCCTGCCAGCCTGCGGAGAAAAGCATCTGCTGCGGAGTGACCAACGCACAGGAGGGGGCGATCTGTCAGCGGCAATTTCAGGGAGAGCATTACCAGCTCTGCTCTGTGCAGGAAAAACCCTTTACATTTTCAGACCACATCCGCCTGCCCTCCAGCGCCGGCGAGCCGCCCCAGGTGCTGGCCATCCGGGTGGAGCCGGTGTGCGCTGAGAGCAAGCTCATCGGCAGCAAGCTCATTTTTAAGGGGACCGCGGAGGTCTATCTCCTCCTCCAGGAGCCGGGAGGGGCGTTGACCACCGGTCACGAGTCCATGCCCTTCTCCCAGATCATGGAGATGGCCGGGGCCGGAGAGGAGGGGGACTGCCAGGTGGAGGTGGAACTCACCGGCGTTCAGTGGGAGCCGGACGGGGACGGCCGGGAGCTGGAGCTTACCCTGGAGCTGCTCGCCCAGGCCCAGGTCCGGGGACGCCGGAGCCTCACCCTGCTTCAGGATCTGTACAGCACCGCCTGGCAGATGGAGACGGAGAGCCAGCTCTATACCCTGTGCCGCCTGTGGGAGCAGTCGGTGCGGCCCCAGGCGGTGCGGGAGCTGCTGGAGACGGGGGAGATGGTCCGCTCGGTGGTGGATGCCCGCCTGACCCTGGGCAAGGTGGACCAGAGCCGGGAGGGGAATGAGCTGGTGCTCACCACCGACGCCTGGCTGACCATCCTCTATCTGGACGAGAATGAGCTGCCCCAGTGTATCCGCCGGACCATCTCCGTCTCCTGCCGGCTGGACTGCCCGGAGAATGCCCGGTGCCTGTGCCGGTGCAGCTGCCCCGGAGAGGTCTTTGCCGCTCCGGCTGCGGGCGGGGCGGAGGTGCGGTTCACGGTGGAGTTCCACTGCCTGACTACGGTAAACGACCAGGTGCCCGGAGTGAGCGGCGCCCGGTTGGGGGAGGCCAGAAGCTCCGGGGAAGGGACTCGCCCCTCTGTGGTGTTGCGGCTAGCCGCCCCGGGGGAGGGGCTGTGGGACATTGCCAAAGCCTACGGCACCACCACCCAGCAGATCCTCCAGGCAAACGAGCTGGAGGAGGAGGACCTGCCCCTGGGCAGGATGCTCCTCATCCCCAGCACCAGGTAGCGCCATACAACAGACCAGAGGCCGCCCGGCCAAAAACCGGGCGGCCTTTGTCCTGTCCGCTTATAAATTTCCAGGGCCTGTCATATTCCATGGCTTATCCCAATAGAATGTAGGGAAACAACCGGCTTGTGAGGCCGAAGGAGGAATTGCAAGTGGAAGATCGCAAAATCTATGAGGATATTGCCCTGAGGACCGAGGGCGATATCTACATCGGCGTCGTAGGGCCGGTCCGGACGGGAAAATCCACCTTTATCAAGCGCTTTATGGAAACCCTGGTCATCCCCAACATCGAGAATGTCTACCGCCGGGAGCGGGCCAGAGATGAGCTGCCCCAGAGCGGCTCCGGCCGGACCATTATGACCGCGGAACCCAAATTTGTCCCCGAGGAGGCGGTGGCGGTGACGGTGGACGGGGGAGCCGCCTTCCAGATGCGGATGATCGACTGCGTGGGCTATCTGGTCCCCGGGGCGGTGGGGCAGCTGGAGGGGGAGCAGGAGCGGATGGTCACCACCCCCTGGTTCGACCACGAGATCCCCATGGCCGAGGCCGCCGAAATCGGTACCCGGAAGGTCATTTCCGAGCACTCCACCATCGGAGTGGTGGTGACCACCGACGGGACCATCACCGACATTCCCAGAGAGGACTACCTGGAGGCGGAGGAGCGGGTGATCTCCGAGCTGAAGGAGCTGGGCAAGCCCTTTGTGGTGCTGCTCAACTCCGCCTACCCCGACTCTGACCGGGCCCGGGCCATCCGCTCGGACATTGCCCAGCGGTATGATGTGACCTGTGTGGCGGTCAACTGCCTGGAGCTTGACCAGGAGGAGATCAACGGTATTCTGAAGAGCGTCCTCTACGAGTTCCCCCTGAAGGAACTGGATCTGTTCCTGCCCCCCTGGGTGGACGCTCTGCCCCAGGACCACCCCATCAAGGCCGCCCTCTACGCCGCCATCCGGGAGGGGACGGAGGACCTGCGGCGCATCCGGGATGTGGAGCGGGCGGTTGGCTCTTTCCGGGAATGTGAGGTGGTCAGCGAGGCCCGGATCTCCTCCATCGATCTGGGGACCGGGGTGTCGGCGGCCTGCCTGGAGCTGCCCCGGGCCCTGTTCTATAACACCCTGTCCCAGCAGTCCGGCTTCCAGATTGCCGACGACGGGGACCTGATGGCGCTGCTGTGTGAGCTGGCGGGGGTGAAGCGGTCCTATGACAAGGTGGCCGACGCCCTCAAGGAGGTGGAGGAAACGGGCTACGGCATCGTGGTGCCCCCCATCGACTCCCTGGTGCTGGAGGAGCCGGAGATCATGAAGCAGGGGGGGCGGTACGGGGTCCGCCTGAAGGCCAGCGCCCCCTCCATCCACATGATTCGGGCGGATATTGAGACGGAAGTGTCCCCCATCGTGGGGGGAGAGAAACAGAGTGAGGACATGATCCACTACCTGCTCCAGGAGTACGAGGGGGACTCCAGCAAGATCTGGGAGGCCAACATCTTCGGCAAGTCCCTCCACGAGCTGGTGAACGAGGATCTGAACGCCAAGATCAAGCGTATGCCCCAGGACGCCCGGGTAAAGCTCCGGGAGACCCTCCAGCGGATCATCAACGAGGGCTCCGGCGGGCTCATCTGCATCATCCTGTAATGGAAGGAAAACGCCCTTTGACGCGGCATCGCGTCAGGGCGTTTTCTGTTTGGGTGATTTTGTCACAGTAGCCATTTGACGGGGGTGGTACAATAACCATACCAAAGAAATTGACTCAGACAGGAGAATTGATATGGGATTTTTTGATCTCTTCCGGCGGGAAAACATTGACCAGGGGGTGGAGACCTTCCGCACCACCCCCGGCGGGGTACTGCTGGATGTGCGCACCCCCGAGGAATTTGCCCAGGGTCACATCCCGGGCAGCGTCAACCTGGATGTGCGGGAGCTCTCCGCCGGGGCGGAGCGCCTGCCAAAGAAGGACACGCCCCTGTTTGTCTACTGCCACAGCGGGGCCCGCAGCGGTCAGGCAGTGATGATGCTCAGGCAGATGGGGTACACCAACGCCGTAAACATCGGCGGTATCATGGACTATCACGGACAGATTGAGAGGTAAGAAAGGATGAAAGTTGTCATTGTGGGAGGGGTCGCCGGCGGAGCCACCGCCGCCGCCCGAATTCGCCGCCTGGACGAGAAGGCAGAGATTGTGGTGTTCGAGCGCTCGGGCTTTGTGTCCTACGCCAACTGCGGCCTGCCCTACTACATCGGCGGGGTCATCACCGACCCCCGGGAGCTGACCCTTCAGACCCCGGAGAGCTTCTTTGACCGTTTCCGCGTCAAGGTGCGGGTGCGCCACGAGGTTACCGCCATCCACCCGGAGAAGAAGACTGTCTCGGTGACCAATCTGGAGACAGGAGCAACCTTTGAGGAGTCCTACGACAAGCTTCTCCTCTCCCCGGGGGCCCGACCCACCCAGCCCCGGCTGTCCGGCGTGGAGGGGGAGCGGATCTTCACCCTGCGCACGGTGGAGGACACCCTGCGCATCCGGAAATTTGTGGAGGAGAAACGGCCCCGGTCGGCGGTGCTGGCCGGAGGCGGCTTTATCGGCCTGGAGATGGCGGAAAATCTCCGGGAGCAGGGGATTGAGGTGACCATCGTTCAGCGGGCCGACCAGGTGCTGCCCCCTCTGGACTACGACATGGCCGCACAGCTCCACGCCCTGCTGCGCAAGCACGGAGTTGCCCTGAAGCTGGGCAGCGCCGTGGCCGGCTTTGAAAACCGGGAGGGGCAGGTCACTACCCTGCTAGAAGGGGAGGAGCCCCTTACCTCGGATATGGTACTTCTGGCCATCGGAGTGAGCCCGGACACCGGCCTTGCCCGGGCGGCGGGTCTGGAACTGGGGCAGAAGGGGGCTATCCGGGTGAACCAGCGGATGGAGACCTCCGTCCCCGACATCTACGCCGTGGGAGACGCGGTGGAGGTGGAGCACTTTGTTACCCATGACCGGGCGGTGGTGGCCCTGGCCGGGCCCGCCAACCGCCAGGGGCGCATTGCCGCCGACAACATCTGCGGGGGCGACAGCCGCTACACCGGCGCTCAGGGCTCCTCGGTGATCAAGCTCTTTGAGCTCACTGCCGCCTCCACCGGCATCAACGAGAGAGGCGCCAAGGCCGCCGGGCTGGACTACGACAAGGTGGTCCTCTCCCCGGAGCACCACGCCTCCTACTACCCCGGCTCGGAGACCATGACCATGAAGGTTTTGTGGGAGAAGGGTACCCTCCGTCTGCTGGGAGCCCAGATCGTGGGCCGGAGCGGGGTGGACAAGCGGATCGATGTGCTGGCCACCGCCATCCGGGCGGGGATGAAGGCCACGGAGCTGGCAGAGCTGGACCTGGCCTACGCGCCCCCTTACTCCTCCGCCAAGGACCCGGTGAACATGGCGGGCTTCATGATCGACAACATCACCAAAGGCACTGTAAAGCAGTTCCACTGGCAGGACCTTGAAACTCTCCCCCGTGACGGGAGCGTCAATCTGGTGGACGCCCGCACGCCGGGGGAGTATAACCGGGGCCACGCGGAGGGCTTTGTCAACCTCCCGGTGGACGAGCTGCGGGAGCGCATGGGGGAGCTGGACAAGTCCAAGCCCACCTATGTGATGTGCCAGACGGGCCTGCGCAGCTATGTGGCCTGCCGGATTCTGTCTCAGGAGGGCTTCGACTGCTGGAACTTCTCCGGTGGCTACCGGTTCTACCGGATGGTGGAGGGAGAGCGCCTGGCCTGCGCTTCCAGCTATCCCTGCGGTATGGAGCGGACATAAAAAATAAGGGCGGGATGAAGAAATTCGTCCCGTCCTTTTGATACTTGTAAGGCTTAGTGTTCGCAGTGATGCTCCCCGCAGCCGTGCTCCCCGCACTGGCCGTGGTGGCCCTCCTCGTGGTGGCTGCACATCACATCGGGGTCATAGTCCAGCTTCCCCGCCGCCAGGGCCTCCGCGGCCCGGTCCGCATCCCCGGACACCCCGCCGTAGAGCTGGATGCCTGCCGCGGCCAGGGCGGACTGAGCGCCGCCGCCGATGCCCCCGCAGATAAGGGCGTCCGCCCCCAGGGCGGAGAGCATCCCGGCCAGGGCCCCGTGGCCGCTGCCGTTGGTGTCCACCACCTGGGAGGAGACGATCCTGCCATCCTCCACATCGTAGAGCTTGAATTGCTGGGTGTGTCCGAAGTGCTGGAAAATGGTCCCGTTTTCATAAGTGACCGCGATTCTCATAACATGATCTCCTTTTGTCTTCATGGTTTCATTCAGGTGTTTTAAAAAGCAGCCCCCGCACCCTGTCTCTCCGGGGGAACCGTTGCACAGACGGAAATCCCCTCCGGCGATGCGCAGGGGTCGGCCCTCGGAGAGCATATCGGCCAGCTTTTTTCTGGCGTCGGCATAGATCTGCTGCACCGTGGTGCGGGCAACTCCCATCCGCTGTCCGCACTCCTCCTGGGAGAGGCCCTCCCGGTCCATAAGGCGCAGGGCCTCATACTCGTCCACCGTCAGGATGATCTCCTCCCCGAAGGCCTCCTGGCCGGTGGGAATGAACCGGAGGGCGGGGGGGAAGTGACACACCCGGCGGCATTTTCTTGGTCTGGGCAAATGCTGCGCCTCCTTTCTCTGTGTGCTTTTAGTATAGCTTGTTTTCGGCATATGTCAATAATATAAATGGCATATGCCGAAAATTTTCTTTGGTGAGTTCATCACAGAAGGGGGCGGCCGCATATGGTAGGATGAAGCAACCGACGAAGGAGGAATGAAGATGCCGGAACTGAGACGGAAGCTCCGCAGGGCGAGGGTGGACCGGGATAGCTGTGTGGCCTGCGGCTGCTGCGTAAAGGTGTGCCCCCTGGGGGCCATCGGGGTGTACCGCGGGCTCTACGCCCGGGTGGATGAAGAAAAGTGCGTGGGCTGCGGCAGATGTGTCAAAGAGTGTCCCGCCAGTGTGATTGAACTGGAGGAGGCGGAGGGATGAAAACAGGAAAAAAGTGGTACGATTATCTGTGGATTTTGTCTCTGACTTATCTGGTCCTGGGATTTTTCAACATTCTCTTTGCCTGGCTGGGCCTGCTGTGCTTTTTTATCCCCCTGATCATCTCTCTGGCCGGGGGCGGCAAGGCCTACTGTAACCGGTACTGCGGACGGGGCCAGCTCTTCGGGCTGCTGGGTGGCCGGTTCGGCCTGTCCCGAAAGGCGGATGTGCCCAGGTGGATGAAGTCCAAATGGTTCCGCTATGGATTTTTGATCTTTTTCTTCGCCATGTTCTTCCAGATGCTCTGGAACACCTGGCTGGTCTTTGCCGGAGCGGGAAATCTGGGGGAGGTGGTGACCCTCCTGTGGACCTTCCGCCTTCCCTGGCACTGGGCCTACCACGGCACCCTCTTCAGCCCGGGGGTGGCCCAATTCGCCTTTGGCTTTTACAGCGTGATGCTCACCTCCACGGTGCTGGGCCTTGTGACCATGCTCCTCTTCAAGCCCCGGAGCTGGTGCGTCTACTGCCCCATGGGCACCATGACCCAGCTCATCTGTAAGGCGAAGGCAGGCAAATAAAATAACGGTCCGCCGCAAACTGCGGCGGACCGTTTTCCGTATTCTGTATTGGTCAGTCGTCCCAGCCGTAGTGATGGCCGTCGCCCTCACCGTGGTGGCCGCTGCCCTGGCCGGCATTTTGTCCAGCAGCCTGTCCCTGACTCTGGCTGCCGCCCTGGGTTCCCTGGCTGGAGCCCTGCCCGCTGCTCTGACCGGAATTTTGCCCGGAAGTGCCGGATTGTGAGCTGTCTGTGGTCTGTCCGGACAGGGCGGCAATCAGCTCCCGGATCTCCCGCATGGTCATGTTCCGCACTTGCTGGGGGGTGATATCCGGGTCCAGGGCCAGCAGCTCCAGATAGGCCTGGTACTTGCCGTAGGAGAGCCCGGCGTGGTGGGCCTCCTCCAGCTCCGCCCCGTCGGCGGCGTAGCAATGGGCCTGCCCGTGGCCGGAGGCGCAGGCCTGTACCCCAGCCAGCAGCTCCTGCTGGCGCTGGGCGTCGTCGTCCACCACGGCGATGGAGAGCACCTCATTCCGGGCCAGACAGTCGGTCACCATCTGACTGGAGAGGACCTGTTCCACCGCCTCCTGGTAGCTGAGAAAGCGCACATCCAGAGTCTCGGCCAGGGCCTGGCCGTCCTCGTTGTACCCTTCCACCGACAGCACCCGGTCAAAGCGGTTGAGAGACAGCTCCAGGGAGGGGTTGATGTCGATACTGATCACCGACACGGGGGTGAAGTACACCTTCCACAGCCCCAGACACAGCAAAATCAGCACACAGGCGGCGGCGGAGAGAATGGGGCGATAGGGGACAGAGGGAGCTTTTTGGTATCCCCGGGTCTTTTCATAGAGGAAAGCCCGGGTTTTGTCTTTCAGCTCTTTCTCTGCATGGACCTGGTCCAGGGCCTGCTTCAGCGACTCATTCATCTCCCTCACCTCCCAGCTTTTCCTTCAGCAGCTGCCGGGCCCGGCCCAGCAGGGTATAGACTGTGTTTACATTTTTACCTAAAATGCGGCTGATCTCCGGGGCGGTATAGCCCTCGTAGTAGTGGAGATAGACCGCGTCCTTGTACCTGGGGGGCAGGGAGAGCACCGCCTCCAGCACCTCCCGGTGGTCCTCCCCCACAGGGGCGGGCTGGTCCAGCAGCTGGTCCAGAGGAACGGTGTTTTTCCGGAAAAAGCTTCGCAGCAGATCCCGGCAGGCGTTGATGGTCACCCGGATGAACCAGGCCTTTTCGTGTTCTTCGCTTTCAAAGGATACGAAGCTGAGGACATACTTCAAGAACACCGTTTGAAATATGTCCTCGGTATCGGCCTCATTTTTCAAATGGATCATGCACAGCCGTCGGACGGTGTCGGAATACCGCTCAATGGCTCTGTTTGCCTCTTCCTCACTCCGCATTGTCCCAAACTCCGTTTCTTATCCGTGTCTGCCTCCGTGGTGACCATAGCCGGTGCCGTCCATGGGGCGGATGCCTGTGCCCAGGTTGTCGCACACCCCGTCGCCGTCATCATCCACAAACCCGGCCCCCAGGCCTCCATGGCAGCCGGTGCCATAGTAGTCACAGACTCCGTCCCCGTCGCTGTCTGTGTAGCGGCAGGCGGTGCCATGGTAGTCGCAAACCCCGTCCCCGTCGCTGTCGGTGTAGCGGCAGGCGGTGCCATGGTAGTCGCAGACTCCGTCCCCGTCGCTGTCGGTGTAGCGGCAGCCGGTGCCATGGTAGTCGCAGACCCCGTCCCCGTCGCTGTCAGTGTAGCGGCAGCTGGCAGAGCCGCACAGTCCGTTTCCGCTCCAGCCGCCCTGTCCCCGGCCATGGCCGGCGGCAAAGGCGCTGGCGGTGGCGGCGGTGAGCACAAGGGCCAGAGTGACGGCTCCAATCAATACTTTTTTCATGGTTTTGACCTCCAGTTTCATGGTTTGTTTTGAGTGCCTTCATCATGAATACGGCTGAGGGGAGCAAAACCATTCATGTCCTTCAAAAATTTTTTTAAAAATTTTTTCACTCCATTGTACCACTTTTTTTCCCAATGGGAAGGGGCAAAGCGCTTTTTCAAAAAAGACCGGAGCCGGTCCTGATTCCCACCTACCCTTCCGGGGGCATACCATGGAGGGAGGAGGGAAGAGTATGAAAAAACATGCGACCCGCAAAGCGGGAATCTGGAGGCGGCTTCACCTGGCGGACCGGCTGCTGCTGGTCTTTCTGGCGGTGCTGCTCATCCAGTCGGGGCACAATCTCTTTGCCCATGAGCTGAGCGGAAATTCAGCGGAGCTGGATGTGGTTGTCCGAACCACCATGGCCGCGATCTTCGGGTATTTCATCAGTACCGGCGTCAACAGAAAGACGGGAACTTCCCAGTCGGTGTCCGCCCCGGTCAAGATCGGCTTTTCTCTCCCGGAGGAGGGGGCCTCCCTTCGCATGGAGGGGGAACCTGCCGCCGTTGGAGATCAGGAGCCGTTGGCTCCGCCCGTCCAGGAGCAGGGCGAGGAGAAGCCAGACGCCGGGTGGCAGCTGGCCATTGTGGGGATCATCGGTCTTGGGGCGCTGGTTCTGATCATTCTGGCCCGGAACTGCGGACAGAATTCCCCGGAGGCCCAGGCCACCTTGTCCCAGCTGAGGGATTTTGTGTCGGGCAGCGTGGGCTTTCTCATTGCCCATGGGGGAGGAAAGACGCAGACATGAAAAGTGCCCCGCCCGCTTTTGCGGACGGGGCACAACTTAAAGATACCCCCGCACATCCACCGCCAGCCGCTCCTCCAGGTTAATCAGGCGCTTGGCAATTTTTTTGGAGGTTTCGTCGGCGGCCTTGTACTCGTTGAGGTACTGGTTGAGGGATTTTACCCCCATGTTGCACCCGTCGGTCATGAGCTCGGCCACCGTCTGGTCCGAGGCGTCCATGCCCAGCTTCACATTGGTCTTCATCCAGGACATGCCCTTGGCGATGGGGTTGGGATTTTTCCCCTGGTCGTGGTACTGGTGGAGCAGGCCCCGGATCTCCCCCTCCAGAGCCTGATGGTCCTGCTTGCACTGGGTGAGGCAGCGCTTGAGCTCCGGGCTGTGTACATAGTCCAGCGTTTCGTCGATGGAGGCCACCCCCATCTTAACCCCGGCGTCGCACTCCCGCAGCAGCTTTACGGTGTCTTCCTGAATCATGCTTGTCCACTCCTTTTGAAAGATATGGATAGTATTTCCTGTTTTTTGCCGCCTATACCCGGAAATTTCAAGGGGAGAGGGAGGCCACCTCTTGACAACCGGCGGGCCATCGGGGATAATAAATCTCGAAATTTTTATGGCAAAGGAGCTGTTTGCTCATGGTGAAGATCAATGATAACTACTTAAAGCTGCCCGGCAGCTATCTGTTTTCCGAGGTGGCCCGGCGCATCGCCGCCTATACCGCCGCCCATCCCCAGGCCACCATCACCAAGCTGTCCATCGGCGATGTGACCCGGCCCCTGGTCCCTGCCGTCATTGAGGCCATGCACAAGGCCGTGGACGAGATGGGTACCGCCGAGGGCTTCCACGGCTACGGCCCGGAGCAGGGCTACCCCTTCCTCCGGGAGGCCATTGCCCAGTATGACTACGCCGCCCGGGGCATGGACATCCAGCCTGACGAGATCTTTGTCTCCGACGGCGCCAAGAGCGACTGCGGCAACATCGGCGACATCTTCGGGGTGGACAATGTGGTGGCTGTGTGTGACCCTGTGTACCCCGTCTATGTGGACACCAACGCCATGGCCGGCCGGGCCGGGGACTACCAGGAGGAGCTGGGCAAGTGGAGCAAGCTCATCTACATGCCCTGCGTGGAAGAAAACGGCTTCTCTCCCGAGCCCCCCAAGGAGAAGGCGGACCTCATCTACCTCTGCTTCCCCAACAACCCCACCGGCGCTGTGGCCACCCGTGAGCAGCTGAAGGTGTGGGTGGACTACGCCAACCGCAACGGCTCCGTCATCCTCTATGACTCCGCCTACGAGGCCTTCATCACCCGGGAGGACATCCCCCACAGCATCTTTGAGATCGAGGGGGCCCGGACCTGCGCCATCGAGTTCCGCTCCTTCTCCAAGACCGCCGGCTTTACCGGCAACCGCTGCGCCTACACCGTGGTGCCCAAGGAGCTGGAGCGGGGGGGCACCAAGCTGAACACCATGTGGAACCGCCGCCAGACCACCAAGTTCAACGGCGTGCCCTACATCGTCCAGCGGGGCGCCGCCGCCATTTACACCCCCGAGGGGCACAAGCAGATCATGGAGAACATCGCCTACTACCACAATAACGCCAAAATCATCCGGGATGGCCTCACCGCCGCGGGCCTTGAGTGCTTCGGCGGGGTGGACGCCCCCTATATCTGGCTGAAAACTCCCGACCACATGGGCTCCTGGGACTTCTTCGACCTGGTACTGGACAAGGCCAATGTGGCCACCACCCCCGGCGCCGGCTTCGGCCCCAGCGGAGAGGGGTACATCCGCCTTACCGCCTTCGGCGAGACCGAGGCCACCCGCCAGGCCGTGGAGCGCATCAAGACCATGCTGGCCAAGTAAATTATCACATTAAACCTGCGGGCGCCGCACTTGCGGCGCCCGCTCACTTTTTCGACGGCCCTTGCGGGCCGCACTTGCGGCGCCCGCTCACTTTTTCGACGGCCCTTGCGGGCCGCACTTGC
>JAXUUN010000045.1:0-12828 GCA_037231075.1 bacterium | reverse complement strand
GGTGCATCTTCCCCATGTACGACTTTGCCCACCCCATCCAGGACGCCCTGGAGGGGATCACCCACTCCCTGTGCTCCCTGGAGTATGAGGCCCACCGGCCCCTGTACGACTGGGTCATCAACAACACCGATGTGCCCTCGAAACCCCGGCAGATCGAGTTTGCCCGGCTGAACATCGACCACACCGTCATGTCCAAGCGGAAGCTGCGCAAGCTGGTGGAGGAGCACTATGTCTCCGGCTGGGACGACCCCCGTATGCCCACCTTGTGCGGTCTGCGCCGCCGGGGCTACACCCCCGCCTCCATCCGCAACTTCTGCGACCGCATCGGCGTGGCCAAGAACACCTCCACCGTGGAGTACAGCTTCCTGGAGCACTGCCTGCGGGAGGACCTCAATGACCACGCCCGGCGGGCCATGGCTGTGCTGCGCCCGGTGAAGCTGACCATCACCAACTACCCCGAGGGCCAGAGCGAGACCTTCCCGGTGGAAAATAACCCCAACGACCCGGAAGCCGGTACCCGCCAGGTCACCTTCTCCCGGAACCTGTATGTGGAGAGCGAGGACTTCCTGGAGACCCCCATCCCCAAGTATAAGCGCCTCTACCCCGACGGACCCGAGTGCCGCCTGAAGGGGGCCTACCTCATCAAGTGCACCGGCTGCGTCAAGGACGAGCAGGGCAATGTGGTGGAGATTTTGGCCACCTACGACCCCGAGTCCAAGGGGGGCAACCCCGCCGACGGCCGGAAGGTGAAGGGGGCCACCATCCACTGGGTGGACGCCGCCACCGCCGTGGACGCCCAGGTGCGGCTTTATGACAACCTCTTTGCCGACGAGAACCCCGACGGAGGGGACAAGGACTTTCTGGAGTGCCTGAACCCCAACTCCCTGGAGGTGCTGGAGGGCTGCAAGCTGGAGGCTTCCCTGGCCGATGCCCAGCCCAGCGACCGCTTCCAGTTCCTGCGTCTGGGCTACTTCTGCGCCGACAGCAAGGATAGTAAGCCCGGGGCCCTGGTCTTTAACCGGGCCGTCAGCCTGAAGGACGGGTTTAAAAAGTAAGCATATCTAAAAACAGCCCGGCGTGCCGAAGGACAGGCGCGCCGGGCTGAATTTTTGCGTTTTTGCTGGGGGAAAGATATTTCGCCCTGCGGGGCGAGTGACTTTCTGAGCGATCAGAAAGTCACCAAAGAATCGCCGGGGGCCGTCGATGAGGAAAACGCTCTCGTTTCTCACGGGGGAAACGACCCGCGTTTTCAATCTCCTTGCCCCCGGACCCCCGTTACGGGAGTGCACGAAACCAAATCCGGCAATCGAAACCGGCGCGGGTGGAAATCTGACCTGACTGCGCGCCGCCGCCCGCTGCTGCTCTGCGTCCCAAGTTTCATGGTCTTGTGTCCTACCTGTTTGTAAACGCGCCTGGCCTGTGCCCCGGCGGGGTGCGGCGCGGGATGCTCACGCGAGAAGGTTTGTACCAAGGGTCCCAAAAGAAGGCGCGGCCTCCGCAAGGAGCCGGTGCTGGGGCCCAATCGCGGGTGCGCTCATAGAGTTTTATGTTAATCTGACGATGTTCCGACCTCACAAGTCCCACATGGGGCTTCTTGTGGGGAAATGACTTTCATTGGGGCCCGGAAAAAATCAGCGGGCATTCGATGAAATATTCGGACGCACCGGGGGCCGCGCTCTCTGGGCTGCCTCCTCTTACAGGCCCCACCGCTGCCCCCTTGCGGGCGGAAGGCTTTCGTTGGGGCCTTTAGTAGGCATTTCTTTCGTCAGCAGGGACTTGTCCGCTCCCAGGTATCTTCTTTCCACAGGCCCCACCTGTGGCCCCTTGTGGGCGGAAGGCTTTCGTTGGGGCCTTTGGTAGGCATTTCTTTCGTCAGCAGGGACTTGTACGCTCCCAGGTATTTTCTTTCCACAGGCCCCACCGCTGACCCCTTGCGGGCAAAAACTTCCACTGGGGCCTTCGGTACAAGCTTCTTTCGTCAGTGGGCCACAGGTTTCCACCGTCCCGGCGCGCGCTGTTCCAATGAAGCGGCTGCTTCAATCGCCAGATCAGCGGCCAAGCGGCGCGGGTCTGAGCGGTGTCCTGGTTTGACGCGCCGGTGGGGATAGGAGAACCCCGGAGGCGGGGAAAGGTTATCAGAGCATTTCTCAAGAAGAAGGGACTCACCGCTGTGGAAAACGATTTCTCTCCGTCCCAAATAGAAGAAAGATTTACTATTCTTCACCCACCCCGGGGAAAAATCAAAAAAGGGGGCCGCAGCCCTCTTTTTTGTCGCTGAGAGGGGGATTTTTAAGGGGGAGATGAGTCGAAACATCTCCCCCTTAAACGGCCTTTTGGTGACTTTTCCGCCGGGGGAAAAGTTACTCGCCGCCGGAGCGGCGAAATATTCTTTTTGCCACGGGCAAGGGAGGTCGCCCCCGAAGGGGCAAAACCTTACCCCGCCGCCACCTGCTGCCCGCTCTCATAGGCCTGCTGCTCCACAAAAAAGGTATACTGTGCCTTGCGCTCGTCGTCGTAGTATCGTTCCACATACTCATCCCACAGGGTGTACTCCCACTCGTTAATTGCGTTGAGCTGCTGGGGGCCGCCCATGGGGTTGTCATGGACCCAGCAGTTCTCCACCCCGTCCTTACTGACCTCCAAAATGGCCCGGTACTCCGTATCTCCTACGGTAAGGGCAAACTCAAACTGATAGATGGGCACACCGTCGAAGGATTCGCTGCACTGATAGGCGGCGGCGTAGCCTCCCCAGTGGTAGCGGTAGCCGGACAGCCCTCCCAGTTCCGTGTAGCCCTGGGCGGCGGCCACAAAGGTGTCGGTCACATCCTGGTCAAAGTTTGCCATCTCCTCCTGGGTAAACCAGCTGAACAGGTACCGCTCCCGGACCTCCTCCCGGTTGATGTACTCTGCCGCCCCCTCATAGTCCCCGGCCTTCATCTTGCCCAAAAAGGCGTTGGCCAGGTAGAACTCATTGAGGTTGGTGTAGCACAGGCCAAATCCCCTGGCCTGGTTAATGCCCAGGAGCACGAAGGGCACCAGAATGATTACCACGATCAGCGAAGTGATCCACCTCCGACGGATCTTCTTCATCCCCTTGCGGAAGCTCTTTCGCTTTTTCCTTTCCTCCGCCTCCGGGGCGGGGGCGGCCTCCGTCTCCGGTTGGGGCTCCTCCGGGGCGGGGATGTCCCCGGTCATCTCCCCATAAACCTTTTGACAGGCGGGGCAGGTCTTCAGGTGCTCCTCCACCAGCTCCCGGCTGCCCGGGTGGCAGCAGGAATCTATGTACAGGGGGAGCAGGTCCTGGATGATGTCGCAGTCCTTGTTTGTCATAGCAGTCCCTCCAATTTTTGCCTCAGCATCTGCCGGGCCCGGTAGTAGGTCACCTTGCCCCAGCTGACCGACTTGCCCTTCAGGGCGGAGATCTCTTTCAGGGGGATCTCTCCGTAGATGTGGAGGATCACCACATCCCGATAGTCCTCAGGCAGGGCGGCCACCGCCCGGCGGAGAGCCATGCGCTCCTCTTGGGCGGAGAGATCCTCCTCAGGCCCGCCCGGGGCGGCCAGGGCGGGGGAGAGGGGCTGGGGCGGTTTCCGTTTGCACTGGCTGAGCCACAGGTTTTTCCCGATGGCGCACAGCCAGGTGAACATCTGCCCCCGCTCCTCATACCGGCCGATGTGGAGCAATGCCCGGTAAAAGACCTCCTGGGTCAGGTCCTCGGCCTGGTGGGGGTCGCCGGAGAGGGAGAGCAGAAAGCGGTAGACCCGGTCGTAGTACTCCCCGCACACCGACGCAAAGTCCGGCTCCATCTCCATCCCCCCTTCAGGTCTGTTCTGTCTGTTAAACCCAACATAAGGCAAAAGGTTACAAAAGTCAAAAAAATCCTGCGGGAGGGCTGAAGGGCCGCCCATCCGGGCGGCCCCTTGCCATAAGTTACATCTCCAGAGTGTTGGCCAGATTGTCCACCGCTTGGTTGACCTTCTTGGCGGCCTTGTTCACGGTGCGCTTGATCTGACGGCTGGAGGGAGCCATGGCCGCCCCCAGGGCCGCCCCGGCCACCATGCCCGCCACCGCTCCGGTGACAAAGGTGCCCATGCCCATACCGGTGTTCTGCATAAAAAACGCCTCCTTGTGGGAAAAGAAATCTGGATGTTCCCCGGACTTATTCTTTCCTGAAATTCTGAAAAACACATTGCTAATTACTACCCGTTCCGCTATAATTTAGTATTAGGATATTATGGCCCGGCGGAAAGGACCGGCCGGGAAACCCATCAAAAACGGACATATTTTTCGGGAGGAAGCCCATGAAACTCTTGATCAAAAACGGCCGTGTGGTCCACCCTGTGACCAGCGCGGTGGTACAGCAGGATATTCTGGCCGACAACGGTGTGCTGGCCATGATGGAGAAGGACCTGGATGTGGAGTGCGACCAGGTCATCGACGCCAGGGGGCTGATCGTGGCTCCGGGCCTTGTGGATATGCATGTCCATTTCCGGGACCCGGGCCTCACTTATAAAGAGGACATCATCACCGGCTGCGCCGCCGCCGCCCATGGGGGCGTGACCTCGGTGGCCTGCATGGCCAACACCAGCCCCACCATCGACTGCCCCGAGCAGGTGAAGTATGTGCTGGAGCGGGCCAGGGAGGCCTGCGGCGTGCAGGTCCACCCAATCGCCGCCCTGTCCAAGGGGCTGCGGGGGGAGGAGCCCACCGACGCCGAGGAGCTGAAGGCCGCCGGAGCGGTGGCCCTGTCCGACGACGGAAACAATGTGGACAACGCCAACCTGATGCGGGATGTGCTCATCCGGGCGCGGGGGATGAAGATGCCCGTGCTGTGCCACTGTGAGGACACCACCATGGTGGCCGGACGGGCGGTGAACGAGGGCAGCGTGTCCCGCCAGCTGTGGCTGGAGGGCCGCCCGGCCATCGCCGAGGAGATCATGGTCATGCGGGACGCCATGCTCTCCGAGGAGACAGGGGCCCCGGTGCACATCTGCCATGTGTCCACCGCCAAGAGCGTGGACATCATCCGGAAAATGAAACGGCGGGGGGTCAAGATCACCTGCGAGACCTGCCCCCAGTATTTTACCCTCACCGAGGACGAGGTACTCACCCAGGGGTCCATGGCCCGGGTGAACCCCCCTCTGCGCACCAAGACCGACATCGCCGGCATCATCGCCGGGCTGAAGGACGGCACCATTGATGTGATCGCCACCGACCACGCCCCCCACTCCGCCGAGGAGAAGGCCCGCACCCTCACCCGGGCCCCCAGCGGCATGGTGGGGCTGGAGACCTCCCTGGCTGTCACCCTCACTCAGCTCTACCACACCAAGAAGATGGACCTGCCCAACATCATCAAGCGCATGTCCACCAACCCCGCCGACATCCTGGGGCTGTCCCGGGGCCACATGTCCCTGGGGGCGGCGGCGGACCTGGTGATCTTCGATCCCAACGAGGAGTGGACCGTGGACCCGGAGAAATTTGCCTCCAAGGCCCGGAACACCCCCTTTGCCGGCTGGAAGCTGAAGGGCAGGGTGAAGTACACCATCGCCGGGGGGAAGGTCATCTATACGGACGGGGACTGATGTTCCAACAGGCCCGGCCAAATCCCCCCCGTTTTCCTGAAAAATACAAACAATAAACAAAAGAAAAGGAATGATCCATATGTCGTTTGATGTACTCCAGGACAAGATCCGTGAGAAGAAAAACCCCACCGTGGCCGGGCTGGACGCCCGGATCGAGTATGTGCCCGAATACATCCGCAAGGCCGCCTTTGAGGAGTACGGCGTGGGGCTGAAGGGGGCCGTGGAGGCCATCTGGCAGTTCAATGTGGGCCTCATTGACGCCCTGTGCGACATCGTCCCCGCCGTCAAGCCCCAGAGCGCCTACTACGAGAACCTGGGCTGGCAGGGCATGGAGATGCTGGAGCGGACCATCCGCTACGCCAAGGAGAAGGGGCTGTTTGTCATCGCCGACATCAAGCGGGGGGACATCGGCTCCACCGCCGCCGCCTACGCCGAGGGGTGGCTGTCCGGGGCCAAGATCGAGGGGCAGGTGTTCAAGTCCTTCGATGCCGACTGCGTCACCCTCAACGGCTACATGGGCTCCGACTCCATCAACCCCTTCCTGGAGGCCGCCAAGGCCGAGGACAAGTGCGCCTTCGTGCTGGTAAAGACCTCCAACCCCGGCTCCGGGGAGCTGCAGGACATTGTGGCCGGGGACCGGCTGGTGTATCAGGTGATGGGCGACCTGAACGAGCGCATTGCCGCCGGTACCGAGGGCAAGTACGGCTACACCATGGCCGGGGCGGTCACCGGGGCCACCTACCCCGAGGACATCCGGGAGCTGCGCCAACGCCTGGAGCACACCTTCTTCCTGGTGCCCGGCTACGGGGCCCAGGGTGGCACCGCCCAGGATGTGGCCAACGCCTTTGACAAGTACGGCCACGGGGCCATCGTCAACTCCTCCCGGGGCATCATGTGCGCCTGGAAGAAGACCGGCGGGGACGGCCACGACTTCAAGGAGGCCGCCCGCAACGCCGCCGTTGCAATGAAAGAGGACATTGCCCAGTTTGTGACGGTGCTGTAAGGAAAACATTCCCTTTACCCTGACATTGGAACAGGAGGGCTGACCATGGCCAGAATCTGCGTGTTCTGTGGGAAAGAGCTTGGCGTATTTGAGCGGGACACCCTGTTGGCGGGGAATGTGTCCCAGCCGGCCTGCAAGCAATGCTGGAACCGGCTTTTAGAGATGCCCCAGGAGGAGCGGGGCCGTCTGGCCCTGGAGACCGGACGGGCCCTGGAGCCGGAGAAGATCATGGCCTGTCTGGAGCGGTACCGGGAGCGGGAAGAGAAAAAAACGAGGGCCCGCCAGGCCCTGCGCACAGGGGATAAGTGTTTGCGCTGCGGGGGCCCCATGGAGCGCTGCGGGCTGAAACGCTTCCATCTGGGGGAGGAGGGCCTCTTTGGCCCGGTGGCCCGGGACGGGCTGCTGGCCTCCTGGCTGGAGGTGGAGGTACACCGGTGCGCTCAGTGCGGCCGGGGAGAATTTTACCTGCCCCAGCCCCCGGAGCTGCCCGCCGACCTGGACGAGGAGGAGCTGGTCACCTGCCCCGTGTGCGGCGCCCGGCACAGCCCGGACATCGGCTGCCCCCGGTGCGCCATGAACCGGAGCCGGGAGGGCCGAAGGGAACAGGACCAGGGGAGGCGGTCTGAAAAAAAGCCCCCGTGGGAGAAATAAACAGTCAGACAAAGGTGTGACGAGAGATGAAAGTAGAACGCAAGTGTAAGATCGTCTCCAAGGAGCGGCTGGGAGACGCTATCTATATGACCCTGGAGGTGGGGGACATGGTCCGTACCTCCTTCAAGGGCCCGGGGCAGTTTGTCCATATCAAGTGCGGGGAGGGGCTGCTGTTGCGCCGCCCCATCTCCGTGTGCTCCTGCCAGGAGGATGAGCCTGAGGACCTGCTCACCATCGTCTTTGAGGTCCGGGGGGAGGGCACCGACTGGCTTGCCCGCCGTCCTGTGGGCCACAGCCTGGATGTGATGGGCCTTCTGGGCAACGGCTTCCAGATGAAGCCTGAGGGCCGGTACCTGCTGGTGGGGGGCGGCATCGGCATCCCCCCCATGCTGGGCTGCGCCCAATATGCCCCGGGGAAGTGTACCGCCATCCTGGGGGGTCGGTCCAAGGAGAAGATCATCCTGAAGGACCGCTTTGAGGAGGAGTGTTCCAAGGTGCTCGTGGCTACCGACGACGGCTCCCTGGGCCACCACGGCTTTGTGGACGCATTGGTCCGCCAGGAGCTGAGCGAGGACAAGGGCTACGACGCCGTCCTGGCCTGCGGCCCCAGGCCAATGCTCCGGAATGTGGCCAGGGCGGCGGAGGAGTTTAACATCCCCTGCCAGGTGTCCATGGAGGAGCGGATGGGCTGCGGCATCGGGGCGTGCCTGGTGTGCGTGTGCGATATGACCGACGGCAGCCGGAAGCATGTGTGCAAAAACGGCCCCGTCTTTGATTCCAGGGAGGTGAATTGGGATGCCTGATGTGGATATGAGCGTCAATCTGGCGGGGATGGTGATGAAAAACCCCGTGTGCGTGGCCTCGGGCACCTTCGGCTTTGGCCGGGAGTACAGCGAGTTTTTTGATCTGTCCGAATTGGGCGGCATCTGCGCCAAGGGCCTGACCCTCCACCCCCGGGAGGGCAACCCCGGCCCCCGCATCGCCGAGACCCCCATGGGCATCCTGAACTCCGTGGGCCTGCAAAACCCCGGGGTGGACGCCTTTATCGAGCATGAACTGCCCTACCTGCGCCAGTTTGATGTGAAGGTCATCGCCAACATCTCGGGCAACACCCCCGAGGAGTACGGTATTATGTGCCAGAAGCTCGCCGACGCCGGGGTGGACATGATCGAGGTGAACATCTCCTGCCCCAATGTGAAGGCGGGGGGCCTGGCCTACGGCACCCGGCCCGAGCTGGCCGCCGAGGTCACCCAGGTGGCCAAAAAGCACGCCGGGAGCGTCCCCGTCATGGTGAAGCTCTCCCCCAATGTCACCGACATCACCGAGATTGCCCGGGCGGTGGAGGGAGCGGGGGCGGACGCTGTGTCCCTCATCAACACCATCCGGGGCATGCGCATTGATGTGAACACCCGCCGTCCCATTTTGAAGATGAACACCGGCGGCCTGTCCGGCCCCGCCGTGCTGCCTGTGGCGGTGCGGATGGTCTGGGAAGTGGCCCAGAGCGTGAAGGTGCCCATTCTGGGCATGGGCGGCATTGCCAGGGGGGAGGACGCGGCCCAGATGATGCTGGCCGGGGCCACCGCCGTGGCGGTGGGCACCGCCCTGTTTGCCGACCCCTACACCCCCATCAAGGTGCGGGATGATCTGGAGGAGATCGCCCGGCGGCAGGGCCTTGCCGCTGTCCGGGAGCTCACCGGCGGGGTAAAACCCTGGTAAAAGGAGGAGGCTTCCCCTGTGCTGGAAGAATTCATCGCCCTGATCCTGCCCCCGATCATCTCCGTCTGCGAGCTGATGGGCATTTTTGTGGTGGCTGTGTCCGCTCTGCGGGCCTTTTGGAACTACTGCAAGAGCTTTGTGACCCATGTGCCCACCGATGTGAAGTTCGACCTGGCCAACGGCCTTGCCACCAGCCTGGAGTTCAAGATGGCGGCGGAGATTTTAAAGACCGTGCTGGTCCGGGACTTAAACGAGCTCATCGTCCTTGGGGCGGTGGTCCTCCTCCGTGCCCTGCTGTCCCTGCTCATCCACTTTGAGATGAAGGGCCACCGGCAAGAATAACCCCGGCCCTCCCGCCCAGCGGGAAGACCGGGAAAAGAAAGTTGGAACCGCATGACAACCATTTACCTCGTCCGCCACGCCGAGGCGGAGGGCAACCTGTACCGCCGGATTCACGGCTGGTACAACGCCCTGATCACAGAAAACGGCTATTTACAGATGAAATGCCTGGAGGAGCGCTTCCGGGACATCCCGGTGGATGTGGTCTGGTCCAGCGACCTGTACCGCACCATGACCACCGCCCGGGCGGTCTATGCGCCCAAGGGGCTTACCCTCCACACCGACCCTCAGCTCCGGGAGCTGAACTTCGGCGCCTGGGAGGACCGGACCTGGGGGGAGGTCTACCGGGAGGAGCCGGAGCAGATCGCCCTCTTCAACGCCACCTCCCCTGAGTGGCGGGCCCCGGAGGGGGAGAACCTGGCCGAGGCGGGGGCCAGACTTCAGGGGGCCGTCACCCGCGTCGCCCGGGAGAACCCGGACAAAACGGTGGCCATCTTCTCCCACGGCACCGCCATCCGCCAGTTCCTGGCCAATGTCCAGGGCCTCAGCCCCCAGGAGTGGAAGAGCCTGAGCCACAGCGAGAACACGGCGGTGACCTGCCTGGAGTATGAGGAAGGGAAATTTACCGTCCGCTTCCAGAACGACGCCTCCCACCTGCCCCAGGAGCTGACCACCCTGGGCAAGCAGGTCTGGTGGAAGAAGGAGGGCAGGGCCCAGGATGTGAATTTGTGGTACCGGCCCATCCACTGGCAGACGGAGCGGGAGCTCTATCTGAAGGCCCGGCACGAGGCGTGGGTCAGTACCCACGGGGCGGATGTGCCCTTTGACGGGGAGGGCTTCCTCTCCGCCGCCCAGCGGCACCTGGAGCGCACCCCCTGGGGTGTGACCCTGGCCATGGCCGACGAGGATGTGGTGGGGGTGCTGGAGCTGGATGTGGAGCGGTACGCCCCGGACAACGCCGGCTACATCGCCTTCTGCTACATGGACCCCAGCCGCCGGGAGCAGAACCTGGGGGTGCAGCTCATCGGCCAGGCGGTGGCCTTCTACCGCCCCCTGGGCCGGGACAAGCTGCGGCTGCGGTGCGCCCCCTACAACGACCGGGCCCAACATTTTTATCAGAAGTACGGCTTTACCAAAATCGGTGACGAGGTGGGGGGCCGGGTGCCCCTGGAGATTTTGGAGAAGTACATAGGCTATGAGCGGTGAGGGTCAAAGGGTGAGCTCCCGGATGAGCTCCTCCCGCAGACCCAGGCCGAAGGCGTAGTAGGCGCAGACCTCATAGTTGGTGTAGGTGAAAAAACGGTCCTGCAAACAGTCGAAGAGCTCCGGGCTCACCTGCTCCCGCGCCTGGTCGACAGCGGCGTAAAAGTCCCGCTGGGCGGCCTGATAAGCGGGGAGGGTGCGGAGGAATTTGGAGATGGACTCCAGGACTTCCGGGTTTCTCCAGAGAAGATCAAGGACGACATCCTGCATGGTTTTCACCCTCCTATTGTGATACTAATACGCAAATTATTTTCATATTTATAATACACGCAAATAATTTGCGTGTCAAGCCTTGGAGGTAAGAATGTCAACTTTTGCACAGCGTATCAAAGAATTGCGCAAGGAAGGAAAGCTGAAACAGCAGCAGCTGGCGGACCAGTTTTCTGTCAAGCTGCGCACCTATCAGGGCTATGAATATGGAGAATCTTATCCGGAAGTGGCAAAGCTGATTGCCATTGCGGATTATTTTGATGTGAGTCTGGACTACCTGGTAGGGCGGTCCGATGTGAGAGAGCGGAGGTAGGATTTTTTCGCCCGCGGGCGGGAGGAGATATTTCGCCCTGCGGGGCGACCTCCTTTGCCCATGGCGGCAAAGGAGGCAAAGCGCCACTCAGGGGGAGGGGTGTTTCGACTCCCCCCTCCCCCTGAGAACCCCCACCCCGCAGCGACCAATCAGGGGGACTGCGGTCCCCCTATTGGATGTACCCCCTGGGACAGGCAGTACCCCGAAGTTCTTTTCTCCTCCATGCGAAAATTCTTTGTATCAGAACAAAAAGCTTTCAGGCATTTCCACCCCGGGGAAAAATCAAAAAAGGGGGCCGCAGCCCTCTTTTTTGTCGCTGAGAGGGGGATTTTCAAGGGGGAGATGAGTCGAAACATCTCCCCCTTGAACGGCGTTTTGGTGACTTTTCCGCCGCGGGAAAAGTTACTCGCCGCCGCAGCGGCGAAATATCTTTATTCCCACAGGCAAAGTAGGTCGCCCCAGTGGGCGAAACCTCCCATGCCGCCGCAGCGGCGCACCCTCCCCAAACGAAAAAACACAAGAAAAGAGGCCAACCATGAGCTTTGACCGCGACCTGTTTTTACCTGTCAGCAAAGAGGATATGTCCCGCCGGGGCTGGGATTTTTACGACTTTCTCATCATCACCGGCGACGCCTATGTGGACCACCCCTCCTTCGGCCCCACCATCATCGGCCGGGTGCTGGAGTCCAGGGGCTACCGGGTGGCCATCCTGGCCCAGCCCAATTGGCACAGCGCCGAGCCCTTCAAGGCCCTGGGCCGTCCCCGGCTGGGGGTCATGATCTCGGCGGGGAACATCGACTCCATGGTGGCCCACTACACGGCGGCCAGAAAGCGCCGCCACGACGACGCCTACTCCCCGGGCCGGAAGGCGGGCCTGCGCCCCGACCACGCCACCGTGGTCTACTCCAACCGGGTGCGGGAGGCCTTCGGGGACATCCCCATCATCATCGGCGGTCTGGAGGCGTCCCTGCGCCGCTTCGCCCACTACGACTACTGGGAGGACAGGGTCCGCCGGTCCATCCTCTTTGACGCCCAGGCGGACATCCTCACCTACGGTATGGGGGAGAAGGCGTCCGTTGAGATCGCCGCCCGTCTTGCCAGCGGCACCCCGGTGGGGGAGATCACCGATGTGCGGGGCACCTGTGTGGCGGCCAAATATCCCGATGTGTGCGCCTATCCAAAGGTGGAGGTCCCCTCCTTTGAGGAGGTCTCCCAGAGCAAGGAGGCCTACGCCCGGGCCAACATGACGGAATATCTGGAGCACGACGCCGTCACCGGCAAGGCCATCATCCAGCGCCACGGCCGGGAGTTTCTCATCGTCAACCCCCCGGCCTACCCCCTGACAACAGAGGAGATGGACGCCGTGGCGGAGCTGCCCTATGCGCGGGAGCCCCACCCCATGTACGACTCCATGGGGGGCGTGCCCGCCATTGAGGAGGTGCGCTTCTCCGTCACCCACAACCGGGGCTGCTTCGGGGCCTGCAACTTCTGCTCCCTGGCCTTCCACCAGGGGCGGACCATCTCCTGCCGCAGCCACGAGTCGGTCATCCGGGAGGTGCGGCTCCTCACAGAGCACCCGGGCTTCAAGGGCTATATCCACGATGTGGGCGGCCCCTCGGCCACCTTCCGCCGCCCCTCCTGCCAGAAGCAGCTTAAAGCAGGCATGTGTCGCAACCGGGCCTGCCTGGCCCCGGAACCCTGCCCCAACCTGGACGCCGACCACACTGACTATATGATGCTCCTGCGCAAGC
>JAXUUN010000014.1:0-51444 GCA_037231075.1 bacterium | reverse complement strand
TTCTGCTCAAATTCCCATTGCAGATTTTCTGAGGCCACTTTGTCAACAGCTCCACTCTGTGATGTAGCAATTGAGGTCGAGGCAGGCGCTACATTAACCATCTGTGATTGCTCTTCGAATTCCAGCGGCTCATACCTGGGCGGAAGCGGGTCTATGGGGGGCACCGGGCCTTCCATAGAAAATCACGGCACACTGAACATCGTCAGCGGCAATATCGGGGGCGGCTATCTTGCCGTCGACAATCAAAAAGGAGCCGAGTTGAATCTGGGGGGATCTCCTAATCTGTTTTATATCACCTCTGCCGGGACCATCTCGGCGGTATATGACGGTAAGCCATATACCGGCAGCTATCTTTGGGGACAACCCGCTGCTCTCTGTATAGACTATACCGGAGATCTTGGAAACCCGGTTGTGACCAATGTAAATAATGACAACTACTATCTATTTCTGAAGCCGGACAACACCTCCTTTTCCTATGATGCGGCCAGCGGCACCCTGACTGCCGGGGCGCCTGTGACCTATGGCAGTCTCGTTTTCGCCGGTTCCCAAACGGTGGGAGATGGAGTCTACTATCGAATCGACTACGATGAAGTAGAAGACCAATGGGGAACGGAATATTACGCGGTAGAGCTGAGTGAAGGCGATGAGGAGGACTATAATCTGCTCTGGGACGAGGTGAACAAAACTTTGACCCTGCGAAATGCAGAGGTCATTTCCAATGTGATTGGCTTTCAGAATGCGGAAAGCCTGTTCTCTCTCGCCAGCGGAACGCTCACGGTCAATCTGATCGGGGAAAATAAGATCACCGTATACAGCCATGCGGAAGGGGTTAATCGGAACGCCTACGCTTTTGAAGGCCAGGATGGCGATATCGTATTCCAGGGTGATGGCTCTCTTGCGGTCACCATGCTGCCGGGCACTGAGCAAACCGAAGGCATTGACATTACCGGTATCATTGCCTCCGGAACGGTGGACAATCAGGCGAAGCTCACCATCTCCGGGTCCCCCGGCAGTCTAAAGTGGAGCGGCGGCATAACCGGTGTTTCCTGTGATTCTTTCACCAACAGCGGAACCCTGGACATTGATTTTTCAGATCTTTCCAATGGTGTCGGCATCCGTGTGGACAGCGGCATTCTCACCAACAGCGGCACCGTGGATGTCCAATTTACCGAGACGGATGGCGCCGGTATCTTTCTGGATGGCGCAAGCAGCTTCCAGAACAGCGGCAATATCGCTGTGGATATTCCCGTCGCAGACAACGCCCAGGGCATTCTGCGGTATGGCAGCAAAACAGAAAACGGCTTTGCCTGGACCAACTCAGCAGCAGGACGGATCGTCATTTCTGTCAGCAACCAAGGAGCAGCCACCGCAGCTTTTGGCGGCGGTGCCCTGGCGGGACTGGACCTGCGTTCCGATGGAGACATCCAGTTCAGCAACGCCGGCACTCTGAAAGTGACCGCAGAAAGCGAAAGCCCGGCTTCGTCGGCTGCATCCAACTGGCCCAGTTGGCAGTTTTTTGACACAGTGGGGTTGCTGCTGTCCGCATCCGACTGTACCCTGACCAACGCAGGTACCATGGATCTTACCGCCTTGAACGGCTACACCGCGGGCATCTCTATTTATGCTGACGGGACAAGCATTTCCATAGCCAATAGCGGCACCATGGATATCACGACCACCACCCAGGGCGGAGAGAATATCCGCTCCGTGGGCATCTATGCGCAGCTGTCTTACATTACAGATGGTCAAGTCAAAGATCTCCCTTTTACCATGGAGGGAGACGCCATTCGCATCAGCACCAGCGCAGCGGATGGATTTACCGTAGAAAACGATAAGCTCATGGGCATCTGCCTAGTGCAGACATTTGAGGGTAATGTGCCCAGTGATTTGAACAGCCTTCAGCAGATCAACGCGGAAGGCATGGCCCTGCCCGGCGATCCGGTCGTGATCAAAGTAGATAACGATGGAACCGACAAAACTGCATTCATCAACACGATCGGCACTGTGGCGGCAGATGGAATGGTCACTCCTGTCACTGACATGACCGTGCTTCCTGCCATTACCGGCTCCATCCGCATAGATGGCAATACTTTGGTAGGCAATACCCTCACCGCGCAGATCACCGGCCTTCCTTCTGACTCAATTGTCAGCTATCAGTGGCAGGTAAGCGACAGCGCCGACGGCCCCTTCACCAACCTGGTAGGAGAAACCGGCACAACTCTTCTTCTGACCAACGACCATGTAGGAAAATACATTCGCCTGGTTGTCACACCAACAGACGGCATTTACGGTGGAACGCTGAGTTCTGTCACCCATTCCCGAGTCTCATACCCCGACTCCTCTGCCCCCTCCTACTCCATCAAGATGGACATCGGCGACCACGGCTCGGTCCACACCTCCCACCGCACAGCGGAGAAGGGAGAGACCGTGACCCTGACCGTTACCCCGGATGACGGCTATGTGCTGAAGGACCTTACGGTTACTGACAGCAGCGGCAAGACAATCAAGCTGACCTCTAAGGGCAGCGATCGGTACACCTTTGAGATGCCGGCCCGCGCCGTCACCGTTACAGCGGAGTTTGTCCGTGAGGGCATCCAGAAGCTGCCCTTTACCGATGTGCCCAACAATGCCTGGTATTACGACGGAGTGGCCTATGTGTATGAGCACGGCCTGATGGCAGGCACCAGCGCCACCACTTTCGGGCCTGATGTGACCACCAGCCGCTCCATGATCGCTACCATACTCTGGCGCATGGCGGGCGGCCCCGTGGTCAATTACGCCATGGACTTTGCCGATGTGCCTCAGGACCAGTGGTACTCCGAGGCCATCCGCTGGGCGGTTTCCGAGGGCATTTCCTCCGGCTACGGCAATACCTTCGGCACTCACGATCCCATCACCCGGGAGCAGCTTGCCGTCATGCTGTACCAGTTCGCCCAGGCGCGGGGTTACGATGTGAGTGTGGGCGAAAATACCAACATCCTGTCCTACACGGATGTGTCGGATGTGGCCGAGTACGCCATCCCCGCCATGCAGTGGGCCTGCGGCGCTGGCATCATCAGCGGCACCGGCGACGGCTCCACCCTTACTCCCCAGGGCCAGGCCACCCGGGCTCAGGCGGCGGTGATGCTTACACGGTTCTGCGAGGAATATGTGACCTGGTAAGCGCTAAAACAGAACAGCAGCCCCCGTTGACCATTGGCCAGCGGGGGCTGTTTTTCAATCTTCTCCCGGTTTTTTCAGGTCAATGACCCCTCCCGAATACCCACGGTAGAGCCCGCCGGTTTCGTCATGATGTACAATCCAGACCTGCCCTTTTTACCAGATCCAGCATTCCGAAGCAGAACATCTCCCACCATGTCCATGTCATCTGTGACGGGTCGCCCTCCCGAATACGCATGGTACGACGGATCTCCTTGGGAATCACCACCCGACCCAGATCGTCAATGCGTCTGACAATGCCAGTTGCTTTCATCTATATTTTGCCTCCCGTGGTTGAAATTCCTTTGACAGGGTTATTATCCGCAGGATTTGCCAGCATATGCGAAATTCAGGCTGGCTTTGTTTTCCAGCATTTTATATGGTCAGACCCCGCTCTACCTCCTGAGGCGGCACCCCCAGCAGCAGCAGCGCCCCCGCTGCTGCCAGGGCGGGCATCTCCTCCCCCCGTCGAACCAGGGGAATGGGAAATTCCTGCCGCTCCACCACATGCCCCTCCAGGGTGACCACCTCCCGCTGGAGGGTGGCCCACATCCGGTTTTCCTCCCGGCTGGAGATGGTCAGGCTGTCCCGGGGTGAGGGGCCGTAGCTCACCGCGCTGGCCGCCCGCAGCTCCCGCAGCATCTCTCCGCCGCTGCCGGGCAGCAGCACGGTGCGGCAGGCTTTGGGCAGCGCTCTCCCCTCCAGCACCGCCTTGGGGGAGACCACCACAAGGGCCGGGTGCCGGTCGCTACACCGGCGGCCGCCCAGCCCCCCCTGCAGAGACAACCCCCGCAGGATTGCCCTTTCGATCCCCTCGTCTGACTCAACTACCTGAAAACATTCCATTGCGTTCCCCTCCTGCACTCCAGCTTTTGCAGGTTTTTCCCCTTTATGCGTGCCGCGGGCACAAGGTCTGCCCCATTCTTGACTTTTCGTTTCAATATCTGGTAATATTATCATGTATGCTTATCTGATTTTTCGGCCCCACAGGGGGCCCCTTTGAATTGTGAGGAATCGACACTATGGCCCAGAAAACCAACAACTACGGCAACGACGCCATCTCCGCTCTGAAGGGCGCCGACCGGGTACGCAAGCGCCCCGGCGTGATCTTCGGCTCCGACGGTCTGGAGGGCTGCGAACACGCAGTCTTTGAGATCATGTCCAACGCCATTGACGAGGCCCGGGAGGGGCACGGCAATCTCATTACCGTCACCCGCTTTGAGGACCTGTCCATCCAAGTGGAGGACCAGGGCCGGGGCTGCCCCCTGGACTGGAACGAGAAGGAGCAGAGGTACAACTGGGAGCTGGTCTTCTGCGAGCTGTATGCTGGCGGCAAATACAACAACCTCTCCGGTGACAACTACGAGTATTCCCTGGGGTTAAACGGCCTGGGCTCCTGCGCCACCCAGTACGCCAGCGAATATATGGATGTCACCGTGTGGCGGGACGGCTTGAAATACTCCCTTCACTTTGAAAAGGGGGAAAATATCGGGGGACTGAAGAAGGAGCCCACCGACAAGGGGAAAAAGACGGGCACCATCATCCGCTGGAAGCCCGACCTGGAGGTCTTTACCGACATCAATATCCCCACGGACTACTACCTGGATGTAATGAAGCGTCAGGCGGTGGTCAACGCCGGGGTCACCTTCCGCTTCCGCAACCAGGCGGGAGGCAAATTTGAGACCACCGACTTTCAGTACGAAAACGGCATCCAGGACTATGTCTCCGAGTTGGCCGGGGAGGACTCCCTCACCCTGCCTGTGTTCTGGCAGACCGAGCGGAAGGGCCGTGACCGGGCGGACAAGCCGGAATACAAGGTAAAGCTGTCCGTCTCCTTCTGCTTCTCCAACAAGGTGCAGGTCATCGAGCACTACCACAACTCCTCCTGGCTGGAGCACGGCGGCTCCCCCGATAAGGCGGTGCGCTCCGCCTTCGTCTCCGCCATCGACAGCTATTTGAAGAGCCAGAATAAATACACGAAAAACGAGAGCAAAATAACCTTCCCCGACATCCAGGACGCTCTGGTGCTGGTATCCAACAACTTCTCCACCCAGACCAGCTACGAAAACCAGACCAAAAAGGCCATCAACAACAAGTTTGTCCAGGAGGCCATGACCGAATTCCTCCGCTCCCAGATGGAGGTCTACTTCATGGAAAATCCTGTGGATGCCCAGAAGATCGGCGAGCAGGTGCTCATCAACAAGCGGGCCCGGGAAAACGCGGAGAAAACCCGGCTGAACATCAAGAAAAAGCTCACCGGCTCCATGGACATCTCCAACCGGGTACAGAAGTTCGTGGACTGCCGCACCAAGGACATCTCCCGCCGAGAACTCTACATCGTGGAGGGCGACTCGGCCATGGGCAGCGTCAAATTAAGCCGGGACGCGGAGTACCAGGGCATCATGCCCGTCCGGGGCAAGATTTTGAACTGCCTGAAGGCTGACTACGGCAAGATTTTCAAAAGCGAGATCATCACAGATCTTTTGAAGGTTCTGGGCTGCGGCGTGGAGGTTCACGACAAGAAGGCCAAAGATTTGGCCTCCTTTGACTTAAACTCCCTGCGTTGGAACAAGATCGTTATCTGCACCGACGCCGATGTGGACGGCTTCCAGATCCGCACTCTGATCCTCACCATGCTCTACCGCCTGACCCCCACCCTCATCCAGGAGGGGTATGTGTATATCGCCGAGTCCCCCCTGTATGAGATCACCTGCAAGGAGAAGACCTGGTTTGCCTACTCCGACAAGGAAAAAAACGACATTGTAGCCTCTCTGGAGGGGAAAAAGTGCGATGTCCAGCGCTCCAAGGGTCTGGGCGAGAACGACCCGGACATGATGTGGCTGACCACCATGAACCCCGAGACCCGTCGGCTCATCAAGGTGATGCCCGAGGATGTGGAGCGCACCGCCCAGGTCTTTGACCTGCTGCTGGGGGACGACCTCCAGGGCCGGAAAAACCACATCGCCGACCACGGCCACGAGTATCTGGAGCTGGCCGACATCTCCTGACGGACACCCACACCGCTACCCCTCCCACGAAAGGACTTGATACCAATGGCCAAGAAAAAGGCCTCTGAATCCACCAAAACCAGGGCGGACAACCCCAATGTGATGGGCCTGCGGGCCGAGGTACTGGAGCAGCCCATTACCCAGACCCTGGAACTGAACTATATGCCCTACGCCATGAGCGTCATTGTCTCCCGGGCCATTCCGGAGATAGACGGCTTTAAGCCAAGCCACCGGAAGCTGCTGTATACCATGTATCAGATGAAGCTGCTGGGGGGCGCCCGGACCAAGAGCGCCAATGTGGTGGGCCAGACCATGAAATTGAACCCCCACGGGGACGCCGCCATCTACGACACCCTGGTCCGCCTCTCCCGGGGCTACGGGGCCCTGCTCCACCCCCTGGTGGACTCCAAGGGCAACTTCGGTAAAGTGTACTCCCGGGACATGGCCTGGGCCGCCAGCCGGTATACCGAGGTACGGCTGGACCCCATCTGCGCCGAGCTTTTCCGGGACATCGACCAGGACACCGTGGACTTTGTGGACAACTACGACGGCAAGATGAAGGAGCCCACCCTTCTGCCCACCACCTTCCCCAATGTATTGGTGTCCGCCAACCAGGGCATCGCCGTGGGCATGGCCAGCAACCTGTGCGGCTTTAACCTGGCCGAGGTGTGCGACACCACCATCGCCTTCATCAAAGACCCCGGTCACGATATTATGTCTACCTTAAAGGCCCCCGACCTGCCCACAGGGGGCGAGCTGCTCTATGACGAGGCGGCTTTAAGGGAAATTTACCGCACCGGCCGGGGCTCCTTCAAGGTGCGCTCCAAGTGGCGCTACAACAAGAGTGAAAACCTCATCGAGGTCTATGAGATCCCCTACTCCACCACCACCGAGGCCATTATGGACAAGGTAGCCGAGCTCATCAAGGCGGGCAAGGTGAAGGAGATCGCCGATATGCGGGACGAGACCGACCTGTCCGGCCTGAAGCTCACCATCGATCTGAAGCGGGGCACCGACCCGGACAAGCTGATGCAGAAGCTCTTCCGCTCCACCCCCCTGCTGGACAGCCAGTCCTGCAACTTCAACATCCTCATTGCCGGCATGCCCCGGGTGCTGGGGGTGGGGGAAATTCTGGAGGAGTGGGTGGCCTGGCGGATGGAATGCGTGCGCCGGCGGGTCTATTTCTCCCTGAACAAGAAGAAGGAGAAGCTCCACCTGCTCAAAGGCCTGCGCCGGATCCTGCTGGACATTGACCGAGCCATCAAGATCATCCGGGACACCGAGGAGGACGCCGAGGTCATCCCCAACCTGATGATCGGCTTTGGCATCGACCAGGTCCAGGCGGAATATGTGGCCGACATCCGCCTGCGCAACATCAACAAGGAGTACATCCTGAAGCGCACCCAGGAGGTGGAGGCCCTCCAGGATGAGATCGCCGATCTGGAGGACACCGTCAACTCCCCCAAGCGCATCCAGAAGATCATCATCGGGGAGCTGGAAGAAGTTAAGAAGAAATACGCCCTTCCCCGGCGCACCGAGATCATCTACGACTTCCAGGCCGAGGAGTCCGCCGCCCCCGAGGAGGACATCCCCGACTACCCCGTGCACCTGTTCCTCTCCCGGGAGGGGTATTTGAAAAAGATCACCCCCCAGTCCCTGCGCATGGCCAGCGACCAGAAGTACAAGGAGGGGGACGGCCCCTTCCTCCAGTGGGAGGCCAACAACCGGGACGAGCTGCTGGTGTTTACCGACAAGCAGCAGTGCTACAAGACCCGCCTGAGCGACTTTGACGACACCAAGGCCAGCGCCCTGGGGGACTATTTGCCCACCAAGCTGTCCATGGAGCCCGAGGAAAAAGCTCTCTGGGCCTGTATCCCCGGGGATTACTCAGCCCAGCTGCTGTTCTTCTTTGAAAACGGCAAGGCCGCCCGGGTGGAGCTGTCCGCCTACCAGACCCAGACCCGGCGAAAGAAGCTTACCGGGGCCTACTCCGACAAGTCCCCCCTGGTGACCGCCTTCCTGCTGAAGGAGGACTTTGAGGCCGCCGTCATCTCCACCGAAGGACGGTGCATGGTCTTCCACACCGCCAGTTTGAACCCCAAAACCACACGAAACACCCAGGGGGTCAATGTGATGACCCTGAAGCCCAAGTACCGGGTGGAGAAGGTCCTGCCCCTCAGCGAGACTTCCATCGTCAATGTGGCCCGGTACCGGGCCCGCTCCCTGCCCATCGCCGGTGCGCTTTTGAAGGAGGCGGACCGGGGGGAGGAGCAGATGACCCTGCTGTAATCCATTTCTGTCCCTGTTTCATCCACCGGAAAGGAGGTCTTCCCCCATGGTCCGCTCTGTCCTGCGCCGGTACGGCCTGATTACCCTGTTTTCCGTCCTGTTTGCCTTGGGATTTGACTGGCTGTTTGTCCCCAACGGCATCGGCCTTGGGGGCATGACCGCCCTGGGGCAGACCGTCAACTTCCTCTTCCCGGCCCTGCCCGTGGGCACGGTGGTGCTGGTGGCCAACATCCCCCTCTTCCTTCTGGGGTGGAAGTTCCTGGGTGGGAGCGTGCTCCTCTCCTCCCTGTACGCCATGGCGGCCACCTCTGTACTGGTGGACCTCTTTGACGCCCTGTTTACCTTCCAGCCTATGGAGCCCATTCTGGCCAGTATCTTCGGCGGCGCCATCATCGGTCTTTCCCTCGGGGTCATCTTTTCCCAGGGCGCTACCACCGGGGGCACCGACCTCATCGCCCGGCTTTTGAAGCTCCCCTTTGGCTGGCTGCCCATGGGCAAGCTGCTGCTGGGGGTGGACCTGGTGCTGCTGGGGCTTGTGTCCCTGGTCTTCCGCAGTCTGGAGAGCGCCATGTACGGCCTCATCGCCCTGTATATCTCCTCCATCGTTACCGACTGGGTCCTCTACGGCATGGACTCCTCCAAGGTGGCCTATATCATCACCCGGGAGCCCCGTACGGTGGCCGACGCCGTCCTCCACCAGCTGGACCGGGGCGTGACAGTCCTCAAGGGGGAAGGGGCCTGGTCGGGAGAGAAGCGCCCCGTGCTCATGTGCGCCTTCAAGCAGCGGCAGATCGTTGTCCTCAAAGACCTGGTCCACCGCTCGGACCCCGAGGCCTTTATGATTGTCTGCAACGCCCATGAGGTGTTGGGACTTGGTTTCCACCGGTACCAGAAGAATGATATCTAACCTGTGAAAAGGAGAATGACTTATGGCAGACTTTGAAAAACTTACCAAAAATCTCAAGCAGCGTGGCTTCCAGGTCTCTCGCTTCGCCACCGCCCGGGAGGCGGCGGCCTATCTGGACAGCCAGATCAGTGGTACCACCGTGGCCTTCGGCGGCTCCATGACCCTGAAGGAGCTTGATCTCTACCCCATTCTGTCCAAGCACAACCAGGTGGTCTGGCACTGGGAGGGAGGAACCCTGGAGGAGGCCATGGGGACCGAGGTATACATCACCTCTGCCAACGGCCTGGCCGAGACCGGGGAGATCATCAATATCGACGGCACCGGCAACCGGGTAGCCGCCACCATATACGGCCACAAGCGGGTCTACTTCGTGGTGGGCTCCAACAAGATCGCCCCCGACTATGACGCCGCCCTGTGGCGCGCCCGGAACATCGCCTCCCCAAAAAACGCCCAGCGTCTGGGCAAGAAGACCCCCTGTGCCGTAAAGGGGGACCGGTGCTATGACTGCCAGAGTCCCGAGCGCATCTGCCGGGCCCTGTCCGTGCTGTGGGAAAAGCCCGGCGGAGCTGAGCGGGTGGAAGTGGTTCTGGTGGACGAGGCCCTGGGCTACTGATTTCATATTGACCATCTGTCCGGCAGAAAGGAGGCGCGCCCCTATGAAATATTTTTCCAGAGCCCTGGCTCTGCTTACCACAGCCTGTCTGGCGCTGACGGGGTGCTCCTCCCTGCTGGAACAGGAGTACACCCATATCACTCCCCACAATGCTGCCCCCACCACCGAGGGCGATCCCTCCACCCTTCGGGCAGACAGCTATCAGGAGCTGGTCAACGCCCTGATCTACCTCATCGGCGCCGGGATGGATCAGGGGACCGTCCGCCTGTACATGGACAGCGAAGATCTGAACGCCAGTCTGGACGCTGCCTGTCTGGAGGTGAACCAGGAGGACCCTCTGGGCGCCTACGCGGTGGAATATATCACATACAGCATCACTCCCCTGGTGACCTATTCCGAGGCCACGGTGAACATCACCTACCGCCGCACTAAGGAGCAGGTGGCCTCCATCATTCAGGCCACGGGCACCACTGCCATCCGCAGCGAACTGGCCTCGGCCATGTCGGTATTTGACCCCGAATGTGTACTGCGCATCAGCTACTTTGATGAGGATGAGGAATTTATCCGCGGTCTTGCCCGTCAGGCCTACTACAACGCCCCGGGCTCTGCCTTCGGCATGCCGGAACTTCAGATAGCCCTTTATCCCTCCAGCGGTCAACAGCGAATTGTGGAGATTCTGCTCACCTACCCCTACGAGCAGGCTGTGCTGGAGCGGCGAAGCGCCGCCTTGTCCCAGTGGCTGGATGAGCTGGCCGCCTCTCTCACCACTTTGATGGGAGACGCTCAGTATCTTGAGGCCGCTCAGACCATCCGCTCCACAGGCAGCTACGATCCTTCAGGCGGCTCCAGCGTAGACGCCTTGCTGGAAACCGGCCGGGCAAACTCCGAGGGACTGAGTCTTGCGGCGGCCGCCTTCTATCAGCATCTGGGGCTCTCCTCCCGGGTGGTGGAGGGCACTTTAAACGGCGAGCCCCATTTCTGGCTGATGATCCAGACCCGCTCCGGCTGGCGCCATCTGGACCTGACGGCAGAGGGGGAGAGCGCCTTTCTTCTCCATACCGACAGGGATTTGACCCAGTCGGGCTATGCCTGGGACACCAATCTCTTCCCGGTCAGCGTCTCCAGTGAGGAGTCGTCCTCGGCAGAAATTGGCTGAATATTCCATTCCACCTTTTCCCTTGAAAATTGCTTTTTACGGGACTATAATAAAAACATTATAGATCCTCTTCTTTCTCACCGAGGATTCCTTCCCAAGAAAGGAGCCCCCTTATGAAAATAAAAAGGCGATGGCTGTCTCTGATCCTCACCGCTCTGTTGGCGGTGTCCTGCCTTTTCCCCGCATATGCCCAGGAAAGTTCCTTTTCCGACTTTTTCATTGACGCCTCCGGTCTGTCCTTTGCGCAGCAGTCTATCTCCATTCAGCCCTATGAGCGGGACAGCGGCGGAACCCTTCGGGCAGGGGCTGTCTACCAGGTGGACTGTTCCCTGAACCAGGTTACGGAGGACGCCAGCTTTTACATCCAGCCCGGCACCAGCGGCGTCTGGGTCACGGTGGACTACCTCACCGACCTGAACAGCGACGGGATCTACGAGCTGCCCAATGGAGGAAATTCTCCGGTCTGGGACACTCTGGTTCCCCAATCCTCCCTGTCCCTTCAGCGCTCTACCCAGACTGTAACACTCAACGCCGGGCAGACCTATGTGTTCTCCGCCCAGACCCTCCTGGAGGGCAGCCAGCAGGCAGTAAAAGCCCGGACTCAGAGCGGAAGCGTCTCCTATCTGGGCCTTGGCCAGTCAGGCAGCACCCAGGACTTCCCCATCTGTCTGGTCCGCCTGCACTACACCCCCTCCGGCGGTCAGGAACAGATCCAGTCCTACTATGTGCAGCTTTATGGTCAGATTCTGCTCCCCTCTGATGTCTCTCCCAACGCAGACTACTATAAATCGGTGGAATATGTCCTTTCCAAGGGCTATTTTACCGGCATGGACGACGGCACCTTCCGTCCTGACGGACTCTTCACCCGGGCCCAGCTGGCTCAGATCCTCTGGCGCATGGGCGGAAGCCTGGTGTCCAGCGGCTGTTCCTTCCCGGATGTGGACCCGAACGAGTGGTATTACGACGCCATCTCCTGGTGCTGCCAAAACGGCATCATGACCGGCCTTTCCACCAGCTCTTTCTCTCCCGATTCCCCCCTGTCCCGGCAGCAGATGACCCTGATCCTCTATCAGTACGCCAAATACTCCGGTGTAACCTCCGGACGGCAGGGTGATCTGTCCCTCTACCCGGATGGCAGCAGCGTATCTGTCTGGGCCAAGCAGGGGATGGAGTGGGCCGTAGGCAACGGGCTGCTGCCCATTGCATCGGACAACATGCTCAATCCCAGTTCCAGCGTCACCCGCAGTGATATGGCCATGGTCCTCTACGCCTACGATACCGTCTTTTCCCGTCGATAAAAAAGCTGCCTCTTCTGCCGCCTTTTTCAGGCGGCAGATTTTTTATGGGCCTGTTTAGACCCTGGAATATTTGTCCAGACTATCCATAGAATAGTAACACCAAGCCAAGGGAAGGAGCGTGTCCCCATGATTCTGCCACCGAAAAAGGCTCTTCGCCGGGCCTATGAGGAGGAGCGGCGCGATCTGCTCAACTCTCTTTCTCACACCCAGGCCCTGATCCACCAGGCCTATGGCGGATTTAACTGTGCCAGCGACGGGGATCTCATTGAATCCTATGTCTTTGAGATCAACTCCCTCCAGGCCCGGTACAATTACCTTCTCCGCCGTTTTAAAGAACTGGAGCGTGCCACATGAGCGCCCTGCCCGCATATGTGGCCTGGTGCCTGGCGGGACTGGTGCTGTGCGCCGCTCTGCTTCTCCTGCGCCGTCCCGTGGCCTGCCTGCTGCGCCTGGCCTTCCGCTCCGGCGTGGGGCTGGCCATTTTGGCGGTGTTTTCCCAGGCCGGGCATCTGATCGGCGTATCTCTGGGCGTCAACCCCCTGAACGCCCTTGTTTTGGGGGCTCTGGGTGTCCCGGGGTTCGGTCTGCTGCTGATGATGCAGTGGGTGCTGAAATAATCTCTCAACCGTCCGGAACTTCCGGACGGTTTTTCTTGCCTGTTTTTCCCCCAGGGAGTATCATAAATGTAACAGAAATTTACAACTTTCTCTTGACTGTGAACCAACTTCACCCCCTATACTGGCCTTAGAACAGAACGCTTCCCCTATCTGGAAAGGAGCAGGGCCATGACCATCAAGGAAATTGAAACCCGCACCGGCCTTCCCCGGGCCAGCGTCCGCTTTTATGAGCGGGAGGGCTTTCTCTCCCCCAGCCGGGGAGAAAACGGCTACCGGGACTACTGCGAGGAGGACTGCCAGACCCTACTGAAAATCAAGCTGCTGCGGCAGCTGGGCTGCTCTCTGGAGGAGATCCGCTCCCTCCAGGCCGGCAGCCGCTCCATGGACAGCGTCCTCCGGGACCGCCTGACCCAGCTGGAGACCGCCCAGTCGGAGCTGGCCGAGACGGAGCGGCTGTGCCGCCAGCTGTGGGAGGACCAGGTGGAGTGGGACACCATCCGCCCCCAGGTCTATCTGGCCCAGTCCCCCGGCCCCACGGTCCCGGAGACGGTGGACATCCGCTTTCGTATCCCCTGGCGGCGTTATCTGGCCCGGTGGATGGACGGTCTGCTGTACGCCGCTCTCTGGGACGCATTCCTTGCCCTATGCTTCCGGGCAAACATCCTGGATCGGAGCCTGGGGGAAACCGTCCTGGACACCGGGGCTACCCTGGCCCTTATGCTGGTCCTGGAGCCCTGCTTCCTCCACCGCTTCGGCACCACCCCGGGCAAGGCCCTGCTTGGGCTGCGCCTGACCCGCTCCGACGGGAGCTTTCTGGGGTGGATGGAAGCGTTTTATCGGACCCTGGGTGTCATTCTTATGGGCCTTGGGCTTATGTTCCCTGTGTTTTCTACCATTACCGCCATTTACGGCTACTACTGCTGCCGCAAGGAGAGTCCCCACCCCTGGTCCCTGGAGGACGAGGTCTGGAGTGACGGCACCGACGGCCGTGCCGGCTTCTGGGACACCCCCGGAGCGGCCAAGCGGGCGGCGAGGTATGTGGGGACATGGGTCCTGGTACTCCTGTGGGGCCTGGGCTGCTCCATCTACGCCTCCACCCCGCCAAACAGGGGGGATCTCACCGTGGCCCAGTTCGCCGAAAACTACAACCACTTAAACCGCTTCTCCTCTGCCCCGGAAACGCCCGTCTACTATTTGAATGATCAGGGCCGGTGGGAAAAGCGCCAGGTGGGCGAGATCATTATCGAGTTTTACGACGACAGCCTGGCCCAGCCGCATTTTGAAACGGAGGACGGCACCATCACCCAGGTCAGCTTCTCCCGCTCCTCCCAGGGGAAGGGCCGCCGCGTCGCGCTGCCTACCCTCCAGGCCGTCCAAACGGTCAACGCCCTGCTGGGCAAGGGGGCAATTCTCTTTCCCGGGGAGCGGCGGGACATCCTTCGGGCCTTTTCCTCCCCCTTTTCCCAGGATGCGTATCACTGGACCATAGACGGCTGGGACATCACTCTGACGATGGATTATGAGGGATATATCGTCACCAATGGATACCTGTTTCCGGTAGGCGAACACTCCAGATTTTTCCAGTATCAATTCATTATGACCAAAGTTGGGCAAGATAGTCCATTTTCTTCGGAAGTTTCCACAACTTTGTACCATTGACACCCCACATTTTCCACTCTATAATAGGAAAGTGCCCCACCCCCTTGTGGAGTGGGGCAATATTATATTTTTGAAAGGGGTTCTCCCAAATGAGCGACCAGCGTGTTTACAACTTCTCCGCAGGCCCTTCCATGCTCCCTCTGTCCGCACTGGAGCGTGCCGGGTCAGAAATCACCAACTACCACGGTTCCGGTATGTCAGTGATGGAGATGAGTCACCGCTCTAAGGTCTTTCTGCAGATTTTTGAGGAGACCCAGGATAAGCTGCGCCGGCTGATGAATGTGCCGGAGGGATATCAGATCCTGTTTTTGCAGACCGGAGCCTCCGGTCAGTTCTCCATGATCCCTCTGAACCTCATCGGCAAGACCGGAAAGGCGGATTACGCCGTCACCGGCAACTTCTCCAACCTTGCTTATAAAGAGGCTCAGAAGTACGGCCAGATTAACCTGGCTGTCTCCTCTGCCGACCGTGACCACAGCTACATCCCCCGTCAGGACCAGATCAAGCTGGACCCTGAGGCCAGCTACTTCTATTACTGCGCTAACAATACCGTCTACGGCACCGAGTGGGACTATGTCCCCGAAACCGGCGATGTGCCCCTGGTGTGCGACATGTCCTCCGACATTCTGTCCATGCCCGTAGATGTGTCCAAGTACGGTATCATCTACGCCGGAGCTCAGAAGAACATGGCCCCCTCCGGCCTCACCGTAGTCATCATCAAAAAGGACCTGGCCGGCCACGAGCTGCCCTACACCCCCCTGATGATGAACTATCAGACCATGATCGACAAGGACTCCATGTACAATACCCCTCCCTGCTGGTGCATCTACATGCTGGGTCTGACTCTGGACTGGATCAACGAGCAGGGCGGCCTTGAGGGCATGGAGAAGCTGAAGTGGCAGCGGGCCAACATGCTCTACGACACCCTGGACAACTCCCGCCTGTTCCAGTGCCACGCCGAGAAGGGCTCCCGCTCCGGGATGAATGTGACCTTCCGCACCGGCAACGAGGAGCTGGACGCCAAGTTCGTCCAGGAGGCCACCGCCGCCGGCTTTGTCAACCTGAAGGGCCACCGGAAGGCGGGCGGCATGCGGGCCAGCATTTATAACGCTATGCCCGTGGAAGGCGTGGAGAAGCTCTGCGACTTCATCAAGGCTTTTGATCAGAAAAACTAACCCTCTCTTTTTCAGAAAGACAACAGGTGATAAAATATGTACCGCATCAAAACTTTAAATAAAATTTCCTCGGTGGGCCTGGCCCACCTGGACCAGAGCCGCTTTCAGGTAGGCGACGATCTGGAAAATGAGGACGGCATTCTGGTCCGTTCCGCCGCCATGCACGACTATGCGTTCCCCGACGCCCTGCGGGCCATTGCCCGGGCCGGCGCCGGCACCAACAACATCCCCATTGACCGCTGCTCGGAGAGCGGCATCGTGGTCTTCAACACCCCCGGCGCCAACGCCAACGCGGTGAAGGAGCTGGTCATTGCCGCCATGCTCATCGCCTCCCGTGATGTTCTGGGCGGCGCCGAGTGGGTCCAGGAGCAGGTCCACACTCCCAATGTTGATGTGGCCGCCGCCGTGGAGAAGGGCAAGAGCGCCTTTGTGGGCCCCGAGCTCTACCACAAGACCCTGGGCGTCATCGGCCTGGGGGCCATCGGCACCCTGGTGGCCAATGTGGCGTTGGACCTGGGCATGGATGTGATCGGCTATGACCCCTTCCTGTCTGTGGACGCCGCTCTGCGTCTGGACCGCCATGTCCATGTGGTCTCCAATGTGGACGAGCTCTACAAGGCCGCCGACTATGTGACCATTCATGTCCCCTACAACAGCTCCACCAAGGATACCATCAATGCCGAGGCTATTTCCAAGATGAAGGGCCAGGTCCGGGTGCTGAATCTGGCCCGGGGTGAGCTGGTCAACGACGAGGACATGATCGAGGCCCTGGAGTCCGGCCGGGTGGCCCGGTATGTCACCGACTTCCCCAATGAGCGCATCGCCGGTGTGAAGCATGTCATCGCTCTGCCCCACCTGGGCGCTTCCACCCCCGAGAGCGAGGCCAACTGCGCCGTAATGGCCGTGCGTCAGCTCCAGGATTACCTCCTCAACGGCAACATCACCAACTCCGTGAACCTGCCCAATGTGTCCCAGGACTGGAGCGGTATCGCCCGGCTGTGCATGATCCACAAGAATGTCCCCGCCATGCTGACCCAGATCATGGGGGTCCTGTCCGACGACAACATCAATGTGGAAAATATGACCAACAAGTCCAAGAAGGACTACGCCTACACCCTGGTGGATGTGAACACCCGTATCACCGACGAGGTGGCAAACGAGCTGCGGGCCATTCCCAATATGATCCGGGTCCGGGTGCTCAACCACTGATTTTTCCCTCTCTGTTGAAAAAAATCCTCAGCCCAAATGGGCTGAGGATTTTTCATACTCACATGTGTTTCAGGCCACCGTGTAGCCGCCCCGGACCAGGACCTTCACCGTCCCGGCGGTGGCGGTGAGGGTACGGCCCTCGATGGTGGACATATAGAGGTGGTTCTTGGTCAGAGAGGTGCCGCTGTTCACCGTCCCCCCGGAGGAGAGATCGATCAGGGCGGGGCTGTCGGAAGACTGCACCGAAGCGGTACCCACCCGGAGCAGCACCTCACACCCCACATCCAGGCGCATCACCTGGCCGCTGGTCATGGTGACCAGGGTATAGCCGGCGCTGCTCCCCTGTCCGCCCTGACCGGCCTGGAGGAGATACTGATTGATCTGGGCGTCAAAGCTGGTCTTCAGCTCAGCCTGACGGGCTGCGGTTTTGGTCTCCACCTGGCTTACGATCTGAGGGATGGCAGTCTCATTGAGATAGCTCAGGGTGACCAGGGGGTCGCTCTTGTCTCCACCGGCGGCCAGGGCCGCGCAGGTCCCCAGACACAGGGCGGTGAGCGCCAGAGCGCCGCATCGGACCGTCCACTTCCTGCTCATCTTTTTCATAAGTACATTCTCCTTTTCGCGGTATGTAGGCCCCGTTCCGCAGGACGGGGCCCGCTGCTTGTTCACACCAGAGTCTCCGGGTGGAGGCCAAAGCTTACGGCGATGGCCGCGTCCACCTGGTGCATGACCGTCTCATCCAGCCGACCCATCTTCTCCCGCAGCCGACGCTTATCCAGAGTCCGCACCTGCTCCAGCAGGATGACAGACTCCTTGGGCAGCCCGCAGCTGAGCGGGGAGACCGATATATGGGTGGGAAGCCGGGCCTTCCCCGTCTGGGAGGTAATAGCCGCGGCGATGACCGTTGGACTGTGGCGGTTTCCGGTGTCGTTCTGTACGATGAGGACAGGGCGCACGCCCCCCTGTTCGCTGCCCACCACCGGGCTGAGATCGGCGTAGAAAATGTCGCCTCGTTTTACGCTGTTATCCAAGTACATTCACACTCCGCTGGAAGATAGCACCGCGTTACCGGCCGAAGGGGTCTATGTAACGCTGTACTATGATTCTCCCACGGGGCGGCGGGATTTATACCTGTAAAGAGTAGAGATTTTGAGCCGCCATATGGCCGCAAACAACCCACGGCCCACTCCAATGGGCCCGCCGCGCCTTTTCCCCGGGCGGAAAGAAACCTCCCGTGCTCCATGTCATCCTATGTGAAGACAAGTGCTTCGGTCACGGGGCGGGACAGGCTCCCGGCGGGCATGTCCGTGGATTTTTGGCGGAAAACTCACTCCAACTTCTTCCCATGCTCCCAATAGATTCTGGGAACCCGGGCAGTCACATGACACAATAATTCATAGGGGATGGTACCGGCCAGCTGGGCGGCTTCGTCGGTCAGACCGGGGCCGTAGATGTCGGCCACATCTCCGACCTTCACCTGGGGCAGGTCGGTAACATCGGCCATACACATGTCCATGCAGATCCGTCCCACAACAGGACAGGGCCGACCGTCAATCATCACCATCAGCTTGTTGGACAGCACCCGGGGCAGGCCGTCCCCATAGCCGATGGGCAGCACCGCCAGCCGGGTCGGCCGCTCCAGGGTAGCGGTACAGCCGTAGCTCACCTTGGCCCCGGCGGGCATGGCGCGCACGGCGGCAATCCGGCTTTTCAGCCGCATTACGGGAATCAGGCCCGGGCCGTCCAGTCCACGGCTCTCCTCGTCGGTATAGTAGCCGTAGAGCACGATACCGGGCCGGACCATATCCAGATAGGTACAGGGATAGTGTAGCACAGCGGAGCTGGCCCCGCAATGGTAAATTTTCAGATGGACGCCCCGCTCCTCCAGTGCCTTTTTGGCGTCCAGGAAGCGGGTGAACTGGGCCATGGTGTATTCTTCATCCCCGTCGGCGGCGGCAAAGTGGGTGAACATCCCCTCCACCTCCAATCCCGGCAGGGCGCACAGGGCGGCCATCTGGTCGGCCACGGCGGTGTTGTCCCCGTCCTCCCAGCGAAAGCCCAGCCGGCCCATGCCGGTGTCCACCTTGATATGGACTTTCAGTCTTTTCCCAAGGCGCAGGGCGACCTCAGAAAAGGCCCGAGCCGTCTCCAGGTCCTCCACCTCCTGGGTGATGTCCCACCGGAGCAGCTCTTCTCCCAGCTCCGGGGAGGTCTGGCCCAGACACAAAATGGGGAGGGTGATCCCCGCCCGGCGAAGCTGCTCCCCCTCGTCCACACAGGCCACGGCCAGCATATCGGCCCCCAGCCGCTCCAGCTTTTTGGCCACAGGCACCGCCCCATGGCCGTAGGCGTCCGCCTTCACCAGTCCTGTAAAGCGGCAGCCCTGGGGCAGCATGGCCCGCAGGGCGCGGTAGTTGTGCTCCAAGGCGTCCAGATCAATCTCCGCCCAGGTTCGCGTTTCTCTTCTGTCTGTCATAATGATCCCTCTTTATTGTACCGGCCCATTATCAAAGGGTCAGCTTTTTGCAAAGTCAGTACACTCACACAAGATCACCCGAAATCCGTCCACGCTGATCTCTCCCTTCACCAGGGCGTGAGTGGACGCATCGAACCAGAGGGCCATTTCCCGCCCCTCCCCCGGGCTGCCAGTGGGGTCGCCGCAGTCCACCCGTAGGAGATTTTCCTCCTCCGACAGAGCGCAGGCGGTGATATAGCCAGAGCTGGCCGCTTCCAGCAGGGCGGGAAAGGCGGAGACGGGGGTCAGTCCATCCTGGTCCAGTGTTCCGGTCTCGGTCCACACCCCGTCGTACTCCAGCTGCCCCTCCTCCCCGGTAAAGCGGGCGGTCATACCGGCCACCGTCTCCGGAGCGGTCAGGGTGAGGGTCATGTCCTCCCCCTCCACCACAGCCTCCATCTGGTACTGGTACACCCGCTGCCCGTAGTCGGCGGTCATGGCCAGCGTGGCCGAGCAGCCGGTCATCTCCAGATATTCCCCCCGGATCGTAAGGGCCAGCTCCTCCGCCTGGCTCACCTTCGCCGGCGAGCATCCGGCGAGGAGCAGTATCATTGGTACGCAAAGCAGAAGTTTGCGCACGGTGTTCCCTCCAAGTTCAGGATTTCAGGATCAATGGTCGGTGTTTTCCTTCAAAACCTCCGGGATGGCCTCCACCAGGTCCCCTGGCAGCATAGCGTACTCCCCCAGCTTTTCCGCGCACCGGTCCCCCGCCTTTCCGTGGAACCACACCGCCCAAGCGGTCAGCTCCGAGGGGTCTGTACAGGGGCCCCGCAGCTGCTTCTGGCCCCACAGGGCAACAATCATCCCGGACAGCACATCCCCGGAGCCGCCCTTGGCCATTCCCGGGTTTCCCGTGCCGCAGATCCAGCATTTGCCCGAGGGGGCGGCGGTCACCGTCCCGTGGCCCTTCAGGACCAGAGTACAGTGGTGCTCTCTGGCAAAGGCCCGGGCGGCGGTCAGCCGGTCCCGGACAGGCAGGGAGCAGCCTGTCAGCCGAGCAAACTCCCCGGCGTGGGGGGTGAGGACGGTAGGGGCGGAGCGTTTGTCCAAAATATCTATATGCCCACAGAGGGCATTTATGCCATCGGCATCCAGCACCACGGGGATCTCCAGGTCCTCCAGCAGGGCGCGCGCCAGCTTCTCCGTCCTGGGGTGGCGGCCCAGGCCGGGGCCGATGAGGGCCACATCGCAGCCTCTGGCCCTCTCCAGAATCTCTTCATAGCGCTCCGGCAAGGGGAAGGGCATGGCCTCGTCGCACTTGACGGCGACGATGGGGTAGATCTCCCTGGGCACGCCCAGGAACACCAGCCCCGCTCCCGTGCGCAGCGCTCCCCGGGCGGCCAGGACAGGAGCGCCGGTGTAGCCCTCGCTGCCGGCCAGAATAAAGGTTTTTCCAAAATCCCCCTTGTGGCCGTCCACCGGGCGTTTGGGGAGAAAGCAGTGCATATAGTCGGGCATAATGTCCGTCCCGTCCCCATCCCGCCGGATGTGCCGGTGAACAAGCTCCGTGGGAATCCCGATGTCGGCCTCCTTCACTCTCCCGGCCCGGCCGGCCCCGGCATTCAGGTAGAGGCCGGGCTTTGCGCAGGTGAAGGTCACGGTCACTCTGGCCTGCACCGCGTCCCCCATTATTTCGCCCGTATCCCCGTCCACCCCGGAGGGCAGGTCGCAGGAGACCACTGGGGTACGCCGGGCGTTCATCCACCGTACCACAGCCAAAAACTCCCCCTCCAGGGGGCGCTTCAGCCCCACTCCAAACAGGGCATCCACAAAGCAGTCGCAGGTGGAAAGCCAGGCGGCGGTGCGCTGATCCTCCAGGTCAAGGGCTTCCAGCTCACCCCCCGCAGTCTTCAGCTTCTCCTCCATAGCCAGGGCATCGGGCGTCATTTTTTCCCGGTTCCCCACCAGAAAGGCCCGCACCCGGTAGCCAGCTTCCAGCAGCAGCCGGGCTGCGGCGATGCCGTCTCCCCCGTTGTTGCCCGGGCCGCAGAGGACGGCGACGCATGGAGTGGGGTCCGTATTTTTGGACTCTACAATGGCCCGCAGTCCCTCAATCTCCCGCTGCTCCTCCTGGGTCGGTTCTTCCCCCGTTCTGGTCATAACCAGAAAGGAGGTCGTCCCCTCCGGGCCGGTGCGGTTTTGGACAGGCCCCACCAGGTTCACCACCTCCTGGGCCACTGCCCTGGCGGCGTTCTCCATCAGTTCCAGGGAGGGGATACCCCGCTCCTCTATGGCAATGCGGTCCAGCTCTTTCATCTGGGCAGTTGTGGCAAGCATATTGGCCCCCTCCTTTTTCCGTCATTTTAGCACATTTCCCTGGTAAAAAAAAGAGGAGGGCTTTCAAAAAAGCCCTCCTTTGAACCATCGAAAAAGCAGCAAAGCCACTTTTTTACTTTACTTCAAAAATCCGTTGACAATCTGCTCCTCAGCTTCCTTCTCGGTCAGCCCTAAGGTCATCAGCTTGGTCAGCTGCTCCCCGGCAATCTTGCCGATGGCCGCCTCGTGGACCAGCTGGGCGTCCAGGCAGTTGGCGGTGACCTCAGGAATGGCGGACACCACCCCATTGTCCATGATGATGGCGTCGCACTCGGAATGGCCGTAACAGGGAGCGTTTCCGTTGATCCGCGCCAGGAACACCTGCTTGGACTCCCCCTTGGCCACAGACCGGGAGATCACATTGGTGTGGCATCCCTCACCGTTTAAGTCCACAGTAAAGTCAGACTTGGCCAGCTGCTTGCCGTGAGTCATGACCTTCTCCTTGATGATCAGGGTGGCCTGGGGGCCCAGGGTAGCCCGGGTGGTACGGACGGTGGAGTCCACGCCCTTGATCTGGGTGGTCTCCATCTCCATATAGCTACCCTCCTGCATCTCTACCACGGTGGTGGGGTTCATGATATTCTCACCCATGCCGTCCCCCTCGCCGTAGTGGCGCTCCACATAGCGCACCCGAGCGTTTTTGCCCACATAGAAGGTGTGGATGCCCGAGTGCTCAGAGTTCTGCACCCCGCAGTTGTGGATGCCGCAGCCGGCCACGATAGTCACATCGCAGTCATCCCCGATGAAAAAGTCGTTGTATACCGTCTCCTGAAGTCCGCTCTCGCTGAGGACTACGGGGATGTGTACGGACTCGTTCTTGGTGCCGGGCTTGATGATGATATCAATGCCGTCCTTGTCCGTCTTGGAGACGATGTCAATGTTGGCGGTGGTGTTCCGGGCAGCCTTCTGGCCGTTGGCCCGGATATTGTAGGCCCCTTCGGGCACACCGTGGAGATCGGCTACCTGCTCCAGCAGGCTTTTCTGAATTGCGTCCATAGTTTCAATTCCTCCTTGGGAATATATCTCTTTCAGCGCACCTTTTCCGTCAGGGCGCTGCACACATCGGGGGTGGAGCCCAACAGACCGGGCAGAATGTCCTTCCGAGGTCCGTCCTGCTGCACTTTTCCGTCGGCCAGGACAATGATCCGGTCGGCAATGTTCAAAATCCGCTCCTGGTGGGAGATGATCAGGATGGAGCCGTTGATCTTCTCATGCAGGTGCTCAAAGACCTGGATCAGATTGGAGAAGGACCACAGGTCGATGCCCGCCTCCGGCTCGTCAAAGACGGACAGCTTGGTGCTCCGGGCCATGATCATGGCGATCTCAATGCGCTTGAGCTCGCCGCCGGACAGGGAGGCGTCCACCTCCCGGTCAATGTAGTCCTTGGCGCACAGCCCCACTTCAGACAGGTAGTTGCAGGCCTCGGGCACGCCGATGTTCTTGCCGCTGGCCAGGGTAATGAGGTCCTTTACCGTCAGCCCCTTGAAGCGCACCGGCTGCTGGAAGGCAAAGCTGATGCCCTTCCGGGCACGCTGGGTAATGTCCAGGCCGGTGATATCCTCCCCGTCCAGAATGATACGGCCCTGGGTGGGAGTCAAAATGCCGGCAATGATCTTGGCCAGGGTGGACTTGCCCCCGCCGTTGGGGCCGGTGATGGCCACAAAACGCTCGTTGATGGTCAGACTGATGTCATGCAGGATTCCCTTGTTATCCCCGTCCTGCTCCACATCATAGCTGATGTGCTGTAGTTCCAGCATGAAAATCTCCTCCGTATGATCCTTCCGGCCCAAGAAGCCGGTTTTCTGTCTTATTCTGTCCCAAAAAGCCTCCTGACAAACAGGGCAGGGACGCCTTGTCCTTCAAGGCGTCCCTATTCTACCATATGGGGAAAGATTTGTAAATCCTTTTTCCTACTATTTTTATAGGTTTTTATTTTTCTTCCGGCAGTCCTACCTGGAGGCGGATCACATCCCCCTCCGCCAGGCTCACATTCTGGTCAAAGGTGAACTTCAAATCCGTGTGGCCGTTGCCACAGCTCCACCAGAGAACACCCGGCACCGGCTGGCCGTTTTTGGTGACCTGAAGGTACTGCCAAACCTCAGATCGCTGCTCCGGGGTATTCTCCTGATCAAAGCCCTCTTTGGAGATGTCGGGAAGGCCCATGGCCTGGAGGGCGCGGAAGGCCCGGGAATAGGGGGCGTCGTTGTCCTCAAAGCCGGTGCTCTCATGGACAATGGAGATTTCCCCGCCGCTCAGGGTGACGGCCATCCGCTGCCAGGGAAGCTGAGCCGTCTGGATGACCGCCCCATCGCCTCCCGCCTCCCGGGTTACGGTGACCTCCAGAGGCTGCCCGGAGGCCACATTCTTCCCGTCATAGGTATCGCAGGCCGCATCCCACTGCTCCAGCTCCTCGCCAAGGGGGACCATGGAGATGATCTGCCCTGTTCCGGCGTCAAAGGTACACCGGGTGTCTCCCCAGTCCCCCTCCTGGGACTGTACAGGAGTAATAAAGGTCAGCCGGTTCCAGGTCTCGTCAAAGGAGATGTCCCTGGGGTTCAGGTAGTACTGCTGTCCAAAGCCGTAGTAGGGCAGCAGCTGGTCGATCCGGGTCTGTTTTCCGCTCCGGTCCACATAGAGCATCATACATGCCCTGCCATGGGGCGTACCCCCCTGGCTGTATACGGCCAGGATTCCCTGGGGGCCGGGATAGCGCTCAAACTGGTAGGACAGACCGGACGCTTTGAGCTCGGCCTCCTTCCGGTCCAGCGCCAGGGCCGCCGGGTCCTCCGCCACCTGGAGGGCGGCCACCTTTTCCTCCGCCTTCCAGGTCACATCCCCATAAGCTTCCAGATCGGAGAGATAGACCATCACATGGCCCCCGATATTGAAGGACTCCTTCTCCTCCCCCGCCACATAGACCTTCACATCCGAGGCGTAGATGGGGTAGGCCGGGTCGCCCACTTTTCCCTCCGGGGGCTGGGGCATAAAGTCAGGGGTCTGCTCTGTGATTCCGCCGGGCTTCAGGGCCCCAGGCCAGATATAGGCCACCCCTGCCTCCTCATCCCAGTAGACATAAAACCCATATTGGGCAAGATCCGCCGCCATGACGGCGGTGCGTCCGGCCACATTGTAGGAGGCAATGGCCTTGCCGTCAATCTCCGCTACGATCTCGGTGTAGAGAGCGTGTCCGATGACCTCGTCTCCTGCCCCGCGGACAGGCTGAGCAAGACCTACCGACAGCCCAAAGGCCAGGGCCAAAGCAAAAATCTTCTTCATCGTGGGGCTCCTTTCCCAAACATGTGGTTTTTTCCTGTTTTCTTTTATATTATATCCCTTTTCCACTTGCAAGGCAACGGAATTTGTGGTATAAGTAAGGATAGCTTAAATGTGAGGAACGGGAAAATAGCGTGTTTCCCCTCATCAGAGAAGGGCGGTCACCGGCTGAAAGCCGCCCTGGAGGGACGGCGCTTGGTTCGCCCGGGAGCGGCCCCTGAGAGGGGGACGGTCTGGCCCGCCGTTATCGGGGTTTCAAGTGCGCGCCCTGTGCGCGAATGCGGGTGGTACCGCGGAAGGTTTGCCTTTCGTCCCAGATTGCTGGGAGGAAGGGCTTTTTTGTTGTCACTTTACCAATCCACATCTGAAAGGAAGAACACAGATGAAAGAACAGTTAGCAAAGATCAGAGCGGAGGCCCTGGCCGCCATGGAGGGCGCTCAGTCCGCCGCTGAGCTGGACGCCCTGCGGGTGCAGTATCTGGGCAAGAAGGGCGAGCTCACCGCTGTTTTGAAGCAGATGGGCAAGCTCTCCCCTGAGGAGCGCCCCGCCATGGGCCAGCTGGCCAACGAGGTGCGCGCCGCCCTGGAGCAGGCCATTGAGGTCAACGCCAAAAAGCTGGAGGAGAAGGCCCTGGAGCAGCGTCTGGAGGCGGAGAAGCTGGATGTGACCATCCCCGGCAAGCAGGTGAAGCTGGGCCACAAGCACCCCATGTATATCGCCCTGGACGAGATCAAGGATATCTTCGTGGGCATGGGCTTTACCGTGCTGGACGGCCCCGAGGTGGAGCTGGCGGAGCTGAACTTTGACCGCCTAAACGCCGGCGAGGGCCACCCCTCCCGTGACTGGTCCGACACCTTCTACTTTGACAAGGACAGCCGTGTGATGCTCCGCTCCCAGACCAGCCCCATGCAGGTCCGGGCCATGGACTCCATGCCCCTGCCCATCCGTATCATCGCCCCCGGCCGGGTGTACCGCAAGGACGAGGTGGACGCCACCCACTCCCCCATGTTCCACCAGGTGGAGGGCATGGTCATCGACAAGGGGGTCACTATGGCCGATCTGAAGGGCACCCTGAACACCGTGGTGGAGCAGCTCTACGGCAAGGGCACCAAGACCCGCTTCCGCCCCCACCACTTCCCCTTCACCGAGCCCTCCTGCGAAATGGATGTCCAGTGCCACAAGTGCGGCGGCGTAGGCTGCCCCACCTGTAAGGGCGAGGGCTGGATCGAGCTGCTGGGCGCCGGTATGATCCACCCCAAGGTACTGGAGATGGCAGGCATCGACCCCAACGAATACTCCGGCTGGGCCTTCGGCATCGGCCTGGAGCGCACCGCCATGCGCCGGTTCAAGATCGCCGACCTGCGGCTGATCTTTGAGAACGATGTCAGATTTTTAGAGCAATTTTAATTGCTCTAAAAATCAATTAGGAATTAGAAATTAGGAGTTAGGAATTGAGGCGGCCACTCCGCGGCTCAATTTCAATCGTCCGGCGAAGCCGGACACCACAATTCCTAATTCCTAACTCCTCATTCCTAATTCAAAAAAAGGAGTTTTCACATATGAATTTATCTCGCAAGTGGCTCAGCGAGTTTGTCACCGTTGACGCCAATGATAAAGATTTTGCCGAGACCATGACCCTGTCCGGCTCCAAGGTGGAGCTGACCCACGACCTGGGGGAGGAGATCTCCAATGTGGTGGTGGGCCAGATTCTGTCCATGGAGCGCCACCCCGATTCCGACCACATGTGGATCTGTCAGATCGAGGTTGGTCAGGCCGAGCCCGTCCAGATCGTCACCGGTGCCTGGAACATCCACCCCGGCGACATGGTGCCTGTGGCCCTGCACAAGTCCACCCTTCCCGGGGGCAAGAAGATCGAAAAGGGAAAGCTCCGTGGCGTTGTCTCCAACGGCATGATGTGCGGCCTCTATGAGCTGGGTCTGGACGAGCGGGATTTCCCCTACGCCGTCATCACCCCCGCCGCCATTCTGGGGGACTACAAGCCCCTGGACCCGGAAAAGCCCTCCATCCCTGCCGACATCCAGCCCGGCCACAAGATCTACGGCCCCGTAGTGGCGGCCAAACTGCTGGAGGTCATGCCGCTGGGAAACGGCACCTTCCACACCTGCGCCAGCATCGGCGAGGCGGGCACCGTTTGCCCCGACACCAGCTGCCCCAACCTCCATGTGGATGACATGGTGGCCTATAATACCAAGACCGACAGCTACTGCACCCTGGCCGATCTCCACGCCCAGCAGGCTGAGTTCCCCCACTGCATCCCCGACGGCATCTTCATCCTCCACGAGGAGGGTGTGAAGCCCGGCGACGACATCAAGCCCATCATCGGCGCGGACGACCATGTGGTGGAGTTTGAAATTACCCCCAACCGCCCCGACTGCCTGTCCGTCATCGGTCTGGCCCGTGAGGTGTCCGCCACCTACGATGTGCCCCTGAAGCTCCATGAGCCGGTGGTGAAGGGGGGCGGCGAAGGCAGTCTCATGGAACTGCTGGATGTGGAGACCCCCGCCGCCGACCTGTGCCCCCGGTACACCGCCCGGATGGTGCGCAATGTGAAGATCGCCCCCTCCCCCAAGTGGATGCGGGAGCGGCTGCGCGCCATGGGCGTGCGCCCCATCAACAATATCGTGGACATCACCAACTATGTAATGCTGGAGTACGGTCAGCCCATGCACGCCTTTGACTACCGCTATGTGAAGGGCGGCAAGATCATTGTCCGCCGGGCCCAGGAGGGCGAGGAGCTCACCACCCTGGACGGTCAGGTGCGCAAGCTCACTGCCAATCATCTGGTCATCGCTGATGAGACCCGGGCCGTGGGTCTGGCGGGCATTATGGGCGGCGAGAACAGCGAAATCGTCTCCGACACCACCGATGTGGTCTTTGAGTCGGCCTGCTTTGACGGCACCTGCATCCGCAAGGGCGCTCTGGCCCTGGGTATGCGCACCGAGGCCAGCGCCAAGTTTGAAAAGGGTCTGGACCCCATGAACACTCTGCCCGCTGTCAACCGGGCCTGTGAGCTGGTGGAACTGCTGGGGGCCGGCGAAGTGCTGGACGGCACCATCGACATTCTCAACTATGTGCCCCAGCCCCACACCATTCTCATGGATCCTGACCGGGTGAACGCCCTGCTGGGCACGGACATCCCCGCCGTGGACCAGTACCAGTACCTGGAGCGGGTGGACATCCATACCGAGAAGAAGGACTTCCCCAACGGCCCCGCCCAGGTCATCATCCCCTCCTGGAGAGCCGATGTGGAGGGCATCGCCGACCTCAGCGAGGAAGTGGCCCGGTTCTACGGCTACAACAACATCCCCACCACCCTCATGCGTGGCCAGACCACCCTGGGCGGCTATTCCCTGGAGCAGAAGCTGGAGCAGACCCTGGGCAGCGTGTGCCGCTGCTGCGGATATGACGAGATCATCACCTACTCCTTCATCTCTCCCACCTACTACGACAAGATCCTCTGGCCTAAGGACTATGAGGCCCGGAAGAGCTTTAAAATCCTCAACCCCCTTGGGGAGGACACCTCCATCATGCGTACCACCGTCCTGCCCTCCATGCTGGAAATCCTGACCCGGAACTACAACTACCGGAACAAGGCCGCCAAGCTCTACGAGGTAGGCCGCATTTATCTCCCCGGCGGCAAGGACGGCCTGGCCAATGAGGCCAAGATCCTGTCCATGGGCGCCTACGGCGAGGATATGGACTTCTTCACCATGAAGGGGGCCATTGAGGCCATTTTGAAGGAGATCCGGGCCAAGGATGTCCATTTCGAGCTGCCCACCGGCGCTCCCTCCGACGCCTCCTACCACCCCGGCCGCTGCGCCAGTGTGTGGTCCGGCAGCGACTGCATCGGCATCTTCGGCCAGATCCACCCCCTGGTGGCCCGGAACTACGGGGTGGACGGGGAGTTCTACTGCGCCGAGCTGAGCTTTGACGCCCTGATGAACGCCCGGGGGGCCGATCCCGAGTATGTCCCCCTGCCCAAGTTCCCCGCCGTCACCCGTGACATCGCCGTGGTCTGCGACGAGGCCGTCACCGTGGGCGCCCTGGAGAGCGCCATCCGCAAGGGGGCCCGTGGTCTTCTGAAGGAGGTCTCCCTCTTCGACATCTACCGGGGCAAGGGCATCGACGAGGGCAAGAAGTCCGTGGCCTTCAACCTGGTACTCCGCTCCGACGACCGCTCCCTCACCGCTGAGGAGGCTGACGCCGATGTGAAGGCCATTCTGGAAGTGCTCAGCCAGGACTGCGGCGCGGTCCTGCGGTAAAAGGAGGCCCTTTGATGCGTCGTTTTGAATGTGATTACGCCACCGGCGCCCATCCCAAGGTGATGGAGGCCCTGGTCCAGACGAATCCGCAGGCCTGCCCCGGCTACGGCACGGATGACCACTGTGCCCATGCGGCACAGCTCATTCGGGAGCTGTGCCGGGCCCCTCAGGCCGATGTCCACTTCCTGGTGGGCGGCACCCAGACCAACATGACGGTGATCGCCGCCGCCCTGCGCCCCCATCAGGGGGTCATCTCCACCGCCATGGGCCACATCAACGACCACGAGACGGGTGCGGTAGAGGCCACCGGCCACAAGGTCCTGCCCGTCCCCTCTGAGGACGGCAAGCTCACCGCCGACCAGATCGAGGAGCTGTGCCACGCCCACTACACCGACCCCAGCGTGGAGCACAAGGTCCAGCCCGGAATGGTGTACATCTCCCACCCCACAGAGCTGGGCACCGTCTACACCCTCAGCGAGCTGGAGGCCATCTGTCAGGCCGCCCACAAGTACCATATGCCCGTCTTTGTGGACGGGGCCCGGCTGGCCTACGGTCTGGCCGCCTCTGACATCACACTGGCCGATCTGGCAAGGCTGTGCGATGTGTTCTACATCGGCGGCACCAAGGCCGGCGCCCTCTTCGGCGAGGCGGTGGTCATCACCAACGAGGCCCTGAAGTCCGACTTCCGCTACTTCATCAAACAGCGGGGCGGCATGCTGGCCAAGGGCCGGCTGCTTGGAGTCCAGTTCGAGGCGCTGATGGCGGACGGTCTCTATGAGCAGATCGGCCGCAAGGCGGTAAAACAGGCCCTTCGTCTGCGGAAGGCCTTTGAGGAGAAGGGATATCCCCTGCTCATCCCCTCCCCCACCAACCAGCAGTTCCCCATTCTCCCCGACGAGGCTCTGGCCAGACTCAGTGAGAAGTACACCAGCTGCTGGATGTCCAAGCCGGACGCGGACCACACCGCCGTGCGCTTCTGCGTGGCCTGGTCCACCACCGACGAGGATATCGACGCCCTGATTGCCGACATTCAGGGGCTTTAAGTTTTTCGTCTTACCCGCAAAAGACCGCCGGCGTTTCCCGCCGGCGGTCCGTAATTTCTCAGGAAGGAGGAATGGCCGTGGCCCGAAACGAACACGACTTTTCCCAAGGCAGTATTCCCCGCAACATTATGTCCCTGGCCGTTCCCATGACGGCTGCCCAGCTGGTCAATGTGCTGTACAGCGTGGTGGACCGGATTTATCTGGGACGGCTTCCAGGCAGCAGCCACCTGGCCCTCACCGGCCTGGGAGTCACCATCCCCATCGTCTCCATCATCATGGGCTTTGCCAATCTCTGCGGCACCGGAGGCGGCCCCCTGTTCTCCATCTGCCGGGGCCAGGGGGACAAAAAAGAGGCGGAGCTGGTGATGGGCAACGCCTTCACCCTGCTCATCCTGCTGGGAGCGGCAGTCACCGCCTTTTTCATGATCCTGAAGGAGCCCATTCTCTACCTCTTTGGCGCCAGCGTAAACACCTTTCCCTATGCCAACGACTACATGACCATCTACCTGCTGGGCACCCTTTTTGTGATGATCAGTCTGGGGATGAACCCCTTCATCAATGCCCAGGGCTTCGGCCCCACGGGGATGATGACGGTAGTCATCGGAGCGGTGCTGAATCTGATCCTGGATCCCCTGTTCATCTTCGTCCTGGGCATGGGGGTGAAGGGAGCCGCTCTGGCCACCGTCATTTCCCAGGGGGTCTCGGCAGCCTGGGTGATGATCTTTCTCACCGGCAGGCGGGCTCTTATCCGGCTGCGGCTGTCCGCCATGCGGCTGGAGAGCCGCCGGGCACGGCGGATCATCTCCCTGGGGCTGTCCGGCTTCTTCATGAACATGACCAACAGTCTGGTCCAGGTGGTCTGCAACGCCACCCTCCAGGCCTGGGGCGGAGACCTGTATGTGGGCATCATGACCATCATCAACTCCCTCCGGGAGGTCTTCATTATGCCCGTCCACGGCCTGACCAACGGCTCTCAGCCGGTGATGGGCTATAACTACGGGGCGGGAAAACCCGGCCGGGTCCGCCAGTCCATCCAGTTCTCCGTGGGGGTGACGGTGGCCTATGCCGCTGTTTTCTGGGCGGTGGCCATGCTCTTCCCACAGGCCCTCATCTTCATCTTTAACGACGATCCCGAGGTTATTGCCAAAGGTGTCCCCGCCCTGCGGGTCTACTTTGGGCTGTTCATCTTCATGTCCCTCCAGATGGCCTCTCAGGCGGTCTTTGTGGGACTGAGCCACGCCAAGCAGGCCATCTTCTTCTCCCTGCTCCGCAAGGCCATCATCAACGCCCCTCTCACCGTGATCCTCCCCATCTGGATGGGCACCATGGGCGTCTTTGCCGCCGAGGCGGTGTCCCAGCTGGTGGGAGGTTTGGCATGCAGCCTCACCATGTACTTCACCGTCTACCGGCCCCTACGGCTGGAAATGCTCATGGGAGAGAATAAATTAACACCCTGACTGCATAAACGAGAGCGCCGCGGAATCAGATCCGCGGCGCTCCTTTTTATGGAAATCTTTTATTACAGGGGCACACCCAGCAGGGGGAACAGGAACCGAACCACCAGGGCGGCAATGATCAGGGAGAGGATGATACGCTCCACCCAGACGATCAGGATATCCTTCAGAGAGATGTCGATGTCGGTGCCCAGCACGCAGGGAATGGAGGCGGAGAAGAACAGGATCTCAGACACACACACGATCGCGGTCACATACTGGGACATGGGAGAGGCGTTGGCCACAATATTGGCGGGGAGGAACATCTCCGCCAGGCTGATGGCGCAGCTCTTGCCCATGATCACAGCCTCGGAGCCGAAGCCCAGAAGCATAGCAAAGGGAACAAAGATGTAACCTATGATATCAAACACGGGGGTGTACTCCGCCAACAGCAGGCCCAGGAAACCGATGGACATGAGAGAAGGACCGATGCCCAGGGCCATGTTCAGGCCGTCGATGAAGTTCTTCACAACACCCTCTACAATGCCGGGGGCCTTGGCACAGGCCTCCAGGCCCTCGTCCAAAGCGGTGGAGAGGAGCTTGCCCTTTTCGGGAACAGGCTCGGGAACCACTGGCATCCCGTTGTATCCGGTGTTGGGCTTCTTGCTCAGAGGATAAATGCGGGTGGTCAGAGCAGTGACGATAAAGGTGATCACCAGGGTGGACCAGAAGTACACATTCCAGTGATCCAGCAGACCCAGAGTCCGGGCCACCACGATCATAAAGGTTGCGGATACCGTGGAGAAACCGGTGGCAATGATGGCCGCCTCCTTGGTGGAGTAGAAGCCCTCCTTGTACACCCGGTTGGTGATCAGCAGGCCCACGGAGTAGCTGCCTACAAAGGAAGCCACGGCGTCAACGGCAGAGCGGCCGGGGGTCTTCCAGATGGGGCGCATGACCGGCTTCATAAATACGCCGATAAACTCCATCAGGCCGTAATTAATAAGGAAGGCCAGGAACACAGCGCCCACAGGCACCAGGGAGGTGACGGGCAGCACCACTTTATTGTAGATAAAGGGCATCATGTCGTCGTCAAACCACCGGGCGGGGCCGGCCTTGGTCAGCCAGACGATCAAAAAAGGGATCGCCAGCAGCTTCAGGAAAGAGAAGACCATGGTGACCTTATCCTTGTTCCAGGTCTTGCGGATGAAGGGCAGGACCGCGCCGATGACTACGATGGCCGCCCCGTAAACCAAGTCAAAATAGGGGATCTTTCGAATCGCGGTCACCACATGGTCCACCGGGATGGAACTGCTTCCGCCGATGGTAATGGTGACAAAGAACATAAAGATACCGATAAGATTGAGCACAATAAACTTCAGAATATTGGCTCCGCTTCTCGCGTTGGATTTCACGCCGTTTTCCATTTCCGTTTTCCTCCTAAACACAGTTCGCCCATCTTTTTACAGAAAAAATGTTCCAATAAAGGAACGGGGCGCTCCGCGCCCCAACATTTTTGTCGTTTTTTCAGATCAGGCTTTTTGGTCAAAAAGCCGCCGACGGATGTTCATCCCCCCTTCACGCCTTAGCGGTTTTTTAACACAAAATTATTATACGACCTTGGAAAATAGAATGCAATGCCTCTCCCCCTTCTTCGGCACTTTGACTAAATTTTTATCTAATAAATTAATATTTTAAAGTTATGCATGAAAACAAACAGGTCCGGAAAGACGCACACGGTGCGTTTTCCGGACCTGTATTCCGATTATGCTTTTTGGTGGACAGCCTCTCCCACCATTCTCTTTTGTTTTACTGATCCTCGTCCTTCATCAGCAGATACATGACCGCTTTCTGGGCGTGGAGACGGTTCTCCGCCTCGTCGAAGATCTCCTGGGCGTGGGCCTCAAAAACCTGGGCGGTGATCTCCTCTCCCCGGTGGGCGGGAAGACAGTGCTGGACCATGCACCCCTCGTTGGTGAGGGCCATGAGCTCATCGTTGATCTGGTAGCCGGCAAAGGCCTTGGCCCGAACAGCCCGCTCCTCCTCCTGACCCATAGAGGCCCACACATCGGTGAGCATCACATCGGCTCCCACCGCCGCGTCCTTGGGGCTACGGAAGAGGGAGAACTTGTGGCTGGGGTCGCTCTTGGCGAAGTCCAGCACCCGCTGGTCGGGGTCGTACCCCTCGGGGCAGGCCACGGCCACTTCCATACCCATCTTCAATCCGCCCACAATGAGGGAGTTTGCCATGTTGTTGCCGTCGCCGATGTAGCACATCTTCAGCCCCTCCAGCACCGCCTTGTGCTCCCGGATGGTAAGCAGGTCGGCCAGTACCTGGCAGGGGTGGCAGAAATCGGTCAGGCCGTTGATGACAGGAATTTTGGTGTTCCGAGCCAGGTTTTCCACTTCCTCCTGGCCGAAGGTTCGGATCATGATGCCGTCGCAGTACCGGTCCAGCACCCGGGCGGTATCTTCCACCGGCTCTCCCCGGCCGATTTGGCTCTCCTTGCCGGAGAGGAACAGGGCGTGGCCGCCCAGCTGGAACATGCCGGTCTCAAAGGACACCCGGGTCCGGGTGGAGTTCTTCTCAAAGATCATGGCCAGAGTCTTTCCCCGAAGATATTCATGGGGAATATGGTGCTTCTGGTCATATTTCAGCTGATCGGCGGTATTCAGAATGTGGACAATGTCCTCCTTGGACAGGTCCAGCAGCTTTAACAGATCTTTTGTCATGGGGCTTACTCTCCTTTAAATTGACTGAGGGTGCTGCGCATCACCGCCAGGCCCTTGTCGATCTCCTCTCTGGTGATCACCAGAGGGGGCAGGAACCGCAGGTCGGGGCCGGCGGTGAGGCACAGAAGGCCGTTGTCAATGAGGGCGGCGGCCAGCTCCCGGTTGGTCTTCTCCCCCTTGACCTCTACGCCGATCATCATACCCAAGCCCCGTGTCTGGCCCAGGCAGGGCAGGTTCATTTCCTCCACGGCGGCGCGGATATAGGCCCCCTTCTCCTTCACCTGCTCCAGCAGGCTGTCATCGATCTGATCCAGCACATAGCAGGCGGCGGCGGCGGAGATGGGGTTGCCGCCGAAGGTGGTGCCGTGGGTGCCGGGGGTAAAGACATTCCGGCACTTTTCGTTGGCCATCACACCGCCAAAGGGCAGCCCGCCGGCAATGCCCTTGGCAAAGGACACGACATCAGGCTTGATGTCATACTGCTGGAAGGCAAAGAGGGTCCCGGTTCGGCCCACGCCGGTCTGCACCTCGTCAATGAGCAGCAGCCAGTCCCGTTTCTCACACAGATCGGCCACCGCCTGGACAAATTTTTTGTCCAGGGGCAGCACGCCTCCCTCCCCCTGAACCAGTTCCATCATGACACCGCACACATCGTGGCCAGCCACTTCCTCCACACTGTCCAGGTCGTTTGCGTCGGCATAGCGGAACCCCTCGGTAAAGGGGAAAAAGTAGTCGTGGAACTTGTCCTGGCCGGTGGCGGCCAGGGTGGTGATGGTCCGGCCGTGGAAGGAGTTGTGGAGGGTAATGACCGTCCCCCGCCCCTTGCCATACTTGTCATAGGAGTATTTCCGGGCCAGCTTGATCATGGCCTCGTTGGCCTCGGCCCCGGAATTGGCAAACATCACATTGCTCATTCCCGTACGGGAACACAGCTTCTGGGCCACCTTGGGATAGGGCTCAGTATAAAAGAGGTTGGAGATGTGACCCAGCTTGGCCGCCTGCTGGGCAATGGCCTTCTGCCACCCCTCGTCGGCATAGCCCAGGGAACAGACCCCAATGCCCGAGGTAAAGTCAATATACTCTTTTCCGTTCACATCCCACAAGGTGGCACCCTTGCCGTGGTCGATGGCCACCTGAAAACGCCCGTAGGAGTGCATCACATACTGCTCATCCAGGGCTTTGATTTCTTCAAAGGTCATATGGCTGGCCCCCTTCTATTTTTTTGCTTACTGAATCAGCATAGTGCCGATGCCCGCATCGGACAAAAGCTCAATGAGGATGGAGTGCTCCACCCGGCCGTCCAGAATAATGGCCGACTTGACCCCGGAGCGCACCGCCTCCACGCAGCAATCCACCTTGGGGATCATGCCGCCAGTAATCACACCTTCCCGCACCAGAGCGGGGACGGAGGAGAGCTGCAGTTCGGAAATCAGGGTACTATCATCCTTGGGGTCCCGGAGCAGGCCTCGTACATCGGTGAGGAGGATCAGCTTCTCCGCCCCCAGGGCCACAGCCAGCTTGGCGGCGGCGGTATCGGCGTTCACATTGTAGGACACCTCCGCGTCTGTGCCCTGAGCCACAGTGGACACTACGGGCACATATCCCCCTGCCAGAGCGTCGGTCACCGGGCGGGGGTCCACATGGTGGATCTCCCCCACCAGGCCGTACTTCTCATCCAGCTTTCTTGCCTGGAACATGCCGCCGTCCAGGCCGCACAGGCCCAGGGCCCGCCCGCCCATTCGGTTCAGGGTAGCCACCAGATTCTTGTTCACCTGGCCGCACAGCACCTGCTGGACAATGTCCATGGTCTCCTCATCGGTGTAGCGCAGGCCGTCCACAAACTTGGACTCCTTGCCGATCTTCTTCAGCATGCCGCTGATCTCAGGGCCGCCGCCGTGGACCACCACCACCCGGATGCCCACCAGAGACAACAGGACAATATCGGAGATGACAGCCTGACGCAGCTCCTGGGAGATCATGGCGTTGCCGCCATACTTCACCACGATGGTCTTGCCATAGAACTTCTGAATATAGGGCAGCGCCTCGGCCAGTACCTGGGCCCGATCCACTTCGTTAAAAGACATGTTAATTTCCCCCTATCTCTTATCTCCTATCTATTCTCAGGTGCGGTAATCTCCGTTGATCTTCACATAGTCATAGGTAAGGTCGCAGCCCCAGCACTCGGCGCTCTCCTCCCCTTCGTGTAGGTCCACAGCGATCACGACCTCCTTCTGGGACAGGATCTCCTTGGCCTTGTCCTCGTCAAAGGTGAGGCCGTCTCCCTGCTTGCACACCAAGATCTCCCCGGCGCAGGACTGGAAGGACACATCCACATGCTCGGGGCGGAAGGGGGCCTTGGAATAGCCCATGGCGCACAGCACCCGGCCCCAGTTGGCGTCGGAGCCGAACATGGCGGCCTTCACCAGGGCGGAGCCCACCACGGCCTTGCTCAGCCGCTCGGCACTCTCCTCGCTGCGGGCGCCGGACACCTTGCAGGTGACCAGCTTGCTGGCCCCCTCTCCGTCGCCGGCGATGGCCCGGGACAGGTAGCGGCACACATATTCCAGAGCCTCTTTAAAGGCCTCGTAGCTGTCATCCTTCCACTCAATGAGGCTGTTGCCCGCCATGCCGTTGGCCAGCACCACGCAGGTGTCGTTGGTGGAGGTGTCTCCATCCACGGTCACCCGGTTAAAGGTCCGGCTCACCACCTCGTGGAGAGCGTCAGAGAGCATCTCGTGAGTGATGGCGCAGTCGGTGGTGATGAAAGCCAGCATGGTGCCCATGTTGGGGTGGATCATGCCAGAGCCCTTGGCAATGGCGCCCATCTTCACTTCCTTGCCGCCCACCGTGAAGGAGACGGCGATCTCCTTTTTCACCGTGTCGGTGGTCATAATGGCGGTGGCGGCGGCGTCTGAGCCGTCCGTGTTCAAAGCGGCCGCCACCTGAGGCATACCGGCCTGGATGGCGGAGATGTTGATGGTCTGTCCAATGACGCCGGTGGAGGCCACCACAAAGTCCTCAGGCTCCCGGCCGGTGGCCTGGGCGGCAGAGACGCACATGGCCTCGGCATTTTCATGGCTCATGGGGCAGCAGGCGTTGGCGTTGCCGCTGTTGGCCACCACGCCCCAGGCCACACCATTTTCCAGGTGGTCCATGGTCACATAGATGGGAGCGGCCTTGACCCGGTTCAGGGTATAGGTAGCGGCGGCGGCGCACTCCTTATCCGAAAGGATCAGCGCCAGATCGTTTTTATCCGGGCTGCTGCCGGCCTTGACGCCGCAGTGAACGCCGGCGGCCTTAAAGCCCTGGGCGGCACACACACCGCCGGAGATTTCTTTCAACATGATGCTCACCTTTTCCTCAGATTTTACATTTCTCAGTTATTCCATATTGAGACCGGCGGTCTCCTCAAAGCCCAGCATGATGTTCATGTTCTGAACCGCGGCTCCGCTGGCTCCCTTGCCCAGGTTGTCGAACTGCGCGCTGAGCAGAGTCTGCTCCCCGCTGCCGGTGACGGTGATCTCCAGATAGTCCTTGCCGGCCAGCTCACTGGTATAGAGCCGGGGCCCATTCCCGCCAAACTCAGCTACCCGAACCAGCTTCTGGTCCTGATAGTAATTGTACAGCAGGTCCCGAATATCCTCGGCACTGGGTTTTCCCTTCAAAAGATCGTTCTGCAGCATGATGCAGGTGGTCATCCCCTTGTAGATATCACCCAGCACCGGCAAAAAATTGGGTGGGAACGCCAGCCCGGCCACCGCCTGCATCTCGGGCAGGTGCTTGTGGCACATTCCCAGAGAGTAGGGTGCCGGGGAGGCCAGCCGCGGGTCCCGGTCAGGGGCCTCATACTCGGCAATCAGCTTTTTGCCCCCTCCGGAATACCCGGTCAGGGAGTAGCAAGAGAGAGGATAGTCCTTGGGCAGGATATCCAGGTTCACCAGAGGGGCCACGACGGACAAAAAGCCTGTGGCGTGACAGCCGGGATTGGCCACACGGCTGGAAAACTTCACCCGCTGCCGCTGCCCCGGCAGCAGCTCCGGAAAGCCGTAGACCCACCCGGGGGCGGTACGGTGAGCGGTAGAGGCGTCGATCACCTTGGTCTTTGGATTTTCAATGAGAGACACCGCCTCAACGGCGGCGGCGTCCGGCAGGCAGAGGAAGACCAGGTCGGCGGCATTGAGGAACTTCTTTCGCTCCTGGGTGTCCTTACGCTTATCCTCGTCAATGAGCAGCAGCTCAATATCCTCCCTGGCCCCCAGCCGCTCGTAGATCTGAAGGCCGGTGGTGCCCTCCTTGCCGTCAATGTATACCTTAGGTTTACTCATATTCCCACCCTTTTCTCATATCATAGCACTTTTGCTTCCTGTACAGCTCTTCTCCCGATTACTTCTGTCGGGCGTTTACAAATTCCTCAATGAGGCCGATCTGCTTCTCCACGCTTTCACGGGCAGGACCGCCGTAGACCTTGCGCTCGTTGACACAGGTCTTCAGGGACAAGGCCTCGTACACATCCTCGTCAAAGAGGGAGGAGATGGCCCGGAAGTCCTTCAGGGCCAGGGTGTCCAGGGTATCCCCGGTCTTGATGCACATATTCACCAGACGGCCAACAATCATATAGGCCTCCCGGAAGGGCAGGCCCTTCTTGGTCAGGTAGTCGGCGCAGTCGGTAGCGTTGATGAAGCCGCCGGCGGCCGCCTTGGCCATGTTCTTGGGCCGGACGGTGAGGGTATCCAGCATGGCCCCAAACACGGGCAGGCACAGCTCCACCGTGTCAATGGCGTCAAAGAGGGCCTCCTTGTCCTCCTGCATATCCTTGTTGTAGGCCAGAGGCAGAGACTTCATCACCGTCAGCAGGGTAACCAGGGAGCCGTACACCCGTCCGGTCTTGCCTCTCACCAGCTCGGCCACATCGGGGTTCTTCTTCTGAGGCATGATGGAGGAGCCGGTGGAGTAGGCGTCGTCCAGGTCCACATACTTAAACTCCCAGGAGCACCACAGCACGATCTCCTCGGAGAACCGGGACAGGTGCATCATCAGGATAGACAGATCGGAGAGCAGCTCAATGGTGTAGTCACGGTCGGACACGGAATCCATGGAGTTATCGGTGGGCTTTTGAAAGCCCAGGGCCTTGGCGGTCTGAAACCGGTCCAGGGGGTAGGTGGAGGCGGCCAGGGCGCCGGCACCCAGGGGGCACTCGTCCAGCCGCTCCAGGCAGTCCTCCAGCCGGGTCACATCCCGCTTGAACATGTTGGCGTAGGCCATCATGTAGTGGGCGAAGGTGGTGGGCTGGGCCCGCTGGAGATGGGTATAGCCGGGCATCACCGTGTCCAGGTTGGCCTTGGCCTTTTTGATGAGCACCTGCTCCAAATCCAGCACCTGTTTGATGATGACAGGGATCTCTTCCTTGACATACAGGCGGGTATCCACCGCCACCTGGTCGTTCCGGCTCCGGCCGGTGTGCAGGCGCTTGCCCGCGTCTCCGATCCGCTGGGTGAGCAGCGCCTCGATATTCATGTGGATGTCCTCGTTATCCAAGGAGAACTCCACCTTATCTGCCTCAATGTCGGCCAGAATGGCCTTCAGTCCCTCGATGATCTTCTCGGCCTCGTGCTTCTCAATGATGCCCTGCTTGCCCAACATTTCAGCGTGGGCAATGGAGCCGGCGATATCCTGCTTGTAGAGCCGGGCGTCAAAGCTGATGGAGGAGTTAAAATCATTTACAAGAGTGTCGGTCTCCTTCTGAAACCGACCAGCCCATAACTTCATACCGTTCTCTCCTTTAATATGCGAAGGGCGAATGACCTGGGGCCATTCGCCTCGCGGAATTTCCGCCGGGGCGGAAATAAATTTTAGCATGTCCGAAGGACGATGTTATCACGCTTCGCCTGCTCGCTGCGCGCGGCTTCCCTCCGACTCGGAACACAAACAGAATTGCTCCGCAATTCTTGGTTTGCATTCCTCGCTTCAGTCCATCCGCGCTGCTCGCGACGGCTCAGACGCTTACTTCAACTTTCCCTGCTCCCGCAGTGCCTGGACGGTGTCGGGCAGGCCCCACAGGTTAATGAAGCCGGTAGCGTCGTCCTGGTTGTAGTCGCTCTCCTCGAAGGTCACCAGGTTCTCAGAGTACAGGGTGCAGGGAGAGGTGACGGAGGAGGTGATGATGTTGCCCTTGTAGAGCTTGAGCTTCACGGTGCCGGTGACATACTTCTGGGTGTCCACAGCGAAGGCAGTGAGGGCCTCCCGCAGGGGGGTGAACCACTTGCCGTTGTAGACCAGGTCGGCAAAGTCCACGGCCAGCTTCTGCTTCATGTGCTTGGTGTCCTTGTCGATGGTAATCATCTCCAGCACCTCGTGGGCCCGGTACAGAATGGTGCCGCCGGGAGTCTCATAGACGCCCCGGTCCTTCATGCCTACCAGACGGTTCTCCACGATGTCCAGCAGGCCGATGCCGTTGGCGCCGCCCAGCTCGTTGAGCTTGCGGATAATGTCGCTGGCCTTCATCTTCTCGCCGTCGATGGCTACGGGCCAGCCCTTCTCAAAGTCCAGAGTCACATAGGTGGCCTTGTCAGGGGCCATGGCGGGGGACACGCCCATCTCCAGGAAGCCGGGCTTGTCATACTGGGGCTCGTTGGCGGGGTCCTCCAGATCCAGGCCCTCGTGGGAGAGGTGCCACAGGTTCTTGTCCTTGGAGTAGTTGGTCTCCCGGGAGATCTTCAGGGGCACATTGTGGGCCTCAGCGTAGTCGATCTCCTCGTCACGGCCCTTGATGTCCCACTCACGCCAGGGGGCGATGATCTTCATCTCGGGGGCGAAGCGCTTGATGGCCAGCTCAAAGCGGACCTGATCGTTGCCCTTGCCGGTGCAGCCGTGGCAGATGGCGTCGGCACCCTCGGCCTTGGCGATCTCCACCAGACGCTTGGCAATGATGGGCCGGGCAAAGGCGGTACCCAGCAGATAGTCCTCGTACTTGGCGCCCATCATCATAGAGGGGATGATCACCTCGTCCACCATCTGGTCGGTGAGATCCTCCACATACAGCTTGGACGCGCCGGTCTTGATGGCCTTCTCCTCCAAGCCGTCTAACTCGGTCCCCTGTCCCACATCGCCGGAGACGGCAATGATCTCGGGATTATTATAATTTTCCTTCAGCCAGGGGATGATGATGGATGTATCCAAACCGCCGGAATAGGCCAGCACAACTTTTTTTACCTGAGACATAGTTTTTCCCTCCAAATATCAGCACGAATATTCTCTCTTCTACCCTCAGCTCGAAGCCTTCAGGGCACCGCGCTGTGCTCGATGAAAACAGTCTACCACTCTTGTCCCGGAATTGCAAGGGGTCTATTTGCATGATTATTCAAATATCTCCCTTTTCTTTCCGTATATATTCAACAAAATTGTATATTACTGTGTATATTGCAAAATTGTATACATTTTTATACAGTAAAAAGCTCCCGGCAAAGCCGGGAGCCGGAAAAATCTTTACAGGCGGGAAAATCCATAGCTGTTGGCCAGCGCGTCAATTTTCTGTCCCCGCTGGCACATGGGGCAGTGTTTGGGCTCGTAGCTGCTGTATCCGGGAATATCTGCCGGGGTAAACAGGCTGTACACCGGGATATCCCCTACCTGCTCCAATCTGCTGAAAACCGCGGCAATCCCCTGTACGCACCCGCCATAATACTGTACGCACTCCAGGCTTCGATTGACTGTCTTTCCGGAATTGACCGTGGAAATCAGGATCAGCACATTTTTCCCGGCAACCATGGCCGTCAGATTATCCCGGAAAATCAGCTGCCCATTGGAATCATACTCCGGGGTGATGACATTGATATTCTTATCCTGGTTGACACTGAACAGGTCCCGTTTGGCCAGATGCCGGGCGAGAAAGGCCCCGATGACTTCGCTGCCGTCCAGACAGACAATGGTGTCCACGCCCTTTTCATAGGCGTACCGCTGGGACAGCATGATGGCAGCTTCCCGGGCCATGGTATGCTCATGCTTCATCCGGGTAATGTCGATGTAGTGGGTGTTGTGGGAATGGCGGGTGGCAAAGTGCCCGTCGTAGACGGTCACCTCCATCTTCGGATTACTGGGATGGCAGATACGCGTCGCATTCATGGTCAAACCTCCTGTCAAATTAAAATGGGTTTGTTGTGGTTTGTTATATTGTACCATGTTTCGTCACAAATAACAATAACAGCCGGAAAATCTTTTCCAATTTTAGTTATTCTCTTTACAAAAAAGCTCCGGTCCCCCTTCGGGATCCCGGAGCTTTTCCTGTGGACAAAAATCAGCCGTTCTGGATGGCGTTGGAGATGGCGTCAAACACTGTGTCCTGGTCCTGGCACATGACCATTAGGACGGTACCGTCCCCCAAAGTCTCCAGCTTGGCGCTGCTGGCCACCTCATACTGGTCCACCAAGTACTGCTCAAAGCTGGCCTTCTGGGAATCAATGTACCCCTGAAGGGCCTGGGTCACAGCATCGGTCTTCCCCTCAGCAGGCATCACCGCGGCAATACAGTAGGCCTGCACATTCATTGCCGAGGCACTGATGGCAAAGGCCTTCATATCCTCTACCAGCAGCCCCAGGTTCTGAAGAATCATGGCGGACATATCCTCCTCCGACACCTCGGTAAACACAGGATTATACTCCACCATCTCTCCGCCGTTTTCCGTGATGGCGTCGGAATAGAGCTCCGTCAGCTCCTCGGGGGTCTTGTCTGAGGTGGTACCGTTCTTCCCGGCACAGCCGGCCAGGGCGGTCACCGTCAGAGCCAGAGCGAGGGCAAGGGTCAGCATCTTTTTCATAGGTCAGGTTCTCCTTTTCCGGGGGGAAATCCCCCTTTTTTGCTTCCGGTTGGTTGGACGGCGTTCTTTTAAAAAAGTTCCCGCCCATCTGAAAAATTATTTTTCCCGCCGGTGGAAACATTTATTCCTCCTCGAAAAAAACAGGACCGGTCTGGCCGACCGGTCCTCTCTGATAATGCTATGCAGCCGATTTGGGAAAGAGAAGGCGCACCGTGGTCCCTCGTCCGGGGGCGCTGTCCAGCTCCACCTCTCCCCCGTGAAGCGCCGCCCCGTGTTTCACAATGGATAATCCCAGGCCTGTGCCGCCGATCTCCTTGGAGTGGCTCTTGTCCACCCGGTAAAAGCGCTCGAACACCCGGCTCTGATCTTCCGCCGGAATTCCGATTCCTGTATCGGAGACAGTCACCACCGCCCGGCCGTCCCGCTCCGACACATGGATGGAGGCTTTCCCGCCGTGACGGTTATACTTGATGGCGTTGTCCAGCAGGTTATAGATCATCTCTTCTACCAGGGAAGGGATCCCTTGGATTGTCTGCTCTTCGCCCGACACCTCCAGGGTGACCCCAGTCCGCTGGGCCGTGGGCAGCAGCCGATCTCTCACCGTCCCCGCCACACCCAGCAGCTCCACCTCTCCCCGCTCCAGACCGGTTCCCCCTTCGTCCAGTCGGGACAGGTGAATGATATCCTCCACCAGATGGATGAGTCTCTGGCTCTCCTTATAAATATCCGCGGCAAAACCGGGTACATCCTCGCTGCGGACCAGGCCGTCCTTCATAATCTCGGCCATGCCGGAGATGGAGGTGAGGGGGGTCTTCAGCTCATGGGAGACATTGGCGGTGAACTCCCGGCGCATCCGCTCCCCCTGCTCCCTCTCGGTCACATCCAGAAACACCAGCACCGCTCCCGCGCACTCCTCTTCCCGGAGCACAGGGTCGGCCAGCACCTGGAGGCTGCGTCCGCCTCGCTCCAGATGCCCCTGGCACCGCTGGCCCTTCAGCACCTGGTCCACTACCTGACGGAAGGGGTCGGAGCGGTCCAGGGTGAGAACGCTGGCCTCTTCGGCAGGGGGCGCGACCCCCATAAGCTTCAAAGCGCCGGTATTGTAGGAGAGGACCCGCCCCTTATTGTCCAGCAGCAGAAACCCTTCGGACATATTTTCCGTCAGGGCGGTAAATTCCTGCCGTCTCTGGCGCAACAGCTCGATCTGGCTTTGAATGGTATCATTTTGCCGGCGGATTCGGGTGAGCAGCGGGGAGAGCTCGTCGTAGGCTCCGTTCTCCTCGGGATGCTCCAGGTCCAGCTCCAGAATCGGCTTGATGATGCTTTTGCTCAGTCGGGCAGACAACACCGCCGCCAGCCCAAGGGTAATGACCAGAATCAGCAGCATAGGCTGCACCATGGACAGCAGCAGCCGGACCACAGTATACTGCTGCCCCGCCATACGGATCACCGTCCCGTCCTCCAGCCGCTGGGCCACATAGATGGTGCGCTGAGACAGAGTGGCCGACTCCCGCCGGGCCGTTCCATGGCTGGCCAGCATTGCCTCTTTGATCTCCTCCCGGTCCCCATGGTTTTCCATGGAGGCGGCGTCCACCGTGTTGTCGTAGAGCACGGTCCCGTCCCGATCCACCCAGGTAATGCGGTTTTCAGAGCGCAGGCCGTCAAAATAGTCCATACCCATCCGCTCCACACCCTGAGCCACCAAATGGGCCTCTGTCTCCAGTTCAGAGGCCAGTTGGTCGGTAAAGTATTGATACAGCATCCCCATGAACAGGGCCACCGACAATACAAACACCCAAACGCCTACCGCCAGGCAGTTGCGGAAGATCTTTTTTGTCATTTCGATTCCTCACATTCGTGCCGGCCATTTCAATGGCCGGCACCTCTCAATCCCCGGAGATCTTATATCCCACGCCCCGAACGGTTTCGATATAGCTGCCGCACTCCCCCAGCTTCTGTCTCAGGGTCCGGATATGTACATCCACGGTGCGGCTGGCGCCGTCAAATTCATAGCCCCAGATGGTATTGAGCAGCTGGTCCCGGGTAAATACCGTCCCCCGGCGCTCCATCAGCAGGCACAGCAGCTGAAACTCCTTCAGAGTAAGGGTTACCTCCCGCTCGCCCACCCGGACAATGTGCCGCCGGGTATCCACGAACAGTTCTCCAATCTGGCAGGTCCCCCCCTCTTCCTCAGGGGAGGCGTGCCGCAGGGCGGCCCGGATCCGGGCCATGAGCTCCATCATCCCAAAGGGCTTGGCGATATAGTCGTCCGCTCCCTGGTCCAGGCCCAGCACCTTGTCATACTCTGTGCTCTTGGCAGTCAGCATCAAAACAGGCAGCTTCCGGGTGGCCGGATCTCCCCGCAGACGGCTGAGCACATGCAGACCGTCTTCCTCAGGCAGCATGATATCCAGCAGCAGCAGGTCCGGCTTTCTCTCTCCCAGGGCGCGCCAGAACTGAGAGGGCCGTTCAAACCCCTCCGCTTCCATCCCCTGGCTGTTCAGAGTGTAGACCACCAGCTTCCGGATGCTGGCATCATCCTCCAAAATATAGATCAAGCTCCATTCCCCGCTTTCTCTGCTCTGTCAGTCTTCTTCATATTCTCCTGTCACCGCATACTCCACCCACTGGGCAATGTTGCAGGCATGGTCGCCGATACGCTCAAAATACTTGGCGATCATCAACAGGTCCAGGCACATCCCGCCGTCCTTCCCCTGGGAGATGAGGCCGGTCAGTTCCTTACGCACATTGAGGAACAGCTGGTCCAGCTCATCGTCTTTGGCAATTACGGCGTGGGCCAGCTGAAGGTCGCTTCGCACAAAGGAATCCACGCTGTCCGTCACCATTCCGATGGCGGTGCGGGCCATATCTTCCATCAGAGGCTGCTGGCGCAGGGGATCCTCTTTCATATCCCTGGCGATCTCGGCAATGTCCGCCGCCTGATCCCCGATCCGCTCCATGTCGGAGATCATCCGCATCGCCGCGGAGACAGTGCGCAGATCACTGGCCACCGGCTGCTGACGCAGAAGGAGCTTCATGCACTGGCCCTCGATGTCCCGCTCCTTGTGGTCGATCTCCTGCTCCAGATATGCCGCCCGGGCGCCCAGCTTGTGATCCCCTTCCAGGTACCCCTTGGTGGCGGCGGAAATGGCTTCCTCACACAAAGCGCCCATTTTGATCAGTTCCACATTGAGCTGCTCCAGCTGTTCATTAAAACGATTTCTCATATCAGCCAAACCTCCCGGTGATGTAATCTTCCGTCCTCTTGTCCTTGGGCATGGAGAAGATCTGCTCAGTCTCTCCGAACTCCACCAGCTCACCCAGCAGGAAGAAGGCGGTATTGTCGGAGATTCGGGCGGCCTGCTGCATATTGTGCGTGACCATGATGATAGTATAATCTTTTTTCAGCTCGGCGGCAAGGTCCTCAATTTTGGAGGTGGAGATGGGGTCCAGAGCGGAGGTGGCCTCATCCATCAGCAGCACATCGGGCTTCACCGCCAGGGCGCGGGCAATACAAAGGCGCTGCTGCTGTCCGCCGGACAGGCCCAGAGCGGACTTCTTCAGCCGGTCCTTCACCTCATCCCAGATGGCGGCTCCCCGCAGGGACTGCTCCACGATCTCGTCCAGCTTCACCTTGTTGCGGATGCCGTGGGTGCGGGGGCCGTAGGCCACATTGTCGTAGATGGACATGGGGAAGGGATTTGCCTTCTGGAACACCATGCCGATCCGGCGGCGCAGATCCGTCACATCCCGGCCAGGGGCGTAAATGTCCTCCCCCCGGTAATAGAGGGAGCCCTCGATGCGCACATTGGCAATGAGGTCGTTCATACGGTTGATGCTGCGCAGAAAGGTGGACTTGCCGCAGCCGGAGGGGCCGATGAGGGCGGTGATCTGGTGCTCGGGAATCTCCATATTGATGGACTTCAGGGCATGATTTTCTCCATAGTACAAGTTGAGATCCCGGGCCTCAAGGACTATATTTTCACTCATTATTATCAATACCTGCCTTTATTTCTTTCTCAGTCCTCTGCCCACCAGTTTGGCGGCCAGATTGATGACAAGGGTGATGACCAGCAGCACCACGGCCACAGAGAAGGCCAGATCAAAATCCGCCCGCTCCTTGGCGTACACATAGAGGGCCACGGTAAGGGTGGAACCGGAGCTCTGCAGCAGGCTGGAAATCCCGTCCTTGAAATAGTCCTGCATGGACATGCTCATTCCCACGGTATAGAGCAGCACGGCGGACTCACCCACGATACGCCCGATGGCCAGAATACAGCCCGTGACGATTCCGTCCACAGAGGAGGGAAGCACCACGGTGCGGATCATGTGCCACTTGCCGGCTCCCAGTCCCAGGGACCCCTCCCGGTAGCTCTGGGGCACCGTCTTCAGGGATTCCTGAGTGGTTCGGATGATGGTGGGCAGGTTCATAATGACCAAGGTCATGGAACCGGCGATCAGCGTCTTGCCCATTCCCAGAGTCTGGGAGAAGATCAGCGCGCCCACCAGGGCGTAGAGAATGGAGGGGATGCCCGCAAGCGTCTCGGTGGCGTACTCAATGGCAGTGACCAGTTTGTGGTTGGTGGCATATTCGGTAAGATAGATGGCGGCTCCCACCCCCAGCGGCAGAACAACGATCAAAGTGGCAATTACCACATAGATGGTATTCTCAATGGCGGGTAAAATGCCCTCTACCCCTTTCAGCACACTCTCCTCAGAGGTCAGAAACTCCCATGTCAGATTGGGCAGTCCCTTGTAGAAGATGTAGCCCAGCAGGAACAGAAGCAGCGCCACCACCAGGCCGGCAGCCAGGTAGATCAGGGTCCGCATTCCGATCTCATAGGCCCGGCGTCGGGGAGACAGCCCCTGGGCCTTTACAGCTTGAACGGTGGGATTGCCCACCAGGGTTTTGGTCATGATGTCAGTCCTCCTTATTTCCCTTCAGGAACACATTCAGCAGCACATTGATGCACATGATAAACAGGAACAGCACAAGTCCGATGGAAAACAGCGCCTGGCGCTGCAGGCCGCTGGAGTAGGACAGCTCGCTGGCAATGCCGGTGGTCAGGAACTTGACGCTGGTGAGCAGGCTGGGCATGTTGGCCACATTGCCGGCCACCATCAAAATGGCCATGGCCTCGCCGATGGCCCGGCCCACACCCAGCACCACGGCGGCGGCAATGCCGCTTTTTGCCGCGGGGGCGCTGACCCGGAAGTAAGTCTCCAGCTCTGTGGCCCCAAGGGCGAGACTGGCCTCCTCATACTCCCGGGGAACCGCCTTCAGCGCGGTCTCGGACACCGAGATAATGGAGGGCAGGATCATCACAGCCAGCACCACAATGGCCGCCAGCAAACTCTCTCCGGCGGGGGTGTCGAATGTCTCACGGATCAAGGGGACCAGCACCATCATACCCACCAGACCGTAGACCACGGAGGGAATGCCCGCCAGCAGATCCACCACCGGCCGGATGACTCCGGCCACCTTGGGGGAAGCTACCTTGGCCAGGTAAATGGCGGTGAGAAATCCAATGGGCACGCCAATGATGATGGCCCCGGCGGTGCCGTAGATGGAGGTGAGGATCATGGGCAGAATTCCAAAGGAGGGGTCCGTCTTGTTGGTGGACTCCCAGCGGGTCCCGAACAGGAACTCCGTGATCCCGATCTCCCGAATGGCGGGCAGTCCGGAGAGAATCAGGTATACAGTGATCAGCAGGACAAAGACAATGGCAATAAATCCGCAGAAGAAGAAGATGCCCTGCATGACCTTCTCCGCCGCCTGCTTTCCTTTTGCCGCGCCCTTGGGCGGGGCAGTAAGCGAATGACCTTTCATAGTTACCAACCTTTTCATATCAGAGTCCAGCTCCTCGGCTGAAAAAAAGTGTGGGACAATCCACAGCTTTTTTCAACAGAGGAGACATGCTTCAAAGCAAGCCCCCTTCCGGGGGCTTGCTTTGAAGGCTTACCGTAAATCAGCCCTGGGGAGACACAGCGCCGGCAGCGGCGATGTACTCAGCCACCTCAGCGCTGGTGGCGTAGTCCAGGAAGGCCTGGGCGGCGTCAGACAGCTCCACGCCTTCCTTGGTGACCATCACGAAGGGGCGCTGGATCTCATAAGTACCGTCCTTCACAGTGGCCTCGGAGGGAGTCACACCGTTCACATTCACAGCCGTGACGCTCTCATCCACAGCGGACAGGGAGGCATACCCGATGGCATTGGGGTTGCCGGCCACAGCGCCCACCATGTCGCCGGTGGAAGAGTACTCATTGGTGTAGACACAGGCGTCCACCACACCTACGATCTCCTCAAAGGCGCCGCGGGTACCGGAACCGGACTCACGACCGAACACCGCGATCTCGGCGTCGGGACCGCCCACCTCAGACCAGTTGGTGATCTCGCCGGAGAAGATCTGGGCGATCTGCTCCACGGTCAGGTTGGACACGGTGTTTTCAGGGTTGACCACAATGGCCACGCCGTCCAGAGCCACAATGTTCTCCACAGCGCCCTGCTCCTTCTCCTCATCGGTCAGGGCACGGGAGGAAAGGCCGATATCCACAGAGCCATTGAGCACATTGGTGATGCCGGAGCCGGAACCGGAGCCGGTGTAGTTCACCGTGACGCCGGGCTGAACTTCCTTAAAAGTCTCCTGCAGAACGGCCATCACATCGGCCATAGAGGTGGAGCCGTCGGTGTTCACGGTACCGCTGATCTCCTCAGTGGCGCCGCTGCTCACAGCGCTCTGGCTGGCGCTGGTATTGCTGCCGGTCTCAGAACCGGTGGCAGAAGTCTCACCGCCGCCGCAGCCGGCCAGCAGAGTCAGGGCCATGGCAATGGTCAGGCCCAAGCAAGTCAGTTTTTTCATTGTTAAGAACTCCTTTTTTGTTTTACATTTGTTTTTTGCTTGGCTTACGGTGCTCAGTATAAAAAGCAAATGTAAAATGCGAAACCTTCGTTTTGTTAAATCCAGGTAAAATCAAAACAGAGGCCCGGAACACAATGGCTCCAAGCCTCTGTTTTCGCTGAAACTCTTTACAAACGCCGTCAGGTTCGCTCCTGAGCAGGGTCTTTATCCCGAAACAGCAGCGTAACGCACCAGACCGCGGACAGACCCACCAGGGTGTAAATGACCCGGCTGATCATGCTTGCGGAACCTCCGCAGGCAAAGGCCACCAGATCGAACTGAAACAGACCCACGCTGCCCCAGTTCAGGCCGCCGATGATCAGCAGCGTCAGGGCGATTTTGTCCAAAATCATGTCAGACCACCTCCTTCAATCGGGTTCCACCGGTAGTTTGACCGTATGGGCAAAAATTATACTTAAAATTTTTGAACTATTTTTCAAGGGACTTGGGACCGAAGCCCTTTGGCAGCAGCTGGGACAAAAGCGCCTGCTGGAACTGACCGTCACCCCGGGCGGCCAGTACCCGCAGGTCAGGGGCAAATTCATAGAGCATCTGTCGGCAGACTCCACAGGGCCAGCAGTAGTCCTCGCCGGTCCCCGCGATGGCAATAGCGACCCATCCCTCCCGGCAGCCTTCACTCACAGCCTTCAGAAGTGCCGTGCGCTCGGCGCAGATGGTGGAGCCATAGGCCGCGTTTTCCACATTGCAGCCGGTAAATACCCGCCCGTCTGCGCATAACAGGGCCGCACCCACGGGGAAACGCGAGTAGGGCACATAGGAATACCGGTGCATTTCAAAGGCCCGGTCCACCAGCTCCCGGTCTGTCATAACATGATTCCTCCTTGTCAGTTTTTTTGATGATAAGAAGAAAAGCCTTGAAACTTTCGTTTCAAGGCTTTTCACCAAAAATTTTGTCGTGTGTTGACAGAAAAGATGCAGGCGCAAAGTCTTGTGCCGCAAGGGTTTGCGGGCTTTTGAGGCTCGATTTTCCGTTTTGCAATTCGAACCCC
>JAXUUN010000066.1:0-2258 GCA_037231075.1 bacterium | reverse complement strand
TCCGCCGCTCCAGTACCAGGACCCGTTTTCCCTTTTCTGCCAGAGCCCTGGCGGCCACGGCACCGGCATAGCCGGCTCCCACCACCAGGACATCATACTGTTCTTTCACGGATGTTTCATCCTTTCCATCGCCCCTTCCAAGGGCATATGTTGGTTCTTCCGGTTCAGTATACCATATTTTCCTGTGAAAACAAATTAAATTTCCTTAATACTTTCCTTCTTTCTCTATATTTTGACCTTGACATTCCCCGAAAAAACGAATAAGATATTCAACACATATGATTAAAACGCTATGAAAAGGAAAAGTACCTGCCCTGAGACGCGCAGAGAGCCGCCGTTTGGTGTAAGGCGGACGGGAGGGAGCAGGGAACATCACCTTGGAGCAGAGGGCTGAACTTCAGTAAGCTCCTCCGGCCGCCCCCGTTACCGGGCAGAGCTTGAGTGGCCGGATTATTTCACCCGGCAAGAAGAGTGGTACCGCAGAGGTTTTCGCCTTTGTCTCTTTGTGGAGACAAGGGCTTTTTTGTTCTTCTTCTTGAAAGAAAAGGAACCGAAAAGAACTTCCAGCGGCCTTTTCCCGCACATTTGAGGTCAAATAAAATTTCTGATAGACGGAGGAACACGAGACATGGACTACAACAAGACCATCAATCTCCCCAAGACCGACTTCCCCATGCGTGCCGGACTGCCCAACCGGGAACCCGGCATGCTGGAGAACTGGAACAAAATGGACCTGTATCATGAGATGCTAAAAAAGAACGAGGGCAAGCCCCGCTTTGCCCTCCACGACGGCCCTCCCTTCAGTAACGGCAACCTGCACATGGGCCACGCTCTGAACAAGTCCCTGAAGGACTTCATCACCCGTATGTACGCCATGCGTGGCTACTACACCCCCTATATCCCCGGCTGGGACAACCACGGCATGCCTATTGAGTCCGCCATCATCAAGGAGCAGAAGCTCAACCGCAAGAAGATGTCCGTCCCCGAGTTCCGCACCGCCTGCCACAACTACGCCCAGAAGTATATCGACATCCAGATGGAAGGTTTTCGGCGCATCGGCGTGCTGGGAGACTGGGAGCACCCCTACAAGACCATGGACCCCGGCTTTGAGGCCGAGGAGGTAAAGGTCTTCGGGGAGATGTACAAGAAGGGCTACATCTACAAGGGCCTCAAGCCTGTCTACTGGTGCCCCAAGGACGAGACCGCCCTGGCCGAGGCTGAGATCGAGTATCAGGACGACCCCTGTACCACCGTCTATGTGAAGTTCCAGGTGAAGGACGACCTGGGAAAACTGAGCCAGTACGGGGACATCTCCAAGATGTACTTCGTTATCTGGACCACCACCATCTGGACCCTGCCCGGCAACCTGGCCATCGCCGTCCACCCCCGTGAGAGCTATGTGCTGGTGAAGGCCCCCAACGGGGAAATGTATATCATGGCTGAGGCCCTGTGCGCCAAGGTCATGAAGATCGGCGGCTTTGACAGCTATGAGATCGTTAAGCAGTTTGTGGGCTCTGACTTTGAGTATATGCTGGCTCAGCACCCCTTCCTGGATAAAACCTCTCAGCTGTGCACCGCCGAGTATGTCACCATGGACTCCGGTACCGGCTGCGTCCATACCGCTCCCGGCTTCGGCGCCGACGACTACGAGACCTGCAAGCGCTACAAGATCGACATGGTGGTCCCCGTGGACGACCAGGGCCGCCACACCGACTACGCCGGCAAGTACGCCGGTATGAAAACCGACGAGAGTAACCCCGTCATCCTCCAGGATATGAAGGAGAGCGGCGCTCTCTTTGCCAGCGAGGAGATTGTCCACTCCTATCCCCACTGCTGGCGCTGCAAGAACCCCATCATCTTCCGGGCCACTCCCCAGTGGTTCTGCTCTGTGGACGCTTTCAAGGACGAGGCCTGCGCCGCCTGCGACGATGTGCGCTGGGTGCCCGGTTGGGGCATTGACCGGATGAAGTCCATGATCCGGGAGCGTGCCGACTGGTGCATCAGCCGTCAGCGCCGGTGGGGCCTGCCCATCCCCGTGTTCTACTGCAAGGACTGCGGCAAACCCATCTGCACCGACGAGACCATCGCCGCTGTAAGCAAGCTCTTCGGCGAGAAGGGCTCCAACGCCTGGTATGAGATGGAGGCCGAAGACATCCTGCCTAAGGATTTCTCCTGCCCCCACTGCGGCGCCAAGAGCGGCTTTACCAAGGAGGAGGACACCCTGGACGGCTGGTTCGACTCCGGCTCCACCCACTTCG
>JAXUUN010000044.1:0-13464 GCA_037231075.1 bacterium | reverse complement strand
GCATGCCCCTGGCCATTGTGGATAAGCGCCGCCAGAAGGCCAACTCCTCCGAGGTCATGAACATTATCGGCGATGTCCGGGATAAGCATGTCATCCTCCTGGACGACATGGTGGATACCGGCGGATCTCTGTGCCACGCCGCCAAGGCTCTGGTGGAGATCGGCGGCGCCAAGGATGTCACCGCCTGCGCCTCCCACGGCGTGCTGTCCGGCCCCGCTGTACAGCGCATTACCGACAGCGTGCTTACCGAGGTCATGTTCCTGAACACCATCCCCCCCAAGGAAGGGATCCAGTGCGATAAGATCAAGTATATCTCTGTGGCCCACATGTTTGCCGAGGCAATCAGCCACATTTACATGGAGACCTCTGTTTCTCCTCTGTTCCTGTAAGAACAAACAAAATTCTCCGACAGCAGGGGCGGGTAACATTACCCGCCCCTGTTTCAAATTTGAAGCGAGGAAAAGCTATGTTTTTAAAAAAGGATTCGGGGGCAGTCAGCTGGCTGCTGGTCTGCTTGGGCAATCCCGGAGACAAGTATGAAAATACCCGGCACAATGTGGGATTCATGGTGGCCGATGAGATCGCTGAGCGGCAGAAAAAGCCCATCCAGCGCCTGAAATTCAAAGCTTTGACCAATGTCTTTTCCATTTCCGGGGAAAAGGTGCTGGTAATGAAACCCATCACCTACATGAATCTCTCTGGAGAAGCCGTACGGCAGGCGGCAGATTTCTACAAAATTCCGCCGGGGCGGATTCTGGTCATTTCCGATGATACCGCGCTGCCTGTGGGCCGCCTCCGGATTCGCCAGAAGGGATCTGCCGGGGGGCACAACGGTCTGAAAAATATCATCCAGCACCTGGGAACCGACCAGTTCCCCCGGCTTCGGGTGGGAGTGGGGGAGAAGCCCCATCCGGACTACGATCTGGCTGACTGGGTCCTTGGAAAATTTCAGGGCGAGGATAAAAAGACCATCGACCATGCCGTCAAACGGGCCGCCGACGCGGTGGAATGTATCATGGCTGAAGGCCTGGATCGGGCCATGGGAAAATTTAATGGCTGAAGACACTTTTTTCTGTCGAATTGGGGGCAGCTCACAGGAGTTGGGAAAATCTTATTGCTTTTTCTTTCGCCCTCTGATATGATGACAGAGAAGAGCGGATCAAATCGGGGCGCTCAAATTGGCGCCGTCATCAAATGACTGGAGGTATACACACTATGAAAGACATCTATGTTGTTAGCTGCTGCCGCACCGCCATCGGCTCCTTCGGTGGTACTCTGAAGGATACCCCTGCCACTGATCTGGGTGCGGTTGTCATTAAGGAAGCGCTCAATCGGGCTAATGTCAAGCCTGAGCAGGTGGATGAAGTGATGTTCGGCTGCATTCTCACCGCCGGTCTGGGGCAGAATGTGGCCCGTCAGGCCTCTCTGAAGGCTGGCATTCCCACCTCTGTTCCCGCCTATACCGTGGGCATGGTGTGCGGCTCCGGTATGAAGTCCGTCATTGAGGGTGCCCGTTCCATTCTGGCCGGTGACGCCGATATCATTGTGGCCGGCGGCACTGAGAACATGTCTGCCGCTCCCTACGCCATTCCCGCTGCCCGCTGGGGCGCCCGCATGGGTGACAACAAGATCATGGACACCATGATCAAGGACGGCCTGTGGGACGCCTACAACAACTACCACATGGGCACCACCGCCGAGAATATCTGTGATGTTTGGGGCATCACCCGTCAGGAGCTGGACGAGTTTGCCGCCTCCTCCCAGAACAAGGCCGAGGCCGCCATCAACTCCGGCCGCTTCAACGACGAGATCGTCCCTGTGATGGTCAAGAAGAAGAAAGAGACCATCGAGTTTAAGGTAGACGAGTTCCCCCGTGCCGGTGTGACTCCCGAGAGCATCTCCAAACTGCGGGGCGCGTTCCCCGTAGGTCCCGAGGGCGTGGAGGACGAGATCGTCCACACCTTTGAGCCCACTCAGGTCCACGAGGCCGATGCCAAGAAGCATGTCCAGCGCGTCACTGCCGCCAATGCCTCCGGCATCAACGACGGCGCTGCCGCCATCATTCTGGCTTCCGGCGAGGCCGTGGAGAAGTACGGCCTGAAGCCCATGGCCAAGCTGATCTCCTGGGGCCAGGGCGGCGTGGATCCCAAGATCATGGGTGTGGGCCCCGTGCCCGCTTCCCGTCAGGCCATGGAGAAGGCCGGCCTGAAGATCGAGGATATGGACCTGGTCGAGGCCAACGAGGCCTTTGCCGCTCAGTCCATCGCTGTGGCCCGTGAGCTGCACTTTGATATGAGCAAGGTCAATGTCAACGGCGGCGCCATTGCTCTGGGTCACCCCGTAGGCGCTTCCGGCGCCCGGATCATCGTCACCCTGCTCCACGAGATGCAAAAGCGCGACGACGCCAAGAAGGGTCTTGCCACTTTGTGCATCGGCGGCGGCATGGGTGTTGCCACCATCTTCGAGAAGTGCTGAATTTGATCTGATTCATTATAACAGCGCCCCGGCAAAATGCCGGGGCGCTCAGCTTGTCAAAAAAGCCCTCCTGCAAGGAGTTCCGACGCCCGCAGGCGGCGGAATAAATTTTAATTCCGTCATTTCCGGCGACATGCGCATCGGAAATGACACTTCTCGCGCACGGTAGGCCGACTTTTCCGCAAGGAATCGAGGTCTACCGTGCGTGCAGCCTTTCTCGAAAAAGTGGCGCAGCCACTTTTTCGACAGTCTCAGCGCTCCCCGCATTTTGTCGGGGCGCTGATTTTTATAACCAACAGAAAACCCCGGCGCCTGCTCCATGGCGCCGGGGTTTCTGTTGAAAAAGAGGATTAAAATGAAACGAACTGTCTCTTGCAAGTGTTATGATACGGAAAAGATATTAACAATTCCATCCCCAGTTGTTACAAAAGAATTAAATACTTCCTTCTGTTCACCTTTTCTCCGGGTTGTGAGAAAAAAAGTTTTACACATTTTCTCACAAAAGGAGGAAAGACTGATGGAGCGACCCATCAGTCTTTCAAAAAATTGGAGGATAGAATGAAAAGATGTTCTTGCCTTGCGAGTATGAGTATATCCAAGAATCATTAAAAAAGTTCTCTGTAAATGTTACAAAAGAATTAAATCTTTTCCTCACCGAAGGTTTTCAAAAAAATGCCGCAGGATCTCCTGGCATTCTTTGACCAGCGGCCCCTGATAGATCCTGGGATGGTGGTTAAACCGCTCTTCAAACAGGTTGAGTACCGAACCGCAGCACCCGGCCTTTTCATCCTTGGCCCCATATCGGATCTCCTCCACCCGGGCATTGATAATCCCTCCGGCACACATGGGGCAGGGCTCCAGTGTCACATACAGGGTACAGCCGTGGAGCCGCCAGCTTCCCAGCTTCCCACAGGCATCCCGGATGGCCTCCATCTCCGCGTGGGCGGTGGCGTCTGAGTCCGCCTCCCGCCGGTTGCGGCCCCGGCCGATAATCTGTCCATCCCGAACAATGACACATCCCACAGGGACATCCCCGTCCTCTATGGCCTCCCGGGCCAGAGCCAATGCCTGCGACATATAGTATTCGTGGTCCATACCGTCCTCCCCGCATCTGTTTTTTTCAGTGTACCCGATGGCTGTTCTTTTCGCAAGAGGGAAATGCCGTCTCCCTTGTACTGCGGACAAAATCGTGGTAAAATAGCCACTGACTTCAAAAACAGAGGATCTTTATCTATGACTACCTATTTCGCCGGAAAATTTGATATCGCCGTGATCGGAGCCGGCCATGCCGGCATTGAGGCCGCTTTGGCCGCCGCCCGGATGGGCCTGCGCACCCTGTGCTTTACCGTCAATCTGGATGCGGTGGGCAATATGCCCTGTAATCCCGCCATCGGCGGGACCGGAAAGGGACACCTGGTACGGGAGCTGGACGCCTTGGGGGGTGAGATGGCCCGGGCGGCTGACAGAGCCTGTATCCAGTATCGGCTTTTGAACCGGAGCAAGGGCCCCGCCGTCTGGTCCCTGCGGGCCCAGGCCGACCGCCGGGAATATCAGAAAATCATGAAACACACCTTGGAGAAGCAGGAAAACCTTTGGGTCAAGCAGGCGGAAGTGGTGGAAATTCTTACAGAAAACGGAGCCGTCTCCGGAGTCGTGACCCACACAGGAGCGGTATACCGAGTACAAGCTGCCGTTGTGGCCACCGGCACCTATTTGGGAGGCCGCGTGGTGGTGGGTGAGGTGGTCCGGGACTCCGGACCTGACGGTCTGTCCGCCGCCCTGCCTCTGACCCAGAGTCTCATCCGGCTTGGCCTGTCCATCCGCCGGTTCAAGACGGGCACCCCTCCCCGGGTAAACCGCCGGTCGGTGGATTTTTCCAAAATGGAGCTTCAGCTGGGGGATGAGGACAGCCAGGCATTCTCCTTCCAGACCGAGACGCCGCCCAAAAACCAGGCAGTGTGCTACCTCACCTACACCAATGAGCGCACCCATGAGATCATCCGTGCCAATATGTCCCGCTCCCCTCTGTTCGACGGCACCATTGAGGGGGTGGGCCCCCGGTACTGCCCCTCCATCGAGACCAAGGTGGACCGCTTCCCGGACAAGAAACGCCACCAGCTGTTCATTGAGCCCATGGGTCTGGACACGGAGGAGCTTTACATCCAGGGCTTTTCCTCCTCTCTCCCGGAGGAGGTCCAGATCCAGATGCTGCACACCATCCCCGGTCTGGAGCAGGCGGAAATGACCCGGTGCGCCTATGCCATTGAGTACGACTGCGTAGACCCCACCCAGTTGGAGGCTACTTTAGAGGTCAAGTCGGTGCCCGGTCTGTACGGCGCGGGGCAGTTCAACGGCTCTTCCGGCTATGAGGAGGCAGCCGTACAGGGGTTTGTGGCGGGGGTCAACGCCGCGCTGAAAATTCTAGGGAGACCTCCCTTCATTCTCCGCCGGGACCAGGGCTACATCGGGGTGCTCATCGACGATCTGGTGACCAAGGGGACCAACGAGCCCTACCGGATGATGACCTCCCGCACCGAATACCGGCTCCTTCACCGCCAGGACAACGCCGACCGGCGGCTTACTCCCCTGGGCTATGAATTGGGACTGGTCTCCCGGGCACAATATGACCGGGTGCTGGAAAAATACCGCATGGTGGACAGGGAGGTAAAGCGCCTGGAACATACCGGAACCCCCCCATCCCCCCAGCTGGACAGACTGCTGGAGGACAGGGGAGAGCCCCCGGTGAAGGACGGTGCCCGGCTGGCCGACCTCCTCCGCCGGCCCCGGCTTACCTATGCCGACCTGGCCCCCTTTGATCCCCAGCGGCCCCAGCTGCCTGCCCCGGTGGTCAGCGAGGCGGAGATCACCATTAAATATGCCGGTTATATTGACCGCCAGCTGCGCCAGGTAGAGGAAGTGAAGCGCCTGGAGGACAGGCCCCTGCCCCGGGACCTGGATTATCACGCCATCTCCGGCCTGCGCCTGGAGGCCAGACAGAAGCTCTCGGAGATCCGACCCAGAAACCTGGGCCAGGCCAGCCGGGTGTCAGGGGTATCCCCCGCGGATGTGGCAGTGCTGATGGTTTACCTGAAACAGGGAGAAGAGAAGGGAGGAGGAGCCCATGGAACTGAGGCAAATTAAAGCAAACACCTGGGTGGTGGAGGCCATGGAGCTGATCCCCCTCTATAAGCTGGATGAGAGCCGGTGTATCCTCCTGGATACCGGCCTTCTGGAAGAGCGGGAGGAGCTGGAACAGACCCTGCTGGAGCATGGTCTGCGTCCGGTGGGTATCTTGTGCTCCCACGCCCATGTGGACCACTGCGCCAACAGCGGATATTTTCAGAAAAAATACGGCACCAAGGTGGCCCTTACTGCTCCCGAGGCGGGGATTTGCTCCAATATTCTCACCTTGAAATGCTATTTCCTGACCCTGCCTCCCGACATGGTGGCCCGGGAATCCTCCTGTATGGTCCACACCCCCGATGTGCTGGTTCCCACAGAAGACGGACCCTTCTCTTTCTGCGGAGCGGACTTTCGGATCGTCTATACCCCTGGACACTCTGCAGGGCACATCTGTACCATTACCCCGGATGGGGTGTGCTACACCGCTGACGCCCTGCTCAGCCATGAGATGCTGAAGGCGAAGCTTCCCTATGCCCTCAGCCACCAGATGGCCAAGGAAAGCCGGGAAAAGCTACGGGATCTGAAATGCAGCCACTATATTATGGCCCATAGAGGGGTCTGCTCTCCCCAGGAAATCAACAGTCTGATCGACGAAAACCAGGCTCTGCTCCGCCGTCGCTCTGGGGAAATCCTATCCCTCATCAGCCGCCCCATGACCGCAAGCCAGATTAACGAGGCAGTATGTATTCAGGATGAGCTTTTTACTAAGAAGCCTCGCCGGGCCCTGCGTTTTGAACGAAACATTCGCTTTTTTGTGGAATATCTCACGGATCATGGACTTTTGGAGACGATATGTAAGAATGGAGTGGTCTACTATCGTCAGCCGGAAAGCCCCCGGCAGTGATCTCCCACTGATTGTGTATCCTGGAGCTTGCTCCATACAACCTCTGGTACTTTAAGCCAATACCTTGTAAATTTTCCAGAAATACTTGCAATATCACCAAAATTGTGGTACACTTTTCTGTACTTCCGGGCATTTCCGGATTATGATGTGAAATATTTGCCCCCAAGGGGCCTTGAAAGGAACGAAAAAATATGGAAACGCTGAACCTGATCCTTACCATCGTCCAGGTCCTTTGCGGGCTGGCCGTCATCGCCGTGGTTATGCTCCAGTCCGGTAAGAGCGCCGGCTTGTCCGGAGCCATCGCCGGCGGCGCCGACACCTTCCTGTCCAAGAACAAGGCCAAGAGCGTGGACGCCAAGCTGGCCAAGATGACCAAGTGGGTGGCCATTGTCTGGATTCTGCTGACCCTGATCCTGTGCATCATCTGATGCGTTCTGCCGGGCCCTGTCCGGCAACATATAGCTGATCTATTAAAATAGCCGGACCGAAAATCGGTCCGGCTATTTTAATTTTGTTAAAGAACTTTTTCCCGTTTGTTCCCCACATACTTGCCATCCTCAATGCTGCCCACAGCCCGGTAGCCCCGCGCTTCATAATAGCGGTTCAACTTGAGGTTGGTTTTGATACAATCCAGGCGAAATCGCTCCTTTCCCACAGACCGGGCCAGATCCTCACAGGCGGATAAAAATACTCCGCCGGTCCCAGGTACGCCACGATCCGCCACAAAATTGTGGAGATAGAAGGCCGAGACATTGTCCTGCCCCCATAACAGATCCTGGTCGGCAAGCACTCCAGCCCCAATGATCTTCCCGGTTTCAGGCAGTTTCAAAACATAGAGCCGGTGATCCTCAATTGCCTTTCGGTAGTAGGACGGGGGAAAAATATCCCAATAGCCCACCGTGTTCCACTGGCTGATTCCCTGATCATCCATCCATTGAATCCGGTCCTGAATCAGGGAAAAGATCTGTTCCTCATCCCCCTGGACAGCAAGACCAAATACCGCGCTTTCAAGGCCGTTCACGCTGGCCGCCTCCTCCGCTTACTTCATCTCGTGGCTGTTCAGCAGGGCCTGTTTAATATCCCAGAGTTTCTGAGACAGATCCACATAGTAGTTGTGGGGGTTTTCAAAACGCTTCACTTCATCCCACAGAGAGTCCACCTGCCGCTGGCAGTAGGCCCGGCTGGCCTGAAGATCGGGGACCTGATAGACCAGCTTTCCCCCCTGGAAAATGGGCACCATCAGCTCCCGGGCCTCGATGTTGGTAAAGACCTTCCGCTTCCAGGTGGCGTCGGGGTCAAAGAGCTCCAAAGGCTGGTCAAAGTCAAACTCCTCATCCCGCAGACAAATCAGGTCAGCCTCCGCCTTCCCGGTGTCCTTGGAGAAGATCCGATATACCTTTTTGAAGTGGGGCGTGGTGATCTTGGCGGGATTCTCGCTGATTTTGATCTTGGGAATGATATTGCCCTGATCATCCTCAATGGCAGCCAGCTTATAGACGCCGCCGAACACAGGCTCGCTGCGGGAGGTGATGAGCCGCTCGCCCACGCCAAAGGAGTCAATTCTTGCCCCCTGGCGCACCAGATCCCGGATAATGTACTCATCCAGAGCGTTGGACACTACGATCTTACAGTCGGTCAGCCCCGCGTCATCCAGCATCTGCCGGGCCTTCTGGGACAGATAGGTCAGGTCGCCGGAGTCCAGGCGGATGCCGCACTTGGTGATCCCCCGGGGCAGCAGGACCTCCTTGAAGGCACGGATGGCGTTGGGCACCCCGGACTTCAGCACATTGTAGGTGTCCACCAGCAGGGTGGCGTTGGTGGGATAGAGCTCGCAGTAGGTTTTAAAGGCCGTGTACTCGTCCGGGAACATCTGGACCCAGGAGTGGGCCATGGTCCCGGTGGCGGGGGAGCCATAGCGCTGGTCGGCCATGGTACAGGCAGTGGCAGAGCAGCCGGCAATGTAGCTGGCTCTGGCCCCCAGCAGCGCTCCGTCAGAGCCCTGGGCCCGGCGGGAGCCGAACTCGGCCACAGGCCGCCCCTCGGCCGCCCGGACAATCCGGTTGGACTTGGTGGCAATCAGGCTCTGGTGGTTCAGGGTCAACAGTACAAAGGTCTCCACAAACTGAGCCTGAATGGCTGGGGCACGGACCGTCAAAATCGGCTCGTTGGGGAACACCGGCGTGCCCTCAGGTACAGCCCAGATATCCCCGGTAAATTTAAAGTCCCGAAGGAAATTTAAAAATTCCTCACTGAAGCAGCCTTTGCTCCGCAGGTAATCCAGATCCTCTTCATCAAAGCACAGCTCCTGAATATACTCCACCACCTGGGCAAGGCCGGCCGCAATGGAAAAACCGCCATTATCCGGAACCGAGCGGTAGAACACATCAAAATAGCAGATCCGGTCCTTAAGACCGGTCTGAAAATACCCATTGGCCATGGTCAGCTCATAGAAGTCACAGAGCATGGTAAGATTGGTCTTCGCTTTCATGCGAAAAGCCTCCTTCAAGGAAGGGTGACAAGACACCCGATTTCTACTTATTATACCCTTTGACCGAAGAAAAGGCAAGGAAAAGCCGGGAAATTCACTTTCGCCTCTTTTTTCTGGGCCTCCGGTTTTTCAGAATGAAAAGAACACTGTCTGAAATTAAAAAACACTTTGTATTTTACATCTTGCAAAATACAAAGTGTTTTTTAGATTATTGCTTCTTTTTGGAGGCCAGCTTCATGCGCTCCCCGTGGTCCAGAATGCGCTTGCGCAGGCGCAGGTTCTCAGGGGTGCACTCCAGCAGCTCGTCGTCGGCCAGGAACTCCAGGCACTGCTCCAAGCTCATCTGCTTGGGTGTGGTCAGGCGCAGGGCCTCGTCGGAGCCGGAGGCACGCATGTTGGTCAGCTGCTTCTTCTTGCACACATTGACGGAAATGTCCTCGGCCTTGGGAGTCTCGCCCACGATCATGCCGGCGTAGACGGGAGTACCGGCGCCGATGAACAGGGTGCCCCGCTCCTGGGCGTTGAACAGGCCGTAGGTGACAGCCTCGCCGGTCTCAAAGGCCACCAGGGAGCCAGTGCTCCGGCGCTGAATGTCGCCCTTCACGGGGGCGTACTTCTCAAAGACGGAGGCCATGATGCCCTCGCCCTTGGTGTCCGTCAAAAACTCGTTGCGGTAGCCAAACAGGCCGCGGGAGGGGACCAGGAACTCCAGCTTGGTACGGTTGCCTACCGGGGTCATGGACTGGAACTCGCCCTTACGGGAGCCCAGTTTCTCCATCACCGAGCCCACACAGTCGTTGGGGACATCGGCCACCAGCCGCTCCACAGGCTCGCATTTCTTGCCGTCGATCTCCTGATAGAGCACACGGGGGGGAGAGACCTGGAACTCATAGCCTTCCCGGCGCATGGTTTCCATGAGGATAGACAGGGACATCTCGCCCCGGCCAGCCACATTGAAGGAGTCGGTGGAGTCCTCCACCTCAGTGACTTTCAGGGACACATCCTTCAAGGTCTCCCGGAACAGACGATCCCGGAGCTGACGGCTGGTGACAAACTTGCCCTCCCGGCCGGCGAAGGGGGAGTCGTTGACGGAGAAGGTCATCTCGATGGTGGGGGCGGAGATTTTTACGAACTCGATGGGCTCCACACAGTCGGGGGCGCAGATGGTATCACCGATGGTGATGTCGCCGATGCCGCTCATGGCGATGATGTTGCCGGCGGTGGACTCCTGGATGGGCACCTTGGCCAGACCGTCAAACTCATACAGGGCGGTAGCCTTGGCCTTCTTGGCGGGGGCGTCGGGATCGTGGTAGTTGCACACGGCGATCTCCTGGTTCTGCTTGATGGTGCCCCGCTCGATACGGCCGATGGCGATGCGGCCCACAAACTCGTTGTAGTCGATGGAGCTGACCAGCATCTGGAAGGGCTGATCCACATCGGCCTCGGGGGCGGGGATATACTCCAGAATGGTGTCGAAGAGGGGCTTGAGATCGCTGCCGGCCTCGTCAGGCTGGACGGAGGCGGTGCCCTGACGGCCGGAGCAAAACAGCATGGGGCTGTCCAGCTGCTCGTCGGTGGCGTTCAGATCCATGAGCAGCTCCAACACCTCGTCGATGACCTCATACACCCGCTGGTCGGGGCGGTCGATCTTGTTGACCACCACGATAACCCGGTGGCCCAGCTCCAGAGCCTTGGACAGGACGAAGCGGGTCTGGGGCATGGGGCCCTCAGCGGCGTCCACCAGCAGGATAACGCCGTTGACCATTTTCAGGATACGCTCCACCTCGCCGCCGAAGTCGGCGTGGCCCGGAGTGTCCACAATATTGATTTTTACGCCGTTGTACTCCACGGCGGTGTTTTTGGCCAGGATGGTAATACCCCGCTCCCGCTCCAGGTCGTTGGAGTCCATGACCCGATCCACTACGGTCTGGTTCTCCCGGTACACGCCGGACTGCTTGAGCATCTGATCCACCAGGGTGGTTTTGCCGTGGTCGACGTGGGCAATGATTGCAACATTTCTCAGTTTTTCATTCCGCATGAAACCTGCACCTCTCTTGGATTTCTCAACAGGTGGGTATTATACATCTATTTTATCAAAAAGGCAACGGGGAGAAGAAAAAAATTGTAAACAAGGAACCTTTTTGCCGCTTTTTCGTCTGGTTTTAATAGGGAAGACATTTGTCCCCCAAGAACAAATCGAAAAAATGTTTCATTTTCCTCTTGACTAAATAGAACATTTGTTGTATTTTATTGTCAGATTTATGATTTTTACAGCTTACCGGTTTAATTGTCCGGTTTATTGGACCGTTTTGTCAATAGAATGTCACTATCTTTGAAAGGGAGGGATCTCGCATGCAGACCATTTATTACGCCGCCTCACATATTGTTCATCATGAGGACAATCTGGTGGACCTGGATAAGTTTCGCCGGAAGTTGGCTCAATCCCAGAAGCAGCCTATCCCTTCCCATACTGAGGATACTGACCGTTCTGACTTTCAGCCTCCCATTACCATTTGCCCTGCCGCTTCCAGAACACGGCCTGACCATTTCAACCGCATTGCATGGGCTCTGGATACCTTCGCCAGTGTCGGGGTAATCATGATGACCCTGTCATTTGCCTTTATGCTCTTTACATAACACCGGCATTTGACCACAATATGTTGTAAAAAAATTATATTTTGTACACAATTTATTTACAGAACATCGGGAATGCCTCCTGATGTTCTTTTTTTGTACAATTTTTTGCAAGTTTTTAAAAGCAGAGGGGTTGACGGAAAAAAAGAATTTGTGTATAGTATTGTTACCATTTTGTAACTCTTGTTTCAAGTTTGTCATTTTTTGTTTGTTGAAAGCGAGGTAACCCCAGATGGAACAGTTTCAGACTCGCATTCAGGAACTGATTGCCCGCATTCAAAACCGGGCCATCGCCCTTTGGGAGCGAATTGATGGATCAAAACAGAAAAAGAAGCTGGTCCTTTACTATAAGGTAGGCCGGGAATGGACCCGCATCCATGTCCGCCGATGGACCCATCTGTTTCACGGCGCCGCCGCCGGAAACCGTGCGGTGGGCCCCATCTCTTTTTTGCTGGTCTCTGCCGCGTTGGGAACTGCTTTGACACTTACCACACTCTATTCTACCAGCTACGCCGTAGTGGTGGATGGCCAGCAGGTTGGCGTCGTGGCAGACCAGAGCGTTGTCGACCACGCCATTGAGACAGTGGAAAGTCAGGGTTCCCAGCTGCTGGGCTACGATTACCAAATCTCATCTGAAGTCAATTATGAATTTGCCCTGACCCTGAAAAGCGATCTCAGCGATGAACAAACCATCCAAAACTACTTTTATGAACAGCTCAATGAGGTCAGCGATGAGCTCCGGGCCTATGAGGTGGTAGTGGACGGCCGTTCCATCGGCGTGGTAAAGGACCAGAACGCCCTCAATCAAATGCTGGAAGAGTTGAAGCAGCAGTATACCACAGAAAATACCGTTCAGGTGGAATTTGCGGAAAACCTTCAAATCAACAGCGTCTACGCAGTGGACGAATATATGACCACAGATGAGATGCGCCAGGCTCTTGAGGCCAATACCACCGGAGATACCACCTATACGGTTCAGAAAGGTGATACCTTCAACGCCATTGCCTACGCCAACGACATGTCCATCAGCGATCTCAAAGCCCTGAATCCCGGCGTTGACATCAACCGCCTGATGGTGGGAGATGTACTCAATGTGAAGGAACTGATCCCCACCTTGTCCGTCAAAACACTGGACCATGAAGTTTATACACAGGCCATCGAGTGCCCTGTGGAAACTGTGGAAGACAGCTCCATGTATAAAGGCGAGAGTAAAATTGTCACCCAGGGTGAAGAGGGTGAGGCGGAGATCGAGGCTGATGTGGTCTACCTCAACGGCTATGAGCAGGAGCGAACTGTCACAAGTTCCACTACCCTGAGGGAGCCCACCACTACTGTGAAAGCTGTGGGCACCAAGGAAAAGCCCAAGACCGCTTCCACGGGCACCTATACCTGGCCCACCTCCAGCCGCCGCATCAATTCTTACTTCGGCGGACGAAATCTCTACGGCTACTACGATTATCACTCCGGCCTGGATATTCACGCCACCTACGGCGAACGGATCAAAGCTGCCGACGGCGGCACCGTCACCTTTGCCGGCTGGAAGGGCTCCTATGGATATCTCGTTATCATTACCCATGACAACGGCGTCCAGACCTATTACGCTCACAACTCCTCCCTGCTGGTATCCGCGGGGGACAAGGTTTACCAGGGTCAGGCCATTGCCAAGGCGGGCAGTACCGGCAACAGCACCGGCGTTCACTGCCACTTTGAGGTCCGCGTAGGCGGGACCGCTGTCAACCCCCTGAATTACCTCAGCTGATTTAAAAAAAGGATGGGCCAAAGGCAGCTCCCGATAAGAAAACATCGTGAGGAAAGAGAGAACGGTATAGCTTCGGCTGTA
>JAXUUN010000043.1:0-14239 GCA_037231075.1 bacterium | reverse complement strand
GCTGTCTCCAAGGACGAGGCCGAGGAGATGAAGAAGAAGCTGGAAGAGGCCGGCGGCAAGGTCGAGCTGAAGTAAGCTTTTTCCCCCAAAATCATAAAAAAACGCCGTCACAAGACGGCGTTTTTTTATGCCCGGAGAGACGGCAGGATGAAAGAGCCCGCCGCAGAGTTTTTCAATTCTGCGGCGGGTCCTTTTTCATAGATGGTTTGATGATGTCATTACAGGAGAAGGGAGACAAGGGGCAGTGTGACGATACACAGCAGGCTGGACAGGAAGACGACCCTGGCCCCCAGCTGGGTACAGCCGTGATACTGCTCTCCCAGGATGGTGGCGGCGGCAGGGGCGGGCATGGCCATAATGATCAGGGTCACGCCTACCACCAGCTGGTCCAGACCGGGGACCAGCAGCATCAGAGCCCAGGTGATCACCGGGAAGAAAAGCAGCCGCACCAGGGAGGCGGAGATGGCGTCCCGGTCCCGGATGGTGTCGGACACCTTGCCCTGAGCCAGGTTCATGCCGGTGACCAGCATGGACAGGGGGGTGGTCACATTGGACAGGTGCTGAATGGGGGTAAGAATGGGGGAGGGAATGGGAATCTGGGTAAAGTAGAAGATCAGGCTGAGCACGATGGCGATGTTGATGGGGGAGATCAGCATGGAGCGCAGGGAGAAGGAGCCTTTGCCCTCCTCCGGCGGGGCGTCCATGCGCACCATTTTGATGCCCAGGGAATAGAGAAGCAGATTGAAAGGAATGCCCATGATAACGGCCAAAATCAGCCCCTCATCCCCGAAGAGTGCGTAGGCCACCGGGAAGCCCATAAAGCCGTTGTTGCAGAAGGAGACGCAGCAGCACCACATGCCCCGGCGGCCGTCAGGCACCCGGAGCAGCCGGGAGATGGGGAGGGACAGGCCCATGTAGAGAAAGAAGAACACAGCGCTGAGGAGAAAAGCCTGAATGAACAGATTCAGCAACGCCGGGTCAAAGGGGCGGATCATGGAGGAAAAAATGGTGGCGGGCAGGGTGATGCTCATAAGCAGGGCGCTCAAAGGCTTGGAGGCCTGGGCAGGCAGGATCCTGAGACGCACCGCCACAAATCCCACGCCGATGAGGAGAAACAGCCCCACCAGATTGGAAAGTAAAGCGGAAATATCCGTATGTGTCACCTCTCTTATCCAGTGTAAATTATCAGTGCAGGGGAACAGCCGCCGACAGAACCTGTCGGCGGCTGCGGCGAAAATCAGCGGTTTTTAAAGCCGGAGAGCTTCTCCTTGTTGACGAAGGCCCGCATGGCGTCCTTCTGGTCCTCGGTGGCAAAGCACAGGGCGAAGGCCTCGGACTCAAAAGCAGTGCCGGTGGCGATATCGGTCTGGAGACCCCGGCGGATGGCGGCCTTGGACTGACGCACGGCCACCTGGGCGTTGGCGGCGATGGTATTGGCCAGCTCCAGAGCTTTGTCCATCAGCTCCTCGGGGGGATATACATGGCTTACCAGCCCCAGCTCTTTGGCCTCCTCCGCCCGGATGGTCCTGGCGGTGAGGATGAGCTCCATGGCGTTGGAAGCGCCCACAATGCGGGCCAGACGCTGAGTGCCTCCGAAGCCGGGGGTGATACCCAGACCCACCTCGGGCTGGCCGAACTTGGCCTTCTCGCTGGCCAGACGGATGTCGCAGGCCATGGACAGCTCACAGCCGCCACCCAGGGCAAAGCCGTTGACGGCGGCAATGGTGGGCTTGGTGAGATTTTCCAGCTTCAGGAACACCTGGTTGCCGTAGACCCCGAAGGCCTTGGCCTCCACGGCGGTGAAGGCGGACATCTGGCCGATGTCGGCCCCGGCCACAAAGGAGCGGCCCGCGCCGGTAAGTACCACCACCAGGATCTCGTCGTCCTGTTCCACCTGGTCCAGCACAGCGTCCAGGTCCTGGAGCACCTGGTCATTGAGGGCGTTGAGAGCCTCGGGCCGGTTCATGGTGATGACGCCTACGGCGCCCTTCTTTTCCAGTTCTACAAAAGCCATAGGGAGGATCCTCCTTTAATAATTTAAAATGGTGCCCTTATTATAGCCTATCTTCTTCCCAGGGGCAAGAGGAAACGGATAAACCGCCGCCTCCGGGAATAGAGTGTTGGGAGGGGGGATGGCATGTGGAGGAGAAAATGATGTCGGCGGGGCGGGGGGCGCTGTTTCTCACCGCCCTGAGCGGGGTGTCCCAACTGTTGGGCTTTGGGTATCGGGTGCTCCTCTCCCGCATGGCGGGGGCGGAGGTGATGGGGCTCTACCAGCTCATCATGCCCGTCTATTCTGTGCTGCTGTCCCTCACCGCCGTGGGGCTCACGGCGGCCATCTCCAATCTGACCCCCCAGTACCTAGCTTTGGGAAACCCCAGGGCGGTGGGCCAGACCATCAGGACCTGCCTGGGACTGTTTTTCCTGGCACTGGTCCCCCTGGGAGCGGGGGTGATCCTGGGGTCGGACGCAATCTCGGTCTATCTTCTTGGAGATGCCCGGACCCAGCTGGGGCTGATCCTCCTGGTCCCCTGTGTGGCCCTCACCGGGGTGGAGAATTTCCATAAACACTTCTTTTACGGCTCGGGACTGGTCCGTCCCCCGGCGGTGGTGGAGCTGCTGGAGCAGTTTGTGCGCACGGCGGCGGTGCTGGGCCTGCTGTGGATCTTCCTTCCCCAGTACCCCGAGCGGGTGGTGGGTCTCATCGTGGGGGGTATGGTGATCTGCGAGGTGTTTTCCTCCTGTACCCTGACGGTGCTGTGCCGGCGGAGGATGGGCCGGCTGGGTCACGGGGGAGCGGGGGAGACGGGGCGTATCCGCCGCCGCCGGGTCTTCGCCGTCGCCCTGCCTGTGGGACTCAACGCCCTGCTGGGCAACCTGCTGGGGGCGGCCAACGCTACCCTGATCCCCCAAAAGCTGGTGGAGGGGGGCGTGGAGCGCTCCCAGGCCGTCTCCCAGTTCGGGGTGGTGTGCGGGATGACCATGCCCATGCTCTCTCTGCCCATCGTCTTTCTGGGGGCCCTCAACCTGGTGCTGGTACCCCGGCTGGCAAGGGCCTCGGCGCTGAACCGGGAGGGGGAGGTGCGCCGTCTGGTGGGCCGGGCCATGGGGGCGGTGTCCCTGCTCACCCTGCCCGCCATGTCCCTGATGGTGGTGGTGGGCCCCGACCTGGGCCGGGCCATGTTCCGCCAGGAGGGGGTGGGGGAGTATCTCATCCCCCTGGCCGCCGCCATGGTCATGAGCTGCTTTTGTTCGGTGCTGGCCTCCTCCCTCAACGGGATCGGGTGCCAGCGCTCGGTGGCCGCCATCTCTCTGCTGGGGGGCGGGGTACAGCTGGTGTTCACCCTGGCTCTGGTTCCCCTCCCTGGGGTGGGGATGGGGGGCTATGTGGCGGGGGCGGTGGTCTCCTCCGCCCTGGAGTTGCTGCTGTGCCTGTGCCGGGTGGTGAGAAAGACGGGACTCAAGGTGGAAATTTTTCAATGGATGGCTGCCCCGGGCCTTGCCAGCCTGCTGTCCGCCCTGACGGGAAATCTCCTGTTTCGTGTGCTGAAGGACAACGGCCTGTCCCCTGTGCCCGCCGGAGCGGCCACCCTTTTGTTCGCGGCGGTCCTCTACCTGTCGGCCCTTCAGGCCCAGGGGGTGGATCCCCTGGGACAGCTGCGGCTGAAGGGGTGAGAAGGACCCGGCGGCCGGGGGGATATTTGGGAAAAAATTACGGGGAAAGCGGGAATTCTCCCTGCACCCCCCTTGTCAAAGGGGGAAAAATAGGGTAAAATAAGTCAGCATAAGTTACAATACTATGGAGGATGATTCCTATGCCAATGATTTCTGCCAGTGATTTCCGCAACGGCGTGACCTTTGAGATGGACGGTAAGGTCATGCAGGTGGTCGAGTTCCAGCATGTGAAGCCCGGTAAGGGCGCTGCTTTTGTCCGCACCAAGATGAAGAACATCATCACCGGCGGCGTGACCGAGACCTCTTTCAACCCCACCGCCAAGTTCGAGCAGGCCTTCGTGGAGCGCAAGGACATGGAGTACAGCTACAACGACGGCGACCTCTACTACTTCATGGACATGGAGACCTACGACATGCTGCCCATCGGCAAGGACCTGCTGGGCGACAACTTCAAGTTCGTCAAGGAGAACATGACCTGTAAGATCATGTCCTACAAGGGCAATGTCTTCGGCGTGGAGCCCCCCAACTTTGTGGAGCTGGAGGTCACCGAGACCGATCCCGGCTTCAAGGGCGACACCGCCACCAATGTGACCAAGCCCGCCACCCTGGAGACCGGCGCCGAGATCAAGGTGCCCCTGTTCATCAACCCCGGCGACAAGATCAAGATCGACACCCGTACCGGCGAGTACCTGGAGCGCTGCAAGGCTTAAGCGTCCGAGCCGCCTGAGAACAGCGCGGATGGACCGGAGCGAGCGGATAAGCACCATGAACCGCGCCAGCGGGCGCAGAAAAGGAGAACAACTATGACTATTTCCGAAAAAGTCGCCTACCTGAAGGGTCTGGCGGAAGGTCTCAACCTGGACACCGAGAAGTCCAAGGAGGGTAAGCTGATCTCCGTGATGATCGGCATCCTGGAGGAGCTGGCCATGTCCGTGGAGGACCTGGAGGAGAACGCCCTGAACCTGGGTGAAGAGATCGATGTGCTCTCCGACGACCTGGCCGATGTGGAGGATGTGGTCTTCGAGGAGGAGGACGACGAGTCCGAGGACTATGATGACGACTGGTTCGAGGTGGAGTGTCCCACCTGCGGCGAGACCCTGATCATCGACGACCAGGCCCTGGCCGACGGCGAGGTGGAGTGCCCCAAGTGCGGCTCCCGCTATGCCATGGACCTCTCCGACGACGAGGAAGAAGAGGAGCAGGGGGACGAGGAGTAAGTTCCGTTCCTTATAACTTTATCGAATTAAGGCCCCGGGCAGTTGCCCGGGGCCTTTTTTGCTTTAGAGAATTTCTGGGCTGGCACTTGGGAACCCTGCTTGTCAATAAATTAGCACTCAATAAACGAGAGTGCTAAAAATTAACAATTTGTTCATGACTTTTCGCCAGGGCCGGCCTATACTAAGAGCATACCGAAGACTGTTCCACGAAAGGAGCGTTCCATATGAACATGAATCAATTTACGCAGAAGTCCCTGGCCGCCATACAGGGGGCCCAGGATCTGGCGCGGCAATACGGAAATCAGCAGATCGAGCAGGAGCACCTGCTGCTGGCTCTGGTCAGCGACCAGGAGGGCTTTATTCCCCAGCTGCTCACCGCTGCGGGGCTCACGGTGCCCAGCTTCCAGGCGGCTGCCGCCGAACTGGTGAACAAGCTGCCCAAGGTATCCGGAGGCGGCCGGGAGGCCGACAAGGTCTATGTGGCCCAGGATGTGGACCGGGCGCTGAATGCCGCCCAGGCTCAGGCCGAGGCCATGAAGGACGAGTATATCTCGGTGGAGCACCTGTTCCTGGGCCTGTTGGAGCGGCCCAACTCCCAGTTGAAGGAGCTGTTCCGCACCTATAATGTGACCCGTGAAAAGGTCATGCAGGCCCTGGCCAGCGTCCGGGGCAACCAGCGGGTTACCTCTGACAACCCGGAGGAGACATACGACGCCCTGAAAAAGTACGGCACCGACCTGGTGGACCGTGCCCGTCAGAACAAGCTGGACCCTGTCATCGGCCGTGACGACGAAATCCGGAATGTCATCCGGATTTTGAGCCGGAAATCCAAAAACAACCCCGTTTTGATCGGCGAGCCCGGCGTGGGCAAAACCGCCATCGCCGAAGGGCTGGCCCAGCGGATCGTCAAGGGTGATGTGCCCACCAGTCTGAAGGACAAGACCATCTTCTCCCTGGACATGGGCGCCCTGATCGCCGGCGCCAAGTACCGGGGCGAATTTGAGGAGCGGCTGAAGGCCGTTTTGAACGAGGTCAAGAAGAGCGAGGGCAAGATCATCCTCTTCATCGATGAGCTGCACACCATTGTGGGCGCGGGCAAGACCGAGGGCTCCATGGACGCAGGCAACCTGCTCAAGCCTATGCTGGCCCGGGGCGAACTGCACTGCATCGGCGCCACTACCCTCAACGAGTACCGCCAGTATATCGAGAAGGACGCCGCTCTGGAGCGCCGGTTCCAGCCGGTCATGGTCAATGAGCCCTCGGTGGAGGACGCCATTGCCATTCTTCGTGGCCTGAAAGAGCGCTACGAGGTCTACCACGGCGTGAAGATCACCGACGGCGCCATTATCGCCGCCGCTACCCTGAGTAACCGTTATATCACCGACCGGTTCCTCCCCGACAAGGCCATCGACCTGGTGGATGAGGCCTGCGCCATGATCCGCACCGAGATGGACTCCATGCCCACCGAGCTGGATGTGATCCAGCGGAAGATCATCCAGCATGAGATCGAGGAGGCCGCCCTGAAGAAGGAGACCGACAAGCTGTCCCAGGAGCACCTGGCGGAGATCCAGAAGGAGCTCTCCGACATGCGGGAGGAGTTCAACGCCAAGAAGGCCCAGTGGGACAACGAGAAGAACGCCATCGGCAAGGTCCAGAAGCTCCGGGAAGACCTGGAGGCCGCCAACGCCCAGTTGGAGAAGGCCCAGCGGGAGTACGACCTGAATAAGGCCGCCGAGCTCCAGTACGGCAAGATCCCCGAGCTGAAAAAGGCCCTGGAGGCGGAGGAGCAGATCGCCAATGAGGGCAAGCAGCGCTCTCTCCTGCGGGATAAGGTCACCGAGGAGGAGATCGCCCGCATCATCGAGCGCTGGACCGGCATCCCCGTGGCCCGTCTGATGGAGGGCGAGCGGGAGAAGCTGCTCCACCTGGAGGACATCCTCCACAAGCGTGTGGTGGGCCAGGACGAGGCCGTGCGCCTGGTCTCCGAGGCCATCCTGCGCAGCCGTGCCGGCATCGCCGACCCCAACAAGCCCATCGGCTCCTTCCTGTTCCTGGGCCCCACCGGCGTGGGCAAGACCGAGCTGGCCAAGACCCTGGCCGAAGCCCTGTTCGACAGCGAAAAGAACCTGGTGCGGATCGATATGTCCGAGTACATGGAGAAGTTCTCCGTCTCTCGTCTGATCGGTGCCCCTCCGGGATATGTGGGCTACGAGGAGGGCGGCCAGCTCACCGAGGCGGTACGCCGCAAGCCTTACAGCGTCATCCTCTTTGATGAGGTGGAGAAGGCCCACCCCGATGTGTTCAACATCCTGCTGCAGGTGCTGGACGACGGCCGTATCACCGACAGCCAGGGCCGTACCGTGGACTTTAAGAACACCATCATCATCCTGACCTCCAACCTGGGCAGCCAGTTCCTGCTGGACGGCATCGACGAAAAGGGCGAGATCAGCCAGCAGGCCCGGGATCAGGTCAATGAGCTCCTGAAGCGCTCCTTCCGGCCTGAGTTCCTCAACCGTCTGGACGAGATCGTGTTCTACAAGCCTCTGACCAAGGAGAATGTGACCCACATCATCGACCTGATGGTCTCTGACATCAACCGCCGTCTGGAGGACAAGCAGCTCACCGTGGAGCTCACCCCCGCTGCCAAGGACTTCATCATCGACGCCGCCTACGATCCCATCTATGGCGCCCGTCCGCTGCGCCGTTACCTGCAGCACACGGTGGAGACCCTCATCAGCCGGAAGATCATCGCCGACCAGGTGGAGGGTGGCCAGCGCCTCACCGTGGATGTGGAAAACGGCCAGCTTTTGGTCAAATAAAAGAAGCTTCGCTTCCGCTTCAGGCGGACCGCTTTCGGGCGGCCCGCCTGTGCTTTCAAAAAAGTGGCGCAGCCACTTTTTTGAAAAAAGCTGCACGCAAGGTAGGCCTCGATTCCTTGCGGAAAAGTCGGCCTGCCTTGCGTGAGAAGTGTCATTTCCGACGCACATGTCGCCGGAAATGACGAAATTGAACTTTATTCCGCCACCTGCGGGCGGCGGAACTCCTTGCGGGAGGGCCTTTTGATGAGTTGAGGCGGACCGCTTTCGGGCGGCCCGCCTTTTTTGAAAATAAATTAAAAAATTGTTAATTGTGTCAAAGAAATGTGGTAATTTTTTGTATCTCATGATATGATATAGCCAACAGCCCAAGATGCTCCATCGTTCTGAAGAAAGGAGGGCGTGGCATGAGCATGACAATTTTCTGGCTGATCGCCTTCATCGTGTTTGCCGTAGGGGAAGGCCTGACAGTTGGGCTGGTGTCCATTTGGTTTGCCATCGGCGCCTTAGGCGGCTTGGCCACAGCGGCATTGGGAGGGGGCCTTTGGGTCCAGATCGCGGTATTTCTTGGCTTGTCCGCCCTCAGTCTGCTGCTGTTCAAGCCCCTGAGCAAGAAAATGTTTCAAAACAAGGTGGCCCATACCAATGCTGACCGGGTGCTGGGAGAGAGCGCCGTGGTCACAGAGACAGTGGACAACAATCAGGCCAAAGGCCAGGTGCGGGTGGACGGACAGATCTGGTCCGCCCGGTCCGCCCACGATGTGGTGATTCCCGTGGGGACCGAGGTGCGGGTGCTGCGCATCGAGGGCGTCAAAGTGATCGTCGAGACCAAAATGTAAGCCGGAAACCAAGAGAAGGAGAGTATACTATGGACTATATCATTACCACTGTGGTCATCGTTGTGGTGGCCCTGATCCTGTTTGCCCTTCTGGCCAGCATCGTACGCATCGTTCCCCAGTCCCGGGCCTATGTTATTGAGTGGCTGGGCGCGTTCCGCACCGTTTGGGGCGTGGGCGTCCACTTCAAGGTGCCCATTTTGGAGCGGGTGGCCAAGAATGTGTCCTTGAAGGAGCAGGTGGTGGATTTCCCGCCCCAGCCCGTCATCACCAAGGACAATGTCACCATGCAGATTGATACGGTGATCTACTTCCAGATCACCGACCCCAAGCTCTATACCTACGGGGTGGAAAACCCCATGTCCGCCATTGAAAACCTCACCGCCACCACCTTGCGCAACATCATCGGCGACCTGGAGCTGGACCAGTCCCTTACCAGCCGGGACCACATCAACAGCCAGATGCGCTCTATCCTGGACGAGGCCACCGACAGCTGGGGCATCAAGGTCAACCGGGTAGAGCTGAAGAACATTATGCCTCCCCGGGACATTCAGGAGTCCATGGAGAAGCAGATGCGGGCCGAGCGTGAGCGCCGTGAGGCCATCCTCCAGGCCGAGGGCCAGAAGCAGTCTCAGATCCTGGTGGCCGAGGGCGAGAAGCAGTCCGCCATCCTCCGGGCCGACGCCGCCAAGCAGGCGGCCATCCTTCAGGCTGAGGGCGCCAAGCAGGCCAAGATCCTGGAGGCCGAGGCCCAGGCCCAGGCCATCATGAAGGTGCAGCAGGCCACCGCCGACGCCATCAAGCTCATCAACGAGGCCGCCCCCGGGGAGGGCGTCATCAAGATCAAGGCCCTGGAGGCCTTCACCGCCGCCGCCAACGGCAAGGCCACCAAGATTATCATTCCCAGCGAGATCCAGGGCCTGGCAGGTCTGGCCGCGGGGGCCAAGACCATCTTTGACACCGAGGACCCCAAGGCCACCATCACCAAGACGGTGCCCAAGCAGTAACACATCCGAAAGGCCGCCTTTTGGCGGCCTTTTTTAAATGGAGAGAAAAAACTGGAAGAAAATTCAAAAATATTTAAGGAAATTTAATTTGACTTTGAGAAGGCCCATGTTAGAATGAAACCACACCTTAAAATAGGGAGGACAAGAAGCTTTGCGTATTCAAAAATTGATTGCCCTGCTGCTGACCCTGTGTATGGCGGGCGGGGCTGTCCCAGCGCTGGCGGCGGAGGAGACCGCCCAGCCCATCCCGACCTGGGCCTACGGCGTGCTGGCAGACGGCTACGCCATGGGACTGTTCGGCGATGACATCTACACCCAGCATAACCAGACCATCACCCAGGAACAGCTCTCAAACCTTACCCAGGTGGTGGGGGACAAGCTGGCGTTGCTGGAGGTGGAGCAGCGTGCCGCCGACGACACCCCTCTGGTCATGGACACCACCCGCGGGGGCGTGGTCAACGCCCTCTATCAGGAGGCGGCCGCCTACGCCTTCCCCGGCGTGGAGGAGGGGCCGGAGGCCTTTATGACCACGGTGGGGGCCCTGGCCGGAGACGGCAGCGGGCTTAATCTGGACAGGAGCTGTACTTATCTGGAGGCCGTGACCATGGCCGACAGCCTGATCCTGAACCTCTACGACGGACAGAACGCCGGTTCTCTGGGCCTTCTGTGGAAGGCGGAGGGCAACGGCAACACCCTGTACCTGCTGGGGAGCATCCATACCGACCGGAACAATGTCTACCCCGTCCACAAGCAGCTGCGGGACATTATCCTGAACGCGGAACAGGTCTCCTTTGAGCTGGACTTTAACGACCAGACCCAGCTGGCGGAGTTTGCCGCCATGCAGGTCTACTCCGACGGTACCACCCTGGCCGACCATATCTCCCCTGAACTCTACCAGGTGGTGGTGAACACCGCCTCCAAACTGGGGATGGACACGGCCATGGTGTCCCAGTACAAGGCCTGGGCTCTGGCCAGCTCCTTCCAGTCCCTGTCCCTGCTGGACGACACCTCCGGCAGCAACGCCATGGCCATCGACCTCTATGTGAACTCCAAGGCGGTGAACGCCGGCATCGACATCGGGGCGGTGGAGACCTACGCCTTCCAGGGCGGGATCTTTGACAGCCTGTCTCCTGAGTACCAGGAGGTCTACCTGGCCAGCGGTCTGATGATGGTGCTGGACCCCAACACCATGGATGAGGCCACCCGAAAGGCCTTGACCGATGTTCTGGGCGAGGACGCCCTGACCCCCGCCTCCCAGGAGACCGCGGACAAGGAGATGGAGCAGATCAGCCTTTGGATGGACCAGTGGAAGGCCCGGGATGTGGAGGGCTTTGCCGCCTCCTACCCCAAGGAGGAGACCATTAACAGCGACGATGAGCTGAACAGCAAGCTCTTTACCGACCGGGACCCCGGTATGATCCACTACGCCGCCGACTATCTCAACCAGGAGGGCAGCCACACCGGGCTGCTGGTGGTGGGGGCCGGCCACATGATCGGCTCCGGCGGCATCGTCCAGGGCCTGAAGGACCTGGGCTATACGGTGGAGGTCGTACCCAAGCCTTAAATCATCCTGTATCTCACACGCCGGACTGGAAGAAAAGTCCGGCGTGTTTTTAAAGGCAATTTTTTCATTGCAATACTTCTCCGCCCCCGCGCATACTGACTTTGAATGCGTTTGGAAAGGCGGCGAGGCGGTGAATTGGCGGAGAGTGACGGCGGCGGTGTGCGCCCTGGCCCTGGTCCCCTTTTTTTCACGGGAGGACGCTGTCAGGCAGGCGGCGGGACCGGCCCAGGTGGAGATAGGCTCGCCGCCTCTGGTGGCCCTGACCTTTGACGACGGCCCCCGGAACAAGACCACAGGGGCGCTGCTGGACGGCCTGGCCCTGCGGGAGGTGCCCGCGACCTTTTTCCTGGTGGGCAGCCGCATCGCCGGCAGCGAGGAGCTGATCCAAAGGATGAAGGCGGAGGGGCACCAGATTGGGGTCCACACCTACGACCATGTGATCATCACCGATCTCAGCCGGGAGGACTTCGATCTCCAGGTGGGCAAGACCCGGGCACAGCTGATTAACCTCCTGGGGGAGGGGGACTACTGGCTCCGGCCCCCCTACGGGATCGTGGACCAGTCGGTGAAGCAGTGGTGCGACTGTCCACTGATCCTGTGGTCGGTGGACCCGGAGGACTGGAAGGACGAGGATGTGGACCGGATCGTGGCCTGCGTGCTGGAGCATGTGAAGGACGGGGACATCATCCTGATGCACGACATCTTCCAATCCTCGGTGGAGGCGGCGCTGCGGATCGTGGACGCCCTGCTGGACAGGGGCTACTGCTTTCTCACGGTGGAACAGCTCATGGAGCAGAGGCAGGTGGAGCCCCAGCGCGGGGTGGGATACCGCGGATTTCCCCCGGAAAATTTAGATTAAAATTCACAAATTATCATTGTAATTTTTGCTGTAATCAGGTAAACTTAGGACAACAGCAAAACAGAAGGAGGAACCTGTTATGAAAGTTGCCCGCTTGGTGCTGAAGATCGTGGCGCTGTCCCTGTCTGTGGCCGCCCTGACCTGTGCTGTGGTGGCCTACTGGAACGAGCTGGTGGAGCTGTTTGACTACACCAAGAGCAAGATCCAGCGCCGCGCCTGTGTCTCTGAGTACGACGACTACGAGGAGTAAGCAAAAACCGCCGGTTTATCCGGCGGTTTTTTTGTGGGCATACCATCTGAGACACCCGATGTCCCGGTGTCGGCGCAAGAGCAGGGCGGACAGGAGCAGGTCGGCCAGCAGGGCGGCCAGGGCCGCGTACCCCACAGGGGCGGGGATCTCTCCCAGCAGCGGGGAGAGGAGAGGGTGGAGCCAGTAGACCAGAGGCAGCGAGAGCACCCCCCAGGCCAGGGAGAAGGGCAGGCACACCCGCCCCTGAAAGTTTCCCGGCAGGTCCCGGTAGTCCCAGAAGGACACCCCCAGGAGTGTTTCGTAGTAGACCGCCGCCAGATATTCCGCCCCGGTGGCGGTGAGCGCGCCCAGGAGAAAGACTGCCGGGGGGTAGGGGGTGACCGAAGGGGAGAGGGCCAGAATGAGACAGGCCCCCAGGCCGTAAACCGGGCACAGCGGGAGCACCCAGAGGCACTTCCGGTTTGGACGGCCTCCGGTGGCACGGGCGTAGGCCACTTCCAGGAGAAAGCCCAGAAAGCTGTAAATCATAAAATTCCAGAATAAAACCAAATAGAAAACCCTCCCTTTCTGCCTGTTAGGTTATGGAGAAAAGGTGGGGTTTCATACAGAGAAGTGAAAAACTTCCCCCGCCAGCTTCAGGAAAGAAAAGAAAATTTGGGAAGTTGGACGATTTGGGGAAGAAAAGAGAAAATTGCCCCCTTCCACCTTGCGGAAGAGGCGGGTTTGTGGTAGGATAGCGGGAGACAAAAAAGGAGGAGCGGAGCGTATGCGGCATTTGATTGACTTTGGCGATCTGAAACGACAGGAGTGGGACGAGCTGTATGCCCGGGCCAGCCGGATCATTGACGCGCCGGAAAAGTTTATGGATGTGTGCCGGGGAAAGGTGGCGGCAAACCTCTTTTATGAGCCCTCCACCCGTACCAATTTCTCCTTCCAGACCGCGATGCTCCGCCTGGGCGGCACTGTGTTTGGCTTTGCCGATCCCAATTCCTCCTCTGTGGCCAAGGGCGAGACTTTGAAGGACACCATCAAAATGGTCTCCAGCTATGCCGATGTGGTGGTCATGCGCACTCCCTGGGAGGGCGCGGCAAAGGCGGCTTCCCTCTACTCCCATGTGCCGGTGGTGAACGCCGGGGATGGGGGACATATGCACCCAACCCAGACCATGGCCGACCTGACCACCATCACCAGGCTGCTGGGGAAGGTGGACGGGCTGTCTATCGGCATGTGCGGCGACCTGAAAAACGGCCGCACCGTCCACTCCCTGATCAAGGCTTTGGCCAAGTTTGAAAATATCCGCTTTTTCCTCATCTCTCCCCGGGAACTGGCCGTCCCTGAGTATGTGCGGGCCTTTATGAAGGAGCACAATATGCCCTATACCGAGGTCACCGGCCTGGAGGCCGTCATCCCCCAGCTGGATGTGCTGTATATGACCCGGATCCAGAAGGAGCGGTTTGTGGACCCCCTGGAGTATGAGCGCAACAAGGGCATCTATGTCCTCACCCGCCGGAAGCTGGAGCGGGCCAAGGAGCACATGCTGGTCATGCACCCCCTGCCCCGGGTGGACGAGATCACCGTGGATGTGGACGACGATCCCCGGGCGGTCTACTTCCAGCAGGCCCGGTTTGGAATGTTTGCCCGGATGTCTCTGCTGTCCGATTTGGCCAACCAGCCCCGGCTGGAGCAGACCCCTGTGGTGGAGATCGGCACCCGGCCTGTGTGTACCAATCCCCGGTGCATCACCCAGACCCAGCCCTACCTGCCCCCCCTGGTGAAGAAGAACGGCGGGGTAGACTGCTGCGCCTTCTGTGACAGCGCGCTCCGGTGAGGAGCGCGCCCGGGATTTTCGGGATTTACCACACTGCATAAAAAAAGTAGAAGGAAATTTCAAGAAAACCATTGACAGCCCTTCGGGAATATGGTACTATGTGTGAGCTGACGTGAGAGGAACGCGCCGTCCATGCGGGTGTAGTTCAATGGTAGAATCCCAGCCTTCCAAGCTGGTCGCGTGGGTT
>JAXUUN010000042.1:0-14448 GCA_037231075.1 bacterium | reverse complement strand
AGGGGGAGATGAGTCGAAACATCTCCCCCTTGAACGGCCTTTTGGTAACTTTTCCACCGTGGGAAAAGTTACTCGCCGCCGCAGCGGCGAAACCTCCCACCCCCGCCGCAGCGGACAAAATAAAAAGCGGGACGGCCCAAACCGTCCCGCTCCAGCTCGTCAAAAAGCCCTCCTGCAAGGAGTTCCGTCGCCCGCAGGCGGCGGAATCAATTTCAATCCGTCATTTCCGGCGACATGTGCGTCGGAAATGACACTTCTCACGGAAGATGGGCCGACTTTTCCGTAAGGAATCGAGGCCCAGCTTCCGTGCAATCCTTCTCGAAAAAGTGATTTATCACTTTTTCGACTATCTCAAATTTTCTCCATCTGCGCCGCGGCGAACTTCAGCATCAGCCGCTTGGTGCCCACATTGTCAAAGGCGATCTCCACCAGGGTGTCCCCCCCGGTGGGCTGGATGGACAGCACCATCCCGGTGCCGAAGGCCTTGTGGCGCACCTGGTCCCCCTTCATCAGGGAGAGGGTGGGGGCGGCGCTCCTGCCTCCCCCCGCTCCATAGGACTTTTGAGAAGAGGAGGTCCGGCCCGCTCCATAGGCGGGGCGGCGCTCAAAGCCCCCGTAGGAGGCCGGGCGGCGCTCCGTTCCGGCGCCGTAGTCCCGGCGGGAGAGGTCCCCGTAGCCCGAGTACCCCGAGGCACGGCTGGGCATCCCGCCCCAGCCCTCGTCCTCCTCCCGGCTGAGGTAGCTCCGGCCCGAACGCTCCAGGTGCTCCGGGGGGATCTCCTCAGTGAAGCGGGAGGGGCGGTTGGAGCTGGTGCGGCCGAAGAGCATGCGCTGGTTGGCGCAGGTGAGGTAGAGCTCCTCCTTGGCCCGGGTCATGGCCACATAGCAGAGCCTGCGCTCCTCCTCCATCTCCTCGGTCTCCCCGATGGCCCGGATGCCGGGGAAGATCCCCTCCTCCATGCCCACCACAAACACCACCGGGAACTCCAGGCCCTTGGCGGCGTGCATGGTCATCATCACCACACAGTCCTGGTTGGGGTCGTGGCTGTCCAGGTCGGTGTACAGGGCGATCTCGTCCAGGAAGCCGTGGAGGGCCTCACTGAGGCTCTCCTCCTGGTTTTCCCGGTTTTCCAGATAGCCGCTGATGGAGGTAAGCAGCTCCCGGACATTTTCCAGCCTTGTGCGGTCCTCCACCGTGTTCTTGCTCTCCAGCATGACGGCGTACCCGGTGCGGATGAGCAGCTCCTCATAGAAATCGGTGAGGGTGAGTTTATTCTCCGCCAGCAGCTCATGAAGCCCCCGGATGAGGGCGGTAAACTCCCCCAGCTTTTTGGCCGAGCGCTCCAGCTCGGGGTAAGTACCGGCGTTGTCGATGACGGCGTAGAGGGAGGCCCCCTCCCGCCGGGCGATGGCCTGGGCCCGCTCCACGGTGGTGGCCCCGATGCCCCGGGGGGGATTGTTGATGATCCGGGTAAGGCGCAGGTCGTCCTCCGGGTTATTGAGGACGGCCAGATAGGCGATCATGTCCTTCACCTCCGCCCGGTCAAAGAACCGGGTGCCCCCGATGATCCGGTAGGGCACGCCGTTTCGCTTGAAGGCCTGCTCCAGCTGGTTGGACTGGGCGTTCATCCGGTAGAGGACGGCGTGGTCCTTCCAGGCCCTTCCCTTGGAGAAGTTCTCCAGAATCCGGGCGGCCACATACTGGCCCTCGTCGCTCTCGTTCATGGCGCGGTAGAGGTGGAGCTTCTCCCCCGCCCCGGCCTTTGTCCACAGCTCCTTTCCCTTCCGGCCCTGATTGTTCCGGATGACGGCGTTGGCGGCGTCCAGGATGTGGCCGGTGGAGCGGTAGTTCTCCTCCAGGCGGATGACCCTGGCCCCCTTGTACTGCTGTTCAAAGGAGAGGATATTCTCAATGGTGGCCCCCCGGAAGCGGTAGATGGACTGGTCGTCGTCGCCCACCACGCAGAAGTTCTGATACCCCCCGGCCAGGGTGGAGGCCAGGCGGTACTGGAGGTTGTTGGTGTCCTGATACTCGTCGATGAGCACATACCGGAATTTCCTTTGGTAGTACTCCCGCACCTCCTCAAAGCCCAGCAGCAGGCGGACCGTATGGAGGATGATGTCGTCAAAGTCCAGGGCGTTGGCCTCCCACAGCCGCCGCTGGTACTCGGTGTAAATTTTGGCGATTTTGGCCAGGCGATAGTCCCCCGACTTCTCGCACTGCCGCTGGTAGTCCTGGGCCAGGAGCATCTGGTCCTTAGCCCGGGAGATGTACCCCAGCACCGACCGGGGGGAAAACTGCTTTTCGTCCAGATTGAGGTCTTTCAGGCAGTCCTTGATGACCCGGAGGGAGTCGTCGGTGTCGTAGATGGTGAAGGAGGAGGAGAAGCCCAGCTTCTCAATGTCCCGGCGGAGAATGCGCACGCAGGCGGAGTGGAAGGTGCTTGCCCAGATGTCGTTGGCGGCGGGGCCCAGCATATTGGCAAGGCGATCCTTCAGCTCCCCGGCGGCCTTGTTGGTGAAGGTGATGGCCAGGATGGTCCAGGGGGCGGCGACTTCCAGGGCGCACAGCCGCTGCTGGCGGAATTTGTCCCCCTCCCCGGTCCGGGCGTAGCGCTCCAGAAACTGGAGGTCGTCCTCGGTGACAAACCCGGGGACCTCGTCGCTGTCCGAGCCCCGGCCGTACTTCATCAAATTGGCGATGCGGTGGATGAGCACCGTGGTCTTGCCGCTGCCCGCCCCCGCCAGAAGGAGGAGGGGCCCCTCGGTGGCCAGGACGGCCTTCTGCTGCTCCGGGTTGAGCCCGGAAAACTCCCGGGCAATGGCCCCCCGGCGGGCCTTGGCAAATCTCAGCTGCTGCTGTTGGTCTAGCATAGTCAAACTTCCTTTTTTTCGTCAGTAATTTATATTGTATCGGAAATCCCCCCGGCGGTCAACGGGGGTTTTCCACCTGAGGCGGGGGCTGCTTTGCCCGCTGCGGCGGGGACGGGGGATGGAGTGGTTTCGCCGCTGCGGCGGCGAGTAACTTTTCCCACGGCGGAAAAGTTACCAAAAGGCCGTTCAAGGGGGAGATGTTTCGACTCATCTCCCCCTTAAAAATCCCCCTCTCAGCGACAAAAAAGAGGGTTGCAACCCCCTTTTTTGATTTTTCCCCAGGGTAGGTGGAGATTTGAAAGTTTCTACTTCTGGCGGAAATGGGGTATTGTTAATTTTCCACGGTGGGAAGTCTGTTCTTCTTTTGGAGTTCTTCCTGGAACCTTATACCGCCTCCGGGGTGCGACTTTCTTTCGCCGGCGCGTCAGATGGGGACTGTGCTCCTTCCCGCGCCGCTTGGCCGCTGATCTGGAGATTGAAACAGACATTTCTCTGGAACTGTGCGCGCCGGGGCGTGAAGACCTGGGGGCCCCTACGAAAGAGGTGCTTCCCGAAGGCCCCAATGTAAGCCTTCCGCCCGCAGGGGGCAGGTGGTGGGGCCTGTTAGGACGAGGACTAGGTAGCCGCAAAGAAATGCGGGCACACCCTGCTGGCAGGCCCCAGCAACAACCCCTTGCGGGAACGGCACCTTCCCTTGGGGCCCACGGTACAGGCTCTCCTGCGTAAGCTGTCCCGCACCCCGCCCCGCCGGGGCACAGGCCAGGCGCGTTTACAAACGGGTAGGACACAGGGCCACAAAATTTAGCACGCACAGCGGCAGCGGGCGGCGACCCACAGGCAAGTCAGATTTCCACCCGCGCCGGATTCGTCTGCCATGCCCGGTTTCGTGGTCCCCCGTAAATATGGGGCCGGAACGGCACAAAAAAGAGGAAGCACTTCAAAGTTTTCACCCGCCCCAGGGGGTACATCCAATAGGGGGACCGCAGTCCCCCTGATTGGTCGCTGCGGGGCGGGGGTCCTCAGGGGGAGGGGGCCGACTCCCCCTATCAGGGGGAGATGTCGAGCAAAGCGAGACAGAAGGGGTAGGGTGCTCGAAACACCCCTCCCCCTGAGTGGCGCTTTGCCTCCTTTGCCGCCACGGGCAAAGGAGGTCGCCCCCGAGGGGGCGAAACCCCTTTTACCATTAGCAAAGTCACTCGCCCCGCAGGGCGAAACCTCCCCTGCCGCCGCTGCGGCGAAATATCCCCCTTCCCTGTCAAAAAAGTACCTCCCCCCGGGAACTTTTTCCCCTCCCCCCCGTCTAAAAAAACAGAAGGGAAATTTCCCCTCCTCTGGAATATCTCCCCCCTCGGGGGCATATCCTGTGAATGTGGACAGCCCCTCCCCTACCACATCCCGTGCCCGGCTCCTTCCGTGGCACAAGATACGCGTCCGCTCATTTTGCTACTGGTTTGTAACTAATTTTTCACCAAGTCGTAACGGCTTTTATAAGATGGTTACAGCCCCTTTTGCTATACTGATGGTACAAGCTAGGAAAGGAGGTCTTCTTATGAAAAAACTGTTGACCGCCGCTTTGATCACCGCCATGCTGGTTCTCCCTCTGGGCACTGTGGCCCTGGCCGACAATGAGGAGGCTTCCACCCAGACCCAGTCCGCGCAGGAATATGTCCCCGGCGGCGTGCCCGCCCAGGTGGACGCGGAGCAGTCCATGGCCCCCGCCCTTCACGGGGTGCTGCTGGCCATGCTGAATCACAACCTCACCTCTTTCCAGGCGGACGACACGGTCCTCGGGTGGGAGAGCCTGTACAATATGCTCTCTCTCTACGGCCAGCTGGACAACCGCTCTGAGTACCAGAACAGCGACACCCTGCTGCTGCTGTCCGAGACCGTCCGGGACTACTCCGCCGCCCTGGATCTGAACTTTGATCAGCTGGGCCCCCTGCCTGAGGAGCTCAGCGACCGCATCACCTACGATGCCTCCTCCGACAGCTACCAGGTGGTCTGCGGCAACAACGACCAGGCCCGCTTCGAGATCCGGGACACCGTGGACAACGGCGGCACCCTCACCCTCTCCGGCGCTCTGGTGTATCTGGCCGACGGCTCCGATCTGGCCCGGTTTGAGGCCCAGCTCCAGCCCCGGGACAACATGTTCGGCTACGCTGTGACAGCCTTCACCGTCAAGTAAATCAGGGTTTCTTCCTTTCCGGCGGGCGGGATCTGATCCCGTCCGCCGGTTTTCTCTGCGCTCCGGTGCCCGCCGGGGCGCTTTTATTTTTGTAAAAATCGCACAGAATCAGGGCCGCTTTTTCTATATCAATATTGCGGATAATCCAACTCTTTCGACAGTAATTGGGGAAACCTTCGACGCTTTATCGTCCTAAAAATCCTACACTGGCCCCACTGCTTATCTTGCGATGGGAACAGGGCATCGCCGGCATTTCGGACCGCCGCCATCCCGGGCGCCGGCCATGACAGCCGGGCGGGAGGAAGGAGGATCGGCACTGCCCCGGCGGCCCCGGAAGAAAAATCGAAAGCGCCGGGCCCCCACAAGATGAAGTCTGCCCTCGGGAGAAGGAAATTACGACGAAAAGGAGAGTCAATCATGTATCTGGACGCAATCTTTTACTTTGTGGTCCTGATGGCCATATTTGCCGTCAGCGACATTATCTCCACCGCCACCAAAGCCATCATCCCCTCCATGTTCACCCTGTCGGTCCTGTGCGCCATCCTGTTCTGGGGCAACATCGTCCCCAGCAACATCCTGGAGCTGGCCGGCATCGGCACCACTCTGGTCTATATCGTCTACTACCTCCAGCTGCCCCACATGGGCACCCTGATGAGCGTGCGGGAGATGCTGGTGCAGTGGAAAACCATCGTCATCTGCCTGGCCGGTCTGGTGGGCATGTGCCTGCTCACCATGACGGTGGGAGCCCTGATCTTCGGCCGTGAGGCCGCCATCGTGGCCACGCCCCCCCTCAGCGGCGGCATTGTGGCCTATCTCATCATGAGCGACGGGGCCAACGCCATGGGCCGCCCCGACCTGGCCACCCTGGCCCTGGCGGTGCTGGTGCTCCAGAGCTTTGTGGGCTATCCCCTCACCTCCTTCCTGCTCAAGCGGGAGGCCCGCCACCTGATGAAGGACTACCGGAAGGGGGATGTGACGCTCACCGCCGCCTCCTCCGGGCCGGAGAAGAAGCTGCTGCCCCAGCTGCCCGACAAGTATGTGACCAACAACACCACCCTGTTCAAGGTGGCGGTGGCCGGCCTCATCGGCATCCTCATCACCACCTGGACCCAGGAGTTCGTCTCCCGGTATGTCATCCTGCTGATCGTGGGCGTGATCCTGGCGGAAATCGGTTTCCTGGACCGGGCCCCGCTGATCAAGTCCCAGGTCTTCGGCTACACCTCGGTGGTCATCGTGGGCTATGTAGTGGTCTCGGGCATCGCCGTGGCCACACCCGACGTGGTGGCCTCCATGCTGCTGCCCTCCATCGGCATCATCGTAGTGGGCTGTATCGGCCTGTGCCTGTTCTCCGCCCTGGCCGGGCGGCTGCTGGGCTTCCGGTGGGAGATGGCCATGTCCGTGGCCCTCACCGCCCTGTACGGCTACCCGGGCAACTACATCCTCTCCCAGGAGAGCGTGAAGGCCGTGGCGGAAAATGACCAGGAGAGCGCCTACCTCAGCTCCCGCATCGAGCCCCAGATGATCATCGGCGGCTTCACCACCGTCACCATCGCCTCGGTCTTTGTGGCCAGCATCTTTATCAAGTTTATCTGACGACCCCAGCCGGCCCGCTCTGCCGGACTTTTGGGGAATGCAAATATGCGTACTGCCTTTCCGGCGGAGGAATCTGATTCCTCCGCCGGTTTTTCTTTCCTCCGAAGCTCTCCGGAGCGTTTTTCCAAAAATTTATAAAAAATTTATATTCTATCGTTGTTCTTTTTATTTTAAATACCCAATTTTGAACTTCATAATTCGATGTTGACAGTTTGAGCATTTGTGTGTATATTATTTCTATCTGGCGGATAAATACTCGTTTTCTTTCTCTGGATACCCTGTTTGATTGGAAAAGCATACTGAAATCCCCTTCTATCTGGACCGGGGCCCGGCTTTTCATCCGGCGGGTCCGGGACCGGCAAAGGCGCTGTGCCGCTTCTCTCCCCAACTCATGGCCGTGAGCCTATCGACATTTTATCGTCGGCTCCGGACTACCATGGCACTTGAATTGAGAAACGGCACCGCGCTTTACATATCGCTGAATTTTAGAAGGGGGCAGTACCATGACAGATGTATTCCATGAGGCCCAATCGCTGCAGGGACAGCTGGAGGCCTGGTATCACGACTTGCACCAGATCCCGGAGACGGGACTGATCCTTCCCAAGACCGCCGCCTATGTCAAGCAGGTCCTGGCCGGCTTCGGTCTGACCTGTCAGGAGTACCCCGGCCACTCGGGGCTGACGGTGAAGATCGGCGGCAAGCGCCCGGGCAAGACGGTGGCCCTCCGGGCGGATATGGACGCCCTGGAGATCCAGGAGGACACCGGTCTTCCCTTCGCCTCCACCAACGGCAAGATGCACGCCTGCGGCCACGACACCCACGCCTCCATGCTCCTGGGGGCGGCCAAGCTCCTGAAGGAGCATGAGGACGAGCTGGAGGGCACCGTGAAGCTCATCTTCCAGCCCGCCGAGGAGGGCCCCGGCGGGGCCGAGCCCATGGTAAAGGACGGGGTCATCGACGATGTGGACGGCATCTTCGCCATGCACATCGGCAACCTGCTCAGCGGCACGGGCAAGCGCACCGTGGATGTGACCTGGGCGGAGACCACCGCCGCCGACGACCAGGTGATCATCCAGATTACCGGTCTGGGGGGCCACGGCTCCATCCCCCACAAGTGCGTGGACCCGGTGGTGGTGGCGGCTCAGATCATCACCAACCTGCAGACCATCGTCAGCCGGGAGACCGACCCCTTTGACAGCGTGGTCATCACCATCGCCAGCGTGGAGGCCGGCCGGGGCACCTTCAATGTGATCCCCGAGACCGCCACCCTGAAGGGCACCATCCGCAACGCCGCCCCCCGCACCCGGGACTTCGTCCTGGGCCGGATCCGGGAGATCGCCATGGACACCGCCAAAATGATGCGCTGCTCCTGCACCGTGGACTTTGTGGACGGCTACCCCGCCCTGGTCAACGACCGGCGGATGGTCCAGTCCTTCCTGGACACCGCCGGACGGTGTCTGGAGGAGGGAGAGGTCAACATCCTGCCCCACGGGGTCACCGGCGGAGAGGACGCGGCCTTCTTCTTCCAGGAGCGGCCGGGCTGCTACTTCGTCCTGGTGAGCAGCGCCCCCTGTCCCAACGACGGCCAGGTCTACGGGGCCCATCACCCCCGGTTCTGTGTAGACCCCTCCGTGTTCTGGAAGGGCACCGGCCTGATGGCCCAGTCCGCTGTGGACTGGCTGGCCCATCCCACGATTTGACGCCGGATACCCCTCATCCGGCTTCAGCCCCTCTTTCTTCGGGGGGCGCGCCTTCTCCCTCCAATTTTCATTTGGACTCATTCTTCTTCATCCCAAAGAAAGCGCGCCCCCACCCTCTTACTTACCCCTTGATTTTTGTTTCGTTGTTTTGTATAATACATTAAAGCTTTATTCATGCACTTTGACAGATTTTTCTTGGATCGGCACTTGTTGGATCCGGTGCCGGGAAACAGAGGAGCCATCCTCCCTTTGTGATCTGTTCCGCCCCTCTCTCGGCGCCGGCCAACAGGAGCGCGTAACCGCTTATCTTCTGCTGCCTGCTAGCGTGTGAAAGAGAGGGGTGATATTTTTTCCCGCTTCAGGCGGTGGAATACCAGCGGAACATTGTAAACAACGATTAGGAGGAAACAAACATGGATCACAAGAAACCGGAAGCCTTCATCGCCGAGGCGGTGAAGAAGCATCATCAGACTGCCGTGGCCCTCAGCGACGACCTGTACGCCCATCCCGAGCTGCCCGACCAGGAGTTCCGCTCCAGCGAGAAAATCGTGGAGATCCTGCGTCAGGCGGGCTATGAGGTGGAGTACCCCTACCTGGGCTGGCCCACCGGCTTCAAGGCCGTGCTGGACTGCGGCGAGGGCCCCAGCGCCGCCATTCTCACCGAGTACGACGCCCTGCCCGGCCTGGGCCACGCCTGCGGCCACAATGTCCACGGCTCCATGTCCGTGCTGGCCGCTCTGGCCCTGGCGGAGGTGAAGGACAAGATCCAGGGCAAGGTCATCGTCTTCGGCACCCCCGCCGAGGAGGAGGACGGCGCCAAGGTGGGCATGGCCGCCAAGGGGGCCTTTGAGGGCCTGGCCGCCGCCATGATGATCCACAGCTGGAGCGGGGGCAAGTGCCTGGCCGACATGGACGTGCTCTCCCTGCGCAACTACATCGTGGAGTTCACCGGTCTGTCCGCCCACGCCGTGGCCGGCCCCTGGAAGGGCCACAGCGCCCTGGCCGCCGCCAGAAAGTTCCTGGACCTGATCGACGCACGCCGGGAGTGCTTCACCCCCGACATCCATGTGAACGCGGTCATCACCGAGGGGGGCCAGTTCCCCAACATCCTCCCCGACAAGGCGGTGGTCCGGATGGAGATCCGCACCGACTCCCAGGGCAAGCTGGAGGAGATGGACCAGGTGGTGCGCAAATGCGCCCAGGGCGTGTGCCTGGCTCTGGACTGCCAGCACACCTTCACCAAGGGCTTTGAGGACTTTGCCGACATGGTCCGGGTCCCCACCCTGGAGGAGGCCGTGATCCAGTTCTATCAGGACAAGGGGATGCCCTATGACGCCGTCCCCGCCCCCAACGGCTCCTCGGATGTGGGCAATGTGAGCTACCGCTGCCCCACCATCCAGGCCCAGGTGGCCATCTGTGAAGCCCCCCACGCCCTGCACACCGTGGAGTTCCGGGAGGAGACCGTCCGCCAACCCGCCCACCAGGCCATCGCCGACGGCGCTGAGCTCATCGCCAATGTGATCTACCGTACCCTGACAGACGCCGATTTCCGGGACGAAGTGTACCGGTCTTATACCGAACAGAAGAAGAAAAAACTTAATTCCTAAGGAGGGAGGAATTTCAGTTTCAAGTGTGTGGACCCCCGCGTGTTTCCCGAATCGGAAAGGAGAATAAAGGAGGAATCTCAAATGTCAAACGGAAGTACACTGGTTAAGAAAAAGAAGTTTACCCTTCCTCACATCTATGTGCTGATGTTCCTGATCATTGTGATCTGTGCCATCGCCACCTGGATCCTGCCCGCCGGGCAGTTTGACCGTATGGTCAACGACGCCGGCCAGAATGTGGCCATTCCCGGCACCTTCCACACGGTGGAGTCCTCCCCCGTGGGCTTTTTCGACATGATGAAGTGCATCTACACCGGCTTCGTGGACGCCGGCAGCGTGGTGTTCTTCGTGTTCATCTCTTACGCCTCCATCAACATCATGATCGGCAGCGGCGCCTTCAACGGCCTGGTTGCCGCCCTGCTGAAGATCTTCAAGGGCAAGGCCCGTGCCGCCATCATCCCCATCTTCCTGGTGGTCGTGGGCTCCGCCTCCTCCACCATCGGCCTGTTTGAGGAGTGGTTCCCCTTCATCCCCGTCTTCGTGGGCATCGCCATCGCCATGGGCTTTGACGCCATCGTGGGTCTGGGCATCGTGGCCCTGGGCGCCGGCATGGGCTACTCCGGCGCGGCCATGAACCCCTTCACCATGGGCATCGCCCAGAGCATCGCCGAGGTTCCCTTCCCCTCCAACATGGGCTACCGTGTTTTCTCCCACGCCTGCATGATCGTGGTGGCCTCCTTCTTCCTCATCCGCTACGCCCTGAAGGTCCAGGCCGATCCCACCAAGAGCCTGGTCTACGGGGAGGACTTCTCCCGCTTCTCCATGAGCGAGGAGGACCTGAAGAATCACCCCTTCGGCGTGCGTGAGGCCCTGGTTCTGGGCGTGCTGGTGGCCGGCATCGTGGTCATCGTCTACGGCTGCCGTGTCTACGGCTGGTACTTCACCGAGCTGTCCGCCGTGTTCATGATCATGGGCATTGTCAGCGGCATCATCATCGGGGACGGCCCCAACAAGATCGCTGAAAAGTACGCCGGCGGCTTTGCCGATGTGGCTATGGCCTGTATGATGATCGGCCTGGCCCGCGGTATCCTGATGGTCCTCACCCAGGGCAACATCATCGACACCGTGGTGTACTACTTCTCCCTGCCCCTTATGGATCTGCCTGCCAGCGTCGCCGCCGTGGCCATGCTGATCTTCCAGACCCTGCTGAACTTCCTGATCCCCTCCGGCTCCGGTCAGGCCGCCACCTCCATGCCCATCATGGCCCCCATGGCCGACCTGCTGGGTCTCTCCCGTGACACCGCCTGCCTGGCCTTCCAGTTCGGCGACGGCCTGTCCAACTGCCTGTGGCCCACCGCCATGGTCGGTATCCTCAGCGGCCTTGCCGGTGTGAAGATCGAGAAGTGGTACAAGTTCTTTGTCCCCTGCTTCCTGGCTATCTTCGTGGTCCAGGCCCTGCTGATGGTGGGCGCCGCCATGATCCAGCTGTAAGGAAAATTCAAACTCACCGGAAAAGCGGTGGAGCGCTGCACACAGACAGCGCCCCACCGCTTCTTTTTTCCAAAACGAAAGGGAATGGAGGGCCGGCCTCCGGCGCTCCATTCCCCCATTCTCTCCCGGCCGGACCTGTTTTGCTCCCGGTCCGGGGAGATAACCTGTTCCTCTCATATCTGAATATCCGAAGCCTTACGCCCCGGTATTACTTGCGGAACAATCCGCCCATCTCCTGAAAACAACGGGGGCAGATGTTCTTTCCCCGAAATTCCATGATATCCTTCTCGCTGTCACAGAAAATGCAGGCCGGCTGAAACTTCTTCAGCACGATGGACGATCCGTCCATGTAGATTTCCAGGGAGTCCTTCTCCTCAATATCCAGGGTGCGGCGCAGCTCAATGGGCAATACAATGCGTCCCAGTTCGTCCACTTTGCGGACAATACCAGTGGATTTCATATTATGACGCCTCCTTCTCTCTGATTCAAATCGTCCCTTCAGCCCCCGGGAACAAGGGACGATTAGGCGTGGCTTTTTACATCTTTATTTTACAAATAATCAAATATCATGTCAACAGTAAATATCATTCAAAGCGGCATAAAAAATGTAAATTTTTCTTGAAAAAAGGGGATTGTACTGGATTTTTTTGTAAATTTCTGGTTGGAAATGGGTCATGGATTTCCAGTAATTTCCGTATGAATAATAGGAGAAAAGGAGGGGATTTTTTTGACAATGACGATAATCTGGACAGGAATGGCGGCAATCTCCCTTCTGTGCGCCCTGGCCACAGGCCGGACGGAGGAGCTTGCGGCGGCGGCGGTGGCGGGACCGGCGGCGGCGGTGGAGCTGGCCCTGGCCATGGGGGGCATGGTGTGCCTGTGGTCGGGGGTGATGGAGGTCATGCGCAGCTCCGGGCTGGCGGAGAAGCTCACCGGCCTGCTCCGGCCGGCGCTGAGGCTGCTGTTTCCCCGGGAGGCCGGGGACCGGGGGGTGATGGACGCCGTGGCCGCCAACATGTCGGCCAACCTGCTGGGGCTGGGCAACGCCGCCACTCCCCTGGGGCTGGAGGCCGCCCGGCGCATGGCGAAAAAAAGTCCGGGGACGGCCTCGGACGGGCTATGCATGCTGGTGGTGTGCAACACCGCCTCCCTCCAGCTCATCCCCACCACCGTGGCCGCTGTGCGGGCTTCGGCGGGGAGCCAAGCTCCCTTTGACATCCTGCCGGCGGTGTGGCTGGCCTCGGGTCTGTCGGTGGGGGCGGGGGTGCTGGCCTGCAAGATATTTGCCCGGATCTGGAGGGACTGAGATGACAGGCCTCTTCTCTCTGCTCCTCCCCCTGATCCTCACGGGCACCGCCCTCTACGCCGCCGGACGGCGGGTGGATGTGTACTCCACCCTGTGCACGGGGGCGGCGTCGGGGCTGGAGACCATGGTGCGGATCTTCCCCGCCCTGGTGGGGCTTATGACGGCGGTGTCCATGTTCCGCTCCTCCGGGGCCCTGGAGCTGCTCTCCGGGGCTCTGAGGCCGGTGATGGACCGTCTGGGCCTGCCCTCTGAGCTGCTGCCCCTGATGCTGGTGCGGCCGGTAAGCGGCTCGGCCGCCCTGGGGGTGGGCTCGGAGCTCATCGGGACCTACGGCCCCGACTCCCAGCTGGGGCGGACGGCGGCGGTGATGCTGGGCTCCACCGAGACCACCTTCTACACCGTGGCCGTCTACTTCGGGGCCGCCAAAATCACCCGCGCCCGGTACGCCGTCCCTGCCGCCCTGTGCGCCGACTTTGTGGGGTTCTGGGCGGCGGCCTGGGCGGTGAGGGTGCTGTTTTAGTTTGGCGGGGAAGGTTTCGCCGCCGGGGAGAGTGAGTTTCCCCGCCGCGGCGGAGACGGGGGATGAAGTGGTTTCGCCGCTTCGGCGGCGACCTCCTTTGCCCGTGGCGGCAAAGGAGGCAAAGCGCCACTCGGGGGGAGGGGTGTTTCGACTCCCCCCTCCCCCTGAGAACCCCCACCCCACAGCGACCAATCAGGGGGACTGCGGTCCCCCTATTGGATGTACCCCCTGGGGTGGGTGGAGAACTAAGAAATTTTCTTCTGAGGGGGATGGCGCGCCGTCGGTTTTTTCACCCTTGGAAGCCTGTTCTCCTTTTGGACCGCGCCGGTGACCTTGTGCCACCTCCGGGGGTTCTCCTATCTCTCGCCGGCGCGTCAGGGCGGGACCGTGCTCCTTCCTGCGCCGCTGCCGCTGATCTGGTGGTCACGGAAAGCGGTTTCGCTGCACCAATGCGCGCCGGGGGCGTGGAGACCTGGAGGCCTTCCGACGAAAGAAGCTTATACCAAAGGCCCCAATGTAAGCCTTCCGCCCGCAAGGGGCATCGGGTGGGGCCTGATGAGAAACAGGACTGCCCAGCAACCTACCCTCAGCGGGGACAGCTTGTCTCCCGGGAAGGATCTCTCTGCCAAAAGCCCCAATAGAAGTCTTTTGTCCACATGGAACTCCAGATGGGGTCTGTCAGAGAAGGTAAGCCGGAGAGCGCGGCCCCGGCGCGCCCGAATGTTCCATCGGAAAGCCCGCCTTTTTCTTTTCCCGGGCCCCATCGGCGGCTCCTTGCGGGGACCGTACCTTCCTTTGGGGCCCTCGGTACAGACCCTCTTGCGTAAGCGGCCACCGCCGCACCCCGCCGGGGCACAGGCCAGGCGCGTTTACAAGCGGGTAGGACACAGGGCCACAAAATTTAGGACGCACAGCGGCAGCGGGCGGCAACGCACAGGCAAGTCAAATTTCCGCCCGCGCCGGGTTCGTCTGCCGGACTTTCTCTCGTGCATTCCCGTAAACGGACGAGGCAGGTGTGAAAAGAAGGAATGGCTTTCCGCTTTTTGCCCGCCCCAGGGGGTACATCCAATAGGGGGACCGCAGTCCCCCTGATTGGTCGCTGTGGGGTAGGGGTTCTCAGGGGGAGGGGGGAGTCGAAACACCCCTCCCCATGAGCGGCCTTTTGGTAACTTTTC
>JAXUUN010000041.1:0-15146 GCA_037231075.1 bacterium | reverse complement strand
TCCTGTCCGGCAACCACGCCAAGGTGGACCAGTGGCGGCGGAAGCAGTCCATCCTCCGCACCAAAACGCGCCGCCCCGACCTGTACGAAAAGCTGGACCTCACCTCCAAGGCCGACCAGAAACTTCTCCGGGAGCTGGAGGAGGAGCTGGCCGGACAGGGCGGGGGAGAGGGGGACTGATTTCCCCTTTACATTCCCGCAAGACTGTGATACACTATCCGTTACGAATGTGATTTTAAAAACTATGTCTGGAGATGATTTACATGAGTTTTAAAATCGTTGTGGACAGCTGCTGTGACCTTAGCCCCCAGATGCTTCAGGACCCCTGCTTTGTCAAGGTCCCCCTGACCATCCGGGTGGAGGATAGCACCTTTGTGGACGACGAGACCTTTGACCAGGCCGATCTGCTGTGGTGCATGCGCCAGAGCGAACAATCCCCCTCCACCTCCTGTCCCGCTCCCCAGGCATATCTGGATGCCTACCAGGGCGCGGAGGATGTGTATGTGGTCACCCTGTCCGCCCTGCTCAGCGGGTCCCACAACAGCGCCGAGCAGGCCAGGATGATGCTGGAGGAGGACGAGCCCGGGGTGAACATCCATGTGTTCAACTCCTGCTCCGCCGCCGCCGGGGAGGTGCTGGTGGCCCTGAAGATCCGGGAGCTGGCCGCCTCGGGCATGCCCTTCAAGCATGTGGTGCGGGAGGTAGAGCAGTTTATCTACAAGACGCGGACCATGTTTGTGCTGGAGACCCTGGAGAACCTGCGGAAGAACGGGCGGCTGACCAGGCTCCAGGCGGTAGTCACCGGGGCGCTGAAGATCAAGCTGCTCATGGCGGGTACCCCCGAGGGGGAGATCTGCAAGCTGGGACAGGCCCTGACCATGAAGCAGGCTTTGACGAAAATGGTGGACAAGGTGGCCTCCGACCCGGAGCACCCGGGCCGCAAGCTGGTCATCAGCCACTGCAACTGTCTGGAGCGGGCCTTCCAGGTGAAGCAGATGCTGGAGGAAAAGTGCCGGCTCTCCGACATTCTCATTGTGGACGCCAAGGGCATCACCACTGTGTACGCCAACGACGGGGGTATTGTGGTGGCCTATTGATTCCGGATTTTTTTCCGCTGCGGCGGTAGGGGAGGTTTCGCCCCCCGGGGCGAGTACCTTTCTGAGCGATCAGAAAGGTACGAAAGAATCGCCGGGGGCAGCGCACGCACAATTCCCATTGTGCTACCGCGCAGTCCCCGGACCCCCATTTACGGGGGACCACGAAACCGGGCCAGGCAGACGAAACCGGCGCGGGTGGAAATTTGACTTGCCTGCGCGCCGCCGCCCGCTGCCGCTCCAGTCCGAAATCAGGATAGTTTTGTGCCCTACTTGTTTGTAAACACGCCTGGTCTTTGCCCCGGCGGGGCGCGGCATATAAACGCCCCCCGGCGCGCATTGGTCCAACGAAACCGCCGTCATCGGGCACCAGATCAGCGGCAGCGGCGCGGAAAGGAGCACAGTCCCGCCCCGACGCGCCGGCGGAAGGAGGGGGAACCCCGGAGGAGACAAAGGAAAGTTTTGGAAACCTTGGTTTCCAAACGGCGCTTTGGTGACTTTGCCGCTGTTGGCAAAGTTACTCGCCGCCGGTGCGGCGAAACCACTCCACTCCTCGTCCCGCCCGCAGGCGGACCCCCCGTCCCCGCCGCAGCGGAGCCCCTCAACAAAAGCCCTTTGCCCCCTTCACGCAAGGGGGCCTTTCGTTTTCCTGGCGTAAGTATTGTATTCACCTCAACATGATTTTACTATTATATGATAGTAAAATCAACTCTAATATTTGTTCCGCATTTATAATGGCCCCGAGGTGAGGACGATGTATTTTCCGCGGATGGCCCAACTTCGCAGTGACGCGGATATGGGGCAAAAAGAGATCGGGGCGATGCTGGGAATCGACCAGCGGGTTTACAGCAACTATGAGACGGGCAAGCGGGAGATCCCGGTTCGGTATTTGATGGTCCTTGCGGATTTTTACCATACCACCATCGACTACATCGTAGGGCGTACCAATATACGCTGAGCGTCTCCGTCAGCAGTCGGAAGGAAGAATGGTACCCCGTTTCCGCCAGAAGTAGAAACTTTCAAATCTCCACCCACCCCGGGGAAAAATCAAAAAAGGGGGTCGAAACCCTCTTTTTTGTCGCTGAGAGGGGGATTTTCAAGGGGGAGATGAGTCGAAACATCTCCCCCTTGAACGGCGCTTTGCCTCCTTTGCCGACGGGGGCAAAGGAGGTCGCCCCCGAGGGGGCGAAACCCCTTTTCCTGTTGACAAAGCGGGTCGCCAAAGCGGCGAACTCTCATCATCCATCCAAACAAATCAAAACAAGAGGTGTTACCAATGGCAATGGATCGCCAGCAGGCCTGGGACCTGCTGAACAAGTACAACAAGGAGCCCTTCCACCTCCGCCACGGTGTGACGGTGGAGCATGTCATGGGCTGGTTTGCCCGGGAACTGGGCTACGGGGACGAGGCGGAGTTCTGGTCCCTGGTGGGGCTGCTGCACGATGTGGACTTTGAGCAGTGGCCCGAGGAGCACTGCGTCAAATGCCAGCAGCTGCTGAGAGAGGCCGGGGCGGAGGAGAAGCTCATCCACGCTGTGGCCTGCCACGGCTGGGGCAGCTGCGTGGACATCAAGCCTGAGCATGAGATGGAGAAGGTCCTCTTCGCCGCCGACGAGCTCACCGGCCTCATCGGGGCCGCCGCCCTGATGCGCCCCTCCAAGAGCGCCAAGGACATGGAGCTGAAGTCTTTGAAGAAGAAGTTCAAGGACAAGAAGTTTGCCGCCGGCTGCTCCCGGGATGTGATCGCCCAGGGGGCGGAGCTGCTGGGCTGGGAGCTGGACAAGCTGCTGGAGCTGACCCTCCGGGCCATGCAGGAGGAAGAGGACGCCATTGAGGCCGCTCTGGCCTGAACGCCCGGAAATCCGGCAAAAATCCGGCAAAACCGCCGGAAACAGGCTTGCAAAGAGCAAATCAGAGTGATATAATATTTGCGCTTTTGATTTGATCACACAAGAAGGGAAGATTTTCATGTCCGGACATTCCAAGTGGCACAACATACAGAAGACCAAAGGGGCGGCCGACGCCAAGCGCTCCCAGATTTTTACCAAGATCGCCCGTGAGATGATCGTGGCCGTCAAGACCGGCGGCAGCGGCGATCCCGCCAACAACTCCCGTCTGGCCACCGTCATCGCCAAGGCCAAGGCGGCCAACATGCCCAACGACAACATCAAGCGCACCATCGACAAGGCGCTGGGCTCCGGCAACACCGACAACTTCGAGAGCGTGGTGTACGAGGGCTACGGCCCCAACGGCGTGGCCGTCATCGTGGAGGCCCTGACCGACAACCGCCAGCGCACCGCCCCTGAGGTGCGCCACCTGCTGGACAAGTACGGCAAGGGCCTGGGGGCCACCGGCTGTGTGTCCTGGAGCTTTGACCGCAAGGGCGTCATCGTCCTGGACGCCGAGGACCTGGACGAGGACACGGTGATGATGGACGCTCTGGAGGCCGGGGCCGACGATATGCAGGCCGACGACGATGTGTTCCAGGTCTACACCGATCCCGACGCCTTCCCCGCCGTCTCCGAGGCCCTGGAGAAGAAGGGCTACACCTTCCTGGAGGCCGGGGTGCAGATGGTGCCTCAGAACTATGTGAAGCTCACCGACGAGGCCGACATCAAGAACATGGAGAAGCTCATTGACCTGCTGGAGGACAATGACGATGTCCAGAATGTGTACCACAACTGGGAGCAGGACTGAGTTCAAAAAAGAGGCAGAGCCGCTTTTTTGAGAGAGATTACACAAAAATCCCCCCTCAATGCGGGAGGGCAAGAAAATCCCCCGCCGAAACCGGCGGGGGATTTTGCTGTCTATGGGGAGTTTTCCTCCGCCATGTAACCAGGCCACAATTTGTCGGACTGCCGCCGCCCGTATTTCCGGCGCAGGGCCTCTGTCCGGAGGGCATGGCAGAATCGGGCGATGTCCCGGGTATAATACTCCCGGACGCAGTACCCTCCGATGTCCTTTGGCAGAACACGGCGTTCCGGCCGCAGACGCTGATAGTAGAGATGCAGCTTTTCCGGGTCCCTGTCCAGAAAGGCCAGCAGCAGCCGTGCCCGGACATCCCGCTTCCCGGCCTTTGCCAGCTCCTTTTTCGCATCCGCAATGTGGGGCGGCCGGTCATACAGGGCGCTCAGACCCTGCATGTAGTGCTTCCACCTGGTATTTTCCGTTTCAATATCCCGGATCTCCGCCAAAAACCGGCGGATAAGGAGGATGTTTTCCATGGGAGGGAAGGGGCTGTCCCACAGGGGAGCGTGGATGCAGTCCAGGTCCAGATTCTGCAGATCCTGAGGGGAGAAAAACTCCAGCCGGGCGGCTGTCAGACCGGTGACACGCACCCTGTGGTCGCTGAGCAGATAGAGCATCTGCCGCAGGCTGTAAATACGGGGCTGCCAGTCCTCTCCCTCTTTGCGTGGGTCAAACAGGGCGGCGTGATACAGCCGGAAGGCACATACCCCAGGGGCCTGTCCCCGGAGAAACTCCTGACGAAAGGCAAGAAAGGCGGGGTGTGACCGGATCTTCGGATGGGGGGAGACCAGGAGCATGGCCAGCGTGTTGCAGGCGTAGCGGAAAGGCGCGCCATGGGCCACGCTGTGCGCCAGCTGTTCCAGAGCCGTGCCCAGTTCATCGTCTGTGCCATTTTCCAGAAATTGAGTAAAAATCACTTTGGACTCATTGTAATCCACCACATTCCCCATGGAGAGCCGGTCTGGGTTGTATGATAAAATATGGCGGGCCGCGCGGGTAATGGCTCTGGCCTGCCGGTAGTCCTTCCGGGAGCGGAAGAGCTCACAGCATTTCATCAGCACCTCGATGAGATTTTGCAGAAGGCGGCCGGATAGATGGATCGTTTCAGTCAGCGACGCCTCCTCCTGCTGCACCCGGGACAGAAGAGGGGCAAAAATCCGCAGCGCATCCCCGCTCAGATCCGCTCCTCCGTAGGCTACATCTTCCAGCCCCCGTAAATCCACCAGCTGGTAGGCGGTGGTGTACCACAGGGCATGCCCGGGGAGAAAGCCTGTTTTTTTCCAGTCCACATCCCAGTAAAATTTCTGTACAAAGGGGGCCTCCTCCCCCCGGCTGGGAGGCAGAGAAAAGGAGACGGCCTGATAGATGAGATGCATGATACCGGTACTGTATGTATTGAGGCGGAGGGTGTTCACCACATTTGTGTCCTGCCACAGGGGACAATCCGGCTTCTGGCGCATAAACTCCATGCGCTGCAGAAAGTACCTGGCCACCAGAAAATCCCGGTAATCCTGATGGCAGAAGGAAAAGCTCCCGTCCTCCCAAAACAGCAGCTGCATCGTTTCACACAGGTACCTGACAATCAGGTTGAGATGATGTGTCACGGGGTGGAGCTGATCCATAAACTCAAATTTGTTCTGCCTGGTGCCGCACAGGATCATAGGGCTCCACTGAAGAAAACAGTCGTATTGACGCTGGATGAGATCCTCATCAAGTTTTCCTTCCCTCCAGTGGGCGTATGCCAGGATGGGAACGAAGTATTCCGTGAGGTACCCTAAGCAGGGAAGCCGTACCTTGTCGGACATATTGTCCTGGCCCTGCCGGCACAGTCTGCGGTACATCTGATCCAGCAGCTGAAACTGGGTGGAGGGGAGGGAGCCCTGGTGAAGCATATCCTTTACAGCCTGGCAGTACATGGGCCGCTTGAGAAGCTCGACCATGGTGGGGGAGAGGGGGATTTTACGGGCGGACAGGAATCCGTGGAGCTCCGAAGGGAGCTCCACGCCCCCGAGGACTACATGCTGGAACCCAGGAAGACTCGAAAGCTGAGATTCCAGCAGATTCTCCCGGTCGATCCGGGAGGTCACCACAATGCGGACATTGGGGTAGCGTTCCCTGTCGGACAGACACCTGATCTCGCTCAGAATCTGATGGCGCAAGTAGGCCTTGTCCTGTGTTGCCTGTCCGCTCATCTCATTCAGACCGTCCAGCATCAGCAGCACAGGCTGCTCAAAGAAAACGGGAAATTTCTGAAGAAGGACCTTTTTCCAGCCCCGTTCCTGGCCCGGCATGTCTGATAGTTGGGCAATTTTGCGCAGCAAGACGCTTTGAGAGGCGTCGGCAAGGGGAGAAATACCCAGATGAATCTCCGGCGCGGGCTCCCGCATCAGGGCGTCAAGAGAGAGGAGAAACGCACAGCTGAACTCTGCCTCCGGCTCCCCCTGAGCGATGGCGCGGTAAAGGGAGCTCAGAAAGGAGGTCTTTCCCATGCCGCCCGGACCGGTGAGAAACACCGGGCCGTTGTCCAGAAGGTCAGACAGGCTTTTCCACCAGTCCGTGGGGGTGGCGTCCGGGCGGGCGGAAAGCAGGCTTCGTCCGTCCGGGGTGAGAAGCTCCTGTTTTAAACAGCGGGGAGCCGACGCCTGAATAAAGCGCTCGTCGGCGCCGGAGCCCGGGGGAGGAATGGCCTCTCCGGAGGCCAGCAGAGCCAGCCGCTCCTGCTGCTTCTGGTGGGTATATCCACCCAGAGAGGGGCAGCGCAGATATGCGTCCCGCAGACAGGACTGCCAGTTGGTCCAGACCTCTTCCTGTGCCTGTTGGAGAATACTGTTCAGCTCCTCCCGGGGCAGGACCTCCAGTTCGGCCACCCCATGAACGATCTGCTTGAACAGGAAGGAAAAATAGCTTTGGATCATCTTATCTTCGTGTCTGGGTACACATTTAAACAGAACTGACAGGTCGGAAGGGGACAGGTCGATCCGACGCTCCAGCTTCTTGTCCCTGATTTTTCTGGTGATGTGGGCGAGGTGATCATGTCTGGAGATAACATCGCGCAGGGTGCAGAAACTCGAGCTGAGGAAAAGGGACCAGAACAGCTCGTCAGGGGGCTGTTCCCTGCGCAATTTTTTGGCAATGAAGCGGGTGCCCTCCCTGCCAAAGGAGAACAGGGTGAGCAGATTGATAGAGCCCACCACCACGGGCGCCTGGCTTAAAAAGCTGAAAAATGCCAATACAAGATCCACTGTAACCCCTCCTTCACAAGGCTCCGGTTCTCTGCCATTTCCAGCCGCGGAGGGAAGCGCGGAAAAGCGCGGTGAAAACGGCCCGTTTTTCTAAATTTTACAAAAAAACATCAATTCGGTCAAGACAGAGAAACGGCACATGGATTTCTCCATGTGCCGTTGAGGCGGGGGATTTTGCTGTCTATGGGGAGTTTTCCTTAGTCCCAATCCTGGCTCCACTTGATGAAACTGCCGGTGGAAGCGTCGATCTCGAACTCGTACTCGGTGCGGCCGTCCCGCAGCTCGCCCTCGTACACCGCCCGGCCGTCGTCGTAGTCAAACTCCAGCTTGACCAGAGTGGCACCCGGCGCCTTGGCCTGGGCCAGCTGCTGGGCCTTTTCCCGGGAGATATAGCTGCCGTTGGAGGCGCTGGTGGAGGTGGAGGGGATGGTGTAGTTCTCGATGTCGAAGTCGTAGCCGCGGATGGCGCCGGAGGCGGCGTCGATCTCGTAGTCGTACTCCTTGTTGCCGGAGTAGAAGTCCACATCATACACCTGGCGGCCGTCATCCCAGTCCAGCTTGGCCTGGACGAAGGACACCTGGCTGGCGGTGAGCCCGGCGTGGTTCAGGGCGATCTCCTTGGCACGGGTCTCGCCGATCAGGCCGGTGGAGCTGTTGGAGGTAGAGGTGCTGGGAGTGCTGGGGGTAGAGGTGGAGGGGATGGTGTAGTTCTCAATGTCGAAGTCGTAGCTGACGATGGCGCCGGAGGCGGCGTCGATCTCGTAGTCGTACTCCTTGTTGCCGGAGTAGAACTCCACCTCATAGACCTGACGGCCGTTCTCCCAGTCCAGCTTGGTCTGGAGGAAGGACACCTGGCTGGAGGACAGGCTCGCGTGCTGGAGGGCGACCTCCTTGGCCTTGGCCTCACCGATGGAGGCGGCGGCGGTGTCGGCGTCGTTGATGATCACGGTCTGGGTGGCGGCGTCCCAGGAGACATCCGCCCCCAGCAGCTGGCCCAGGGAGGCCAGAGGCAGGTAGGTGGTGCCGTTGTAGATGAGGGGGGAGACCACCTGGCCGGTGGTGTCCCGGACGGTGTAGGCGGTGCCGTTGACCTTCAGGGTCATGTCCGGGCGGAAGGTGGCGGTGACATTCTGAGACTGGCTGGCGGCCGCGGCTCCCATGACCATGCAGCCGGTCAGAGCCAGGGCGGCGGCGATGTAGGATTTCTTCATAGGTGTTTCCTCTCTTTCATGTTTGTTGGGGTTTTGTTTGCCATTCTGACTGTACAATGCGGGGGAGAGGAGTTTTATTGCGGAGAAGGAAAAATTTTTTTGAAAAAATTTTTTCCGGCCCTTCGTCCCCCGTCTCCCGTCCCCCGTAAAATAAGAGAAAATCTTTTCTCCTCTCTCCCCAGCCGCCCCACCCCGGGGGCACCATGACCATAACAGAGACAATGACAATATCAATTTCTATTTCTATGACAATGTCAATGACAATGACTATAACGCCCCCCTGGATGCACCGGGTCGTACAACTATCCCCGCCATTCCCCGGTAGGGTAGGGAGGGAATGAAATGGACAACAAGAAAGCGGGCTTTGTGCTCTACTTTGACAACTACCCCATGCTCCTGGCTCTGCCCGCGGAGCAGCGGGGATGGCTGCTGCTGGCGCTCTATGTGTACGCCGACCGGCTGGGCCGGGGGGAGGAGGTCTCCATGGAGGAGGTGATGGCCGCCTTTCCCCAGCTCACCGAGCAGACCAGGGTGGCCTGCGGCTTTATGGGGGCCAATATCTGCCGGGACACCCAGAAGTGGTTTGCCCAGCGCCGGGCTCGGAACCAGCGCCGGACCCAGGGGGAGTCCCGGCCTGCCCTCAGTCCCCAGGAGCGGCTGGACCGGGACCGGGCGGACATGGAAATGGCCCGGAAGCTGCTGGAGCGGAGCAGGGCGGAGGAGTAAGCCGGGCGTGCTGGGGGCCCCTTTCTTCACCGTGGGCAGCGAAAACCGTTTGACAGAACGGCCTTTTTCCTGTATCATAGTCGGGCAAGCAGGCTGGACAGCCGCGCCTGCGGGGCGAAAGGCCCGTGGGTGAGGAAAGTCCGGGCTCCACAGGGCAAGGATAACGGATAACATCCGCCGGGGGCGACCCTAGGAAAAGTGCAACAGAAATAGACTACCGGCCTTCGGACCGGAAAAGGTGGAAAGGTGAGGTAAGAGCTCACCCGATGGCTGGGAACAGCCCATCGCTGTAAACTCTATCCGGAGCAACGCCGTGGAGGGACAACAGGTTGGCCCGACCGTCCCGGGGAGGCGGCTTGAGCGCGTCGGCAACGGCGCGTCGAGATAGATGGCTGTCTTAAAAGACAGAACCCGGCTTACAGGCCTGCTTGCATTTACTTCAAAAAATGGCCCGGCTATTTTTTGAGGGAGCTTCACAAAAATCCCCCCTCGATTTCTTCGAAATTGTCGGGGGGCTTTTTGCGAGAAGAATGTTTGGGGTCGGCGGAGCCGCCCCAAACATGGATTGGATTTTATTTCGCCGCCCGCGGGCGGCGAAACTCCCGCGGAGAGCTTTTGAAAATTCCCAACTCCTAATTTCTAATTCATTCAAACGCCCCGGCGCGTGTTGATCCAATGCGGCAGCCCTCAGCAACCACCAGATCAGCGGCAGCGGCGCAGGAAGGAGCACAGTCCCAGCCTGACGCGCCGGCGAATGGTGGGAGAACCACGGAGGAGACAAAGGAAGGTTTTGGAAACCTTGGTTTCCAAACGGCGCTTTGGTGACTTTGCCGCTGTTGGCAAAGTCACTCGCCGCCGCAGCGGCGAAACCCTCCTTCCCCGCAGCGGCGAAAAAATTCCTAATTCCTAACTCCTAATTCCTAATTTTCGGAAGTTCCTAATTCTTAAAGTTTCCTGGTCGGAGGACCGGGCTTTTTTTATGCCCTGAGGGAGATAAAATTTTCCCGCTCCCCATTGTAGAGCGCCTTGAAATGTGATAAAATACTTGACCAGCGTATACAATGTGATAGGTATGCCCATGTGTTGCGAGTGTTGTAAACGAGGTGTTTCAATATGAAGATACTGGTTTTGGCCGGCGGCCTGAGTCCCGAGCGCAATGTGTCCCTGTCCTCCGGAGCCCTCATTACCCAGGCCCTCCGGGATCTGGGTCACCGGGCGGCCCTGGTGGACCTGTTTTTTGGTCTGGACGGCATGAAGGAAACCGGGGAGGAGCTCTATGACGCCCCCATCCCCGAAAAGCTGCGGCGCATCAGCCCCCAGGCCCCCGACCTCTCTGAGGTCCGGGCTCAGCGGAAGACCGGCGGGCGCTCCGCCATCGGCCCCGGGGTGCTGGAGCTGTGCGCCGGGGCGGACATCGTCTTTCTGGCCCTCCACGGCTCCTGCGGCGAGGACGGGCGCATCCAGGCCACTTTGGACCTGCTGGGGGTGCCCTACACCGGCTCGGGCTATCTGGGCTCGGCCATGGCCATGGACAAAGACCTGACCAAGCGCCTGGTCTCCGGGGTGGTGACCACCCCCAGGTGGGAGACGGTGACCGTCACAAAGGAGAATATCCAAGAGCTTCTGGGGCGGGTGGAGCTGCCCGTGGTGGTCAAGCCCATCGCCAGCGGCTCCTCCATCGGGGTGTACATCGCCAAGACCGCCCAGGAGCTGGAGGCCGCCCTTCAGGAAAGCGTGAAGCTGGGTGGCCGCACGGTGCTGGAGCAGTACATTGAGGGCCGGGAGATCCAGGTGGCCCTGCTGGAGGACCGGGCCCTGCCCTCCATTGAGATCATCCCCAAGGTGGGCTTTTACGACTATGAGAACAAGTATCAGCCCGGCGCTGCGGAGGAGGTGTGCCCCGCCCAGATCCCCCAGGACTGGGAGCGGCGGGTGGGCCAGGCGGCCCTGGCGGTGTTCCGCACCCTGGGCCTTGGGGTCTACTCCCGGGCGGACTTTATCGTCACCCCTGACGGCACCCCCTATTTCCTTGAAATCAACACCCTGCCCGGCATGACCCCCACCAGCCTGGTGCCCCAGGAGGCGGCGGCGGTGGGCATCGACTACCCCGCCCTGTGCCAGAGGATCATTGACGCCTCCCTGGAGGTACGGAAGGAGAGCTTGTAATCGTGGAGACCATCACCTTGGGGGAGCTGATCCGGGCCGTGAACGGACAGCTTCTGGGGGAGTTTACCGATGAAAATACCCCCGTTTTCCATGTGGATACCGACAGCCGGGACATCCACCCCGGCTCCCTGTTCATCCCCCTGGTGGGGGAGCGGTTTGACGGCCATGCCTACATCAACGCCGCCCTGGAGTCCGGGGCGACGGGGTGCCTGACCCAGCGGGAGCGGGAGAGCTACCGGGGGGATAAATTCTATGTGAAGGTCCACTCTACCCAGCGGGCTCTCCGGGACCTGGCCGCCTGGTACAAGGACCGCTTCAAAATCCCCTTTGTGGCCGTCACCGGCAGCGTGGGCAAGACCACGGCCAAGGACATGCTGGCCGCCGTGCTGGGGGTCAAGTACAAGGTCCTGAAGACCGAGGGGAACTTTAATAACAACATCGGCCTGCCCCTGACCCTCCTGCGCCTGGACAGCAGCCATGAGATCGGCGTGGTGGAGATGGGCATGGATAAGTTCGGCGAGATCGACTACCTGGGGGGCATCGTCAAGCCCGAGGTGGGGGTCATCACCAACATCGGCGACGCCCACATCGAGCGCCTGGGCAGCCGGGAGAATATCTTTAAAGCCAAATGCGAGCTGCTCCCCCACATCCGGGAGGACGGACTGCTGGTTCTCAACGGGGACGACCCCATGCTGTCCACCCTCCGGGGAAAGACGGCGGTGAAAACCGTCTTCTGCGGCAAGGGGGAGGACCTGGAGTACCGGGCCACCCTGGTGGGCGGCGACGGCGTCAGCCACATCCGCTGCCGCCTCATCACCCCCAACATGGACCGGGAGGTACGCATCCCCGCCCTGGGGGAGCACATGGTCTATCCCACCCTCATCGCCGCGGCGGTGGCCGAGTGGTTCGGCCTCACCCCCGACCAGATCGAACAGGGCATCCGCCAGTTCGTCCCCACCCGCATGCGCATGAACATCCTGCGCCGGGGGGACGGGATCACCATTCTGGACGACACCTACAACGCCAATCCCCAGTCCATGCGGGCTGCCATCAGCGTCCTCTCCGACAGCCAGAGCGCCTTTAAGGCGGCGGTGCTGGGGGATATGCTGGAGCTGGGCCCCTTCTCGCCCGCCCTCCACGAGGGCGTGGGGGAGTATCTGGGACAGGCCGGCATCCAGTGCCTGGTGGCCATCGGCGAACAGTCCCGGGCCATGGCCAAGGGCGCCCGGGAAGCGGGGGTGCCCCAGGTGTATTACTGTGAGGACAAGAGCGAGGCCATGGAGATCCTCCCCGGCCTCATTCAGAAGGACTCCACCTTCCTGGTCAAAGCCTCCCGTGGGATGAAGCTGGAGGAGATCACCGAGTTTCTGGTGAAGGAGACCAAGGAGTTGAAGTGATTTCGCCCTGCGGGGCGAGTGACTTTGCCAACAGCGGCAAAGTCACCAAAGCGCCGTTTGGAAACCAAGGTTTCCAAAACCTTCCTTTGCCTTTTCCGTGGTTCTCCTGCCGTTTGCCGGCGCGTCGTGGCGGGACAACGCTCAAATATGCGCCGCTGCCGCTGACTTGGCGGTCGTGGCTGGCTTCCGCGTTGGACAATGCGCGCCGGGGCCGTGCTGGTTTGGGAGTACCCACGCAAGAAAGCCCGGCAGGTGAACCCGGCGCAGGCAAAATCTGACTTGTCTCTAAACTTTTGTGCTGCCGCCGCAGTCCTAAATTTAGAAGTTTTTCTTCCTGCTCGCTTGTAAACGCGCCTGGCCTTTGCCCCGGCGGGGCACGGTGCGAAATACCACGCAAGTAAGTCTGTACCGCAGGCCCCAAGGGAAGGTACTATCCCCGCAAGGGGCCGGTGCTGGGGCCTGGGAGAAGGGAAAAGCGGCATTTTTCAGGACTACTTGCTCTTATTCCTTGCAAGTCCCCGCTTGGATATACCGACAGAGAGCAATCCTGTTTCACGGCTTTCCAGCCTGTGTTTTGATAGGCCCCACCGGGTACCCCTTGCGGGCGGAAGGCTTCCATTGGGGCCTTCGGCGGGAGCTTCTTTCGTAGTGGCCCCCAGGTCCCCACACGCCCGGCGCATGCTGGTTCAGCGAAGCGGCTGTGGGTAACCACCCGGTCAGCAGTAGCGGCGCAAGAAGAAAGTCAGTCCAAGTTTGACACGCCGGCGAGAGAAGGGAGAACCCCGGAGGCGGCGCAAGGTTACCGGCGGAGTTTCTAAAGAAAGAATAGACCTCTACCGTGAAAAAGCGATGACGCTCCATCTCTGTTAGAAGTAAAGACTCAAGTCTCCACCCATCCCCGGGGAAAAATCAAAAAAGGGGGTCGAAACCCTCTTTTTTGTCGCTGAGAGGGGGATTTTCAAGGGGGAGATGAGTCGAAACATCTCCCCCTTGAACGGCGTTTTGCCCACTTTGCCGCTGTTGGCAAAGTGGGTCACCCCAGGGGCAAAACCTTCCCCAAATTAACCACAAAAGAGGCACACTATGATCGACATTTCCGTAACCAACCTGGTCAAGGAATTTGAGGTTGGCAGCAAAATACTGGACGGGCTCACCTTTCAGGTGGACACCGGCGAGCGGGTGGGATTGCTGGGCCCCAACGGCTGCGGCAAGACCACCCTGCTGCGCATTCTCACCGGGGTGGTGGACTATGACGAGGGGGAAGTGATGATCGCCCCGGGCAAGCGCCTGGGCCTCATCTCCCAGATCCCCGTCTACCCGGCGGGCTACACCGTGGAGGATGTGATCGACACCGCCTTTGAGCCGCTCCATGAGATGGAGCGCGAGATGACCGACCTGGCCGGGCGGATGGCCGCCGGGGAGACCGACCCGGCGGTGATGAGCCGGTACGACAAGCTCACCGCCGCCTTTCAGGCCGGGGGCGGCTATGAGACGGACACCAACAAAAATAAGGTCTGCAACGGCCTGTCCATCCCCCAGGCCATGCGGGAGCAGCCCTTTGACAAGCTCTCCGGCGGGGAGAAGACCAGGGTGAACCTGGCCCGGCTTATCCTGGAGGACACGGACATCCTCCTGCTGGACGAGCCCACCAACCACCTGGACCTGCGGGCCACCGAGTGGCTGGAGGAGTACCTGGAAAAATTCAAGGGCACCGTTTTGACCGTATCCCACGACCGCTACTTCCTGGACAAGGTGGTGGACCGGATCATCGAGATCCAGAACGGCAAGGCGGAGTTCTATTCCGGCAATTACAGCTTCTACGCCGTGGAAAAGGAGCGGCGGTACGAGGAGAAGCTGCGGCAGTACGAGAAGGAGCAGGCCAAGATCGACCAGCTCCAGAAGGCCGCCGACCAGCTGCGGATCTGGGCCTACTCGGGCAACGACAAGACCTTCAAGCGGGCCCAGTCCATGGAGAAGCGCATTGAGAAAATGCGGGTCACCGACCGGCCCAGGAAGGAGCGGAAGATGGAGGTCCGCTTCGGGGAACGGGAGTTCCGGGGCGACGAGGTCATGACCATCAAGAACCTGAAAAAGTCCTTCGGGGACCGGACCCTCTTCTCGGATGTGAATCTGGAGGTGGCGGGGGGCGAGCGCATCGCCCTGCTGGGGGACAACGGCACCGGCAAGTCCACCCTGCTGAAGATCATCATGGGGGAGGAGGAGCCCGACGGCGGGAAGATCCGCCTGGGCCCCACGGTGAAGATCGGCTACCTGCCCCAGATCATCCACTTCGACCACCCGGAGCGCAGCCTGGTGGACACCATGCTCTACGACCTGGACTGCACCGCCCAGACCGCCCGGAACCGGCTTGCCGCCTTCAAATTCCGGGGGGAGGATGTGTTTAAGAGCGTGGCCACCCTGTCCGGCGGGGAGCAGAGCCGCTTAAGGCTGTGCATGCTCATGGACGCCAGGATCAATCTGCTCATTCTGGACGAGCCCACCAACCACCTGGACATCCAGAGCCGGGAGTGGATCGAGGAGGCGGTGGAGGAGTACGAGGGCAA
>JAXUUN010000040.1:0-15262 GCA_037231075.1 bacterium | reverse complement strand
CTGACCTCTTGAATGCCATTCAAGCGCTCTCCCAGCTGAGCTATACCCCCATATATTCCGCACGGCGAGAGGTCTCTCGCTTCAGCGCAAGTGGTATCTTACCAGAAAAGCCGCCAGTTGTCAATGGAAAAATTGAAATTTTTTCGCCGTCCCCGGTCCCGAGGGGGAAACAGGGGAGGAAGACAGCCCGTTCCCGGTGATATGGAGAAAAGGGGCGTTTTCCTGAAATTTCCTTCAGGCAGAATTGACACTGGACAAAAGTGGGGAGACTGGGTAGAATAAAGGGCATAATACAAAGCCGGAGCCCGACTCCGGCGGGGAAGAAGAAGGGTCGCGATTATGAACAAGCAGGAAATTCTCAGCCGGGTGGATCACACCATCCTCACCCCCACCGCCACCTGGGAACAGGTAAAGGCCGTCTGTGACGAGGGGTTGGAGTACGGCACTGCCTCGGTTTGCATCCCACCCCGGTATGTGAAAAAGGCGGCCGACCATCTGGGCAACCGCCTGAAGGTGTGTACGGTCATCGGGTTCCCCAACGGCTACTCCACCCCGGAGGTGAAGGTCTTTGAGACGGAGGACGCCATCCGCAACGGGGCCGATGAGATCGATATGGTCATCAACCTGGGCCTGGCCAAGGCCGGGGACTGGGAGGGCGTGCTCCAGGAGATCCGGGCGGTGAAGCTGGCCTGCCGGGGCCGGATCCTGAAGGTCATTGTGGAGGCCTGCCAGCTCACCCAGGAGGAGAAGATCGCCATGTGCCGGGTGGTGTCCATGTCCGGAGCCGACTTCATCAAGACTTCCACCGGCTTTTCCACCGGCGGGGCCACGGTGGAGGATGTGAAGCTCTTCAAGGCCCACATCGGCCCCGACATCCGCATCAAGGCCGCCGGAGGCATCCGCACCTTTGAGCAGGCCCAGGCCATGATTGAGGCGGGGGCCGACCGTATCGGAGCCAGCGCCCTGGTGGCCCTGGCCAAATAAGAAAAGTTCCAATGGGCGTAAAAAAAGCTCCCCGGATGGGGAGCTTTTTTCATGCTCGGATGGGCTTACTTGCCGGAGACCAGCTTCATGCCGAAGCTCTCGGTGACGGTGAGGCCGTCGGTGGCGTCGGCGATGAGCTGCTCATAGTCCTGGTTCTGCAGGGCGGTGGCAGCGGTCTGTCTCCAGATGGGGTCACCGGAGGAGACATAGTACATGATGTGCCAGCCCTTGGTGGAGGAGCCGGTGTTCTGCACGATGCCCGTGTCCCCGGGCTGGCGGCTGGGATCCAGGGCCCAGTTGGTGAAGGTCTCCACATAGCCGGAGCTGGCGGTGATGTTGGAGATCAGGCCGCCGTTCTGGGCGGAGCTGGTGTCGGCGCTGTTCTCGGTGGCCAGAGCGGCGAAGGAGTCCTCGGTGGCATCCCCGGCCTTCCACTCGTTCAGCAGCTCCTCGGCCTTGGTGTAGGCCTCGTCGTACTGCTCCTGGGTGGGCTCGCTGGCCCCCTCGTCCTGCTCGGCGGCCACCAGGATGTGGCGCACATTGGCGGTGTTGGTCTCGTCCAGCTCCCGGCCCTCAAAGCGGACCACATAGTAGTTATATACGGTGCCGGTGCCGGCGTCATACTCGGACAGGGTCACATCCCCGGCCTGGCGGCCGGACTCCATGACCCAGTCGGCGTAGGGGTAGCCCGTCAGGTTGGAGCCCACGGTCTGGCGGGAGATGACGCTGGAGTAGAGCTGGTCGGCGTACTCGTCGGCCAGGGCCTGGGGGTCCTCCCCGGCCTCCAGCTTGGCCCGCAGTTCCTCGGCCAGGGCCTTCTGCTCAGTCTTGGCCTCCTCCAGGGCGGCGGACTTCTCCTCGTCGGTCATCTCAATGGTGTTGCCGTCCTCGTCGGTGGTGCTCACCAGGGCCTGGAACACAAACTGGGTGAGGGTGTAGGTATCCAGGCTGTCGGCGTTCTCGGTGTAGTAGGCCTGGTAGTCGGAGTCGGGGTGGTCGATGGCGTCCAGCTGGCTCTGGGTGTAGTCATAGGCCAGCACCTGCATGTTCAGCAGCTCGACAAGCCGGTCATAGGTCATGAAGGAGCCGAAGTTGACCTTGATGAAGGAGTCACGGCTCTGATAGCCGGAGGTGATCCAGCTGGTGTCCAGCTGCTTGATGGTGGAGTCCAGACTCTCCTGGGCGCTCTCGGACAGGGTGTACCCCTCGGCGGTGGCCTTGGCGGACAGGGCGGTGTCCGACTTCAGGTTGTCCATGGCGGTCTCCATCAGATGGTCGTACCAGGTCTGGCCGCTCTCGCTGTCGTACACCTGGTTCTTGGTGGAGGAGGAGGTGTCGAAGGGGGCCATATAGTACTGGTTCATATAGGTGTTGACGATGTTGTTATAGGCGGAGTTGAAATAGTAGTCCACATCGGCGGTGGTGTACTTCACTCCGTCCACCTCCACGGCGGTGAGGTTGCGCTGGAGGATGCCGGTGTTCCACAGGATCATGACCAGGGCGGCCACCACCACAACAACGCCCACCAGGGTGTACAGGGCGATGGAGCGGTGATTGGCCCGCTCTTCCTTGCGGCGCTTCTCCTCCCGCTCGGCCCTGGACAGGCTCTTGTTCTCGTTGGATTCGCTCACAGTTGTTCAGTCCTCTCATTCAGATCGTCCCGGCAGAGTGGCCGGGGAACATGGAAGGGCCGCCCGGAGGCCGGGGGCACGACATGTCCGAAGTATTATACTTGAATCAGGGGGAAGTTTCAAGGGGAAAGGGGAGAAAAAGGGGAAAACGCCGGGAATGTTTATAAAAAATTTAAAAAAAGAGCGCGGCGAAAAACGCCGCGCCGGAAAAGGTTATATTTAAAAATGGATAAAAAGAGCGCGGCGAAAAACGCCGCGCCCAAGTGGACTAAATTTTCTCTATGCCCCGCTCTGGCCGTGTGGACCCGTTTAAAACCTGCACGAGATGGCAGGTGGGTCGCCTCCACGATGCTTATCTGCTTCCAACTTCCAACCCGCCCCAAAAAGGGGGGGCCGGGAGGCCTGCAAGCCACACCGTGAGGTGGGCGTCCCGTTTAAAAAATGTGGGTTTAAAAGGGCCCATCACGCACCGAGCAGGAAAGAACACTCAGTCCTCTGTTTCCTCGTCCTCTTCGGCAAAGAACCGATCCATGAACAGCTGGTAGATCTCCTCCAGCTCCTCGTCGGAGTCCAGGGTGGACAGCAGCTCCTCGCCCTTTTCCTCAATGGCCTTCATAATGACCAGGCCGTATTCCTCGTCGTCGGCGTCCACATCCTTGGGCTCGCCGGTCTCCTCGTCGGCGTCCACGGCGGGGAACATGGCGTAGTAGGTGACCCCGTTGTGTTCCAGGGTGTCCACCAGCTCCAGCTCAAACTCGTTGCCGTCCTCGTCGGTGACGGAGATAAAATCGGGGCCGAACAGCTCCTCCATAGTTGAGATACCTCCTGTGTTTTCCTGGGTCTATTTTAACCCGTGACGGGAAAAAATGCAAGAGCGGGGCCAGGTAAATTTTCACATCTCATTTCCAAACTGCCGGAAACCCCCGTCTCAGGCGGATTTTGGGTGGACAAACAAGGAAAATCTGGTATAATACCCATACTGGGTTTTTACGCCCGGCCGGGATAAGGGCCGGGGCCCGGAAACAAGGACAACCACGGCAGACCCGCTCTGCCAGGACCGTCGGAGGGAAGTACCGTCTCCCTCCCGACTGGAGGTAGCATTGTGTCAGATCATAACAACCACTCCTTATATGAAAACAGCGACTACCCCTCCCGCCGTCAGCCCACCCGCCGCCGGGAGGAGGGGGAGCGCCAGCCCCGGAGGCGGAGAAAGCGCCGGAGCGGGGGACGGGCGTCCACGGTCTTCAAGGTCCTGGGCACCCTGCTGCTGGTGGGGCTGTGCACCGGAGCGCTGCTGTGCTGCTTCGCGGCGGTGTACATCAACCGGGTCATCGTGCCCATCGCCGATTTGAGCATGGACGACTTCCCCTACGGGGAGAACAGCATCATGTACTATGAGGACAAGAGCACCGGGCAGTATGTGGAGATGACCACCCTGCTCAATACCACCAGCTCCATCTGGGTGGACCTGGAGGATATGCCCCAGGACCTCATTGACGCCGCCGTGGCCATCGAGGACCGCCGGTTCTGGACCCACAGCGGCGTGGACTGGGGCCGCACCGCCAAGGCCGTGCTCAGCATGTTCACCGGCGGGGATATCCAGGGCGGCTCCACCATCACCCAGCAGCTCATTAAAAACCAGACCGGCTACAACGAGACCACCGTGAAGCGGAAGATCACCGAGATCGTCCGGGCCATCCGCTTCACCCAGAACAATTCCAAAGAGGACACCATCGAGCGGTATCTGAACATCATCCCCCTGGGCAGCGGCTGCGAGGGGGTGGGCTCCGCCGCCCTGGAGTACTTCGGAAAGCCGGTGAGCGAGCTCACCCTGGCCGAGTGCGCCAGCCTCATCTCCATCACCAACAACCCCTCCAAGTACGGCCCCTACTCCTTCGCCAAGTCGGAAAATAGCGAAGGGGAGGTGTGGGACGCCCGCCAGTGGAACAAGTACCGCCAGGAGGTGGTCCTGTACCAGATGCTGGACCAGGGCTACATCACCCAGGAGGAGTATGACCAGGCCGTGGCCCAGGAGCTGGTCTTTGTCCGGGCCGAGGACGAGGAGGCGGACAGCCACATCTACACCTGGTACGAGGAGACCGTCATCTCCGATGTGTCCCAGGCCCTCCAGGAGGAGCTGGGCTGGTCGGAGTCCATGGTCAACCAGGCCCTCCAGCGGGGCGGCCTGCGGATCTACACCTGCTATGACCCGGATGTCCAGGCCGCGGTGGACGAGGTATATACCAACCGGGAGAATTTGAACTACACCTCCAAGGACGGCCAGCTCATGCAGTCGGCCATCACCGTCATCGACAACTCCACCGGGGATGTGGTGGCCATCGCCGGCCAGTTCGGGGAGAAGGAGGGCAACCTGCTGAGCAACTACGCCAACTCCTCCAAGCGGCAGCCCGGCTCCTCCATCAAGCCCCTGTCCGTCTACTCCCCGGCCATCGAGATGGGGAAGATCAGCCCCATCACCGTGCTGGACGACTACCCCTATCAGGAGATGAACGGCAACCCCTGGCCCTATAACGCCGGCTCCACCAGCTACCGGGGCCTCACCGGCATCCCCTACGCCCTGAAGGTGTCCCTGAACACCATCGCCGTGCGGATCCTGGCCGACCTGGTCACCCCCCAGGAGAGCTTCAACTTCATGGAGACCCGCTATCACATCGACCTGGAGGAGGGCCGGGAGATCAACGGCAAGACTTACAGCGACATCGGCGTCTCCCCCCTGGCCATGGGCGGCCTGACCGACGGCGTCACCACCCGTGACATGGCCGAGGCCTACGCCACCTTCCCCAACGGGGGCACCTACACCTACTCCCGCACCTTTACCAAGGTAACCCACATGGTGGACGGGGAGGAGGTCCTGCTGCTGGACAACCCCACCGTCCAGGAGACCGCCCTGAAGGACACCACCGCCTACTATATGAATGAGCTGCTCCAGGGGGTGTTCCAGTCCGGGGGCACCGCCGCTGGCAAGGGCCTGAGCGGCATGCACTGCGCCGGCAAGACCGGTACCACCAACGATGTGTACGACCTGTGGTTTGTGGGCTACACCCCCTACTACACCGCCGCGGTGTGGATGGGCTATCCCAACAACGCCACCATGCCCAACACCACCACCCATGTGAACCTGTGGCGGATGGTTATGGAGCCCATCCATGAGGGGCTGGAGGACAAGAACTTCCCCGAGGCCACTTCCTCCTCCCTGCGCGGCGTGACCTACTGCCAGGACAGCGGCCTACTGGCCACCGACTACTGCAAGATGGACCCCAGAGGGGACCGGACCGCCACCGCGTATGTCTTCGCCGAGGACTACCCCGAGGGCAAGTACTGTACCGCCCACACCGGGGCCAGCGTGGTCACCGTGTGTCTGGACGACCCCATCCTGGACGCTGACGGCAATGAGACGGGCCTGTACCACGAGGCCGGACCCTACTGCCCCGAGGAGAGCCTGAAGGAGGTCTGCTACCCCGACTATGAGCGCGCCAGCGTGGCCGGGGTGGTGGCCGGAGACGAGAAGTACCGCTATTCCACGGTGATGGAGGCGGGGCTGTGTACCGTCCACACCCAGGAGACCCAGGTCCCCGACCCCAACGACCCCAACATGACCCTGGACCCCAACGATCCCGGCTATATTGATCCGGTGATCCCCGGTGACCCGGTGATCCCTGGGGCGGGCGGGGGCAGCGCCGGAGGCAGCACCAGCGGCGGCGAGGGGGAGGAGGACCCGCCTCCCTCCCAGGACATTCCCAAAACTTAAGCCCAAAGCCGCCCCCGGGATTCCCCGGGGGCGCTGGAGGCTTCGAAAAAGTGACGCAGCCACTTTTTCGAGAAGGATTGCACGCAAAGCGGGCCTCGATTCCTGACGGAAAAGTCGGCCCGCCTTGCGCGAGAAGTGTCATTTCCGACGCGCATGTCGCCGGAAATGACGGATCAGATTTTATTCCGCCGCCAGTGGGCGGCGGAACTCCTTGCAGGAGGGCTTTTCTATAAGTTGTGCCGCCCCGGAGGACTCTCCGGGGCGCTGTTTTTGAGACATTGTGAAAAATGACGAATTCCGCCTGTCCACGGGTGGAAAACTTTCACATATTCCCCGGGGAAATTATCATTGCAAGACCGGCCCTCCTGTGCTACAATGGACCACAGCACAAAAACAAATGACCACATAACACGGACACAGTTCCGCTGGGACAGGAGGGAGCCATGAGCGGTCCGGCGAAGTATTTTATTGTGGAGGCCCAGGCCATGCCGGAGATTTTCCGGAAGGTGGCCGAGGCCAAGCGCCTTTTGGAGACAGGGGAGCAGAAGACCGTCAACGGGGCGGCCCAGGCGGTGAACATCAGCCGCAGCGCCTTCTATAAATATAAGGACGCGGTGCGGCCCTTCAACGACATGCTCCACGGGCGGATTGTCACCGTTCAGGTGCTGATGAAGGATGAGCCGGGCATCTTGTCCGGGGTCCTCAATGTGCTGGCGGGCACAGGGGTGAACATCCTCACCATCAACCAGAACATCCCGGTCAGCGGCTGCGCCGTGGTGACCATCACGGCGGAGACCTCCGCCCTGCGGGACTCCCTGGAGGATGTGCTCACCCGGGTGTCCGGAAGCGGCGGCGTGATCAAATGCGAGATTTTGGCGGGGTAAACCCCGCAACAGGAGGATATGACATGGTACATGTTGCAATCTTGGGCTTCGGCACCGTAGGTTCCGGCGTGGCCGAGGTGCTCACCCGCAACGGCGGGCTCATCGACCACCGGGTGGACGATCTGGTGCGGCTGAAATATATTCTGGATGTGCGGGACTTCCCCGACAGCCCCTACGCCGATCTGTTCGTGAAGGACTTCTCCGTCATCGAGCGGGACCCGGAGGTGGACATCGTGGTGGAGACCATCGGCGGGGCCACCATCGCCCTGGACTTTACCACCCGGGCCCTGAAGGCGGGCAAGAGCGTGGTCACCTCCAACAAGGAGCTGGTGGCCACCCACGGCTATGAGCTGCTGCGGCTGGCCAAGGAGCACGGGTGCAGCTACCTCTTTGAGGCCAGCGTGGGCGGGGGCATCCCCATCCTGCGGCCCCTCACCTCCTGCCTGGCCGCCAACGAACTGACCCAGGTCACCGGCATTCTGAACGGGACCACCAACTATATTCTCACCCGGATGATTCGCTCCGGCCTCACCTTTGAGCAGGCCCTGAAGGAGGCCCAGGAGAAGGGCTACGCCGAGAAGGACCCCACCGCCGATGTGGACGGCCACGACGCCTGCCGGAAGATCTGTATTCTGGCCGCCCTGGCCTTCGGCCGGCATGTGTACCCCGACCAGGTGCCCACCCAGGGCATCCGGAATGTGACGCTTGAGGATGTGGCCTACGCCGACTCCGTGGGCTATAAAATTAAACTCCTGGGCCGGGCCATCCGCCAGCCCGAGGGCAAGGTGTGCGCCTTTGTGGCCCCCCACCTGGTGCCCGGGGATAACCCTCTGGCCGGGGTGGAGGATGTGTTCAACGCCATCGCCGTCACCGGCAACGCCATCGGGGATGTGATGTTCTACGGCCGGGGCGCCGGCAAGCTGCCCACCGCCTCCGCTGTGGTGGCTGATGTCATCGACATCGCCAAGGACCTGAAGCGGGACCGGCACAACGGCTGGGAGGAGGGGGCACCCGATCTGGTGGTGTCCTCGGACATTCTCTCCTCCCCCTGGTATGTGCGTGCCCAGTGCACCGCCGACCAGGCCCGGCTGGCCTGCGGCGAGATCCACCTGCTGGCCCGGGCGGGGGCTCCCGCCGGGGAGGTGGCCTTCCTCACCCAGCCCATGACCGAGCCCCAGATCCGGGACCGGCTCCAGGGCATGAAAGTAAGCTCGCTGTTCCGGGTGCTGGCATGACAGGGGGCCCGAAGGGGGCATAGAATGGTGGGGGAGCGGGGCTCCCCGCCACCTGATAATTTGATTTGACCTTTTAGGGGGAAGAACATACATGGCACTTATCGTACAAAAATTCGGCGGAAGCTCTGTGGCCGACGCCGACAGGATCCGGAATGTGGCCCGGATCATCACCGAGACCTACCGCAAGGGCCACAGCGTGGTGGCTGTCCTGTCCGCTCAGGGGGACACCACCGACGACCTCATCGAGAAGGCGAAGGAGATCAACCCCAACGCCTCCAAGCGGGAAATGGATATGCTCCTGTCCACCGGCGAGCAGATCTCCATCTCCCTGTGCGTCATGGCCATCGAGCGCATGGGCTACCAGGCTATCTCGCTTACCGGCTGGCAGGCGGGCATGCTCACCGACTCGGCCTACTCCTCCGCCCGGATCAAGCGCATCCGCACCGAGCGCATCCAGAAGGAGCTGGACAAGAAGAAGATCGTTCTGGTGGCCGGCTTCCAGGGCATCAACAAGTATGACGATGTGACCACCCTGGGCCGGGGGGGCTCCGACACCTCCGCCGTGGCTCTGGCCGCCGCCCTCCACGCCGACCTGTGCCAGATCTACACCGATGTGGACGGCGTGTACACCGCCGACCCCCGTACCGTCAAGGGGGCCCGGAAGCTGGACGAGATCACCTATGATGAAATGCTGGAGCTGGCCAGCCTGGGAGCCCAGGTCCTCCACAACCGCTCGGTGGAAATGGCCAAGCGGTACAATGTGAACCTGGAGGTCCTCTCCAGCTTTACCGGCAACCCCGGCACCCAAGTGAAGGAGGTAGTAAAAACCATGGAAAAAACTCATGTCAGCGGCGTAGCCAAAGATAAAAATGTGGCCCGCCTGGCTCTGGTGGGGCTGGCCGACCAGCCCGGCATCGCCTTTAAAATCTTCTCTCTCCTGGCCAAGGAGAACATCAATGTGGATATCATTCTTCAGTCCATCGGCCGTGACGACAGCAAGGACATCAGCTTCACCGTGGCCCGCGGCGACGCCCAGCGTGCCAAGGAGATCATGGAGGAGCACAAGGAGGCCATCGGCTGCAAGAGCGTGGAGCTCAACGACCACATCGCCAAGGTGTCCATTGTGGGCGCCGGCATGGCCAACAACGCCGGCGTGGCCTGCAAGATGTTCGAGGCCCTGTACTCCGCCGGCATCAACATCAACATGATCTCCACCAGCGAGATCAAGGTCTCCGTGCTGGTGGACGAGCGGGACGCCGACCGGGCGGTCCAGGCGGTCCACGACCGGTTCTTTAACGAGTTCGGAGCTTAAAAGCTTCAAACAGGCGGCAAGGACGCCTGTTTGAGAAAGACTGCACAAAAATCCCCCCCTCGGTTCCAAAGGAACGGTCGGGGGGATTTTTGCGAGAAGTGTTTTTTGGCCCGGCGGAGGACTGCCCTGGGGAGTGCCTTTTTGACCGCCCCGGGGGAAAAATTCCCTCTGGGAGAATCGTTGAAAACAGGAAGCTCACGCCGGAAAACGGCCGTGAGCTTCCTGATTTTTGTTCAATTCGATAAAAAAAGTTTCTTAAGAATTGTTTAATTAGTACTTAATATGCTTGTAATCATTTTGAAACATGGTATGATAATCCCTGCGCCTTCAGGAGAAAAGTGTGTCCCTGTCAACAGGGCAGGAGCGGTTTTCTCCCTCTCTTTTTTTACCTGGAGGAGAAAGAAGAGACAGACGGCGGGGATCAGCGATACCGAGAAAGAATTCCCGCTGGGGCGTTTGAGCTTACCCTGGAGGATATTTGAAATGACAATGCTGGAATTTGTAAGAAACCTGAATTTTGCGGTGGTGGTCCTGTTCACCCTCCTGTATTTGTATCAGGGCTTTTACGCGGTGGTCGGCCTTGTATTCCGCCGCTGGCAGGACCGTCACCAGCCCAGCCGGCTGCACCGCTTTGCCGCCATTGTGTCCGCCCGGAATGAGGCGGGGGTGATCGGTGATCTGCTGGAAAGCCTGCGCAGGCAAAATTATCCGTCGGAGCTGCTGGATCTGTATGTGGTAGCCGATAACTGCACCGACAATACCGCCGCCGTGGCCCGCCGGGCGGGTGCCTTCGTGTACGAGCGGTTTGACAATGTACATAAGGGCAAGGGCTACGCCATGGATTACCTCTTCCACCGCCTGAAGGAGGAGGGGAAGCAGGACTATGACGGCTATTTCGTCTTTGACGCGGACAATCTGGTGGACCCCAATTTTGTCCGGGAGATGAACCGCACCTTTGACAAGGGCTACGACGCCCTCACCTGCTACCGTAATTCCAAGAACTTCGCCGCCAACTGGATCTCCGCCGGATACTCCATCTGGTTTTTGCGGGAGGCCCGGTTCCTGAACTTCCCCCGCACCCTGCTGGGGACCAACTGCCATGTGTCCGGCACCGGCTTTCTGGTGTCCGCCAAGGTGATTGAGGAAAACGGCGGCTGGCCCTTCCACCTGCTCACCGAGGACATCCAGTTCTCGGTGGACTGCGCCATTCGGGGCAGAAAGATCGGCTACTGCGACAAGGCCGTCATCTACGACGAGCAGCCCACCACCTTCCAGCAGTCCTGGGACCAGCGTCTGCGGTGGTCCAAGGGATTTTATCAGGTGGACCGGGCCTACACCCTGCCCCTGCTGAAGGGCTGCCTGCGGAAGGGTCGGCTGGGCACCTCCTGCTACGACATGTTTGTGACGGTGGCCCCCGGTATGCTGCTTACCCTGGCGATGATTTTGTTCAACGCCTCCATTCTGCTGGCCTGCCTCACCCAGCCGGTGTACCTGGCCGCCTGGATCGTGGAGGAGACGGTGCGTTTCATGATCTCCGCGGTGGTCAACTTCTATGTGGGCCTGCTGATCTACGGCCTGCTGACCGTGCTGTCGGAGTGGAAGCACATTGACGCCGCTCCGGTGAAGAAGCTGGGGTATGTGTTTACCTTCCCCATCTTCATGTTCACCTACATCCCCATCTCCATCGCCGCCCTGGTGCAGAAGGTGGAGTGGAAGCCCATCTACCACACCGCCGGCAAGAAGATCAAGGGAATGGGCTGAGAGCCGCCCCTTGGAACAATACGAAAACAGCCGCCCCATCCGGGGCGGCTTGCTTATTTGTTCGGGGGACCGATGAGAACACCGGGATTTTCCGTCCGGATGCGGTCCAGACAGGCCAGGCCCGCCTCTTTGCTGAGCACATGGCCCCGGAGCGGCTCCCCCTCCTCCCCCTGGACCATCAGGTAGAACTGGTCGAAGCTGGCCCGGCCGCAGCACAGGTTGGCGTTGACCTCCTCCTGGCGCACCCAGGCCCGGCGGATCTGCCCGTAGGGCAGGCAGCGGGCGCCGGAAAATTTCTGAATATAGACGCAGTGCTCCCCCAGGCGCGCCCGGCCCAGATTTCGGGCCCGGGCAAAGTCCTCCCGGAGCTGCTCCCGGGTGAGGGTGGTGGGACCGGTAAACTTCATGGGACCGCCTCCTTTGCTTTTCTTGATCATAGCACAGAACAGCTGTTAATGCAAGTAATTCTCGTTAATAGCCAGGTGAGAATTTTCGGGAAAAATATAAAAAAACAGCCCTCTTTCTCTTGACAAGCCCCCCGGAGGCTGATAAAATACTAGAGCCGCATTGAACAGGTCATCAAGAGGGAGACCTCACCTGGGAGAGCGAGCCCGTAATGAAGGAGTTGAAAATCAATGAACGCTATTATCGTGACTGGCGGCAAGCAGTACAAGGTGGCTGAGGGCGACACCCTCTTCATCGAGAAGCTGGAGGCCGAGGCCGGGCAGACCATCACCTTCGACCAGGTGCTGGCCATCCTGGACGGGGACAAGGCCACCTTCGGCGCTCCCGTGGTGGAGGGCGCCAGCGTGGAGGCCACTGTGGTGAAGAACGGCAAGGGCAAGAAGGTCCGCATCTTCAAGTACAACCCCAAGAAGGGCTACCGCAAGCGTCAGGGCCATCGTCAGCCCTACACCAAGGTGCAGATCGGCGCCATCAAGGCCTGATGACCACCGTCACCTTTTATTCTCAGGGCAGCCGTATCACCGGCTTTGAGGTCCGGGGACACAGCGGCTACGCCCCTGAGGGGGAGGATATCGTCTGTTCCGCCATTACCAGCGCCGTCCGGCTCGTGGAGTGCACCGTCAACGATGTGCTGGGCCTGGAGGCTTCGGTAAAGGTGAAGGAAAAGGACGCTGTGATCTCCCTGAAACTCCCCGCGAGCCTGGGGCAGACCAACGAGAGCACCTGTCAGGCCCTCCTGACCGGGCTGATGGTCCACTTTGTCCAGCTGGCGGAGGAGTATCCCCAACATATTTCTGTTATGGAGGTGTAATAGATATGCTGAACATCGGTTTACAGTTTTTCGCCCACAAGAAGGGCGTTGGCTCCACCCGTAACGGCCGTGATTCCGAGGCCAAGCGCCTGGGCGTGAAGCGGGGCGACGGCCAGTTCGTGCTGGCCGGCAATGTGCTGGTCCGTCAGCGCGGCACTCACATCCACCCCGGTGTGAATGTGGGCAAGGGCAGCGACGACACTCTGTTCGCCATGAAGTCCGGCCGGGTGAAGTTCCACCGCCTGGGCAAGGACCGCAAGCAGGTCTCCATCATCGAGGAGCCCGCTCAGTAAATTTTTGCCGACACGAAGCCGCAAACGACATACCGTTTGCGGCTTTTTAACTGGCAAAAAGCCCGTAAGTTTCGCCGGGTGTCCCCGGCCTTCGTTTGGAAAGGAGATGTGGCTATGGACTGCCGCAAGTTTTCCCAGGGTTATGTGCTGCGCCTGGACCCGGGAGAGGAGATCGTGTCCTCCCTCACCGCTCTGGTGGAGCGGGAGAAAATCGATCTGGCCTGTGTCTCCGCACTGGGGGCGGCCAATGATGTGACCATCGGGATTTTCAACACGGCGGAAAAGCAGTACCACGCCCGGCGCTACCAGGGGGATTATGAAATTTCCGCTCTGGTGGGTAATGTGACCAGGAAGGATGGGGAACCCTATCTCCATCTCCACATCACCATCGGCAATCCTGTCACCGGAGAGGTCCACGCCGGTCACCTGACCTCAGCGGTCATCAGCGCCACCCTGGAGCTCTTCCTCCAGGTGTGGGATGGGAAAGTGGGCCGGAAATTCAGCGATACGGTAGGGCTCAATCTGCTGGAATTTTAACCTGAACAAGTGAGGAGGTGCCACTATGGCAGCACCCTTTGTGGATACCGCGAAGATCACCGTCCGCTCCGGGGACGGGGGCAACGGCGTGGTGTCCTTCCACCGGGAAAAATATGTGGCGGCCGGCGGTCCCGACGGGGGCGACGGCGGCCGGGGGGGCAATGTGGTGGTGGAAGTCAACGACCACATGTCCACCCTGATGGATTTCCGCTACAAGCGCAAGTATGTGGCGGGCAACGGCTCGGACGGCGCGGGCAAGCGCTGTACCGGCAAGGACGGGGAGGATCTGGTGATCCGGGTGCCCCGGGGCACCATCATCCGGGACGCGGAGACCCGGGAGATCATCAAGGACATGTCCGAAGGGGAACCCTTCATCCTCTGCCGGGGCGGCCGGGGGGGATGGGGCAACAAGCACTTTGCCACCCCCACCCGCCAGGTGCCCCGGTTTGCCAAGGCGGGCCTGCCCGGCCAGAGCCGGGATGTGATTCTGGAGCTGAAGCTGCTGGCCGATGTAGGGCTGGTGGGCTTTCCCAATGTGGGCAAGTCCACCCTTCTGAGCGTGGTCAGCCGGGCCCAGCCCAAGATCGCCAACTACCACTTCACCACCCTCTTCCCCAACCTGGGGGTGGTCTTTGTGGAGGAGGGGGTGTCCTTCGTCATGGCCGACATCCCCGGCATCATCGAGGGAGCCGCCGACGGGGCGGGCCTGGGCCACGACTTCCTGCGGCACATCGACCGCTGCCGCCTGCTCATCCATGTGGTGGATGTGTCGGGCAGCGAGGGCCGGGACCCTGTGGAGGACTTTGAGGCCATCAACCAGGAACTGAAGGAGTACTCCCCCGAGCTGGCCGCCCGGAAGATGATCGTAGCCGCCAACAAGGTGGACATCATGGAGGACCCCAGCCTGCTGGAGAAGCTGAGAAAGCATGTGGAGGAGCGGGGCATGGAGCTGTTTGAAATCTCCGCCGCCGCCCACCAGGGCACCCGGGAGCTGATGAAAAAGGCCGCCCAGGAGCTCTCCCAGCTGCCCCCCGTGGTGGTCTATGAGCCCACCTATGTGGAGCGTCCCCCTGAGGTGGACACCACCGGCGAGGTGAACATCGAGGAGTTTGACGGTACCTGGGTGGTGGACGCCCCCTGGCTGCAGCGGCTGATGGCCAATGTGAACTTCTCCGACTACGAGTCCCGGAACTGGTTTGACCTGAAGCTGCGCCAGTCGGGCCTGTTTGACAAGCTGGAGGCCATGGGCATCAAGGACGGGGACATCGTGTCCATGTATGACCTGGAGTTTGAATATCAGAGATAAAAAGCGGCGGCGCGTCCTTGGGCGCGCCGCTGTTTTTTGGGTTTGGGGGTGTTTCGCTGCCGGGTTTTCCTATTAACCACAGGGGCGTGAGTAGGGGCGCGTAGTATGCGCCTGGGACTCCTTGCCTGCGGCGTTCTTCCTGAGCCTCCCTTGTGTAAAGGGAGGTGGCCCGGCGAAAGCCGGGGCGGAGGGATCGATTACCGCTTGTTTTTTTCGCCCGCGGGCGGGGACGGGGGTTTGGAGTGGTTTCGCCGCTGCGGCGGCGAGTGACTTT
>JAXUUN010000013.1:0-60391 GCA_037231075.1 bacterium | reverse complement strand
TGGACAACCAGAGCGAGAATCAGTATTGCCTGGACTGGTTCATGTGCTTCCGCAAAGAGTCGAAGTAATACTAAGTTAATTCCCCAATAACAGAAAACCGGTCGAGATTTCATGCACGAGATCTCGACCGGTTTTTTATGTTATCTGCGGTTTTCAACGGTGTACAAAGGCAACATAATAAAAAACTTAATAATGGCTGCCAATCTTACACAAACTACCACCCAAACGAGACTACGGGCGGTATTTTTGTATCTTGCAGAGAAATTAATCATTACAGAAGAGCACCGTTAGTACAGTTGCAGGGACTATTTTACTCATACTTGCCCATATAATACCTTTAGTACAGGGACAGGGACGGTGAGAGGAATTGAAGCTGAATCAAGCGGTCAGCGAACGCCTTTTGCAGTTACTGGCAGAGCGCAACATGACACAGTATCAACTGTATATGAAAAGCGGTGTCCCTAAGTCTACAATAAGCAATATTATCAACTGCTCCTATGATTCGGTTAAACTACGAATTATTCACGAAATATGCCAGGGCATGGAGATCGGTTTAGATATCTTTTTTGCTTCACCTCTTTTTCAGGAAGATAATTTAGAACCCTAAAACCTCCGACATCCGCCGGAGGTTTTCTATCATGTCTCAAGATTGGAACAGCACCAGCCAGTGCGGCATAGAATTAGAAATCAGGCACCGATGTAGAAAACTGCATTGGTGCCTTTGTGTTTTCAGGGGAGTCTGCTCCTATAACGTCAAAATAAGCCTATGTAATACCGGCCAAGGGCAATTGACAGTAGCCGATTCAAAGAAACGAGATCATTTCATCTTGCTCTGGAATGCAATCATCTGCATTTGAATTCTTTTAATTTCTTCTTAAATCCGGTAATTGCTCAAAATATTAGTCATTTGCTCTTTTCCAAATGCAGAGTTTTGTGCTGGGTCAAAGTATAATTATATGCATAGGGGCGGCAGGTGATGCACATGAGCAAAGAAATTGATTTTAAGAATAGAGACAGGTATGTCCAGTTGGGTATTGTCATTGCTGCCCTACGAAAGATGCGAGGCTTCTCACAGGAACAGCTCGCCGAAAAGGCAAATGTCAGCCGCTCACATATCAGTTCTATTGAAGCACCAGGTATTGCCCGTCCATTTTCCCTGGAAGTTTTCTTTAATATTGCAGATGCCTTAGAGATTGCGCCTGCCGATCTTTTGAATGCTTCCATTTTTCCTGACAAGATAATACATAGCAGGAAGGGCTGAGTATCTGTTTTAACTTTACATAAGCTGCCGAGCAATCGGCGGAAAGAATGAACAGCGCAAGACTGCTACGCACCTGTACAGCAGCTTTGCGCTGTTTTTATTTATCGCAAAGGAGAAAGCACATGGGGAAATTCTTAGACACGCTATTAGGAAAATCCGACCAGTCCATTACGCATTCGCCATCGTCTGTAAAAGATAGCCGACTGCACAAAAGTGATGATTCGTATGTCTGCTATTGTACGGAATTGGAACAGGCACTTAGTTCTTTGGAAACCTGTTTGCTCACCAGCAGTAATCCGGAAGGAATCGCTATGCAGGCATTGAGGACAGCGTGTACCTTCTACGGCGGCGACTGGGCTGGCATACTGGAAGTGGACTTGGATTTTGATATATGGGCGCCCGTATGGTGGTACAATTCCTATATTCCGGATCGCACGACACAGCTGATTCTGGAATTCGAATCCCTTGACTTCATGCCCCGATGGATTGAAGCTATGCAGCATGGTAAAAATATTGTAATTCCTGATGTAGATATCATCAAGGATCAGAATCCAAAGGAATACGCAGTCTATAAACGTCTGTTGGCGCAGTCGCTGATTGCGGTTCCTTTCATGCCGAAGCCAACGGGCTTCCTGGTCATCCGAAATCCATCTCGTTATCTTGAGAGGTCCAGTATGCTCAGCGCACTTGCCTATGTGCTGCAACGTGCTATGGCTCAGCAGAAAATGATTGAAAGTGCGAAGTTGGCACCGATGCCTGATTTGGTACAGAGCAATAAAGATGTAGCCATTAACTTCTTCGGTGATATGGAGATATGCACCAGAAAGGGCGTTCTGAGTGAGCGTTTTTTCAATTCGCCTAAGAGCAGCCGAGTTGTCACCTACATTATTCTCAACCCCAAAACCGCCCACCCCCCACTGGAGATCTATCATGCACTGTGGCCGGAGGAGTGTGTCGAACCAGAGGTGGCCAGCAGGAATATTCGCGGGTATATTTATCGATTCAGGCAGACATTTTCCTTGATCTGTGATTTCCCCCTCATTGAGTCAACGCCCAGTGGCTACCGCCTTAATCCAAACCTGAATATCATCACCGATGTACAGCAGTTCGACCGTCTAATTGACGGGGCCAGGCAGGCAACCTCTGTGGTGCAAAAAATAAATCTCATGAAGAAAGCTGTAATGTTATATCGTGGTCCCATATTTCGTGGCGCGGAGGATGAACATTGGATCATCAGCCAGGTCAGTCTATACCGCCTTCGATATGTTTCTCTGATAAATGAACTGCTGAGCAGTCTTTCTGAGATACGGGACTATAGTTGCGTTCAGCGGTACGCGCTACACGCCATAGAATTTATGCCAGCAAATTTGAGAGCACATTATTGGCTCATTGTGTCTACTTACCAGTTGGGCTCTCTTGATTTAGCCAAGCATCAGCTTTGCCACGCTAAGGACATACTCACTTCAGAAGAATTTAGTATCTTGGAAGACTATCTAAGAAAAGAAGATGGAGTTCCCCTGGAAAAGCTGATCAGATAGTGCATTTTCAGATGCATAACACTATTCATGACGCAATTTTTGGAAATAATGGATTTGACTAACGCACTATCTAATGCAATGGTATTGATTTTTCCCCTATATAACGCCCTAAATGACGCCCTCTCAACGGGCTGAATGACCCCCGTAGTTTAGATTGATCGAGCAAGAGCTCGACATCTGAATTACGGGGGTTGTTACTTTGAGACCAGGATTTTCTCCGACAGGGGTGCTTTTGCATTTACTTGCATAAGCACCCCTTCTTTTTTTACCCGTAAGTACGTCTGCCGCTGCCGCGGACCTCCGCTCTGAACTTTGGCTCACACCCAAATTTCAGAAAACGGAGGAAATTACTGTGCATTTTAATACAGATGACTACGGCTTACGAATCAGGAGTTTGCGGAAAAATCGTGGGCTCACACAGGAGCAGCTGGCAGAGAAGATGAATGTCAGCACTCCCTACATAGCAAAAATTGAAAATGGAAAACAAACCGGCCCAGTCGAACTGGCCGTAGAATTTGCAGCATTCTTTGAGGTTTCTCTGGATTATCTCCTGGTGGGAAAAGGAGATTTTGCAGAGGAACAGAAGCGCGGACTGCGGATGGCCATCGCTCTGCTGTCCGAATTGGAGGCATCCCTCTAAAAACTTTCCATTTTGGGTTGGTAAGCTTTCCATTCTGTTTCTGTTGGAAGAATACGCTCGGAGTTACAATCTTCGTGAGATCAAAACATCTCAGCGAACCTTGAAAAACACCGCCCCAGGCGGTCATATCCGGCAACTTGAATATGTTAGCTGACGGAGAGAGCGTTAGGCCGAGTGCGCGAAGACCACCTGTGCGGAACATATCCGTATCAAAGGACGGCCAAATAAGGTGCAGAGCGATACCCACTCAGGCCAAGGCAGCCTTGGCAAGCTGTCCCCGCCATGACCCTGTCAGCCTACAATGATACTTCTGCTTACGCAGCTCGGAGAGATCCTCGGAGGGGTGAGAGTCCCATGATGTGCGCCAGCGCAGTTCAAGTTGCCGCCCTGCCTGGGGAAGTAGTGTCGAATACAGGCGACTAAGCAGCATCAAGAAACAAAGGGCCGCTCCAGACTCGGAGCCTACACTCGCTCACCTGACCTTTGGGAGCGGCCCTCTGTTTCCTTTTGATAGCAGAAATATGGGATCTGATCACAGTACATTCTCTTCTTCTCCTCAACCTCCATTTCTCTGACATTTCTCTGAGTTATTCATCTTCCCCCTCCGCACTCCTCTTCCTTTTCTCCTCATACTCCCTGATCGGGTCCCATATTTCTGTTATCAAATACAAATCCACGAAAGCGAGGAAACGAGATGACAAATATCGATTTGTGCGGCATTGCCCAACTGCTCCGCACCCTGATAGAGCAGAAGAAAACGACGGAAAGAGAGGCCCGCAGGATTTTGGCCAGAATTGCCGCGCAAACCGGTGCGGACATTATCCTTTCTTTCTGAAATCGCATTCTTTTCAATAGCTATTTCAAAGGTGTTGTGGTATTGTTTGTGTTGCAAAAAAGGAGGTGAACTGACATGGCGGAAAAGTTGATGACCGATGGCAGTATGGCGCTTCGGGAAAAGCAATACCGGGTCATCACCATCGAGGCAACCGAAAAGCCCCAAAACGCCAAATTGCGGGTTGCGGCATACGCCCGTGTCAGCTCCGCCTCTGATGACCAACTCAACTCCTTCGCCGCCCAGAACCGTCACTACAGCGACCTGATCTCCAGCAAGGAAAACTGGAGAATGGTAGACATATACGCAGATGAGGGTATCACTGGGACATCGGCTGAAAAGCGTGAGGACTTCCAGCGGCTCCTGGCAGATTGCCGCAGAGGGCTGATCGACAGGGTGCTGGTAAAATCCATCTCCCGCTTTGCCCGCAATACCAAGGAATGCCTGGAAACCATCAGAGAGCTGAAATCGCTCGGTGTCGGCGTCTACTTCGAGAAAGAGAACATTGACACTGCGACGATGTCCGGCGAAATGATGACTGCGCTCTTCGCCTCCTTCGCCCAGGCCGAGAGCGAATCCATCTCCGGCAATATGAGGTGGGGCATTCAAAAACGAATGCAGGCCGGAACATATATACCCGCAAACTTGCCATACGGATATACTCTACAGGACCATTCCATACGCATTGTGGAGGAACAAGCTGTTATCGTACAACGGATATTCAAAGAGTATCTTTCCGGCAAAAGTACAGAGCGGATAGCATCTGACCTGCGAGAAGAAGGCATCCCGTGTAAATCTGGTGAAGTCGCTTGGGATTCAACTGCTATTCGATATATTATCTCGAATGAAAAGTACATTGGCGATTCTGTGTGGCAAAAATACTTCTCAACAGATACGCTTCCATATAAATGCCGGCTGAACCGAGGACAGAAGGTTTCTTACTACGCATACGGAACACACGAAGGAATCGTGCCAAAAGAAGATTTTGAGAAAGCAAATGCTTTGATGAAATCTCGTGCTCAGAAGATTACATTAACGAAAAACAGTCCGTATGCGTTTCGGAAAAAAATAGTATGTGGCGACTGCCAGTCACTATTTCGTCGCAAGGTTGTGCGCGGCATCACATACTGGGTATGTATAGGACACGATAAAAAGAGACATGGCCTCAAATGCGGCATTACACCAATTGCAGAAGATGAAATAACAAATGCTTTCATCCGCCTATACTATAAGCTCAAGCACCATGGCGAACCCATCCTCATGGGAATGATCACCTCGCTCCAAGCCATCCGCAACCGCCGGATGCTCTGGAGCCTGGATGTCATTGAACTCAACAAGCAAATATCCGATCTTACCAGTCAGAATCAAATGTTGGCCACACTGAAACAACAGGGCCTCATTGATCCTGACATTTTTATATCCCAGAGCAATGAGATGACCGAGCAGCTCCGCGCTGTAAAGCTGAAAAAGGAGCGTCTTCTGGCCGTCGATGGTGACAACACCATCTCCCAAACAAGAGAGCTGATGGAAATCTTGGATGATGGCCCGGACTTCCTCGACAGCTTTGACGCAGAGCTGTTCGGTGAGCTCGTTGAAACAATCATCGTGGAAAGCAATGAGCGAATCCGCTTCCGCCTGAAAAACGGGCTGGAGCTGTCCGAAACCATAGAAAGGACGGTGCGCTGATGGGCAATCGGAAGCAGCCGTTTGGCTACAGGGTGGTTATGGGCGAAATTGCCCTCCATCCGCAGGAATCAAAGCTGGTAGAGTACATCTTCCAACAATACCTTGCGGGTGCTACCTACAACACCTTGGTAGAGGAGCTTCGAGAACAGTCAATTCCCTATGACGAGGGAAAGCTATGGAACAAAAACATGGTTGCCCGAATTCTGGAAGACAGCCGTTATACGGGAGAGCGCGGCTATCCGCCGGTCATTGATCGAGAAGCCCTGGAGAAAGCACTGGAAAAACGAAGCGCAAAACAGACGGCAGCTCCCAAAACGGACACGCAGAAGCTCCTCCGCCGCTTCAGCGGGCGGCCATCGACAGCGCGCATGGAGCGGCAGGTGCTGGATCTGCTCAATGGCCTGATCATATCGCCGGAACAGCTCCGGCTTCCGGCAACAGCGCCGCCTGATCGATCTACTGAGCTGAACCTGCAACGTGAGCTGGACAGGGTGATGGAATGTCAGCCAATCGACGAGGATGCCGCAAAGGCGTTGATCCTGTCCATCGCTGCGGCTCAGTACAGCGCCGTCGACTCCCGCGAATACGAAACGGTTCGTCTGCGCAGAGTGTTTTCCGGGCGTCAGTCCACGACTGCGTTGGATGCAGAACTGCTTCAACGCTCAGTATCCGCCATCCATTGTCATAACGATGGAAGCCTGAATATCCAGTTAAAAAACGGTCAAGTAATTGGGAAGGAGTGAAACAGCATGAGAGAAAGCCCACCCAAAGTCATCACCATACCCGCAAAGCCGGAGGTCGCAAGCCGGCAGGCGGTCCAGCGCCAGCTTCGCGTGGCCGCCTACTGCCGGGTATCCACCGATGACGAGGAACAGCTTACCAGCTATGAGGCCCAGCAGAACTACTACACCGACAAGATCATGACCAACCGGGAGTGGACCATGGCCGGGATCTTCGCAGATGAGGGCATCACAGGGACATCGGCTCGGAAGCGGCCCGAATTCCTGAAGATGATCCGGCTGTGCAAGCAGAAGAAGATCGACATCGTCCTGACCAAATCCATCTCCCGCTTCGCCAGAAATACGGTGGACTGCCTGAATTACATCCGTGCCCTGCGGGAATTGGGCATTGCGGTCATCTTCGAAAAAGAGAACATCAACACGCTGGAAGCCGACAGTGAGATCCTCATCACCATGCTCGGCGCCTTCGCCCAGGCGGAAAGCGAGAGCATCAGCGCCAATGTCCGCTGGGGTAAGCGGCAGGCCATGCGCGAGGGCAAGGCAATCATACAGTATAACCGGCTGTACGCCTATGAAAAAGGCGAGGACGGCAAGCCGAAAATCATCCAGGAACAAGCAGAAGTGGTTCGCTCGATCTATGAGCAATATCTGAGCGGAGCCAGCCTTCGGATGATCAAAGACAGGCTGGAAACGGAGCAGATCCCCAATGTGACCGGCGGCTCCCAATGGACGATCACGGCGATCCGAAGCATCCTGACCAATGAGAAATATTGCGGAGATGTCCTTCTCCAGAAGACCTATATCAGCGACTGCATCAGCCGCAAGGTCATCCGCAACACGGGGCAGCTCCCCATGTATCTGGTCCAGAATCATCACGAGGGCATTGTGGAACGCAAAACCTTCGATGCGGTACAAGCAGAGATGGCGAGGCGCAGCGCTGGGAAAAGCCCTTCCAAAAAGAATGCCCCCACAGGGATGACATCCTATGCCAGCAAATACGCCTTGTCGGAGCGCCTTGTCTGCGGCGAATGCGGCACCCTGTACCGCCGCTGCACCTGGTCCAAACAAGGCAGGAAGCGCATCGTGTGGCGCTGTGTCAGTCGGCTGGATTACGGCACCAAGTACTGTCACAACTCACCAACACTGGACGAGGAACTGCTCCAGAGGGCAATCCTCGCCGCCATCAACTCCGTCATGAGTCAAAAGAGCACGTTGATCCGGCAGATCACCTCTGCCATGGAAATGGAGTTGGCTCCGGTTCCGGGCGAGAGCATGAGCCTTGCCGATATTGAGCGGCGGCTGGACGAGCTGAATGACCAGACCCGTGAGTTGGTGGCAGAAGCCGCTCGAGCGGAGGACGCCTCCGCCTGCACCGCCCAGCTGAGGGCCATTATGAATGAAGCTGCCGCACTGAAAGAAAAGCGAGCCTTTATCGAGGAACAGCGCCAGAGCAACGCACAGGCCCTGCGGCGCATTGAGGATGCCGCTGCTGCAATGGCTCAGGCATCCACCCACATCAGCGAATGGGATGAAGCTCTCATCCGACAGCTGGTGGATACGGTCAAAGTCAACTCAGCGGAGAAAATCACGGTGTTCCTCCGCGGTGGCGTCCAGGTGGAGCAGGATATGATATAATAGGCAAAAGAAGGTGAACCGAAATGATCTATGCAACCGGCGATACCCATGGCAACTTCCAGCGGTTTGCACCCGAACACTTTCCCGAGCAGGCCGGAATGACCAAGGAAGACTATATGATCATCTGCGGAGATTTCGGCGGCGTATGGGCCGGGGGCAAGAAGGAGGAGCGCACTCTGGACTGGCTGGAGGATCTGCCTTTTACCACCCTGTTCGTCAGCGGCAACCATGAAAACTTCGACCTGTTGAGCAAATACCCGACAGAGGAATGGAACGGCGGAACGATCCAGCGAATCCGGCCTCATGTGATCCATCTGATGCGCGGGCAGGTCTTTGACCTGCAAGGATACTCCTTCTTCACCATGGGCGGTGCCAGGAGCCACGACATCGAGAATGGCGTTCTGAATCCCAAAGCGCCTGATTTTGAAGAACAATACTGGGATCTTCGCAGAATGGGTGCCCGCTTCCGGGTCAACCACCGATCCTGGTGGAAGCAGGAGCTTCCCAGCAAGACGGAATATGAGGAAGCCCAGCGCAGTCTGGAGCGTATTCAATATGAGGTGGACTATGTAATCACCCACTGTGCCCCCAGCAGTATTGTGGACACACTGGGAAATGGTGGCTATGTTCACGACCACCTGACCGACTTCTTGGAGGAAGTCAAAGAACAGGCCAAGTTCCACTACTGGCTGTTCGGACATTACCACGATAACAAAATCATCGACGACCGCTTCGTCCTGCTCTGGGAGCAGATGGTACAAGTGGTGTAACAGGCCAAAGAGAAACGCAGGAGGAACCTCCTGTGCTTCTCTTTGGCCTGTTTCTAAATAAGGCAGGTTCTGCCGGAAAGGAGAAGCCATGAACATCCGCAAAAATATCGATTATTCCGCCATGTTTGCAGCCCTGGACGCCGCGCTGAACGCTGAGCTGCCCCAGATGAAACTCTGCTGCGAACTGGGCCGCATCGTCTGTTCCCGGCCGGAGAAAGGCGCGGCAGTGGCCGCAGCCGAATATCTGCACAGTCATTTCCCCGATGCTTCCGGCTTCTCCCCGCGGAACCTTCGCCGGATGCGAGAGTTCTATCGGATGTATGAGGACACCCCCGAATTGCTGACGCTGGCCATGGAGATCAGCTGGACACAGAATGTAGTCATCCTGGAAGCAGACATGGAGCCGGAGGAGCGACGCTGGTATCTTCGTGCCGCTGGTCGTTTCGGCTGGTCAAAGGCAGAACTCCAGAGAAAAATCGATTCTGACGCCCATCTGGAAATCCAACTCGACGAATCTGAGGTTCCGTGCTATACTGAATTGGAAAACAGTAATTTGGAGTGTTCATCGCATGATCAAGATACTTTTCCTCTGCCACGGCAACATTTGCAGAAGCCCGATGGCCGAGTTTATTATGAAGGATCTGGTAAAGAAGGCCGGTCTGGAGCAGAGCATTCAGATCGAGTCAGCAGCCACCAGCACCGAGGAGATCGGCAATCCGGTGTATCCGCCAGCTCGCCGCAAGCTGTCCGAGCATGGCATCGACTGTTCCGGCAAGCGAGCCCGGCAGCTCCTGAACAGCGACTACGAGAAATACGATCTCCTGATTGGAATGGATCATGCCAACCTGCGGAATATGTACCGGATCTGCGGCGGCGACTTTGCCGACAAAATGCACCTGCTGATGGACTTTACCAACCGTCCCGGAGAGGTGGCCGATCCGTGGTACACCGACGATTTCGACACGACCTGGCGGGATGTGGAGGAAGGCTGCCGGGGATTGCTCCAAAAAATAATCAGCAAAGAGGTTCGGACGAGCGGACAAGCTGGTTGTCAAGGGAGCGGAAATTAGTGTACAATGGAATTCCGAGCGAGATGACTTTATCAGCTTGACTGACATCGCCAAGCTGAAGGACAGCGACAATCCTCGCTACATTATCCAAAACTGGCTGCGGAACCGGAATACGATTGAGTTCCTGGGTGTTTGGGAATCTCTATACAACCCGTCTTTTAACCGTGTCGAATTCGATGCGTTTAGGCATCAGGCCGAGCGGCTGGCAAAGCTCAATGCCATCGCCATCAGCCAGATGGAAATCTTGATACAGGATCACCGCATCGAAGCTCTGGAGGCTCATAGCGGAAAACTATCTCCTATGGAGTAAAAAATAATAGGCAGGACGCTTGCGAACGGGCGAAGGCCGTGGCATCTATAGTGTTGCGATGTTCCAAAAAGAAGGACACGACAAAGTCGTGTCCTTCTTTTTGGATTTCGGCGGCTACATGCCGCCTCCACCCTTTCGATTAAAATGCTCGGGGACGGCAAAGCCGCCCCTGCGCAATTCTTCGCTGAGCTCCGAATTTACGCCGCAAAAGCGGCGCGGCCCAGAAGGGCCGCATCATGGGCTGGGTTGCGATTTGGGTTTGGGTGCAGACCTGGAGGCATGTCCTCGAAACTGTCCACCTGTTTCAAAAAGAAGGACATCCGAAAGGGTGTCCTTCTTTTTGGGTTTCGCCGCCCATAGGGCTGCTGTAACCGCTAAACGATAGCGCCGGTGTCTGACCCGCGGTGTGGTACGGTCAGGTGGCCTGATAATCGACAGCCGGGGCGCGGCTTCCCTCCGGAAGACGCACATCCAGAAATTTTCTCAGTACCGGGTGAGAGGAATCCGCCTGATAAAGAAGACCGTAGGACAAAAGCGGCGTGTCGGCCAGCGGTATATAGGCCAGATCGGCATCCGGACGGAGGGCCCTGGGCAGGATTGAGAAGCCATACCCCGCGTGTATCAGGGGGAGGACTCCGTCGGGATGTTCACAGGTCAGGATCTTTTCCGGGGAAATATGCCGGGAAATCCGGTCCTGGAGTTCCAGCACCCAGGGGGGCAGGGTGTAGGAGGTACAGAGGATCATCCGCTGGGAAAACAGGTCCTCCTCCTGAAAAACTTCCCGGTCGGCTAGAGGATGCTGCCGGGGCAGGACACAGCACAAGGGGAGCTGATAGAGAGCCTCAAAGGCCATCCCCTGTTTTGTAGGCAGATTTTCCTGAAAACCGCACAGGACCTGGATCTGCCCCTGAAAAAGCAGATTCAGCAGCGAGCGGTGGGGCAGAATCCTGAGCAGAGGGTGAAAGGCCATAATCTGCTCCCGGCTTGCCTCCAGTATGCCTCCCAGCAGCTCCAATGCCATCTGACTGGTACAGCCGATGGTCAGGGGCTGCACATGGGAATTGGTGTGGTGGCGCAGCTTGGCTCCGGCGATTTTTAACTGATTCAGGATATGCTTGGCGTGCTCCAGGAACATGATCCCATCGTCGGTGAGGACCACCGTTCTGGTGGTCCGGTCAAAGAGCTTTGTGCCCAGTTCTGCCTCCAGCCCGTGGACCTGTCGGGAGACAGCGGACTGGGTGATGTTCAGAAGTTCGGCGGCCCGGGCAAAACTCAGGTTCTCAGCCACAGAGACGAAACTCTTCAATTGTTGTGTGTTCATGAGTCTTTCCCCTCTATTATTGCGTTTTCATCATAAATAATAGCATTTTTTAACTTCAATTTCAACAAAAATTATGCTTAAATACTCAATAAGCGGGAAATTCGACCCTGTGGGGAACGGATATCCCAAGCCCCTCTCCTGCCCGTCTCGCGAGAGAGGGGAATACCATGTTGGAAAGAACGAGCAGGATCATGACAGACAGCATACAGAACAAGACATTTTCCGGCGGGCTGCCCGCCGGGATCGATATCGGGTCCACCACCACCAAGGTGGCGGTGCTGGACCCGGAGACGGGAGATATCCTCTACTCCCAGTACCGGCGCCACCACGCTGACCAGGTGGGCAGCGTGATCCACATGCTGGAGGAGCTGGAACAGCAGTTTCCCGGCGAAACCTTCCGCTTTTGCCTGACCGGTTCCGGATCGGAACCCATCGCCCAGGGGCTGGGCCTTCCCTTTGTCCAGGAGGTGGCCGCCAACGCGGCGGCCCTGAAGCGCCGGTATCCTACCGTGGGCAGCGCCATTGAGCTGGGGGGCCAGGACGCCAAGATGATCTTTTTCCAGCGGGACAAGGTCACCGGCGCCCTCAATGTGGCCGATATGCGTATGAACGGCAGCTGCGCCGGAGGAACGGGGGCCTTTATTGACGAGGTAGCCTCCATCCTCAAAGTGCCGGTGGAGGACTTTAACCGCCTGGCGGGAGAGGGCACCTGCGTCTACGACATCTCCGGCCGGTGCGGCGTCTACGCCAAGACGGACATTCAGCCCCTGCTGAACCAGGGGGTCTCCAAGGCGGATCTGGCCCTGTCCGCCTTCCATGCCATTGCCAAGCAGACCATCGGCGGTCTGGCCCAGGGGCTGGAGATCACCCGCCCGGTGGTGTTTGAGGGGGGGCCCCTCACCTTCAACCCCGTGCTGGTTCAGGTCTTTGCCCAGCGCCTGGAGCTCCACGAGGACGAGGTGGTCATCACCCCTCATCCGGAGCTGATGGTGGTGTGCGGAGCGGCGGTCTGCGCGGATACCATGTTTGCCGGGGAAATTTCCCCCCGCCGGCCCGCCGATCTTCTGGAGCCGCTGCGGGGAGAGGTCCTCCAGGCCCACAGGGAGCAAAACCAGGGGGCCAAGCCCTTCTTTGCCTCCCCTGAGGAGCGGCAGGCCTTTGAGCGGCGCCACAGAAAACAGACCCTTACATGGAAGGCTCCCCGGGAGGGAGAGGAGGTGTACGCCTACCTGGGCATCGACTCAGGGAGCACCACCACTAAGTTTGTCCTTATGGATGACAAAGAGGAGCTGTTGGGCTCCTTCTACGCCCCCAATGAGGGGGAACCCCTCAATGTGGCCAAGCGGGCCCTTATGGACATCCGGGACCGCTACCGCGGGGCCGGGGCCAGGCTGCGCATCCTGGCGGCAGGGACCACGGGATACGGGGAAATGCTGTTTGCCAAAGCCTTTCAGGCGGAGTACCATACCGTGGAGACGGTGGCCCACGCCCGGGCGGCCCAGAAATATGTGGATGGAGCCACCTTCATTCTGGACATTGGCGGCCAGGACATGAAAGCCATGTGGCTGGACAGGGGGATCATCACCAACATTCTGGTCAATGAGGCCTGCTCCTCCGGCTGCGGCTCCTTCCTGGAAAATTTTGCCGCCTCCCTGGGGATTCCCACCCGGGAGATTGAACAGGCGGCCTTCTCCTCTCAGCACCCGGCCATGCTGGGCAGCCGCTGCACCGTCTTCATGAACAGCAGCATCATCACCGAGCAGCGCAACGGAAAAAGCGCTGAGGATATTATGGCGGGCCTGTGCCGGTCCATCATTGAAAATGTGTTTACCAAGGTCATCCGCCTGCCCAATCTGGACTCTCTGGGGGAACGGATCGTGGTACAGGGCGGGACCTTTGAAAATGACGCCGTCCTCCGGGCCATGGAGGAGTACACCGGCCGGGAGGTCATCCGCGCCCCCTATCCCGGCCTGATGGGGGCCATCGGCATGGCACTCATCACCCGGGAGCGGTACCGGAAAAACCCGGAGCGCCGGACCTTCCTGGATCTGGAGGAGCTGGAACACTTCTCCTACCATCAGGAGGACAACGACCCCTGTCCCTTCTGTGCCAACCACTGTAAACGCACCGTCCTCCGCTTCTCCAACGGCAGCGCCTGGATCACCAACAACCGCTGCGAGCGGGGAGAGATTCTGGGCGATCCCAGGGACGAGGAGGTGCGCAGGCAGCTTCAGGATACCGTCCAGCGCACCGGCGCGGTGCCCAACCTGTACAGGGAGCGGGAGAAGCTGCTCTTCCGGGAGTATCCCCATCCAGAGCCTGCCCAGGACCGGGGTATCACCATCGGCATCCCCCGGGTGCTGTCCTTCTGGGAGACCATGCCCTTCTGGAGCGCCTTTCTGGGAACCCTGGGGTTTCGGGTAAAGCTCTCCGACCCCAGTACCCGGGCCCTCTATGAGAAGGGGATCTCCGCCATCACCTCTGACACGGTGTGCTTCCCCGCCAAACTGGTCCACGGCCATCTGCGGAACCTGGCGGAGAAGGGGGTGGACCGGATCTTTATGCCCGTAGTCACCACCGTGCCCTCTGAAAACACCGAAAAGACCAGCCAGTCCATGTGCGCTGTGGTGAAGGGCTATCCTCTGGTGGTGGGCAACTCGGACAATCCGGAGGAGCTCTGGGGCATCCCCTATGACAGGCCGGTGTTCCACTGGTATGCCAGAAAGGATCTGGAGAAGCAGCTGAAGCAGTATATGGAAAAGACCTTCCACATTCCGGAGGAGGAGACCCTGAAGGCTGTCCAGGCCGGGGAGAAGGCCTTGGAGGACTTCCACACCCGGCTGAAGGAGCGGGGAAAGCAGGTGCTGGACCAGGCGGAGCGGAGCGGCTCCTTTGCCGTGGTGCTGGCCTCCCGGCCCTACCAGAACGACGCTCTGGTCAACCACGAGCTGCCCGAGCTGTTTGCTTCCATGGGCATCCCCGTGCTCACCGCGGACGCGGTACCCGGTGTGGAACAGGTGGATTTGACCATGAGCCGCCTGGATATCGTCAATAACTTCCACGCCCGGATGCTCTCCTCTGCCATTCTGGCCGCCAGGAACCCAAGCCTAGAGTATGTCCAGCTGGTCAGCTTTGGCTGCGGCCACGACGCCTATCTGTCCGATGAGATCGTCCGGCTGATGAAAGAGATTTCGGACAAGACCCCCCTGATCCTGAAGGTGGATGAGAGCGATATCCAGGGCCCCCTGCGCATCCGGGTGCGCTCTTTCCTGGAGACGGTGGCCATGCGCCGGGCCCAGGGCAGTCTCCACGCGCCGGAACCCCTCCAGGACCCCTACCCGGTGAAGTTTGAGAAGGCTGACCGGCAGAAGACCGTGCTGGTGCCCAATACCTCCCATGCCTTCTGCCGCCTGCTGGCGGCGGTGTTCCGCACCCAGGGAGTAAAGGCGGTGCCTCTGGAGATCGGTCGGGAGGAGGCCATCGAAATGGGCAAGCGGTATGTCCACAACGACATCTGCTTCCCGGCTCAGATCGTCATCGGGGAGATCCTCTCCGCCCTGAAAAGCGGCAAGTACGATATTGACAACACCGCCGTGGCCATGGCCAAGTATATCGGCGACTGCCGTCTGACCCATTACAGCGCCCTGCTGCGCAAGGCCATGGACGACGCCGGCTTTGCCCAGGTCCCCATTATCACCAACGATGACGAGGACAGCCATAACCTGCACCCGGGCTTCCGGCTGAATCTGATGTCCGAGGCCAGAATTGCCTTCGGCCTGCCCATGATCGACGCTTTGGAGGAGCTGCTGCGGAAGATCCGTCCCTATGAGATCGAGCCCGGCAGCACGGAGCGGGCCTTCCAGGCGGCCATGGACGATGTGATGGATGGGATGGTCCATGGGGGCATCCACGGGGCCGCCCAGGGGTTCCGCAGGGCCATCGAGCGGATGAAAGCGGTCAAATACGACCGCTCTGTCCCCCGGCCCCGGGTTCTGATCGTGGGGGAGTATTTGCTGAATTTTCACCCGGGGGCAAATCGGGATATTGAGGCGTATCTGGAGAAAAACGGCTTTGAGATCATCGAGGCCCGGATGACCGATGTGATCCAAAAGACCTATTTTTACCAGGACTGCCAGGTGCGGGAACAGCATGTAAGCCGTCCGGGCGGGAAGAAGGTATTTTTCCGGATGGCCGACCACCTCTTCGACCTGGCCCACGACCTGACCGACCGCCTCGCCCGGGCCCACCCCCTCTATGAGAAGACCGCCCGAATCCAGGAACTGGCGGAGAAGAGCGACCCCATCATCCCACAGACCTTTGACGCCGGAGAGGGCATCCTCATCCCCGGTGAGATCCTCCACCACGCGGAGAAGGGGTGCCGGACCTTTGTCATTCTCCAGCCCTTCGGCTGTCTGCCCAACCATGTGGTGGGCCGGGGGATCACCAAGAGGATCAAGGAGGTCTACCCGGACGCCCAGATCCTCCCGCTGGACTTTGACCCGGACGCCAGCTTCGCGAACATTGAAAACCGGCTCCAGATGCTGGTCATGAACATCAGACATAACTGACCGGAGAAAATCTGCCTATCATGTAGAAAACAGGCTGGACGGCCCCACATAGGGGCTGTCCAGCCTGTTTTACCCTGTAAGGCTCTGGTTTGTTGAGTCGGGCCGGGGGGATGGTCACACCTGGTAGCATCCCCCGCCGATAAACTCCCGCATGAGAGAGGTCTTGGGCACATCGTCGGCGGGCAGGGGCAGAAAGTAGCTTAAAAACTTCAAAAGACGCTTGGCCTCCAGGTATTCCGGAGAATTTTTGGGGACGCCGAACAGCAGCGGCTCGATGTAGGGCTTGAGCACGGCGATCTCGTAAATCAGCGCCGAGTTGAACACCACATCCGCGCTGTCCTGGAAGGGGAAGATATTGGACTCCTCTCCCCGCCGGACGGAGGGCCACATCTGGATGGTGGCTCCGGCGTTATAGCCTCTGGTTCTGGCGTCCCGCTCGATCCGCCGCAGCAGTCTGGCGTCGGTGGTGGGGATGCGGTTGTGGTTGTCCACATTGAGGGTGGTCAGGCAGCTGATATAGATTCTGAATTTGCTCTGCTGGGGCAGGGCGTAGGAAAAGGCGTCGTTCAGGCAGTGGATGCCCTCGATGACCAGCACATCTTTTTCTCCCAGGGTCAGGGTGTTCCCGTTATACTCCCGGGCCCCCTTTTTGAAATTGAACTGGGGCAGCTCCACCGTTTCGCCGGCAAGCAGCCGGGACATATCCAGATTGAACTGCTCCACATCCATGGCGGCAAGGCTCTCAAAATCATACTGGCCGTTTTCGTCCCGGGGCGTCTTGTCCCGGTCCAGAAAGTAGTTGTCGGTGGCGATGGCGTGAGGGCGCAGCCCGCAGGCCATCAGCTGGGCGGACAGGCGGTGGGAAAAGGTGGTTTTGCCGGAGGAGGAGGGGCCGGCGATCATGACAAAGCGGATGTCCTTGTGCCGGGCAATGGTCTCCGCAAGGTCGCCGATCTTCTTTTCCATCATGGCCTCCTGGGCCAGAATGATCTGGGTGGCGTTGCCCTGGCAGATGGCCTCGTTCAGATCGGCCACATTGGAGATATTCAGGGCCCTGGACCGCTGGTCGCCGTCATACAGGGTATGAAATACCTTGATGGAGGGCTGGAAGGGAGCCAGCTCGTGGGGATGGGCGGAGTCGGGCAGACGGAGAATCAGGCCGCAGTCGAAGAGCTCCAGCCTGAAGTACTTCACATACCCCGTGTCCGGGACCATGTAGCCGTAGAAGTAGTCACAGAAGCCGTCCAGGGTGTAATAGTTCACATGGGAGCTGACCCGGCAGCTGAGCAGCTTGGATTTGTCATAGAGCTTGCAGGCCTGAAACATGTGGATGGCGTCGTCCGTGGGAATGGAATGCTTCTGAATGGGCAGCTTCTGAGACACCAGCTCTCTCATGCGGGCCTCCACCCGGTCCAGCAGCTCCTGGTCCAGCCGGAAGGAGCCCCTGGCGGTGATGAACAGGGCGTGGCTGAGGGAATATTCCACACAGATGCGATCCACACACTCCTGTCCCAGCACATCGTAAAAGGCCTTGAGCATCAGGAAAATGGCGCTGCGCTCGTAGGTCTGCATACCAGGCTTGTCCTGAATGGTGATCAGCTTCAATGTGCAGTCCCGGTCCAGCTTTTTTGCCAGCTCACAGAGTTTTCCGTTCCGCTCCACCAGGAGAATATCGCTGGGATAGTCTGCCTGGAAGTCGGCGGCAATGGCCTGATAGGTTGTCCCGGCGGGATAGGAGCGGGAGACTCCGTTTACAGTCACAGTATAGTTCTTGTTCATCGTGATCCCTCCTGTTCGGATGGTTGTCTGATTTGGCGGCTTTGACAATAGTATAGCAGAAAGGGACACAGGAAAAAATAGCTTTGCGCCCCGGCGGATGAATTTAACCGTTTGTTCAAAAAGATGGGCGGGCGGGCCGGGGCCCCGGGGAATCCATCAATTTGCCTCCCTTGACTTTCTCGATATTCGAGGTATAATGGACTTGAGAAACTCGATGATCGAGAAAGGGGGCGGGGAAATGCCCAGAGAGAAGTTCAAGACCCTCACCGAGCAGATGTTTTACATCCTGCTGTGTCTGCGCCGGGAGTGCCGGGGGGTGGACATTCTGGAGGCGGTGCGCGGGACCACCGACGGCCGGGTGACCATCGGCTCGGGGACCCTCTACGACCTGCTGGAGCAGTTTCTGGCGGCGGGGATGATCCGGGAGACCAAGGTGGAGGGCCGCAGCCGCAGCTACCTCATCACCGACAAGGGCCGGGAGCTGCTGGGGCGGGAGTACCGCCGCATCCGCTGCCAGGCCGCCGACTACGACCGGGTGCTGAGAGAGGAGGGGGCGGGATGAAGGAGGTCAAACGCACGCTGGCCAATTTCTCCTTCTACGATCCCCAGACCATCCAGAAAAAGCTGGAGGAGATGGCCGCTAGGGGCTGGATGATCCGCAAGGCGGGCAACCTGTTCTGGACCTATGAGAAGATCCCGCCCCAAAAGCTCCGCTTCGCCGTGACCTACTTCCCCGGGGCCTCGGAGTTTGACCCACGGCCCAGTGAAAAGCAGCTGGACAAGGAGGCCTTCTGCGCCCAGGACGGTTGGAAGCTGGTGCTCCGGTGGGACGCCATGCAGATCTTCCGCAACGACAGGGAGGACGCCATTCCCATTGAGACCGACCCGGTGCCCCAGGTGGAGAACATCCGGCGGGTGATGAAAAAAAAGGTGCTGTTTACCCAGCTCTTTGCCGCCGCCTATATGCTCTGGTACCTCTACTTCCAATATACCCAGCTTCGCCGGGACCCGGCGGACTATCTCTCCAGCAACTTCAAACTCTTCACCCTGCCCCTCTGGGGGCTGCTGTTCCTGTTCTCCCTTCGTGAGGTCTGGACCTACTTTTCCTGGAGCTTTCGGGCTGAAAAGGCGGCGGAGGATGGGGTATTCCTGCCGGTCAGGAGGAGCAAGTGGCTGGACTGGGGGCTGCCGGTCCTGTCCGCTGTGTTTCTCCTGCTGGCCTTTTCCGGCGGAGGCATCAACCCTCTGTACATGGTCTGCTGGATGGGAATGATGGGGGCGGTCTTTTTTCTGGCCAACCGGCTGATGGGGTGGATGAAGAAGATGAGGGCCCCCCGGCTGGTGAACCTGGCGGTGAGCTGTGCCTGTGTGATGGTCCTGACCCTGGCCGGGGTGGCGGGGATCGTGGCGGCCACCCTGGGTGGCTGGCTCCCGCTGGGGGAGGACAGCCGTCCGGTGGGCCAGTATGAATGGGATGGGCTGACCATGGACATCTACGACGACCCGCTGCCTCTCACCGTGGAGGACCTGGTGGAGGTAGACGCCCGTTGGTCCAGGGAGGCCCGGCTCCAGGAGAGTCTTCTGGCGGCCTACGGCCAGTATCGGCAGGACCTGCTGTATGGGCAGGAGGTCCGAAACTATGAGTTCAGCTACGACATCATCGACATTAAATTCCCCGCCCTCTATGGGTTTGTCCGGGACAGCCTCATCAGCGCCCGTCAGGACGAGGTCCACGACGACTTTGTCTTTGTGGACCACTATGAGCCGGTGGACCCCGCCCCCTGGGGGGCGGAGGAGGCCTGGCAGCTTCACTGGAGCGACGGGGTGTTGAACACCTATCTGGTCTGCTGGGAAAACCGTATCGTGGAGATCAAATTTTACTGGACGCCCTCACAGGAGCAGATCCGGACCGCGGGAGAGCTCCTGGAACAGGCCCAAATAACCGGATAACGGAGAATGGAAGAAGTGGCTCAGCCGCTTTTTCAACAGGCTGAAAGCTGCCGCTTTTTTGCGGCAGCTTTTTTTGCTGAGCGTGAAAAAATGGTTGACTTCTTTTGTCTAACAGGGTGAACTAACGGTAGAGAGTCTATCCTGTTAAACAAAATGGTTCGACTACACCGCCTTTCAGGTTAGCGCCCGGGAGGGGAGCGTCAGCTTTTCCCATGTCCGGCGGAGGAACCGGTTCTAAAAAGCTGATATAAAAAATAAACTACATATGTATATTATCTTGACAAGTGTAGGATAAAGGGGTATGATGTCCCCACTAAAAAACGGAGGGATCGGGATGGATTACCAGAAGAAAGATCACCTGGACCTGCGGCAGCGCAAGACAAGGAAGCTGCTGGTGGAGGCTCTGGCCCAGTTGCTGGTGGAGCGCCCCTACCAGGAGCTGTCGGTGGTGGACATCTGCAATCGGGCCATGGTGCACCGCACCACCTTTTACGCCCACTTCAACGACAAGCAGGAGCTGCTGCGGTATCTCCTGGAGGGGCTGGAGCGGGAGTGCGTGGCCACCTGCCTGCCCCGGGACCCGGAGCGGGGTCCCAGGGAATATCTGCTCACCGCCGCCCGGAATGTATTTCAGTTTTTTGCCCAGCGCAGGGACCTGTACCGGGCCTGCCTGAACAGCGGGGCGGACGCTCAGGCCCATACCCTGGAGGACTGCGCCGCCGGGGAGCTGTGCCGCCTGCTGTCAGAGCCCCGGTTCCGGACGGTCTCCCCTCAGGTGGATCCCCAGGTGGCCGCCCATTTCTACACCGGCGCCATGCTCGCCCTGATCCGCTGGTGGCTCTCCAGCGACCAGCCCCTTCCCGTCAGTCATCTTCTGACCAATCTGGAACAGTTTATTCCCATTCAGTGAGGGTTAGCCATGCAGGAAAAACGAACCGAAAGTCCCATGACAAAGCTTGCGCGGTTTATTGTGGATAAGCGCAAGGCATTCTACCTTGTTTTTGTGGCCTCCTTTCTCTTCTGCGCCGCCTCCATCAACAAGGTCCAGGTCAACAACGACATCACCTCCTACCTCCCCGCCCAGACGGAGACCCGCCGGGGTCTGACCATCATGGACGAGGAGTTTGTCACCCTGGGCAGCGCCAATGTCATGGTGACCAACATTACTTACGAGACCGCCCTGGACCTGTCCAAAAAGCTGGAGAGGGTTCCAGGGGTGTCGGAGGTGGCCTTTGACGATACCCAGGATCACTACAAGGACTCCTCCGCCCTGTTCACCATCTCCTTTGACGGGGAGGAGACCGACCCGGCCACCGTGGAGGCCATGGATGATGTGCTCTATGTTCTGGAGGGCTATGATGTCTATTCCTCCACCCAGATCGGCCGGGACGAGTCCGCTTCCCTTCAAAAGGAAATGACGGTCATCCTGGCCATTGCCGCGGCAGTGATTGTGGTGGTGCTGCTGTTTACCTCCAAGAGCTATATGGAGGTGCCCGTGTACCTCATTGTCTTTGCCACGGCGGCGGTGCTGAACATGGGGACCAACTTCATCTTCGGCACCATCTCCTTTATTACCAACTCCATCGCCGTGGTTCTCCAGCTGGCCCTGGCCATCGACTACGCCATCATCTTCTGCCACCGGTACATGGAGGAGCGGGACAACGGCCTCAGTCCCCGGGAGGCGGATATCGCCGCTTTGAGCAAGGCCATTGTGGAGATCTCCTCCTCCAGCCTCACCACCATCTCCGGTCTGGTGGCCCTCATGCTCATGCAGCTGCGCATCGGCTTTGACATGGGCATCGTCCTGTCCAAGGGCATCGTGTGCTCCATGCTGTGTGTGTTTCTGCTCATGCCCGGGCTGCTCATGCTCTTCAGCGGCCCCATTGACCGCACCCGCCACCGCAATCTGGTGCCAAAAATCAACTTCTGGGGCAAGGCCATCGTCCGGCTGCGCTATGTGCTGCCTCCCGTCTTCCTGGTGGTGGTGGTGGCCGGAGCGGTGCTCTCCTCCCAGTGCGACTATGTCTTTGACACCAACGACACCGATTTTGACAACAAGCCCGACTGGCGCATCGCCGACGAGAAGGTGACCGAGACCTTCGGACAGAAGAACACCATCGCCGTGCTGGTGCCCCGGGGGGACTACAACAAAGAGAAAAACATTCTGGAGCGGGTGTCCCAGCTGCCTCAGGTGACTCAGGCCACCGGCCTTGCCAACATTGAGGTGGAGGATGGCCGGATGCTCACCGACGAGATGAACCCCCGGCAGTTTTCCGAGCTGGCCGGGGTGGACATTGAGCTCTCCCGCCTTCTCTACCAGGCCTATGGTCTCAGCGTGGAGGAGTATGGAGCCATTTTCCAGGACCCGGACGACTACTCCGTCCCCCTCATCGATGTGTTCGAGTTCCTGCTGGATCAGAAGGACAAGGGGGTGGTCAGCCTCACCGGAGAGCAGGCGGACAAGGTGGACGACCTGCAGGAGCAGCTGGATGTGGGTCTGGAGCAGCTGCGGGGAGAAAACTGGTCCCGCCTGGTCTTTGTGGCCGATGTGCCCACCGAGGGGGAGGAGACATACGCCCTGCTGGATGAGATCCGGGCCGTGGCCCAGGATTACTACGGGGACGATGTGGTGCTGGTGGGCAACTCCACCAACGCCTTTGACCTGGCCAGCTCCTTCTCCGGGGACAATATGAAGATCAGCATTCTCACCGCTTTGTTTGTCATGGTGATTTTGCTCTTCACCTTCAAATCAGCGGGCCTGCCCATTTTGCTGGTGCTCACCATCCAAGGCTCCATCTGGATCAACTTCTCGGTGCCGGTGATCACCCACACCAACCTGTTCTTCCTGAGCTACCTGGTGGTCAGCTCCATCCAGATGGGGGCCACCATCGACTACGCCATCGTCATCACCAACCGCTATATGGAGCTGAAAACCGTCATGGAGCGCAAGCAGGCGGCGGTGGAGGCCCTGAGTCAGAGCTTCCCCACCATCCTTACCTCGGGCACCATCATGGCGGTGGCGGGCTTCCTCATCGGCGGCATCTCCACCGACGCCACCATCGGCTCGGTGGGCCAGACCCTGGGCCGGGGCACCGTCACCTCCATCATCCTGGTCATGACTGTGCTGCCCCAGCTGCTTATGCTGGGCGACGCCCTCATTGAGCGCACCGCCATCACCCTCAACCGGGACCGGAAGCAGCGCTTCAACCAGGGCACCATGCGTCTGGACGGCCACATCCGGGGCCATGTGGCGGGCTTTGTGGACGGCGAATTCAAGGGGGTGCTCCACGGCAGCGTGGACGCCCTTATCGAGAGCAAATATCAGCAGCCGGAACCCCCGGACGAGGAGGAGCATTCATGAGACAGATTCAAAGAACCACCGCCCTTTTCATGGCGCTGATCCTCCTGTGGACCTTGGCCCTGCCCGCCGCGGCGGCGGAGGGGGACAGGGTGACCATCGCCACCGTCCAGGATTTCGTGGACTTCTCCAGGCAGTGTACCCGGGACACCTGGTCTCAGGGACTTACCGTGGAGCTCACCGCCGACCTGGACCTAAGCGGCGCCAACTTCACCCCTGTGCCCATCTTCCAGGGCGTCTTCCACGGAAACGGCCACACCATCTCGGGAATCTCCTTTTCTGACAAGGGCTCCAAGGTGGGGCTGTTCCGCACCCTCACCCAGAGCGCCCAGGTGGAAAACCTGACGGTAGAGGGGACTTTGGAGCCCCAGGGCTCCGCCAGTCAGGCGGGTCTGCTGGCCGGAGAGAACTACGGCCTCATTCGGGGCTGTGCTGCCCGGGGCCTGGTGTCCGGCCAGGAGGATGTGGGCGGACTGGTGGGCCTCAACGGGGAGGAGGGCAGCCTCATCTCCTGCGCCGGTTACGCCGGAGTCACCGGTGTGACCAATGTGGGCGGCATTGTGGGCCAGAACCTGGGCAGCGTGGAGGGCTGCTCCAACTCCGGGCAGGTCAACACCCAGGCCGATCAGGATACCCCCACCAGCGTGGGAGGGATTGCCGGCCTGTCCCGGGGGACCATCCGAAACTGCGCCAACACCGGGGCGGTGGGCTACCAGCATGTGGGCTACAACATGGGGGGCATCGCGGGAATGCAGTCGGGGGAGATCTCCCACTGCTCCAATACCGCCCCCATTAAGGGGCGCAAGGATGTAGGGGGCATCGTGGGACAGTTTGAGCCCAATACCAGCCTCACCTACGGCGCTTCTCCCTCCCAGCAGCTCAATGAGAGTCTCTCTGCCCTTCTGGGGCAGATGGAAGCGTTTACCGACCAGATCAGCGACATGGTGTCCAGGGGAGTGGAGGACGCCCAGGCCATCCACGACTCCCTCTCCGCCGTCCAGGACCGCACCCATGCCGCCGGTACCCAGGGCAGGGAGGACTTTCGCTCCATGTCCGACCGGCTCTACCAGTACACCAATGCCGTCAGCGGCAGTCTGGACCAGCTGCGCCAGGCGCTGGACACCTTCGGCGATGAGGCCGGAGAGGAGCTGCGGCAGGGGCTGGACCGGGCAGATGACCTGCTCGCCGGGCTAGAAGAGCTGGCCGGTCAGGCGGACAGCGGCCTTGGCCAGTCCATCCGAGCCCTGGAGAACACGGTGGAGGGGGTCAAAAATCAGCTTCAGACCATCCGGGATCACCGGCAGGCCATGAAGCGGGAACTGGAGGATTTGAAGGAATATATTGCCCAGGTGGCCCGGCTGATCGCCGCCGGTGAGTTTGAGCAGGCCCTCCAGCTGCCCTTCCCCTCTCTGGACCCGGCGGGACATGTTTCTGCCATGACCGGGGCGCTCAAAGAGATTCCGGCGCTGGCCGCCCGTCTGCCCGGCCAGTGGAGGGATATTTACGATAAAACCTCCCATGCCCTGGGACAGACAGGCCGGGACATGGACCGGGCGATAGACGGGCTCTATGACGCCCTGACGGCCCTCAATGAGGCGGGGGAGAAGTTCTCCTCCGACGCCGGGGATTCTCTGGACGAGGTCAGCCGTCAGGCAGACCGGATCCGGGAGCTTTTAAAGGAGTATACCGATGACCTGGGGGACAAGGCACAGTCCGCCGTGGATGACATTGACCGGGAACTGACCGCCATACAGGACAGGGTGGAGTCCATGACCCAGGCGGCAGGGGAGGACCATGACGCGCTGCGTGCCACCAGCCAGGCCATGCTGGACGACATGGAGGCGGTGCGCCGGGCCATCTCCCAGCTTGGGAAGGAGCCTGAGCTGACCATCACCGATCTCACCGACGAAATTGACCAGGGGCCGGGCCTTGTGATGGACTGTACGGCCTCCGGCACGGTGGAAGGGGATACCAATGTAGGCGGCATTGTGGGCACCGTGTCCGCCGAGCTGGGCGACGACCCCGAGGCTACCCTGGATCTGGGGGATATGAAGCTCATGAGCGATGTGTACGCCACCCTGCGGGCGGTGGTCCGGGACTGCCGGTTTGACGGCGGAGTGACGGTGAAAAATGAGTGCGGGGGCGGTGTGGCCGGCCGGTGCGAGGCCGGGGCCATTGTGGACTGCGCCGCCCGGGGCACTGTGGAGACCGGCGGGGACTACTGCGGCGGCATCGCCGGCCGCACCCGGGGCAAAGTGCTCCGCTGCGCCGCCCTCACCGACCTCACCGGCCAGAGCTGGCTGGGGGGTGTGGCCGGCCTGGGGGAGGACATCACCGACTGCCGTACCATGGTGCGTGCTGACAGCGACGGGGAGTACCAGGGAGCCATCGCCGGGCAGGCGGAGGGCGACCTCACCGGCAACCGCTACCTGATGGAGGATCTGGCCGGCCTGGACGGGGTGGACTACGCCGAGACCGCCCAGGGGCTGGACTTTGACGCCTTCTCCCAGCTCAGCTACATCCCGGCGGATTTTCTCACCTTCTCCTACCGCTTTGTGGTAAACGGCCAGACGGTGGCGGAGATCCCATTTGAATATGGAGAGGATCTGGACCTGAGCCAGGTGCCTGAGGCTCCCCAGCAGGACGGCCAGTACGGCCAGTGGCCCCAGTTCCCCACGGAAAATCTCCGCCGCTCCCTGGTCCTTGAGGCACAGTTCACCGCCCCCACCTCCACCCTGGCAGACCGGGACGGGGTGGCCCGGCTGCTGGTGGAGGGCACCTTCTCTCCCGACGCCTCCCTCACCGTGCGTGAGGAGACCCTTCCCGCTCAGGGGGTGGAGGGCTATACCCCCTGCTCGGTGTGGAGCTACGCCGTGACCGGAAGTCAGAGTGAGACGGTTACCGTCCGTCTGAAGGCGGATGAGGCCAAACACCCGGCGGCCGCCGTATATGAAAACGGCAGCTGGAGGCGGGTGGACAGCACTCTGGAGGGCAGCTATCTGGTCTTTTCCGGGCCGGCAGAGGGAACAGTGATGGTGATGGACAGACATACCATTCCCATCTGGATGTTTGCCGGGGCAGCCGGAGGGATCGGAGTGGTGCTGGCGGCGGGCCTGGTGCTCCGGCGGAAAAAACACAGTTCCCAAAAGGAGCCGTCAGCGGGAAAATCCTCCCTCTGACGGACAGAGAAAACCTCCCGCAGTCCCCTGGCCAGCCGTGACAATTACCGGAAGAAAAACGCCTCATGGAGCATTGCTCCATGAGGCGCTTTTTTACAATTCGGGAATTTTGAATCAGGCGTTGGAGCGCTTGAGCACTTCCAGCAGGAACTTCCATACCCGCTGGACCGAGGAGATGCTCATGCGCTCTCTGGGAGTGTGGATCTCCAGCAGGTCCGGGCCCATGGACACGCAGTCCAGGCCGGGGATCTTACCGGCAAAGATCCCGCACTCCACACCGGCGTGGATGGCCTCTACCTGGGGGTCCCGGCCGTACTGCTCCCGGAACACCTGGGTGAGCAGCTCCCGGAGGGGAGAGTCGGCCCGGTACTCCCAGCCGGAGTAGTCCCCGGAGAACACGGTATATCCCCCCAGCTGTTCCATCAGGGTGGTGAGGCGGGATTTCAGCATCTCCTTCTGGGAGTCCACCGAGCTGCGCACGCTGAAGCAGGCCCGGACCTGGTCCCCCTGGACGGTAAAGATCCCCAGATTCAGGGAGGTCTGTACCAGCCCCTGAATGTCGGCGCTCATCACCTGGACCCCATTGGGCAGGCAGGTGAGCATACAGATCACCTTTCCGGTGGTGGAGGCGTCCATAGCCTCCTGGGAAGAGGCGCCCTCCTCCACGGTCACCGTGATTCCGGGATCGGTGACCCGGTACTCAGCGGCAAAATCGGCGGCCGTTTTCCGGGCGGCGGCCCGGGCGGCTTCGACATCGGATACCAGTACCCTGGCCTGGGCCTTCACGGGAATGGCGTTGTCCTTTAAACCGCCCCCGGCGGAGACGATCCGCAGCCCGGTGGCCGCCCCCATGGCCTGAAGCAGCCGGCCCAGGAGCATATTGGCATTGGCCAGGCCCTTGTGGATCTCGGTGCCCGAGTGCCCGCCCCGCAGGCCGCTTACCGTTACCTCCAGGGCGGTCCCCTGGAAGGGGGCCCGGGACACGGGGAGGGTGCAGGCGGTCACATTGCCTCCGGCACAGCTGACAGTGAAAATCCCTTCCGCCTCAGAGTCCAGATTCAGCAGCCGGGTGCCCTTCAGCGGGGAGACATCCAGCCCCACGGCCCCCAGCATTCCGATCTCCTCGTCCACGGTGAACACCGCCTCCAGCCGGGGGTGGGGGATGTCGTCGGCGTCCAGCAGGGCAAGGGCCATGGCCACGGCGATGCCGTCGTCCCCGCCCAGGGTGGTGCCTCTGGCGGAGACGAAGTCCCCGTCCACATACAGCTCCAGCCCCTCCCGGTCCATGTCCTTTGGGCAGCCGGGCTCCTTCTCGCACACCATGTCCAGATGTCCCTGGAGAATGAGCGCCGGGGCGTTTTCATACCCGGCTGTGGCCTCTTTGATGATGATCACATTGTTCTGTCCGTCCTGATGGTACTCCAGGCCCCGGGCCCGGGCAAAGGCGACGCACCAGTCGCTGATGGCCTTTGTATTCCCGGAGCCATGGGGGATGGCGCACAGTTCCTCAAACAGGGAAAAGACCTTCCGGGGTTCCAGGTGTTCCAAAGCCTTCATACATCACGCTTCCTTTCACAGACGCTCATCCTCAAACAGGGCCCTGTGGCCCCGGGGATGGCTTTTACCATAGCCCCTATTCTATGCGGGTTTTGATCCGGCGTCAAGAATCTGTTACAATGATCCCGTTTCTGCCGGATGTCTTTGACATTTTTCCGAAACAGGATATAATGGGGGTGCCATTTTACCAAGCAAGAGGAGACAGCCTCATGAGTGACATTCTTTCCCCCCGGCGAAAACTGACCTCCGCGCAGATCATCATACTGGGCTTTTCCGGTGTGATCCTGCTGGGAGCGCTGATTTTGATGCTGCCCATTTCCTCAGCACAGGGGGTGGTGACCCCCTTTGGAGAGACCCTGTTCACCGCCACATCCGCCGTGTGTGTGACAGGCCTTGTGGTCCACGACACCGCCCTGTACTGGTCCCCCTTCGGGCAGGCTGTGATCCTGCTGCTCATACAGGTGGGAGGGCTGGGAGTGGTGACCGCGGCGGTGGCGGTGTTCACCATCTCCGGCAGGCGGATTTCTTTGATGCAGCGCAGCACCATGCAGGAGGCCATCTCCGCCCCCCAGGTGGGCGGGATCGTCCGGGCTACGGTGTTCATTGTCCGGTGCACCCTGGTCATTGAGCTTCTGGGCGCGGCGGCCATGGCCCCGGTATTCTGCCGGGACTTCGGAGCGAAGGGGCTCTGGATGGCCCTGTTTCACTCGGTCTCCGCCTTCTGCAACGCGGGCTTTGACCTGATGGGGGAGGGAGGAGCCTATTCCTCCCTGGTGGCCTACGCCGACGATCCGGTGATCAATGTTACGGTCATGCTGCTGATCATCGTGGGGGGCATCGGGTTTTTGACCTGGGAGGATGTGCGGGCCAACCGGTGGCATGTTCGTCGGTACCGGCTCCAGAGCAAGATGGTGCTTTGTACCACCGGTATTTTGCTGCTTGTGCCCGCGGTTTATTTCTTCACCCGGGAGTATGCCCAGCTGTCCATGGGACAGCGCCTGCTGGCCTCCATGTTTCAGGCCGTGACCCCCAGAACGGCGGGCTTCAATACCATGGATCTGACCCTTTTGAAGGACGCCGGGATCTTTATCATGATTGCCCTGATGCTCATCGGCGGCTCCCCGGGCTCCACCGCCGGAGGCATGAAAACCACCACCGCCGCCGTGATGGCCACCGCCGCCTGGTCGGTATTCCGCCGGGAGGAGCACGCCCATCTCTTCGGACGGCGGATGGACGACAAGGTGGTCAAGCAGGCGGCCACCATCCTTGTGATGTACCTGGCCCTGTTTTTTACCGGAGCGCTGGTGATCAGCGTGGCGGAGGACCTGCCTATGGATGTGTGCCTGTTTGAGACAGCCTCGGCCATCGGTACGGTGGGGCTGACCTTGGGATTGACCCCCAGCCTGGGCTGGCTGGCCCGGGGAATTTTGATCTTTTTGATGTTCTTCGGCAGGGTGGGGGGACTGACCCTGATCTTCGCGGCCATGTCTGAGACCAACAAGGCCGCCGCCAGACTGCCCCAGGAAAAAATTACCGTCGGATAAAGGAGTTTTTTATGAAATCCATTCTTTTGATCGGCCTTGGCCGCTTTGGCCGTCACATTGCCGCCAACCTCAGCCAGCTGGGCCACGAGGTGATGGCGGTGGACCAGGTGGAGGAGCGGGTCAACGGGGTGCTGCCCTTTGTGACCAACGCCCAGATCGGCGACAGCACCAACGAGGACTTCCTCCGCTCCCTGGGAGTGAGAAATTTTGATGTGTGCATCGTGGCCATTGCCAACGATTTTCAAAATTCCCTGGAGACCACCTCCCTGCTGAAGGAGCTGGGGGCGAAAATGGTGGTGTCCAGAGCCGCCCGGGATGTCCAGGCAAAATTCCTCCTGCGCAACGGGGCGGATGAGGTGGTCTACCCGGAAAAGCAGCTGGCCAAGTGGGCGGCCATCCGGTACAGCGCCGACCACATCCTGGACTACATGGAGCTGGATGGAGAGCACGCCATGTTCGAGGTCCAGGTGCCCGAGCAGTGGGTGAGCCGCACGGTGGGGCAGATCGACATCCGGAAGAAATACGGGGTCAATATCATCGGCCTTCGCCGGGAGGGAAAGCTGAACCTGTCCATTTCCCCCGATACCACCTTTGAGGGGCAGGATACCCTGCTGGCGCTGGGCCGCTACCGGGATCTGCAAAAGTGCTTTAAAATTTGAGCTTATCGTATGCGCGACAAGACCTCCTCCCTGGAGAAACGGAGAAGGGGGGCGCCGGTAGCCTTCCATTGCCGGCGCCCCCATAGGGAGGAGGATCTTCTCTTTTTATGATAACAGCGCCGCGGCGTCTGGTATCAACTGTTTCAGGCTCCGCCGGCAGGCCCGGCGGAGAGGCTCAATGGCAGCTGTCACAGCCGCCGCGGTGGCCGCAGCTCCCCGAACAGCCGCAGGAGCCGCTGTCGGGGCAGCCGACGCACTTTTTGCCGCTCTTTTTGGCTTTGTAGATATATCCGGCGGCGGCAAGGATGATCAGGGCCAGAATGCCCATAACAATATAGTCGATCATAGTCATTTCACTCCACTTAGCGCGTATTCACGCTTCAGATCTTTTTCCGACTTCAGGCACAGGTGGGTCAGGACGGCGGCGAACACGGCCACCGCGATCAGGCCGGGGACAAACCCCGCGCCCAGGCTGCCGGTGGTGATGAGGGTGCCGATCTGGTAGACCAGGAAGCCCACGGTATAGCCGGTGCCCAGCTGCAGGCCGATACCGGCCCACAGCCACTTGGCGCTTTTCATCTCAGAGTTCATGGCGCCGATGGCGGCAAAGCAGGGGGGCGTATACAGGTTGAACATGAGGTAAGCCAGGGCGGCCACCTTGGTGATGGCGATGATGCCCGCAACCTGGGCGCCCGAGCCCTCGATCATGGCCAGCTCATCGGTGTCGATGAAATTCTCCAGGCCCACAAAGCACACGGCCAGGGTGCCCACCACATTTTCCTTGGCAATGAAGCCGGTGACGGCGGCGGCGGCCAGCTGCCAGCTGAGCACCCCCACAATGGGCAGCAGCAGGTAGGCGAAGGGGGAGGCGACGGAGGCCAGGATGGAGCTGTCGGCGCTCTCGGCCACCTGGAAGCTCCAGTTGAAGGTCTTAATGATGTGCACGGCAGTGTTGCACAGCAGGATGATGGTGGCGGCCTTCACGATGTAGGCCCAGCCCCGGGCGCACATGGCCTTGAAGGCAAACCACAGGGAGGGGACCTTGTACTCGGGCAGCTCGATGATGAAGAAGGACTTGCGGTTTTTATAGCCCACGATCCTGTTCACCAGCAGAGCCCCCAGGAAGATCAGGAGGATGCCGGTAAAGTACATGGTAAAGCTCACCCACCCCGCGTCGTCAAAAAACGCGCCGGCGAACAGGGCGATAACGGGGATCTTGGCCCCGCAGGGCATGAAGGGGGTGAGCATGGCGGTGGCCCGGCGCTCCCGCTCGTTGCGGATGGTGCGGCTGGCCATGACGCCGGGGATGGCGCAGCCGGTGCCGATGACAAAGGGGATCACCGACTTGCCGGACAGGCCCACCTTCTTGAAAATGGGGTCCAGTACCACGGCCACCCGGGACATGTAGCCGCAGTCCTCCAGCAGGGCGATGAGGAAGTACATGACCATCACCAGGGGGAGAAAGCCCACCACAGCTCCGACACCGCCGATGATGCCGTCGGCCAGCAGGGCGGTGAGCAGGGGGTTGGCGTCGGACAGGGACTGGGTGACCGATTCTTTCAACCCGTCGATCTGCGCCACCAGGGTGTCCGCAATAAAGGGCCCCACCCACACCTGGGAGATCTGGAAGACCAGGAACATCACCGCCGCGAAGATGGGGATGCCCAGAAACTTGTTGGTGAGGACGGCGTCAATGCGGTCGCCGGAATTTTTCTCCCGGGTCAGAACCTTCCGGTGCTCCACCTGGGCCACCAGCTGATTGACATAGGCAAAGCGCTGGCGGTCGGCCAGCTCCACGGCCTGCTTGCTGGTCAGGTCGATGTCCCCCTGATGATAGGGGGCCTGCTGGCCCTTGCCGCGGAGACCGGCGGCGGCCTCAACCACGCTCTTCAGCCCCTCGGCGGCGGTGGAGACGGTGGCGATCACAGGGCAGCCCAGCTTTTCCGACAGGGCGGCGGCGTTGATGGTAGTCTCCTTTTTGATATTGATGTCGCTTTTGTTCAGGGCCACCACCACGGGGATGCCCAGCTCCAGCAGCTGGGTGGTGAAAAACAGGCTGCGGCTTAGGTTGGTGGCGTCCACGATGTTGATGATGACATCGGGACGCTCGTGGCGCACATAGGAGCTGGTGATGCTCTCCTCAGAAGTGAAGGGGGACATGGAGTAGGCGCCGGGCAGGTCCACGGCGATCAGCTCCTCGGCCCCGCTGTAATAGGACTTTTTGATGGGGTGCTCCTTTTTTTCCACCGTGACGCCGGCCCAGTTGCCCACCCTTTCGTTGCGTCCGGTGAGGGCGTTATACATGGTGGTTTTGCCGGAGTTTGGATTGCCGGTCAAAGCAATTCGCATAAATGGTTCCTTCTTTTGTGATCATCGTGGGATCAAGCTATATGACAACACACTTGAGTTATTCATGACTAACTCATGCGCATGGCAACACTGTATTTTCAGGGGGCACAGGGGGTTAAATCTGAATGGCAGAGGCCAGCTGATGATCGATGGTGTACCGACCGTCCTTGATGGAGACCACACATCCGCCTTTCAGATGGGAGACGACGGTGATGGGCTCCCCCGGGTAGCAGCCAAGAGAGAATAAAAAGGCGTTGAGCTCATCATCGTCAGTGTCAATGGCCTGGATGATGTATTCCTTTGTTTCCAGAGCGTCTGTCAATGTCATTTCGTTCACCCGTTCATATGCTTCAATTCCGTATTTTGATATGTGAGTTAGATATCACTAACTCAATGCCTACTCAGTTTAACATCCTTCCTCTTCCCTGTCAAGTGCCGGGGGGAGATTTTCTTGATTTTTTAAGCGGGTTGTGATAACCTGAAACAAACTGGGAGAACAAAGGAGCTGTGCTGATGAAGATTCACGAATCCGCCGAGGACTATCTGGAGGCGATCCTGGTTTTAAAAGAGAAAATGGGCATGGTCCGCTCCATTGATGTGGTCCACCACCTGGACTACTCCAAGCCCAGCGTCAGCGTGGCCATGAAGCGTCTGCGGGAGAACGGATACATCGAAATGGACGAAGAGGGGTATATCAATCTGCTCCCCCCGGGGGAGGAGATCGCCCGGCGAATTTATACCCGGCACAAGCTGCTCACTCAATTTCTGGTCCAGCTTGGGGTGAGCGAGGAGGTGGCGGCGGCGGACGCCTGCAAGATCGAGCACGACCTCAGCGACGAGTCCTTTGAGAAAATCACCGCTCACGCCCTGGGCCAGCGGGAGAAATAAATGGAAATTCCCCGGAGACGGTACTCCGGGGGAATTTTTTATGCCTGAGCCGCCAGGGCCTCAATGGGAGCTCCCTGTTCGTACAGACGGACACAGCGGGCGGCGCATGTCCGGTAGCAGGCAAAGCACTTCTCCATGGCCAAAGGGTCCCCGTAGGATTTCCACAGTCCGCGGCAGGTGAAATTTTCCCCCCGGTGCTGGATAAAGCCCAGCACATCCCGAAGGGGGTAGCCCAGAAAGATGCCGATTTCGTGGGGAAACTGGTCCTGGGTCCTCAGACGGAGGGCCAGCTGGTCCAATAAACAATCCAGATCTCCCCAGCGGTAGCCGCTTTTCTCCAGGAAACGGCGGATCTTGGGAAGGGAGAGCATCCTCTCCAGCTGAGCGGGGCGGCAGACATAGATCAGGGCCGATCCCGCCCCAGGGCGCTCCAGCAGGACCCGGGCCGAGAGCCCCAGGGGGCAGAGCCTCCGGTCCCACTGCTCTGTCTGAGATCGCGGCTCTTCCATGGACGGGGCGGGAAAGCAGAACAGACTGCCCGGCTTCATGCCCGCCAGCGTGAGGGCGCACTGTCTGACCAGTACGGCTTCAAAGGACTGCTTCATAGAGGAGACTCCTTTCAGAGAGGATGGATGGGGGCGTTGGATAGGGGTTCCCCCCACACGGCAGCCGTGCGGGGGGATTGGGAAGTAGGGAAGTAGGGAGGTGTCAGTGTATTATCAGGGAGGAGGTAGGAAAGTGACGCTTACCAGCCGGCCAGGGCCCGACCCAGGTCCCGGCAGGCCTGCTGGGCGTCGTCATCGGGAGCTTCGTTGACCATGAGACCGTTTTCATCGTAGAGCACCGCGTTGTCGTCCAGACACCGGGCGCACCAGTCCCGCATCCATTGGCCGTCCCCCCAGCCGTAAGAGCCGAACAGGGCAATTTTCTTCCCGCTGAGGGAGTGCTCCAGGTCCGCGAACATGGGCTCAAACTCCATCTCTTCCAGTACCTCAGCACCCATGGCGGGACAGCCGAAGGCGATGACATTGAATTGGGACAGCTGTGCCGCCGAAAAATCCGACGGCCCCATCTGCTCCACCTGAGCGCCCGCCTCAATGGCGCCCTGGGCGATGCAGTCGGCCATGGCCTGGGTGTTGCCGGTGCCGCTCCAATAGACGATTGCCAGTTGATTCATGGTTAGTATTTGCTCCTTTCCGGGAATGATACCTTGCTCATAAGAGTGGCGGTATTGGTTAGTTAAAACTAACTAAATGGGAGAAACAAGCGGGCTGCCCGCCCGTTCCGTGGAGGTTAGCTATAACTAACTCTGGTGGAACTATAACACACACCAGCGGGAATGTCAACCCCTTTTTCAAAAAACAGGCGACGGAATTTTCTCCGGAGGGAGAGGACCGGCGCAATGTAAAAAATAGGAAGGAGAGCGGAAGTATATCCTGCGATTCTGGGGCAATGATATGGGTGGATGTTCCATCCGACATGATCAAACAATTTACAATGAAAAAGGAGAGACACATTATGTCCAGCAACAAGAAGACTATGGTTCCCAATGCTCGTGAGGCCATGAACAAGTTCAAGATGGAAGCTGCCAATGAGGTGGGCGTTAACCTGAAGCAGGGCTACAACGGCGATCTGACCAGCAAGCAGGCTGGCTCCGTGGGCGGCCAGATGGTCAAGAAGATGATCGAGTCCTACGAGAACAGCATGAAGTAATCTGTCCCCCAAGGACAAACTTCATTCCTCGTTAAGGGCAAAATAACCGGGCCGGACACCAGGTCCGTCCAGGGGGCGCTGTCAGTGGGATGCCGGGAAGTCCGGCGTCTGTGACAGTTTCCCTTGGCGGGGCGGCGTCCGGCCCGCTTTTTTTAAAGTCCGTTGACGATGAAGTTGGGGCGCTGGCCCTCCAGAATCAGGCGTACAGAGTTCCACATGTTCCGGTGGGCCCGGGCGAAGGAGCCGCCGGTGTTGCCACCCAGGTGGGGGCTGTACACCGCCTTGTCCGCCACCTCAGGGGGCAGGGCCACCAGGGGGTGATCCGCCGGGGTGGGTTCGGGATACAGGGTGTCCGCCGCAAGCCCACCCAGGCGGCCGTCAATGAGGGCCTGCCGGACCGCCATGTTGTCCATCAGCTCGCCCCGGGCGGTGTTGACCAAAATGGTTCCCGGCCGTACCTTCTCCAGCAGGGGGGCGTCGATCATGTGCCGGGTGTGGTCGTTGACGGCGCAGTGGAGGGAGAGGACGGTACACTGCTTCACCAGCTCCTCCAGAGGCAGGTAGCTGACGCCGAACTCCTCCTCCACCTCCGGGGGACGGCGGTGGGCGGTGTAGTAGTACAGCTTGCAGCCGAAGGGGCGCAGAAGCCTTGCGGTGGCCTGACCGATGTCTCCAAAGCCGATGAGGCCCACAGTCTGTTCTCTCAGCTCGGGGCCCTTGGAGGCCATCACCGCCTCCTTCATCTGGAACTGGCGTCCCTCCAGAACGGCCCGGTGGCCGGTGATACCGTGGCGAAGAGCCATGAGCATCAGCATCACCGTGTGTTCAGCCACAGAGGAGGAGTTGCAGCCCTTGTTGTGGCACACAAAGATCCCACGCTGCCGGGCGGCCTCCAGGTCGATGCAGTTGAAGGCCACTCCTTCCGAGTGGATCATCTTCAGCTGGGGCAGCAGGTCCATGAGCTCAGCCCCCACAGGGGTGATGGCGTCCACCAGTACGCACTCGGCGTCGGGGTTTGCCCGGGCGGCATCCAGAGCGGAGGGGTACTCCCGGGCAAAGACCATCTCTACCGGAAGCTGGGGGAGAAAGTCGGGGGCATAGGCGTCGTAGCGGGCCTTGGGGCCCAGAATCAGAATCTTCAATGCGCTCATCTCCAGTTTACATAATTTTAAAGGGAACCTGTCAGGGTGTCACAGTCAGGTAACTGCCCGACACATATCCGGTGGCGGCCTGGCCGCTCTTGTCGGCGTAGAGGATCTGGTACCAGCCGTTTTCCTCCCCCAGGACCACCACGGTGTCCCCGTCCTTCAGGCTGCCGATGATGGAGTGGGTGGTGTCGGGGCCGGAGCGGACATTGAGGCCCAGCTCCGCGTCGGTGACCACACCGGTGCGCTGAGGGGGTGTACAGACCACGGAGCAGCTGGCGGTGAGGCCCTGCCAGCTGGCGGTGACGACCACGATCTGGTCGGAGGAGCCGGTGTAGAGGTTGGTGACCTTGCCGCTGCTGGAGACGCAGGCCACGGAGGGGTCGCTGCTGGTCCAGGTGAAGACGGCGTTTTCATAGGCGGGGGACAGAGAGGCGGTGAGGGTGGTGCTGTCCCCGGAGGAGAGGATCATCTGGCTCACATCCAGGGTCAGGGTATACTGGCTAGGATCCACAGAGGGGTCCATGTTGGGGGTGAAGGTGATGGCCTTGTACAGAATGGCGGCCATCTCCGCCCGGGTCAGGTTGCCCCTGGGGTCGATGCCCTCCCCCTTGCCGCTGACCAGCCCCTGGGCGACCAGGGTGGCGGTGTGGCCCTTGGCGTAGTCGGCGATCTGGTCCTTGTCATTGAACTGGTCCAGGACGGACAGATCCCCGTCGGGGCAGTCCTTGCCCAGCAGGGGCAGGGCCTGGCGCAGGATAGTAAAGGCCTGCTCCCGGGTGATGGGGGCGTTGGGGGAGTAAGCCCCGTCGCCGGTGCCGGTGGCCAGCCCCACACCCTGTGCCCAGGAGAGGGCGGTGTAGTAGTAGTCGCTCTGGGACACATCGGTGAAGGTGGCGGCGTGGGAGGAGGCGGGCTTGCCCAGGGCGTTATAGAGCATCAGGATAAAGTCCGCCCGGCGGATCTGGTTGTCCCGGCCGAACTCCGTGGGGCTGATGCCGGTGACGATGTTGTTGGCGTAGCAGTATTCCACCGCGGTGTAGGCCCAGTGGTCGGGGGTCACATCGTTGTGGACATAGGAGGGGGAGACAGTGATGGTCTGACTCTTGCCCCCGGCGGAGATGGTGATGGAGCCACCGGTGGGGTTGTTGGAGGCGGTAAACAGGCCGTTTTCATCCACCGTGCCGATATCGCCGCTGACGGTGCAGGTGACGGCCTCCCAGCCCCGCAGGGCGGTGCGGCCCCAGTAGCTGCCGGTGACAGAGAGCTGTACCTGCTCCCCGGCCTTGACGGTGAGGGAGGTGAGGGCCTGAGAGGAGCCTTTTTTGGAGACGGTGAAGGAGGTAAGGGAGCTGACCACATGGATCTGGGCGGTGCCTTCCAGCTCCCGGTCCTCCGTGCGGAAGCGGATGGTGTCGGTGCCTGCCCTGTCCCCAGCGGTGTAGACGCCGTTTTCAATGGTGCCCAGGTCCTCCAGACTGGTGAAGGTGAGCTCCTCCAGGTCGGCTTTCACCGGGTTGAGGCCGCTGTCCAGGGCGGTCACATCGGGCAGGGTGAGGGAGGTGCCGGTGAGGACGGTGAGACCGTCCTGGGCAAAGGCCAGGCGGTCAGCTTCTCCGTCCCCGGTCTCGTCGGTGACCAGGAGCAGATAGGTGGCGCAGCTGCGGGGGCTGCCCCCGGAGGGGACGCTCTGGAGGCTGGAGCCGCTCTGGCCGGGCAGCCACACGGACATGGCGGTGGAGCCGCCTCCGTCCACATTGACCGCCCACACGCAGCCCTGCTTCAGCAGCTCGTCGGCCAGGTCCATTTCGCTCAGACCGATGGAGTAGCCCGACTGACGGCCGTCCACGGCGTAAACCAGCAGGGTGCCGTCCTCCTTCATGCCGATGGCGGACCGGGGCTGACGGCCGTCGTTTTTATAGGTCCAGCCCGAGCTGTCGGTGATGGCCCCGTCCTGGATGAGGATGTCGCCCACGCCCCCGGCCCACTGGGCCTTGGACAGGGTCTCGTCCTCACATGTGGTCTCCAGAGTGACCAGGTCCCCCACCTGGAAGGCGGAGTAGACGAAGCTGTAGCCCGAGGCGTCGGCGGCGGTGAGGACATATTCGTCCTCGCCGATGTCCAGGGCCCCCTCCCCGTGGACCAGCTCGGTGACCACCAGCTCCAGCTTGGAGTTGACAGTGAGCTTCTCACTGTCGGAATCCACCAGCTTCATGCGGATGAACCAGCCGTCCCCCGAGCTGCGGGTGGAGGTGGCAAAGTCGCTGTTGCACAGGTACATGCCCCCGGTGGAGGAGCGCAGCTTGTTGAAATAGTGGGGGGTCACCGTGCTGCCGGTGGTGTGGTTGGTGAGGGTCAGGGACACCTGGGGGTGGCCCATGACGGAGACCTGGCCGTCGGTGATGACCATGGCGTTTTCCTCTTGGCCGCAGGATTTATATACTCCGTCCTCAATGACGATGCCCATGGGGACGCCGGAGGACATGGAGAAAAAGTCGGTGTTCATGGCGCCCACCACATGGTAGCCCGCCGCCTGGGCGTTGGAGACCGCCTTGTTGATGTTGGCGGCGCCGTATACGGTACCGGTTCCCTGGAGGAGAATGGGGTAGACATCGCTGTCCTCCTCCAGTTCCAGGGAGAAGCTCTCCACCCGGCTGTCGTTGTTGACGGTGACGGTATTGCGGTAGGTGAGACCGTCCAGAATATCAATGGAGGTCTGCAGTTTTTGCTGCCCGGCGGCGGCAAGGGCCGAGGGGACAGCCAGCAGCACGGCCAGGGTAAAGGCCGCCAGCCGGCGGGGCATGGTACGAAGCGTAGTTTTCATGGGAACTCCTTTGTAATATGTAAACCAATAAGATCCTTCCCATTGTAGCAGAATCTAAGGGCGGTTGCAATGGCAAAACGAAGAAAAGAAGAGGGGGAGAAGTTTATAAAACATTAAGGATTGAACAGTTGAAAAAGCGGTCCCTATGGTGTACAATGAGACGATATTCTGGGATTTTACGGACAAAGGAGGGGAACCGCTCTGGATAAGCAGCAAGGCAGCGCGGCCAGAACCATCAGCCTTGTGATGGTGATGACCCTGGTGGGCAAGGTGCTTGGCCTGTACCGGGACCGTCTGCTGGCCGTCCATTACAGCGTGGGCCCGGAGGCCAGCGCCTTTTTTACCGCCAGCCGGATCCCCCGGGTGTTTTTTGACGCGGTGTTTGCCTCGGCCATCGCGGCCTGTTTCATCCCTGTATTCAGCGAGTACCTGGAGAAAAAGGGGCGGGAGGAGGCCTTCCGCTTTGCCGGGCAGTTTATCACCGTCATGGCCCTGCTCACCGGCGCTTTGACGGTGCTGGGCATGCTGTTCCCCCAGCCCATGGTGGCCCTCTTTGCCGACTATGCCGACCCGGACACGGTCTCCCTGGCCGTCTCCCTCACCCGGGTGATGTTTCCCACGGTGGTGTTTTCCGGCATTGCCTTCTCCCTGGTGGGGGTCCTCCAGGCCATGGACCACTTTACCGCCCCGGCCCTCATGTCGGCGGTGTCCAACCTGGTGATCATCCTCTACTTCTTCGGCCTGAATGAGCAGTTTGGGATCTACGGCCTGGCCGGGGCCTACCTGCTGGGGTGGTTTCTCCAGGGGGCCATTCAGGTCCCGCCTCTGGGCCGTCTGGGCTACCGGTACCGGCCGGGGCTCTCCTTCCGCTCGGAGGGGATGAAGAAGGTCTTTGCCCTCATGGGCCCGGTGATGGTGTCCACCTGGATCCAGCCCATCACCCAGGCCATCAGCTCCCGCTTCGGCTCCCGGCTCTACGACGGGGGCGGGGTGGCGGCCCTGGAGTACGCCTCCAACCTCTACCTGGTGATCGCCGGGACCTTTATTTTGTCAGTGACCAATGTGATCTTTCCCAAGCTGTCCCGGCTCACCGCCGGAGGGAAGCAGGGGGAGTTTCAGGACACGGTCCGTCAGACCACCCACACCTGCCTGTTCTTCGTCCTGCCCATGTCGGTGGGGCTGATGGTGGTGGCCAGGCCCCTGGTCTCCCTCATCTACGGCGGGGGCGAATTTGACGAGTTTTCCGTCAGCATCACCGCCACGGGCCTGACCTGGATGTCCCTGGGCATGGCGGGCTACGCGGTGCAGAATGTGCTCAGCCGGGCCTACTTCGCCCGGCAGGACGGGAGAGGTCCCCTGGTGGCGGGGGTGATCTCCATTGTGGTCAATATTCTGCTGTGTCTGGTGCTCACCGACCAGTTCCAGGTGGCCGGGCTGGGGGCGGCCACGGCGGTGACCTCCACCGTCTACGCCCTGCTCCTCCTGCTGCCCATGGAGCGGCGGGGTGAGGGGGTTCTGGGCCGGGAGATGGTCCGGGACCTTTTGAAAATGATCCTGTGCGCGGTGGCCATGGGCCTGTGTGCCCTCCTGGTCCTGTCCTGGGCGGGGGCCATCCTGCCGGCGGGCAAGGTGGGGGAGACGGTAGCCCTTGGCCTGTGCGCCCTGACGGGGGTGGCGGTCTACTTCCTCCTGGCCCTGGTCCTGGGGCTGGGGGAGGCCAGGCTGTCTGTTTCTCTCATCAAACAAATCCTGAAGCGAGGTTAAGCCATGCAACGAGTCAAGCAAGTATTGGACGCCAGCGCCCTCTGGCGCGCCCTCATGGCCCTTTGTGCCTGGGTGGGGGTACAGTGGGACCGCAGCGGCGTCATCCAGTGGTTCCTTCACCCCAGAGGCTGGTCCCCCAGGGCGTCTGAAAACAGTATCTTCTTTCAAATCTGGACCCTCATCCGAAGGGGGCTGTGCCGGCTGTACGAGCTGCTCCATCTGGATGTGCTGTTCAAGGGGAGCGTATTTACCAGAACATGGCTGTGGTGCGGCCTGCCTGTGGTGCTGGCCCCGGCCATGGCGGTGTCCAGCCCCTCCATGGCGGTACTGTTCCTGTGCGCCATCGGGTACGCCTCTTTGCTGCTCAATCTGGTCCGGGACCGGAGGCGGAAGCTGGCCTGGTCCCCCATCAACCGGTACATTATCCTCTACGCCGCCGTCTATATGGCGGGGACCCTCTTTTCCGTCAACCTCCAGGGCAGCCTGAAGCCGGGACTTCTGTCCGTGGCCTTCATCCTCTTCGCGGTGGTGCTCTACAACGCCGTGGACAGCCGCCGGCAGCTGGACACCCTCATTGCCCTGATGGTGCTGGCGGGGGCCGCGGTCTCCTTCTACGGGATTTTGCAGTATATCTTCCGCTGGGGCTATCAGTCCGCCGCCTGGGTGGACAGCGATATGTTCTCCAGCATTGAGTTCCGGGTCCCCTCCACATTGGAAAACCCCAATATGCTGGGCCAGTACCTGATCCTGGCCATCCCCCTGGGCGGGGCTAAGCTCCTGGCCGCCCGGGACTGGCTGAGCCGGGCCTTCTACTTCTGCTGCTGCGGCGTCATGTGCGTGTGCATGATCCTTACCTTCTCCCGGGGGGCCTGGCTGGGCCTGCTCTTTGCCGGGGTGATCTTCGTGCTCATGCTCAACCCCAAGCTCATCCTCCTGGCCCCTGTGGCCCTGGTGGCCCTCTACTTCGTGCTGCCCGACACGGTCATCAACCGCTTTGCCAGCATCGGAAATCTCAGCGACAACTCCACCTCCTACCGGGTGTATATCTGGATCGGGGTGCTGGCCATGCTGAAGGACTACTGGATGTGCGGCATCGGCCCCGGGGACGCGGCCTTCAACATGGTCTACCCGGCCTACAGCTATAACCAGATCGTGGCCCCCCACTCCCACAACCTGTTTCTGCAGATCGTGTGCGACGCGGGGATCGTGGCCCTGGTTGTCTTCCTGATTTTGCTGTTTGTGTACTTCCGCATGATGTGCTGTGCCATCGGCAGGGAAAAGAACTGGCAAAGCCGGATGCTTCAGATCGCCTTTACCGCCGGCGTGGGGGGCTTTCTGGTCCAGGCCATGACCGACTACTCCTTCTATAACTACCGGGTCATGTTCCTCTTCTGGGCCTACCTGGCCCTGGGGGCTCTGTCCGCCCGCCGGAATAAGCTGCCGGAGAGGGGGGCACGGGCATGATCCGAGTACTCAACATCATCAGCGACACCAACATCGGCGGAGCGGGACGGGTCATTCTCAACTACCTCAACTACACCGACAAAAGCCGCTTTGAGACCCTGGTGGCCGTCCCCCGGGGAAGTCTGCTGAAAGAGCCCCTGGAACAGGCCGGGGCCAAGGTCTATGAGGTGGACGGCATGGCCGACCGGTCCTATCATAAGGACGATGTGAAGCTGCTGAAGGAGCTGATCCGAAGGGTAAAGCCCGACCTGGTCCACACCCACGGCTCCTTCTCCGGACGGATCGCCGCCAGGAGGTGCCATGTGCCCGTGGTGTACAGCCGCCACTCCGCCTTTCCCGTCCCCGCTAAGCTGAAGTATCCCCCCGGCCGGTGGGTGAACAAGCTGGTCAACGAGCACTACGCCGACCGGATCATCGCCGTCAGCCCCGCCACCCGGGACAACCTCACCGACGGGGGCATCTCCCCCAAAAAGATCACCGTGGTGATGAACGGGGTGGCTCCGGTGGAGCGCACCTCCCCCCAGGACCGGGCGGCCCTGCGGGAGAGCCTGGGTATCCCTGAGGACACGGTGGTGTTCGGCATCCTGGCCCGGATCGAGGACTACAAGGGGCACCTCTACCTGGTGGAGGCGGCCCGGGTTTTGAAGGACCGGGGGATCACGGGCTTCCGGGTCCTCATCGCCGGCACCGGCTCCTTTGAGCGGGAGGTGGCCCGGGCGGTGAAGGAGATGGGAGTAGAGGATGTGGTTGAGATGCTGGGCTTCCGGTCCGATGTGGCCCGGCTGCTCAGCGCCCTGGATGTACAGCTCAACGCCTCCTACGGCACCGAGGCCACCTCTCTGGCCCTGCTGGAGGGGATGAGCCTGGGCCTGCCCACCGTGGCCAGTGACTACGGCGGCAATCCCTGGGTCATAGAGAACGGGAAGGAGGGCTTCCTCTTCCCCAGCCAGAACGCCGACGCCCTGGCCGACGCCATGGAGCGCCTGATTCTGGACCCGGAGCTGCGGCAGGCCATGGGCCGCCGGGCCCTGGAGCGGTATCAGCGTGAATTTACCGGAGAGGTCTTTGCCCGGAATACGGAGAAGATCTATCTGGATATTCTGAAAGGAGCAAATCATGGAACATAACACACCGAAATTCCGCCTGCGGCTGAACCTGTTTGACGCCATTGTCCTGGTTCTGGCCCTGGCTGTGGGAGGGCTGCTGCTGTGGATGGCAATGAAGCCCTCCGCCGGAAGTCAGAGCGCCTCTTCCACCTCCTCCACCGTCCGCTACACCGTCCGTTTCCAGCGCTGGCCGGAGGGGAGCAGTGAGATCATCGAAGAGGGAGACAAGCTCATGGACAACATCAAAAACTATGAGATGGGCAATGTAGTCTCCTGGGAAGTGGTGCCCGCGGTGGAGCGGGTGCTGGACAACGAGAACCACCGGTATGTCCAGGCCACGGTGGATGGATATGAAGACATTCTGGTGACCGTGGAGTCCCCCTGCACCGAGTCCGACGAGGGCTATGTCCTGGGCGGGGGTTATGCGCTGCGGGTGGGCGTCACCGCCTATATCAAGGGCGAGGGCTATATGGCCAGCGGCCCGGTAGTCAGTGTGGAACGGGAGGGTCAGGCATGAAAGTGATCGATCATAACGGCCGGCTGTTCGGCAAGATCAGCGTCATTGATGTGCTGGTCATCCTGGTAGTCATCGCCCTGGCCGGGGCCCTGTATGTGAAAAACACCCGCCCACACACCGGAACCAGCGTGGCCACCCAGACCATCACCTACCAGGTGCTGGTGGAGGGCGCCCAGAGCTATCTGAAGGACAACATCCATGTGGGGGACAAGGTCTACGACCTGACCTACTCCAGCGGCGGCAGCCCCCTGGGTGAGATCACCGACATTGAGGAGCAGCCCGGCAGCAAGCTGACCACCTTTACCGACGGGACCATGGGTCTGGCCGGGGTGGAGGACGGCGTCAACCTGCTGCTGACCATCCAGGGCGAGGGCCTGGTGGGGGACAAGGGCTACTCTCTGAACCGGGTATATGATCTGGGCATCAACTCCGCCCGGACCTACTACACCAAGTACGCCCAGTTTGATGTCACCGTAACAAAAATCTTCTGATAGAACACTGAGGGGAGAACAGCGGGCATGAAAATTTTGATGGCCACCATGGGACTGGATATCGGCGGGGCGGAGACCCACATTGTGGAGCTGGCCAAGGAGCTGAAGCATCAGGGGCACGATGTGGCCATTATCTCCAACGGGGGGGTCTATGTCCCTGAAATCACCGCCGCCGGCATCCGGCACTATCAGGCGCCGCTGCATCTGAGAAGCCTGGGGCATATGTACCGGGCCCGGAAGATCCTTCGGGAGGTCATCCGGAAGGAGCACCCCGATGTGGTCCACGCCCACGCCAGAATCCCCGCCTTTTTGTGCGGGACCCTCCAGCGGCAGCTGAAGTTTCCCTTTGTCACCACCGCCCACTGGGTCTTCGATACCAGCGGCGTGCTGCGCTACCTCACCAACTGGGGACAGCGCACCGTGGCGGTGTCTGAGGACATCAAGGCCTACCTCATCCGGGAGTATCACCTCCCCGCCGAGCACATCTCCGTCACCATCAACGGCATCGACACGGAGAAGTTTTCCCCTGCCGTGTCCGGTCGGCGGGTGATGGAGGAATTCGGCCTGAAGGAAGATCAGCCCATTTTGTCCTATGTGAGCCGCATGGACGAGGACCGGGCCCTGGTGGCCCGGCAGCTCATTGAGATCGCCCCGGAGCTTGACCGGGCGGTGCCGGGGATCCAGCTGCTCATCGCCGGGGGCGGCAATGTGTTTGACGAGCTCAAGGGGAAGGCGGACCGGGTCAATGAGAAGCTGGGCCGTCCCTGCGTCACCATGGCCGGGCCCCGTACCGACATCAACGAGATCGTGGCCGCGGGTGACATCTTTGTGGGCGTCTCCCGGGCGGCCCTGGAGGCCATGTCCGCTGGCAAGCCGGTGATCGTGGCGGGCAACGAGGGCTATCAGGGCCTCTTCGGGCCGGACAAGCTGGCGGAGGCCCAGGCGGGCAACTTCTGCTGCCGTGGCCTGCCCATGTCCCAGCCCCAGCGCCTGCTGGAGGATGTGGTTTCCACCTTCGCCCTCTCCCATCAGGAGCGGGAGCAGGCGGGGGCCTATGGCCGGCAGGTGATTTTCGACTACTACTCGGTGCGGCGCATGGCCCAGGACTGTCTGGCCGTCTATGAGCAGGTCCGCCGGCGGAAATACCGGGTGGTGATGAGCGGCTACTACGGCTTTGAAAACGCCGGAGACGACGCCATTCTGGATTCCATCCAACAGGCGGTGCGGGAGGCCAGCGACGATGTGGCCGTCACCGTGCTGTCCAAGGACCCGGATCTGACCCAGAAGCAGTATGGGCTGGAGGCCATTCCCCGGTTCCGGGTGTTCAAGGTCTTTTCCGCCCTGCGCCGGGCGGACGCCCTGCTGTCCGGGGGCGGGAGCCTTCTGCAGGACACCACCTCCACCCGTTCTCTGCTCTACTACCTGGCCGTCATCCGCTGCGCCCAGCTGCTGGGCAAGCCGGTGATGCTCTATGCCAACGGCATCGGTCCGGTGCGCAAGCGGGCCAACCGCCGCCGGGTCAAGCGGGTGGTGGAGCAGGCCGCCCTGGTGACCCTCCGGGACCACAAGTCCCTGGAGGAGCTGCGGGAGATGGGGGTGGAGCGGAAGGATGTGGTGGTCACCGCAGACCCGGTGTTCCACCTGTCCGCCGCCGAGCCCGAGCGCTCCCGGGAACTGCTGGCCTCCACCGGGGTGGACCCGGAGCGGCCCTTTGTGGCGGTGTCGGTCCGGGACTGGAAGAATGCGGGCGGGTTCTATGAGGGCCTGGCCAGGCTGTGCGACCACCTCCACCAGACCTACGGCCTGGAGGTGCTGTTCCTGCTGATGCAGCCCAGCCGGGACCGGGAGTCCACCGCCCGGGTGCGTGGGCTCATGAAGTCCCCCTCCCATGAACTGGACGCCCCCTGCACGCCCAGAGAGCTGATGGGGGTGCTGGGCCTTGCCAAGCTCTGTCTGGCCATGCGGCTGCACACCCTGATCTTTGCCGCCCGGATGGCGGTGCCCTCCCTGGGGCTGGTGTACGACCCCAAGGTGGAGAGCTATCTCCGGGAGCTGGATCTGCCCGCCGCGGGCCATGTGGAGCGCTTTGACAGTGACCTGGCCATCCAGAGGGCAGACGAGATGATGGCCGACTATGACCGGGTACTGGCCAACCTCCAGGAGAAATCCCGGCAGCTGGCCCAGTCCGCCCGGGAGAACGAGCGGCTGCTGCTGGAGATGCTGGAGAAAAAGGCATAACAGCGCCGCCTTTTGCAGTTTTTCTGCGTCCCGCCCTGTCAGGCGGGGCGCTTTTCTTTACAAATGGGAAAAACTGCGATATACTATGGTTCGCCTCAAATAACTGTTTTCAAAGGAGCGTTATGAAAAAAGTACTTTCTGTTTTGCTGGCCGCGCTGCTGCTGGCCGCGGCCGGCTGTTCTACTCCTGCCCAGACCCAGGAAAAGGAGAGCCGTATCAATGTGGTAGCCACCACCTACCCCGTGTACCTGTTTGCCAGCGCCCTGTGCGACGGGGTGGAGGGGGTCACGGTGGAGCGGCTGAACACCGGCGAGACCAGCTGTCTCCACGACTACACCCTGTCGGTGGACGACATGAAGCTGCTGGAGGGGGCGGATGTGATCGCCATGAACGGGGCGGGTCTGGAGGACTTCATGTCCGACGCCCTGGCCACCAGTTCCGCCCAGGTCATTGACTGCTCTGAGGGTGTGGACCTGCTGGAGAATCTGGCCCATGACCATGAGGAGGGGGACGAGGCCGACCATGACCACGGCCACTACGACCCCCACATCTGGATGGACCCCAACAACGCCATCACCATGGTGGAAAACCTGTACCGGGGCCTGGGCGAGCTTGACCCGGAGTATGAGCAGCAGTATCGGGAGAACATGGACGGGGCCACCGGCCTGATCAGCGGTTGGAACAGCGCCATGAAGGAGATCCTGGAACAGGCCAAAGGGGATAAGGGCGTGACCGTCTCGGGCCTTATTACCTTCCACGACGGCTTCCAGTACTTTGCCAAGGCTTTTGACTTCCCCCTCCTGGCCGCCATCGAGGAGGAGGCGGGCAGCGAGGCCAGTGCCAGGGAAATTACTGAGATTACAGAGCTCGTAAAGGAATATAACCTGCCGGTGATTTTCACCGAGGTCAACGGCTCCGACGCCACCGCTCAGGCCATCAGCCGGGAGACGGGCTGCGCTGTGGCCCAGCTCACCATGCTCATGGACGGCCCGGACAGTGAGCTTTCCAACTACTATGACGGCCTGATGGGCAACATGACCGCCATTGTCAACGGCTTTGCCGGGGAAGAAGTGATTTCATGAGAAAACTGAAACACGGAAAACTGGCCTCGGGCTGCGCCGACGCCTGCTGCCTGAAGCTGGAGGGCCTGTCCGTCAACCTGGAGGGGGACCAGATCCTGGATGATGTGTCCTTCCACCTCCACTGCGGAGAGATTGTGGCCCTCATCGGTCCCAACGGGGCGGGCAAGTCCACCCTGTTCCGCAGCATCCTGGGCCAGACCTCCTATAAAGGGAATATCACCTTCTCTCCGGCGGGAGGGCCCGCCATCCGCCTGGCCGACGGGATGGTGGTAGGGGGCAGCCGCCCTCTGGTGGGCTATGTGCCCCAGTCCCCCAGCTTTGACCGGGGGGACCCGGTGAGCGTGCTGGACTTCTTTACCGCCGCCACCGCCCGGTGGCCGGTGTGGCTGCCGGTACCCAAAAAGTACCGGGACCGGGCGGCGGCCTGTCTGAAGCGGGTCCACGGGGAGGATTTACTGGATCGGGCCATGGGGGCCCTGTCCGGGGGACAGCTCCAGCGGGTGCTGCTGGCCCTGGCTCTGGAGCCGGTGCCCCATATCCTCATTCTGGACGAGCCCCTGTCCGGGGTGGACATCGAGGGGGAGCACCAGCTGCTGGAGATGCTGGACGAGCTGCGTACCCAGTACGACCTGTCCATCTTCCTGTCCACCCACGACTTTGCCACCCTGGGCTCCTTCGCCGACAAGGTGATCTTGCTCAACAAAAAGGTGCTCAAGGCCGGGACCCCTGACGAGGTACTGTCCTCCCCGGAGTTTTACGAGACCTTCCATCTGCGGATGGGGAGAGGAGGGGAGCGGTAATGGAGCTGTGGTACAACCTGCTGTCCCTTCTGCCCTTTGACTGGGCCCAGCCGGGGCAGATGTACTTTATGAAAAACGCCCTGCTGGCGGTGCTGGTCATCACCCCTCTGTTCGGGATCCTGTCCACCATGGTGGTCCACAGCCGGATGTCCTTCTTCTCCGACGCCCTGGGCCACTCCGCCTTTACCGGCATGGCCATCGGCGCCCTGTGCGGCTTCAACCAGCCCACATGGGCGGCGGTGATCTTCGCCATCGTCTTTGCCCTGCTCTTCAACCTGGTGCGCCGGCGCACCGCCCTGGCCAGCGACACGGTGATCGGGGTGTTCTCCTCCACCGCCGTGGCCCTGGGCATCTTTCTCTCCACCCTCAACGGCCGGTCCTTTACCAAGTTCAACAGCCTGCTCATCGGCGATGTGCTGTCGGTGGACCCGGCTATGATCGGCCTGCTGGCCCTGATCCTGCTGCTGGTGGTGGTGCTGTGGGCGGTGTCCTTTAACCAGCTCATGCTCTCCGCCGTCCATCCCGCCCTGGCCGACAGCCGGGGGGTGAAGGTCTTCTGGCAGGAGACCATCTTCTCCGTGGCCATTGCCGTGGTGGTCACCTTGTCCATGACCTGGGTAGGCCTGCTGGTCATCAACTCCCTGCTGGTGCTCCCCGCCGCCGCCGCCCGGAATGTGGCCAAAAATATGTGGCAGTACCACCTGGTGTCCCTGGTGGGGGCGCTGGTGGCCGGGGTGGCCGGACTGATGACCTCCTATTACATGGGGCCCTCAGCGGGCGCCTCTATTACCCTGTATCTGGCCATCTGGTTTGCCCTTACCTTTTTGCTTCGGAAGAAATAAAAGGGATCAGAGAGGAGAAAACGCCATGATCACCCCCAGAGAGTTTTGGAACATGCGCTCTGCCACCTACGACCAGGGGTCGGGGGAGGAGTATGAGAAGGCCTACGAGAAGACGGTGGCCAACACCCTGAAGTATGTAAACGGTGACTCCCGGGTGCTGGAGTTTGCCTGCGGCACCGGCATCACCACGGTGCGGATCGCTCCCCATGTGTCCTTTGTCCGGGCCATCGACATCTCCGACGAGATGGTGGCCAAGGCCCGGGTCAAAATTGAAGCCCTTGGCCTTGCCAATGTGGAGCTGTCCCAGACGGATCTCTTTGACCCCTGCCTGGAGGAGGGCAGCTTTGACGCGGTCACCGCCTTCAATGTGCTGCTGTATGTGGAGAACCGGGATGAGGTGCTTGGGCGTATCCGCTCTCTGCTGAAGCCGGGAGGAATCTTCTGTTCCGCCACTGACTGCCTGGGGGAGAAGATCACCAGGGTGGGCATCAGAAAGTTCTGGAAAAGCCATACCGGCTCCATGCCCTATGTGGCCTTTGACACCATGAAAAAGCTGGAGGGGGACATCGCCCGGGCGGGCTTTACCGTGCTGGAGCGGGAAAATCTGTTCCCCGCGCCCCCCAACCTGTTTATCGCCGCCAGAAAGATATAAAAAAAGCCCCTCCGGCATCGCCGGAGGGGCTTTGTCATTGGATTCAGGTGTCGATGTCAACTAAAATATTGTCGGTGCCGTGCTGCTCAAACTCGGCGATGTAGGCGTCGATGCGGCTGGCCAGCTCGGCGTAGTTGCTCTCGTCAATGGGGGCGTCGTCCATATCCCGGCGGGCCAGATCCTCGGCCAGGATATCGAAGAACACATTGTTTTCATATTCGGCGATGGCCTCGTGGATGCCGCCCTCAACAAAGGCCCGGGAGGGAACGATCTCCCCCTGATAGAGCTCTGCCAGACCGGGCATGCCCTCCAGAGCGGCTCTGCCGAAGATGAGGCTTTCCACCTCATCGTAGTCGGTAAATCGCTGATCGCCCCGGGTGGAGTTTAAGATCCAGTTGCCGATGTACACCAGATCCATCAGTCGGCGAAACTGCTTTTTGCTCAGTTCCAGATTCATGAAAAGCCCTCCTCTCCCGAAAGAGAATCCTGTAGTATTACATATTATAGTCGGCATGGAAAATTTGTCAAATGGAGAAAGCCGCCAATTCCCCTTGTTTTTTGCACAAAAATGTCATACAATGAACAAAGCGCCCCATTCCTCTTTACAGATGGAGGGAAACTGTGTATAATACCTCCGTTCGCCCGCTGGACGGATAATACGCGGGAGTTTGGGAGGCCCTTATGGAAAAAGATGTGGTCATCTCCATCAAGGGGATGCAGAAATATGACAACACAGATCCCGATGTGATCGAACTGGTCACCGAAGGCCGCCTGACCCGGGAGGGGAACAGCTATACCCTGTCCTATCAGGAGAGCGAGCTCACCGGGCTGGAGGGTACTTTGACCACCATCCAGGTGGATGGGGAGCAGATCACCCTCATGCGGATGGGGGAGTTTACCAGCCAGATGGTGTTCCAGGAGGGACGCCGCCATCTGTCCATGTACAATACACCCTATGGCGCCATGGCCATCGGGGTGAATACCCGCCACCTGCTGGCCGAGCTCAACGACCAGGGGGGCGACATCGAGGTGGATTATTCCATCGAAATCGACCACGCGTTGGCCGGCCGGACGATCTTCCAGATCAATGTGAAGGAAGCGGAACAGGGCTTCGGCAGCCTGAAGCAGTAAGCGTGGGCGATTTCGTCTCCGCAGGGCGGGCTTTGCCCGTCCGAGGACAAAAGAAAAGGGACCCCGCGGCGGCTGGCCGCCGTGGGAAAATCGACCACGCATTGGCCGGCCGGACGATCTTCCAGATCAATGTGAAGGAAGCGGAGCAGGGATTTGGGAGCCTGAAACAGTAAGAAATCAAAAGATAATAGATAAAAGGTGTGATAGATGTGTCAAACATGATCCAGGCCGCGCGGCGGCAGGTGGTACAGCTGACCCAGGGGGCCTATGAAAAGGCCGCCGCCGCGGGACTGCTGCCCGCCGGGGCGGAAGTAAAGGCCACGGTGGAGATCCCCAAGGATACCGCCCACGGGGACTACGCCTCCTCCTTTGCCATGGCGGGGGCCAAGGCTCTGCACATGGCCCCCCGGGCCATTGCCCAGATCATTGTGGACAACCTGGAGCTGAAGGACAGCTTTTTCCAGAAGGTGGAGATCGCCGGCCCCGGCTTTCTGAACTTTACCCTGGGCCCCAAGTGGTATGGGGATGTGCTCTCCGCTGTGGAGACGGAAGGGGAGAACTACGGCTCCGGGGACGAGGGCCACGGCAAGCGGGTGATGGTGGAGTTTGTCTCCGCCAACCCCACCGGCCCCATGCACATGGGCAACGCCCGGGGCGGCGTGCTGGGAGATACCCTGGCCAATGTGCTCAAGCGGGATGGCTGGGACACCTGGAAAGAGTTTTATGTCAACGATGCCGGCAACCAGATCCACAAGTTTGCCATGTCCATCAACGCCCGGTACATGCAGCTGATCCTGGGGGAGGAGAACTTCCCCTTCCCCGAGGAGGGCTACCACGGGGATGACATCAAGGAGCTGGCCCAGGCCATCTATCAGATGCACGGGGACAGCTGGAAGGATCTGCCTGAGGAGGAGCGCCTTGACAAGCTGGCCGAGTACGGCCTGTCGGTGAACATCCCCAAGATGAAGGAGGATCTGCTGAAGTACGGCATCGTCTACGACCAGTGGTTCTTCGAGTCCTCTCTCCACGAGAGCGGCTATGTGGCCGAGACGGTGGAGCTGCTGACCCAAAAGGGCTGGACTTATGAAAAGGACGGGGCGCTGTGGCTGAACACCACCAAGCTGCTGAAGGAGAAGTACCTCCGGGAGGGGAAAACCCAGGAGCAGGTGGACAAGCTGGACCTGAAGGACGATGTGCTCCGCCGTGCCAACGGCTTTTACACCTACTTTGCCGCCGACATCGCCTACCACCGGAACAAGCTGGAGGTGCGGGGCTTTGATCTGGCCGTCAATGTCTGGGGCGCCGACCACCACGGCCATGTGGCCCGGCTCCAGGCCGCTCTGGACGGCCTGGGACTGGACGGCTCCAACCGCCTTGTGGTGGTGCTCATGCAGCTGGTGAACCTGATGCAGGACGGCAAGCCCGTGCGGATGTCCAAGCGCTCCGGCAAGGCCATCGCCCTCCACGATCTGCTGGACGAGATCAATGTGGATGCCGCCCGGTACTTCTTCAATTCCCGGACCTCCACCAGCCCCCTGGACTTTGACCTGGACCTGGCTGTGCGTCAGGACAGCGAGAACCCGGTGTACTATGTCCAGTATGCCCACGCCCGGATCTGCTCCCTGGTGGCCCGGCTTGGAGAGGAGGGGGAGAAGGTTCCCGCCGCCGCCGGAGTGGACGCCTCGGTGATGACCACCCCTGAGGAGCTGGCCCTCATGAAGGCCCTGGCTCAGTTCCCCGAGGAGCTGCACCTGGCCGCCCGGGACTATGACCCCAGCCGTATCAACCGCTATCTGGTGTCCCTGGCCGGGGATTTCCACCGGTTCTACAATGCCTGCCGTATCATGGGGGAGGAGCACGCCGTGCTGGCTGCCCGGCTGAAGCTGGCGGACACCGTCCGCGCTGTCCTGGCTAACGGCCTGGGACTGCTGGGCGTGTCCGCTCCGGAGAAGATGTAATAAGAAGATGAAAAGCGAAAAGGCACGCTGAAAGCGTGCCTTTTTTCAAAAGGAGGAATTTTCCATGGCCAAGCGGGAGTGGTTTCCTCGACAGCGGGACTGGACGGAAAAGCACCGGAATCTGGTGATCTATGTCCTGGCGGTGCTGGGGATTCTGGGGTGTCTGGTGGGCTTCGCGCTGCTGCCCGGGACGGTGAGCATCAACCCCAACGCCGCCGATGTGATCGCCCGGCCCAAGGCGGTGATGATCGGGATGCACTTTGCCATCATCGCCCTGTTTACCGCCCTGTTCTGGAAGTGGCCCAGGGAGCTTTTCTACCTGGCGGGGGCGCTGTTCGGCGTGGTCATGCTCTACTTCATGCTCTACGCCAACCTGGGGGTGTGAGGGATGGAGCTGGACGAGATCAGGGATAAGATTTCCCGCCGCACCCCGGGCCTTATGGACTGCCGCCGTTTTTTTGCCGTGCTGGTCCCCCTGGTGAAGAAGGGGGAGGAGTGGTACCTTCTCTATGAGGTCCGTTCCCGCACCATGCACAGCCAGCCTGGAGAGGTATGCTTCCCCGGGGGGAGGATGGAGCCGGGGGAGGACGCGGAGCAGTGCGCCCTGCGGGAGACCTGGGAGGAGCTGGGCATTCCCGCCCGGCAGATCCGCCTGCTGGGACGGCTGGACTTTATCGCCCACCGGGCCAATTTCCTCATGCAGCCGGTGCTGGCTGTGGTGGAGGAGGGGGCCCTGGAACAGATGCGCCTGAATCCTGCCGAGGTGGAGGAGACTTTCCTTGTCCCCCTGTCCCACCTGATGGAGCACTCGCCCCGGGAGTACGAATACCCCCTGGTACCCAGTCCCGGGGAGGATTTCCCCTACGAGCTGGTGGGCATCCCCCGGGATTACCCCTGGCGGACCGGGCGGGAGAATGTTCCCGTGTACCCCTGGGGGGAGCACCCCATCTGGGGCCTCACCGCCCGGATCACCCGGCACCTGGTGGGCCTGCTGAAGTAATAGAAAAGGATACCGTTCCCGTTGGGGGACGGTATCCTTTTTTGCTTGTTGAGCGCTATCCACGGGGGAGAGATTATTCCTTCTCCTCCTCGGCCTTTTCCAGCAGGACTTTGATGGCGTAATCCACGGCGGGAATGGCTTTGGCGGTACAGTACTGCTTCAGCAGCTCCAGCTCCCGGATGGCCTCTTTTGCGGTCATGATTCCCACGCTCCTTTCCAACACACCCATATTTTAGCACAAGAGTGCGGAAAAGTAAATGGGCAATCACCTGCGCCCCCTGAGGGCGAAGGCCCCTGCCAGCACCAGCACAGCCAGAACCAGGATCCGCTCCGCCGCCGTGGCGACCCAGACAAAGTGGAGCACAGACAGGGTGATGGCCAGAGCGCAGCCGCACCACAGCAGCAGAACGGCTCCCATGGTCAAAACTCCTTTTGCTCCATGATCCGGCAGGAGATCAGGAAGGACACCCACATTCCAGCCAGAGGGACAATGGGGAGGAAGAAGCTGAGCTTTACCACCGTGGCGTCGGGGGTGGAGGACAGGAAGGACAGGCTGTCCGCCCCAAAGAGGCCCAGCTGCCAGCCGCCGAAGATCAGCACAATGGGGAGAAAGATCACCACATAGAAGTAGGGGCGGGCCCGCTCCGGCCCCAGCTTGTAGCACAGGGGCAGGAGAATGTCAGCGTAGAGAAGCCCCAGACTGAGACAGACCATGACGGTCATCATGTTTTCCAGCAGCATGTCCTGGCTGTCGAAGATGGACACCAGCACGCAGGACAGAAGGCCGCACAGCCCGGCCACCAGGGTCATGATCAGGGCGAAGAGGTAGCGCCCGGTCACCACCGCCCGGCGTCCAAGAGGGAAGGTGAGGGCGTATCCGTTCCACCGGGCCATCTCATCAAAGGAGAAGGCGCTCATGGGCAAAAGCATGACGATCAGCTGCAAAATAGCGGTGGTGAAGGAGATGGTAAACAGCCCCAACAGGGTCATGACCAGATAGAAGATCAAAAACAGGGCGTAGGTCCGGATGGTCTTCCGCATGACCAGCATATCCTTGAGCACCAGTCCCATCATACCGCATCCCCCTTTCCGATAAAGAGCATAATGTCCTCCAGTGTGGTCTTTTCCACCAGCAGATCCCGGTACTTCCGCTGGAAGGCGGCCCGGTCCCGGACCAGTCCCTCGCAGCCGAAGGCGCCCTTCCGCATCCGCACCAGGTCCCCGGGGTCCACAGTCTCCAGCTGTTTGGCGGTGCAGGCCAGACGGCCGTAGCTGTCCAGGATCACATCCTTGGCCTCAGACAGCACCACCCTGCCCTGGTGGAGATAGGTGATGTAGTCGGCGGCCTTCTCCAGGTCGCTGGTGATGTGGCTGGAGATGAGAATGGCGTGGTCCTCATCCCGGATGAAGGCCAGAAACTCGTCTAAAATCTCGTCCCGGACCACCGGGTCCAGTCCGGCGGTGGCCTCGTCCAGAATGAGCAGCCTGGGCCGGTGGGCCAGGGCCGCGGCCAGAGACAGCTTCATCTTCATACCCCGGGAGAACTCCTTAACAAATTTCTTCTCGGGCAGCTGGAATTTCCTCAGATAGTCCCCGAACAGGGCACTGTCCCAGGTCCTGTAAATCCGGGCCAGAATGCGGTCAATATCCAGGGGACGGAGGGTGTCGTGGAAGAAGCACTCGTCCAGCACCACCCCCATGTCCTCCTTGACCGCCTTTTCCTGGGAAATGTTGTCCCGGCCCATAATGGTGATCTGCCCTGCGTCCCGGCGGACCAGGTTCAGGATGCACTTGATGGTGGTGGTTTTGCCCGCCCCGTTCTCCCCGATGAGGCCCATGATGGAGCCTCCGGGGAGGGTCAGGCTGACATCTTGCAGGGCGAAGTCCCCATAGGACTTGCAGAGCCCTCGGATTTCAATGGCATTTGTCATAGTTCGTCACCTTTATATAAAATGTCCAACAATTCGTGGAGCTCCTCCAGGGAGAAGGCTCCCTTCCGGGCCTCGTCCACCGCCTGGGAGAGCTTTTCCTCTACCTTCCGCAGCTGGGCCTCCCGGAGCAGCTCCCGGTTCTGAGGGGCCACAAAGCAGCCCTTGCCGGGCACATTGTCCAAAAAGCCCTCCCGTTCCAGCTCCTCATAGGCCCGCTTGGTGGTGATCACCGAGATGCGCAGATCCCTGGCCAGCAGACGCATGGAGGGCAGGGCGTCCCCCGCCGCCAGCTCTCCGGCCATGATCTGTTCCTTGATCTGTTCCGCAATCTGCTCATAGATGGGTTTTCCGCTGGAATTACTTAAAATGATATCCATTTTCTGCCCCCTCTAACAGGGGAGCGTGGGGCTGTCCGCCTTGCGCACAGGTCGGACGCCGGTCCGCTCCGGACTGTTATATCGGAAATACTGTATATATACTATATGCACAGTATAGCATGAAAAAGAGAAATGTCAAGAGAAAAGTGAGAGGCTTTTTTGAAGAAAAAACCAGGCGCGCAGCTCAAACGCTGCGCGCCTGGTTTTTATACCACATGCGGCGGTTGGAGACGGTTTCCTCTGACCTGAAGGAGAAAGACGGTGATCTGGAAGAGGACAATGGCGACCCACCCCAGTCCTGTGGACAGGGCCACCGCGTCCAGCCCCATGGCGTCCACCAGCAGATAGGACCCGATGACCCGAATGACGATCTGAAGGGTGGTGCCGAAGAAGGTGATGTTCATCCGCCCCGTGCCCCGGAACCACCCTACAAAGGAGTGGCCGAAGAAGGAGAGAACATAGAACCAGCTGATAAGCTGCAGGTAGGAGATGCAGGGGTCCATCCCCTCCCCACCCCCCAGGAAGATGTGGGCCACAGGCCGGGCGAAAATTCCCATGGCGGCGGAAAAGACCGCGCCCACAGTGATGGTGAGGGCGCCGCCCATCAGGAACCCCCGCAGGGCCCGGCGGTCCTCCCCGGCGCCGTGGTTTTGGGCGATGAAGATGGCCATGGCCTCGCAGCCGCTGAGACCGAAGGCCTGGGTGAAGTTCTCCACCCGGCCGGCGGCGGTAAAGGCGGAGATGGCGGCGGTGCTCACCGCGCTGATGCCGTTGACCGCCCCCTGGATCATCAGCTTGCCCAGGTAGAGGCTGGACTGCTGCAGGGCGGCCACGGCGCAGTAGCTGATGGTCAGACGGATGAGGGGGCGCTCCATCACCATGTCCTCCCGGCCGAAGAGGAGAAAGGCCCGCTTTTTCCGGATGTAGAGAAAGCACAGGGCGGCGGAGAGCGTCTGGGCGGTGGCGGTGGCCAGAGCGGCGCCCATGATGCCCAAATCCAGCACCGCCACCAGCACCCAGGCGGCGGCCAGGTTATACCCCAGGGAGAGAAACAGAAACCCCAGGGCGGCACGGGTGTCTCCAATGGAGCGCAGGGAGGCGGCCAGGTAGTTGTAGGCGAAGGTGAACACCATGCCCACCAGAATGATCCGCAGGTAGCCCGACACCTCTCCCCGGACCTCGTCGGGAGTCTGGATGAGGGTGAGGATCTGGGGGAGGAAGAGCTGGCCAAGCAGGACCGCCGCCAGCACGCTGCCTCCGATGAGGACGGCGGAGACATAGAGCTGCCGGCGCAGGCGGACGAAATTCTGTTCCCCATAGAACTGGGCCACCAGGACGCCTGCTCCCATACAGGCGCCGGTGATCACATAGATATAGAGGTTCATCACACTCTCGGCAATGCCCAGGGCGGCCAGTGACCGCTCCCCCGCGTACCAGGTGATCACCAGGGAGTTGGCGATGTTGTACAGCTGCTGGAGCACATTGGCCCCCAGCAGGGGCAGAGCAAGGCCCAGCAGCTGGGGCATGATGCTGCCGGAGGTGAGATGGAGCTGACGGGACAAAAGGGACCCTCCTGTCGTTTTGGACTTCCTACCCATACTATACGGGAAAAAACAGAGTTTGTAAAATATTTCTTTTAAAAATGGGAAAATATGGATCAGCATAAAGCGGAGGACATAAACCGGCTCAATTTGACAAGGGGCCTGTCCTATAATGGACGGGAAAAGAGCGGAGATGGAGAGGAGGCGAGCGTAGTATGCCGGTCACATGCAGAGAAGATCAGCGGCAGCTGACAGCCAGGGTGGAGGGGGAACTGGACCACCACCGGGCCAGGGAGATCATGATGGAGCTGGACCGCCGGATCGACGCGGCCATGCCCCGGGAACTGACAGTCGATCTGAAGGGCCTGTCTTTCACCGACAGTTCGGGAATCGCAGTGCTCCTCCGGGCCCACCGGCGGATGGGGCAGATCCAGGGAGCCATGCGGGTGGTCAACACCCCCGCCCAGGCGCTGAAGGTGTTTCAGGCCGCGGGGCTGGAGCGGATCATCCGATTTGAGTGAGGGGCGGGCGCCCCAAACATAGGGAAAGGAACCGATACATATGAAAGTGGAGAATCAAGTGACGCTGGAATTCCCCAGCCGCTCGGCCAACGAGGGGTTTATCCGTACGGCGGCGGCCTGCTTTGCCGCCCAGCTGGACCCCACTCTGGAGGAGGTCAACGACATCAAGACCGCCGTCAGCGAGGCGGTGACCAACGCCATTGTCCACGCCTACCCGGACACTTTGGGTAAAATCGTGGTCAAGCTGCGCATTCGGGAGGACCACGCCCTGGAGATCATCGTCAAGGACTGGGGGGTGGGCATTGAGGATGTGGCCCGGGCCAGGACTCCCCTGTTTACCACCGGGGGAGAGGAGCGCTCGGGCATGGGCTTTACCATTATGGAGAGCTTTATGGACAGCCTGAAGGTCCGCTCCACCCCCGGCAAAGGGACCACCGTCACCATGGGGCGGAAGATCGCCCGCCGGGCGGGAAGGTGAGCGGGACACTGTCCGGCCCCGCTCTGCTCCAGGCGGCCAGAGAGGGGGACTCCCAGGCCTGTGAGCAGGTGCTGCTGGAAAATAACGGCCTGATCTGGAGCGTGGTGCGGCGGTACTATGGACGGGGTGTGGAACCGGACGACCTGTATCAGCTGGGCTGCCTGGGGTTCCTGAAGGCAGTGCGGGGCTTTGACCCGGCCTTCGGCACCCAGTTTTCCACCTACGCGGTGCCCAAGATCGCCGGGGAGATCCGCCGCTTTCTCCGGGATGACGGCCCGGTCAAGGTGAGCCGGGGGCTGAAGGAGCGGGGCGCCGGCATCCGCGGCGCCAGAAGCCGTCTGTCCGCCCAGCTGGGCAGGGAGCCCACCCTCTCTGAGCTCTCTCAGGACACCGGCCTCACTCCGGAGGAGATCGCCGCGGCCGAGACGGCCACGGAACCTGTCATCTCCCTTCAGGCGGAGACGGGGGAGGGGGGACTGACCCTGGAGGGAATGCTCTCCTCCGGCCAGGAGGAGGAGGGGGTCATTGAGCGGCTGACCCTGCGCTCGGCCATCGGGACGCTGCCGGAGCGGGAGCAGCAGGTGCTGCTCCTCCGGTACTACCGGGGGATGACCCAGATGAATACCGCCCGGGTGCTGGGGGTGTCCCAGGTCCAGGTGTCCAGATTGGAGCGAAAGGCCCTGGAGCGGCTGCGGCAGGAGTTGACATAAAACTTATTCATACCAAAGAACAAGCCCCCCTTTGGCGGAAGGGGGGCTTACTTGACACGGCAATGGGGAGAGAAGGAGAGCCCAGGAGAGAGAAAGAGCTGACCAACCACTGCCGTGAGATACTGCTTCGGAGGAAGTGAGAGAGACTACCGAAGCAATAGAAGGAAAGGGTTTTTGGAAAAGAGTCCCTTTTCAACTGTTATTATACCGGCAGAAAGATAAAATGGGTGTAAATGAAGGAAAAACAGATATAAAAAAGTTGTTAAAAACCGCTTCGGAGCCCATTCCGAAGCGGTTCAGTTTGTTAAAAAGCCCTCCTGCAAGGAGTTCCGACGCCCGCAGGCGGCGGAATAAATTTTAATTCCGTCATTTCCGGCGACAGGTGCGTCGGAAATGACACTTCTCACGCAAGGCAGGTGGCCGGGCGTAAAATTTTGTGTAAGCGATTTTCGACAAAGTCAAGAATGGCGCT
>JAXUUN010000065.1:0-2825 GCA_037231075.1 bacterium | reverse complement strand
TATTTTACATGAAAATCGTTATAATGAAAAGTACCACTATTGTATATTTGCTATATGGAAAAGGTATGGTGAAAACATATGAATTTCAGACAGCTGGAGTATTTTGCCGCCGTGGCCGAGGCCAAGAGCATCTCCCGGGCCTCCCGGGAGCTCCATGTGGCCCAGCCCCCCATCAGCCGGCAGATCGCCCTGCTGGAGGACGAGCTGGGGGTGCAGCTGTTTCTGCGCAGCAACAAGGGCATTGAGCTCACTGAGGCGGGGCGGTGCCTGTACCAGCAGAGCGAGCAGATGTTCCAGAGTTTAAGGATGATGGCCGACAGCGTGCGGGATGTGGACGCCGGGCTCCGGGGCCAGGTGAAGCTGGGGGTCATCTACTCCGATCTGCCCATGGTCATGGAGCACCTGAAGGCCTACCACCGGGAGTACCCCCAGGTGGAGCTCTACATCCGCATGGGCTCTCCCAACGACCTGCTGGACGATCTGAACCGGGGCAAGCTCCATGTGCTCTACCTGCGCAGCCAGTCGGAGGAGGGGGCGGGCCTGCGGGAGAAGATTCTGGGGGAGGACTCTCTGGAGCTGGTGATGAACGGCCAGACCGACCCCGCCCCGGGGCAGAGCACCGTGCCTGTGGAGGCGCTGAAGGGGGTGCCCATGTGCCTTTTGCGCAGCGACGATCTGTGGGGGTACAGCAACAACCTGAAAAACCAGTGCCAGCGCTCGGGCTTCTCCCTGAATGTGGTCTGCCAGTGCTACGATACCCCCATGGCCATGCAGCTGGTCCAGGCGGGCTTCGGGGTGAGCTATCTGCCCCGGTCCATCGTCAAGACCATGCCCCGCTCCGGGGTGTACTCCAAGCCCGTCCAGGGAGTGGAGGCCAAGTCCTATCCGGTGCTGGTGTGGGCCGAGCAGATCTACTACGCCAGCTGTGTCAAACGCTATATCGCCATGGCCGGAGGGGAGGAGAAAATGTTACCTTGACCAGGCGAGGCAAAAGCGGATTATGATTAAAATTATTAAACAGATTGCGAGAAAGACCTTTGCGGCTGCCTTGAATCGTTTGTGATATTTTAATATAATCAACCAGGAATTCCGGCAGTGTGAGGAGAGCGCACGGCCGGGAGAAAAATAAAATAGAAGGAGAGAGAGATCATGACATTTGAAGTGGTAGAGAATGTCCTGACCATCAACACCAGCGCCATCATGACCACCGCCATGGCGGCGGTCGTCCTGCTCATCGGCTACTTTGTAAAGAGCAAGGTCGGGGCGCTGAACAAGTACTGTATTCCCGCGCCTGTGGTGGGCGGCTTCCTGTTCATGTTTGTTACCTTCGCCGGGTACATGGGCAAGGCCTTCACCTTTAACTTTGACACCGCCTATCAAGATCCCTTTATGCTGGCCTTTTTCGTCACCGTGGGCCTGGGCGCCAGCTACAAGCTGCTGGTAAAGGGCGGCATCCTGCTGATCATTTACTGGCTCATTGCCGGCGTCATCTCTGTGTTCCAGAATGTCATCGGCATCGCCGTGGGCAATCTGGTGGGCCTGGAGGCCCCCTACGCCCTGCTCTCCTCCGCCATCTCCATGATCGGCGGTCACGGCGCCGCCCTGAGCTACGGCGAGGACTTTGTGAAAATGGGCTTTGAGCAGGGCAAGCTGGTGGGGGCCGCCGCCGCCACCTTCGGCCTTATCTCCGCCGTGCTCATCGGCGGACCTCTGGGCCGCCGGCTCATCGTCAAGTACAACCTGAAGCCCGACGAGAACGACAACTTCACCTCCGATGTGGACAAGATCAACGCCGCCACCGGCGAGGTCCTCTCCCCCCTGGACATCATCAAGAATGTCACCGTCATTCTGGTGTGCATGGCCGTGGGCACCCAGGTGTCCGGCTGGATCGGCTCTTTCATCCACATGAGCTTCCCCACCTATGTGGGCTCCATGTTCGTGGCCGTCATCGTGCGCAACCTCAACGATGTGTTCCACTTCTACAACTTCAGCTTCTCTCTGGTGGACAGCATCGGCGATGTGATGCTCAACCTCTATCTGGCCATCGCCCTGATGACCCTGAAGCTGTGGGAGCTGGCCGGCCTCATCGGCGGGGTGTTCGTGGTGGTGATGTGCCAGGTCATCTTCATGGCCCTCATCGCCTACTTTGTGGTGTTCCGCCTGCTGGGCAAGAACTATGACGCCGCCGTCATGTGCGCCGGCCTGTGCGGCCACGGCCTGGGGGCCACCCCCTCCGCCATTGTGAACATGACCGCCGTCACCGAGCGCTACGGCATGTCCCGGAAGGCCTTTATGGTGGTGCCCATTGTGGGCGCCTTCCTGGTGGATGTGATCTACCAGCCCCAGACCCTGACCTTCATCAAATTCTTTGTGCCCAATTTCGTGGGCTGATCCAAAACGGGACCGACTTTGTCGGCCCCGTTTTTTGAAAAGGAGAGGGGCCGAAACGCCGCTCTCCGGCGGGGAAGGGCGCGCTTGTACAGGCAAACTGACATTCTGATTAAAAATTTTAAATGGATGGCTGGAAACGCCTAAAGGCCGAACTTGAAAAACAGCGGTCATACTGATAAAATATAGTGCAGTAAGTTATAAGTACGCCCTTTTTTGAAGAGGAAATTTGTGGATTCCAGCAAAAAGCTGATAGGAACAACATTTTGAAGTGGAGGAAAACGACATGGCAAAGTTAGTAGAGTGCATCCCCAATTTCAGCTGCAGCAAGGAGAAGGACGAGGCCACCTATAACGCCCTGGTAGAGGCCGCCAACAGCGTGCCCGGCTGCACCCTGTTCGACGCCCAGACCGACGGCAACCACAACCGCTGCGTCT
>JAXUUN010000012.1:0-60687 GCA_037231075.1 bacterium | reverse complement strand
TGAAAACATTGATTTTACTGACTTTTTCATGTTTTCTTATTAGGAGGCGGGGAAACGCACCGCTTTTTTTATTTATATTTCTGACTTTCCATCACCGCCAGCTCATCACAGCGGTTGTTGTAGGGATTCTCCGCGTGGCCCTTGACCCAGTGGAGATTTACGGTGTGGTAGTCGCATAAGTCCAGCAGCTTTCCCCACAGGTCCGGATTGAGCGCGGGCTTTTTGTCCGACTTGACCCAGCCCCGGGCCCGCCAGCCCTTTGCCCAGCCTTTGCCAAGGCCGTCAATGACATACTTGCTGTCAGAATAGAGCTCCACAATACAGGGCTCCTTCAACGCCTCCAGGGCGGTAATTACTCCGGTAAGCTCCATGCGGTTGTTTGTTGTCTGCTTTTCCCCACCGGACAGCTCCTTTATGTGGGGACCGTACATGAGGATGGCCCCCCAGCCCCCAGGTCCGGGATTTCCTGAGCAGGCCCCGTCGGTATAGATGGTAACTTGCTTCATAGTCCTTCCAAAATTTCCTTCCGCTTCTGTTCATATTCACTGTCTGTGATGAGGCCGGCTTTTTTCAGATCCTCCAGTTGCTTGAGACGGTCCTTGGCGTTCAAAGCGGTGGAGGGGATATGATCATGAGATGCAGCAGGGGAAGAGAGAGGGTCCATATGCTGGGGATTGTCCTCCTCAATGGTAATTTCAGGCCCTGTATACTTTTTTCCAAAGGCCTGATAGCCGTTCATCACCGTAATTCCAATGGCGGCCAGTGTCCAAAGCAGACCAAAGGGGCCGAATATGGGGATGACGACAAACAGCCCGATGAGAATAAATATTCCGCCCCAGATAACGCCAAATGTTCCCTGGGCTTTGCTGGGACGATAGGTAACGCGACGCCTTCTCACAGAACAACCCTCCAGTTTCTGAAAGAGCAGCCCTAATAGATAGGGCTGCTCTTATGAAATTATTCCTGTTTCTGCTCAACCTGCGCCTGAGAATTTTCCACATTTTCTTCCGTTTCTGTGGATTCTTCCCGCTCGGCCAGAGCCAGGGAGATCACCTGATCCCCCTCCTCCTTAAAGCGCATGACGATGACGCCCTGGGTGGCCCGGCCGGCCTCCCGAATGGCATCCACATGGGTACGGATGAGAATGCCCGCCTGAGTGACCAGGAGCAGGTCCTCTTCTCCGGTGACCACTTTGATACCCACAATCTTGCCCGTCTTCTCAGTGACGGCGTAGTTCTTGATTCCCAGGCCGCCACGGTTGGTAATGCGGTACTCCTCCACGGGGGTACGCTTGCCGTAGCCTTTTTCCGTAATGGTCAGCACCGTTCTTCCGGCTCTCATCCGGGCAGCGCCCACCACATAGTCGCCTTCCCGCAGGCGGATGCCCCGTACGCCCACGGCGGTACGGCCCATGGGGCGCACATCGTTCTCGTCAAAGCACACGGCCATACCGTCATGGGTGGCAATGAGGATCTTCCTGGTACCGTCGGTCTCCCGCACAGCCACAAGCTGATCCCCTTCCTCCAAAGTCAGGGCCCGGATACCGTTATTGCGCAGGTTTTTCAGCGCCTCCACAGGCAGCCGCTTTACAGTTCCCAACCGGGTGACCATGACCAGATACAGCTTCTGCTCTCCAGCCTCCCGGTAGTGGAGCATCGCCTCCACCTTTTCTCCCTGTTCTACCTGAATGATGTTGATGATATTGGTACCCTTTGCGGTCTTTCCGCTCTCGGGAATCTGATAGCCCTTTTTCCGGTACACCTTGCCGGTATCGGTAAAGAAGAGAATATAGTCATGGGTGGAGGCGGTGAACACATCCACAACAGAGTCCTCTTCCCTGGTGGTAATACCCTTCTTACCCATGCCGCCCTTGGACTGGGCGGTATATTCGCTCACCGGCGTACGCTTGATGTAGCCGGCCTGAGTGAGGGTGAAGACGCACTGCTCCTCCTCAATGAGGTCCTCAATGTCGATTTCATCCTCCACATCCTGAATTTCCGTGTACCGCTCATCCCCGTACTTATCCCGGATGGCAATCAGTTCATCCTTCAGCACGCCCCGGAGCATTTCCTCGCTGGAGAGCAGCTTGTTGAAGTAGGCAATCCGCTCCTCCAGCTCCCGATACTCCTTCTCCAGCTTTTCCCGGTCAAGGCCCTGAAGTGCCTTCAGTCGCATGTCCAGAATGGCCTGTGCCTGGACCTCGTCCAAGTCAAAGCGGGTCATCAGGTTCTCCTTGGCATTGTCGTAGCTGGTGCGGATGATGTGGATGACCTCATCAATGTTGTCCTGGGCCACCAGCAGGCCCTCCAACAGGTGGGCGCGCTCCTGTGCCTTTTTCAGATCAAACTTCGTCCGGCGGATGATGACCTGCTCCTGATAGGCAATGTACTCATCCAGAATATGACGAAGAGACAAAATCTTGGGCTGAAGCTTTCCGTTGACCTCCACCAGGGCCAGCATATTGATGGCAAAAGTGGTCTGCAGCTGGGTCTGGGCAAACAGGCGGTTCAGCACCACCTGGGGATTGGCGTCCCGCTTAAGCTCAATGACCACACGCATTCCATTTCGGTCAGTCTCGTCACGAATATCGGAGATACCCTCCAGACGCTTGTCCTCCACCTGGTCGGCCATATTCTTGATGAGCATGCGCTTGTTGACCTGGTAGGGGATCTCGGTGACAATAATACGGGTACGGTCCTTTCCAAACTCCTCAAACTCAGTGCGGGCCCGAACCGTAATCCGCCCACGACCGGTGGCATAGGCCGCACGGATGCCGCTGCGTCCCATAATAATTCCCCTGGTGGGAAAATCGGGACCATGCAGGTCCTCCATCAGGTCGGCCAATGTACACTCAGGGTCATCAATCACACGAATGGTCGCGTTGATGACCTCGGTGAGATTGTGGGGAGGGATATTTGTGGCCATACCCACAGCAATACCGCTGGAACCATTGACCAACAGGTTGGGGAACCGGGAGGGGAGTACCTTAGGCTCCTTTCGGGTCTCATCAAAGTTGGGATCCCAGTCCACCGTGTCCTTCTCAATATCCCGAAGCATCTCATCTGAGAGCTTGGACATACGGGCCTCGGTATAACGGTAGGCGGCAGGGGGATCGCCGTCGATGGAGCCGAAGTTACCGTGGCCGTCCACCAGCACATAGCGCATGGAAAAGTTCTGGGCCAGACGGACCAGGGCGTCATAGACAGACGCGTCGCCGTGGGGATGGTACCGGCCCAGCACATCGCCCACGCAGGTGGCAGACTTTTTAAAGGGCTTATCCGCCGTGAGATTATCCTCGTACATGGCGTAGAGGATCCGGCGATGGACGGGCTTCAGCCCATCCCGCACATCGGGCAGTGCCCGGCCCACGATGACGGACATGGCATATTCAATATAGGATTTTTCCATCTCCGGAACCAGGGGTGATGTAACGATATGTTGGTTCGGATAACGGATCTCCTCAGGATCATACTGTGGTTTTTTGCTCATGCTTCAAGCTTCCTCCATGTTACACATCAAAAACGGAACAGCTGAATGATCGCTCCGCTTACACATCAGTAGTCAAGGTTCACCACATATTTGGCGTTCTTTTCAATAAATTCCTTCCGGGGTTCCACTTTTTCACCCATCAGAATATTGAAAGTTGCGTCAGCGGCCACGGCGTCGTCCAGCTCAATACGGCGCAAGGTGCGCTTCTCCGGGTCCATTGTGGTCTCCCACAGCTCATGGGGGTTCATCTCACCCAGGCCCTTGAAACGGCTGATGTCAATTTTCACATTGGGATTTCCTCCCCGCATTTCCGCGGAAATCCGGTCACGCTCCTCATCGGAGAAGGCCACCCGGGTGGTTTTGCCCCGGGTCAGCTTATAGAGAGGAGGGACAGCGGAATAAACATACCCATTCTCAATCAGCGGCCGCATAAAGCGGAAAAAGAAGGTCAAAAGCAAGGTTCGGATATGAGCGCCGTCCACATCGGCATCGGCCATAATGATGACCTTGTGATACCGAAGCTTGTTCAAGTCAAAGTCGTCCCCGATGCCAGCACCCAGAGCGGTAATGACGGGAGTAAGCTTATCATTGCCATACACCTTGTCCGCCCGGGCTTTTTCCACATTGAGCATCTTTCCCCAAAGCGGAAGGATAGCCTGAAAACGGGAATCCCGTCCCTGGGTGGCAGAGCCTCCTGCGGAATCGCCCTCGACGATGTAGATTTCAGTCAGTTCAGGATTTGCCTCGTTGCAGTCCCGAAGCTTGTCGGGCATAGCCGCCCCGCCCAGAGCAGTCTTTCTGCGGATGGACTCCCGGGCTTTCCGCGCCGCCTCCCGGGCCCGGTTGGCGGTAAGAGCCTTGTCCAGAATGGCCCTGCCCACGGCGGGATTTTCTTCCAAATAGGTCTCCAGCTTTTCGCTGACAATGGAATTGACCAGGGTGCGGATCTCACTGTTGCCAAGCTTGGCCTTTGTCTGTCCTTCAAACTGGGCTTCTGTAAGTTTTACAGAGATCACGACGGTCAGGCCCTCCCGGCAGTCGTCGCCGGAGACCTTTTCATCGTCCTTGAGCAGCTTGATCTTCCGGCCGTAGGCATTGAGAGTATTGGTCAGCGCCCGGCGGAATCCCTCCTCATGCATACCGCCCTCAGGAGTGTGTACATTATTGGCAAAGGACACCATGATCTCATTGTAGCTGTCATTGTACTGCATGGCCACTTCCGCCATGGAGTCCTCTCTGGCCCCGGACATGTAGATCACATCGGGGTGAATGGGATCTTTGTTTTTGTTGAGGAAGGTGACAAACTCCCGAATGCCCCCTTCATAGCACATGTCGTCTTCCTGCTCCTGGCCGGGCCGAAGATCCACCGTCTGAATACGAAGGCCGGCATTCAGAAACGCCTCCTCCCGCATACGGGTATGGATGGTCTCGTAGTTATACTCCAGGGTATCGAACATCTCCGGATCCGGCTTGAAGGTGACGGTGGTACCGCTGTGGTCGGTCTTTCCGATCACGGTCATTTCCTGGGTAATTTTTCCACGGGCAAACTTCATCTCGTAAATCTTGCCCTCTTTGTGGACCTGAACCTCCAGCCACTCGGAAAGAGCATTGACCACACTGGCGCCCACGCCGTGGAGGCCGCCGGACACCTTGTATCCGCCGCCGCCGAATTTGCCGCCGGCATGAAGAATGGTAAAAACTACCTCCAAAGCAGGCCGTCCCGTCTGAGGCTGAATGTCCACAGGAATGCCACGGCCATTATCCGTCACAGTAATGGTATTTCCAGGATTGATGGTAACTGTAATATCCTTGCAATATCCCGCCAGAGCCTCATCAATGGAGTTGTCTACAATCTCATAGACCAGGTGGTGGAGTCCGGACTCCGAGGTAGAACCGATATACATACCCGGACGCTTCCGGACTGCTTCCAGTCCCTCCAAAACCTGGATCTCCGAACCGCCATACTCGTGGTCAGTCTTTGTGGTGTTCAGCTCGCTTCGTTCTTCTGACATAGTTTACCTCCGGTTTCTGCGTGGTAGAAGAATTGAGAGGGGAGGGGGGAGAAGCGGTTTTCTTCCCTCTCCTTTCTCAACTCTTCGTTATATACTTAGCTAATATTACTCGATAGAATCGTTTTCTGCTCTTTTTTTTAGTGTGGAAGAGGATAACGGAGAAATGTATACCACAGGAGCCTGTGTCCCGTTATCCGCCAGAATGAAAGACCTGGGCAGATCATCTGTCAGCCAGACAGCTCGCCCCTCCTGCTCCGCCCGTTCCAAAAACTCCCGGGTTTTAAAGGCCCAACTGGCGTTGTCCAGATCAAAGATACCTAAAATTTCCCGATGGGGAACCATCACCGATTGTCCCAGGTGGAGATACATACCTTCGCTCCTCTCAGATCAGCGCTCCGCCTTGAATATGAAAGCTCTTTCCCTTCTCCAGGCCGTACAGCTTCTCTTCCTCACAGCAGGTAATAAAGACCTGTCCCCCTCTGATGTGATTGAGAACAAAGGCCTGCCGTTTTCCGTCCAATTCCGAAAGGACATCATCCAGTAAAAGGACCGGCCACTCGCCGGTTTCCTCCTGAAAGATCTCCCGCTGAGCCAGCTTCAAAGACAGCGCAGCCGTGCGGACCTGACCCTGAGAAGCATAGGTCTTTGCCTGCTGTCCTCCGATATAAACTGCCAGGTCATCCTTATGAGGGCCGGACAAACACTGCCGGCTGTCCAGCTCTGCCTGGCGGTGACGCTCCTGGTGGTCCAGCAGCCAGGGAAGAATCTCCCTCGGGGAGGCAAGAGGGTCCTGTACAGAGGATACGGTCTCATAGCAGAGATTCATGTCTTCCCGCCCACCGGAAAAATCTCCATGGATAGCGGGAGCATGCTCCCGAAGCCGCTTGATGAAATGAGACCGATAGTGGATGATAATGGCCCCAGTCTGCGCCATACGGAGATTAAAATCATCCAATGTGGCTAGAAGAGAGGGATTTTCCTGCCAGTCCCGGAGAATCCGGGTTTTATGCTCATACAGACGGTTGTATTCTCCCAGGGCCTGAGCGTATCGAGGCCGCAGTTGGCAGATGGCTCCATCTAAAAAACGCCGTCGTTCCCCACTTCCCGCCCGGATCAGAGACAGGTCCTCCGGGCAAAAAAGAACCGTAGTCAAAATCCCCGCCAGTTCGCCTGCCGTTTTCAGTCGTACTCCGTTGGAAAACAGCTGACGACCACGGCCGCGGAACAATTTTGCTTCCAAAGTAAAATCCCGATCCCGGCTGATAATCTCTCCCTTGATAAAGGCAGAATCCACATTCAGCATGATCATCTCTCTGTCATACCGGGCACGGTGAGACCGGGCTGCCGACAGGTAAGCGATCGCCTCCAGAAGATTGGTCTTACCCTGGGCGTTGTCCCCATATATAAGGTTTACATAAGAGTCAAATGCAGCTTCCAGGTGGCAATAATTCCGGAAAAAATCCAGCTCAAGCTTACGAATGATCATTGGACCACCAATTCCAGCTCACCATCAATCACTGCCCGGTCACCGGAACGCATTTTCTTTCCCCTCATGGTACAGGTTTCGCCGTTGACAGACACCCGGCCCTCCTGAATGATAAGTTTGGCGTCGCCGCCGGTTTCCACCGCCCCGGCAAACTTCAAAAGATCCTGAAGCTTGATAAATTCCGTATGGATCTGAATGGTATGAGATTCCATTTTGATACCTCAGCTTTTTAATTTGCCTTCAAACGAACAGGAAGGACCATATAGATAAAGTTTTCTTCTCCTTCGGCGGGAAGAATGACGCAGGGGGCCACACCAGAGGTAAATTCCATCCGCAGTTTTTCCGCCGGGGCAGCCTTCAGCGCGTCCATCAGATATTTGTTGTTAAACCCGATTTCCAGTCCCTTCCCGTCTCCCGAGACCATGCACTGATCGGCGGCGTCACCGATCGCTGTTTTGGTGGTAATGGACACGATTCCATCTCCAAAGACGCAGCGCAGGGGGGATTTCAGCTTCTCGCTAATGATCAGGGAAACCCGTTCGATGGAAGAGAGAAGGCTTCTGGCATCCACTTCAATGTGAATGGTGTTGTTTCTGGGAATGGCATTTTTATACGACAAAAATTCCCCTTCCAGCCGCCGGCAGACCAGTACGGTATCTCCCGTCCGGAACATGATGTGGCGGGCGCCCTGGGTCACTGTAACGGACTCTTCACCGGAACAGATTTTTTCCACTTCGCCCAAGGCGGAACCGGGAACGACAAAGGAAAAGAAGTCCGCGCCTTTCTTTTCCTCCACAGCTTCTCTGCGAAGAGCGAGACGGTATCCGTCTACCGATACAACGGTCAAGGTAGTTCCGTCCACTTCAAAGAGGGAACCGGTATGAATTGGACGGCTCTCATTGTCGCTGACCGCAAAGAGAGTCTGGGAAATCATAGCCTTGAGGGTAGGCTGAGGAAGCGTCAGAGTGTTCTGCTGGTCCACGGTGGGCAGTTCAGGAAATTCTTCCGGATCTGTCCCGAGAATGTTGAATTCAGACATCCCACATTTGATGTTGACGGTGTAGCCCTGGGAAGAAAAGACGACCATGTCGTCAGGCATTTTTCGCACGATTTCTCCGAAAAGCCGGGCAGACAATACAAGAGAACCTTTTTCCTTAATTTCAGCGGGAACGGCAGCCTGAATACCGGTTTCCAGATTGTATCCGGTAAGGCGAAGGTTTTCTCCGGCTTCAATGAGAATCCCTTCCATAGCGGGAATGGAACTTTTGGAGGCCACAGCTCTGGAAGTTACCGTCACCGCGTTGGAGAGAAGGGCTTTTTCGCAGGAAAATTTCATGGTAAACTCCTCCAGTCTCTTTCTCCCCCTTTTTCGGAGGGAGGAAAGGATATATTTCGTAACAGTAGTCCGTAGGGGAAAAAAAGGTGGAAAAACGCCGCAATCCGTTGCGAGACAAGAAAAAGCGCCTCCACAGGGTATGTTGAAAAAAACGCACTGAAAATTGCGTGGTGTGGAGAAATAAAATTTTTCCACATTTTTACCTGCACAATCCACAAAAGTATGTGGATTACTGTGGAAAAGTGGATGGATCAAAAATTCTTTATTCGTACCGGTTATTGATGTTGGTGGTGATGTCTTTGATAATCTCGGCCTTTTCCGGATCATTCTTGACAAGGCTTTCAATTCTTGACAGGGAATTGAGGACGGTACTGTGATCCCGGTTATCAAATTCTTTTCCGATGTCTTTCAGAGAGGTGCCGACCATTTGCCGGATGAGGTACATGGCGATCTGGCGGGCGAGAGAAATATCCTTTGAACGGCCCTGTCCCCGGAGGGTGGCAGGTTCGATGTTGTAAAATTTGCATACCTCGTCAATGATGACATCGGCGGTGGGGAGAATATCAGATTTTTCTTTAAAGATATCTTTTACGGCCCGAATCACTGTGTTTTTGTCCACAGAATCGCCGATCAGGTCCTGGTAGGCCATGATCTTATTCACGGTTCCTTCCAGCTGCCGTACATTTGCGGTGATATTTTCCGCAATCAGCTGAATCAGAAAGTCGGGGAGCTCCATCCCCATACGAATGGCCTTGTTTTTGATAATCGCCATACGGGTTTCATAGTCAGGCCGCTGGATATCAGCCAAAAGGCCCCACTCAAACCGGGTTTTCAGACGGTCCTCCAGACGAAGCATCTCTTTCGGGGGGCGGTCGGAGGTAAAGACGATCTGTTTTTTCAGCTCATAGAGGGTGTTGAAGGTATGGAACATTTCCTCCTGGGTGGAGTCCCGTCCGGCAATAAACTGGACATCGTCCATGAGGAAGATGTCCGCACCCCGGTATTTTTCCCGGAACTCCTGGTTTCGGCCTTCCCGGATGGCGTGGATCAATTCATTGGTGAAGGTGTCGCCTTTGATGTAGACGACTTTATAGTCAGGACGGCGGTCATGAACGGTGTGGGCGATGGCGTACAGCAGGTGGGTTTTTCCCAGACCGGATTCTCCGTAGATAAAAAGAGGATTGTAGCTCTGTCCTGGATTGTCGGCCACTGCCCGGGCGGCGGCATGGGCAAACTTATTGGAAGAACCTACCACAAAGCGGTCGAAGGTATATTCCTCGGTGCCGGGGAGAAAATCGCTCTGCTTGGTCTGTTTTTCAGCGGCGTCCAGTTCACCTTCCGTCAAAACGATGACCTGAAAATCAGCGGAAAAAAGCTCATGAAGAGCCTTTTGAATGGCTGGAAGGTATCGTGCGGCGATGATATCCCGCTTGAAACGGGTAGGGGAATAGATGGTAAAACTGGTTTCGTCCAGGGAGACGGCAACGGTATCGTCAAACCAGGTATTGATCGTTGTTTCAGTCATCTCATTTCTCATGAGGGAGACTACCTTGTCCCATACTTCGGCAGTAGGGTTCATGGATTGACCTCCTTTTGCCCCGCCGCCGGCTGTAGGGGGCAGGGTGGGTAAACTTTCAAAGCGCCTTCCCCGGCGTACCGGAGAAGGCGGCAGATAATCAAAAAAACAGAAAAATCCACTGCATTCATTATACCAAAAACAGGGCTTCACCGCAAGGATTTCGAGCATTTTTATTTTATAATGTATGGTGTTTTTTCGGCAGAAATTGTGGAAGAAGAAAAGTGCGGCTACAAGATATAGAGAAGCAGAGAAAAAAGATGAAAATCAATTCAAAATAGAAAAAAATCTAGTTGACATTGGGTGCTTTCATCCGCTATAATAACAGGCGTATCTTTTGAAGCAGGGTAATTGTGCCCGTTTCGGAAGAACAGGTCGATGATCAGACCGTCAAACAGCAGACCGCAGTCCGAGAGGACTGTTGTTGGGCCGGATAGCCGGCTTGAAATCAAATGAGGAGGTGTCCCCCATGCTTCGTACCTATCAGCCCAAGAAGCGCCAGCGTTCCAAGGAGCACGGCTTCCGCAAGCGTATGGCCACCCGCAACGGCCGCAAGGTGTTGGCTCGCCGCCGCGCCAAGGGCCGCGCCCGTCTGACCCACTGATGAATGAGGGCAGCTCTGCCCGATTTCCTGTCAGACAGGAAAGACCGGTCTCGAATGAGACGCGGTAAGAGGACACAATTCACATAGATGGCGCAAAAGGGGCGTGGGAGATATTCCCCCGCCCTATCTGTGCATATGCAGCTTTTTCGGAAAAGCTGAAAAGATCCGGGGAGGAACAGCATGAAACATACCGTTTCTTTGAAGCAGAATCATGAATTCCGTCGGCTGTATCACAAGGGGAAAAGCGCGGTCTCTCCCTACTTTGCCATCTACTGCCGCCGGACCGGCCGGCCTGAAAGCCGCCTTGGTATTACCACCGGGGTAAAGCTGGGACATGCAGTCAAGCGAAATTTTGTCCGCCGCCGCATTCGGGAATTGTACCGCACCAATGAGAGTAAATTTTCCCCCGGCTATGACATTGTCGTGGTGGCCCGAACCCGGGCTATTTTCGGCCGTTATGCCGAGTTGGAGCGTAGTTTTCTTCAGCTGATGAAAAAGTTGGGGATTACCCTTCAGGAGGAGGGAAAAAAGTGAAAAAACTGCTTTTGGTGCTGATTCGGTTTTACCGGCGTTCTATCTCCCCCATGCGTCCCCCATGCTGCCGCTTTATTCCTACCTGCTCTGCTTATGCTTTGGAAGCGGTGGAAAAGTACGGTGCGGTAAAGGGGGGATGGCTGGCTTTGCGCAGAATTTTGCGGTGTCAGCCCTTCCACAGGCAGAAATCTATTGTATACGATCCCGTTCCATAGAATACTGCCTTGATCAGTAAATTTGCGGAGGTAATGTTGTGGGTATTATTCTGAAACCCTTTGCCTGGCTGCTGCTGGCTTTTTACAATCTGTTCAACAGCTATGGCCTGGCCCTGATCTTGTTTGCCATTGTCATCAAGGTCATTCTCTTTCCCGTTACACTGAAGACGAAAAAGAGCATGATCCAGACCACCCTTCTCTCCGGAAAGATGCAGCAGCTGCAAAAGCAGTATGGCAAAGACCGGGAGCGCTATAATCTGGAAGTCCAGAAGCTCTATGAGCGGGAGAAAGTCAACCCCATGGGCGGGTGCCTCTGGTCCCTCATTCCTATGGTGGTTCTGATCGCCCTTTACGGCATCATTCGTGAACCTCTGACCTATTTTATGAACCTTTCCATGGACCAGATTCAGGTTCTGGCCAGTCAGCTGGATTGGCAGAATGTTGCAGTGGCCAACGGCTGGGTGTCTCAGTCCGGCATGGATAAACTGGTGGAAAAGATGGCCAGCGGGGAAATCAGCTATGTCTTTGAAAATGGCGCCTATAACCAGATGTATCTGGTTTCTCTGATCAACAGCAGCAACCTTTCTTCTCTTCAGTCCGCCTTGAACGCACAGTTTGCGGGTGCGGGAGACGGCCTGTTTGTGCTTAACTTCCAGTTTTTGGGACTTGACCTTTCTAAGGTGCCTACCTGGCAGTTCTGGATCGGCGGTTTGACCTCGATGGGCCTGTTCCTTCTGCCTCTGATTTCCACGGTGGTCTCCTTCCTGTCCATGAAGGTTTCTATGGCCACCAACAAAATGAACAATAACCAGCCTCAGAACAAGCAGATGGAATCCACCAACAAAATGATGATGTGGATGATGCCTCTGATGTCCCTGTGGATTGGCTTTACCGTGCCTGCCGGTCTGTCTGTTTACTGGATTGCGCAGTATCTGGTTAATATGATCCAAGAAGTAATCTGCAGCAAGATGCTGAAGAAGGATTACGAAGCCGCCCGGGAGGCCGCGGCGAAGCGGGAGCAGGAGGAGAAGGAAGAGGAAAAGCGCCGCAAGGAGGAAGCCCGCCTGGAGCGTGCTCGCCGCCTGGAGGAAGAAAAGAAAAATCGGGGTAAGAAAAAGCCCGGTCAGAAAAAGAAGGACGAGCCTGATCAGGAAGGCATCAATAAGGAAGACAGCCGGGAGGGCATCCGTGCTTATGCCCGGGGGCGAGCTTATATTCCCGACCGGTTTGGCGGCGTAACTGCCTATGTGGATCCCAACACACTGATCCAGGCCCAGGAAGAGGCCGCTGCCAAGAAGGGAAAGAAGAAGGCAAAGCCTGAAAAGAAAGAAGAGAAAAAACCTGAAGTGGAGGAGCAGCCCAAGGCTGTACAGACCCCCGCTCCGGTAGAGCAGCCCGTCCAGGAGAAGGAAAATCCCTCCCCCGCCCCTGTGGAAGAGCCTGAGGATACTGCGGAAGCGGAAACTGTTGAGGTGGAAGTGGAGCAGGTCGAAGTGGAAGTGGACGAGGATGAGAATAAGGAGGGCTAACCAATGTTGAAATGGATTGAAACGACCGGCCGCTCCGAGGAGGACGCCATTTCCGCGGCCCTGTTTCAGTTGGGTTTGGACCGGGATGATGTGTCTATTGAAGTAATTGAGCGGGCAAAATCCGGTTTTCTGGGCTTTGGCAGCAACCCTGCCAAGGTTCGTGTGAGCTATGAAGAAGAAAATGGGGTTCCCTGTGCCAAGAAGACGCTTTTTGAGGAGGAGGAGGAAGATCTCTCTTCCACTCCTGCCACGCCTGTGGAAGAGAAACCCGCTGAGGTGGAGGAGACTGTTTTAGCTGCCTCCCCCAAGGAAGAGAAAGAACCCGCTGCTCCGGTGGAAGAGGAGACAATTCTGGCGGCTAAGCCGGGGATGACCCCTCCCAAGAGCAACCGTTCCCGTTCTGAGCGTCGGGAAAAGCCCCGCCGCCCCAAGAATGAAAACCGCCTGCAGGCGGGGGATGAGGTTATCATCGGAACCGTGCCCCATGCCGCTCCCGCGCCTGTCAATCTGACTCCGGCGGCAGAAGATGATCAGCGGGCTGTTCAGATCCGCACATTCCTGACTGGTCTGATGGAGCACCTGAATGTTCAGGCCTCTCCTGAGATTTTTGTTACCGACGAGGGCAACTATAAGGTGATCCTTCAGGGACAGAATTTGGGCGCCATTATTGGCCGCCGGGGTGAGACCTTGGATGCGATTCAGCAGCTTACCAGCTACTCTGTCAACCGGGGATTGTCCAAGCGGGTGCGCATCCATGTGGACGCCGAGGGGTACCGGGCCAAGCGGGAGGAATCCCTGCAGCGTCTGGCTGTAAAGGTTGCGGGAAAGGTAGTCAAGTACCGCAAGAATATGACCCTGGAGCCTATGAATGCCTATGAGCGCCATGTGATTCACACCGCTCTTCAGGATTATCCCAATGTGACCACCTATTCCACCGGTGTTGAGCCCAATCGCCGCACGGTTGTGGCCTATGCCCCTGGTCAGAAATAAGCAGATTGATGCGGCGGGAGGGATATCCTCCCGCCGCGTATTTTATGTCTGGAGGTTTTCCATGACCCCTTTGTATGATGTTTTGAAAGAATATTCCCGAAAAAACCCTGCTCGCTTTCATATGCCGGGACATAAGGGGGTGTTTTCTCCTATTCCTGAGCTGAGAGAAGCAGTGAAGCTGGATGTGACGGAGATACCGTCCACAGGGAATCTCTATACCGCCGGGGAGCCGTTTGATTCCGCACAACAGCTGTGGGCGGAAAAGTTTGGATTTGAATATTGTCAGTTTCTGACCGGCGGTTCTACCATGGGGATCCATACTGCCTTTGCCCTGAGCTGCAGGCCGGGGGATAAGGTGCTGATCGACCGCAACTGCCATCGTTCCATTTTTAATGCCCTTGCCCTTTTGGATCTGGAGCCGGTTTATCTGGAGCGCCCCTGGCTGTCAGAGGAGGGAGTTATTGGCCCCATTGATCCTCAAAATGTGGAAAACTTTTTAAAACAGGACAAAAATATTAAAACGGTTTGTATTACATCTCCAACATACGCCGGAGTGTTATCTGATGTTGCGGCGATTGGCAGGATTGTGAAGACATATGGTGGAAAACTTTTGGTGGATGGTGCCCATGGAGCACACCTGCCCTTTTTAGGGCTCAATGCTTTTGAGGGGGCGGATCTTGTAGTGGTATCCGCTCACAAGACGCTTCCGGCTATGGGACAGACTGCTTTGCTGTTTGTCAACGGCTTTGATGCCGATTTGGTCCGTCTGAGGGCTAGCCTGTACGGCACCTCCAGTCCCTCTTATCCTCTGATGGCCAGCCTTGACGGGGCCCTGCAGTGGATGGAAAACGGGGGAGAGGAGTCCTACCGGCAGGCAGCAGTCCGGGTATCACAGTTGAGAAAAAAATTCCCCTGTCTGGATGAAGGACTGTCTCTGGATCCCACCCGGCTGACAGTGAAGGTAAAAGACGGACCCTCTTTTGCCAAAGAATTGGAACGCATGGGGATTTATCCCGAAATGGAAGATGGGGGACATGTTGTGTTTATCTGTACCCCGCAGGATCTGGAGGAAAACTTTGACAGACTTGAAAATGGGTTAGAGGCATTGAAGACTTTCATGGGGAATTGTCCCGCCCTGCCCGCCCCGCCTCTTCCCGAGAGGGTGCTGTCTGTGAGACAGGCGCTGTTTTCCTCCAGTGCCCTCTGCCCTCTGGAGGCCTGTGAGGGGAAGATTTCCGCCTGTCAAATTGCCCCCTATCCGCCGGGAGTTCCTGTGGTGGCTCCCGGGGAGATGATTTCAAAAAAAGAACTGGCCTATTTCAAACAAATAGGATATAATGTAAAGTCAGAGGTAAGAATTGTGACCTCTTGATCAAATAAGCATTGGTGAGGAACAGTATGGAACTTTCGACTCTGGCGGGAAACGATAGATTGAAAGATCAGCTCTCCTGTCAGCAGGAGGGGCGCGGATTATCCCATGCCTACCTGATTTCCGGCCCTGTTGGGTCCGGAAGGCATACTCTGGCCCGCCTTCTGGCCCAGGCCATGTTGTGTGAGGCCCCGGTGTCTCATCGCCCCTGCGGCAGATGTACTGCCTGTAAAAAAGTTCTTCGTGATATCCATCCGGATGTAACGGTAATTGCCGGCCCGGGAGAAGGAAAGCCCATTACGGTGGATCAGGTGCGCGGGCTGCGCTCGGATGCGTATATTCGCCCCAATGAAGGAGTGCGGAAGGTGTATCTGCTGGAAAGCGCAGATCAGATGAATTCTTCCGCCCAGAACGCCATGCTGAAGCTGCTGGAAGAGGGTCCCTCCTATGCTTCCTTTTTGCTTCTTGGTACCAATGCCGGAGCATTTCTTCAGACGATTCGCTCCAGATGTGAACAGCTGCAGCTGATGCCGGTTTCTCCGGAGCAGGCAAGAAATTGGCTGGAGAGACGGTATCCTGCCAAATCCAGGGAAGAACTGGACCGGGCGTGTATGGAGTGCCAGGGCATTTTGGGACGGGCAGTGGAAATTCTGGAGCAGACCGGACCGGGACTGGAGCGGACAGCCCAGGTCAACCAGCTGGTGGATGCACTGGAAAAGGGTGATGAACTGCAGGTATTTCAGGCGTCTATGGTGCTGGACAAGGGCAGCCGTGATGAACTGATCGCCCTTCTGGATTTGCTGGAAGCGGCCCTTGGAGAGCGGCTGACCCGGATCAAGGATCGGCGGCGTATCTTGAAAGCTGTGGAGCTGGTAAAACAGCTGCGGGCCGCTGCGCAGCTCAACGGAAACCCCGGACAGTTGGCGGGATGGCTTTGTGCCGGGATGTTTACTGAGTTTTGATGCCAAATTAATGAGCCTTTTTGATAAAAGGAGACATTCTCATGATTGAGATTATCAGTGTCCGCTTTAAAAACGGCGGAAAACAATATTATTTTAATCCCAATGGAATTCAGTTCCAGGAGGGAGACGGTGTGATCGTAGAGACGACCAGAGGGCAGGAATATGCCCATTGTGTCCAGGGGAACACCATGATCGATGAAATTGAGCTTACCGCTCCTCTGCGTCCGGTGGTTCGTCCGGCTACCCCGGAAGATGGGGAGATGGTGAAGAAAAACCGGGAAAAAGAGAAAAAAGCCTTTGCCATTTGCCAGGAAAAGATCGTTGAACACGGCCTTGATATGAAGCTGGTCAGTGCCGAATACAGCTTTGACGGCAGCAAAGTACTGTTTTTCTTTACCTCGGAAGGCCGGGTGGATTTTCGTGCCCTGGTGAAGGATCTGGCAAGCACCATCCATGCCCGGATCGAACTGCGGCAGATCGGTGTACGGGATGAGGCCAAGATGCTGGGCGGTTTGGGAATCTGCGGGAGACCCTTTTGCTGTTCTCAATTTCTGGATGATTTTCAGCCGGTATCCATTAAAATGGCCAAGACGCAAAACCTGTCTCTGAATCCCACCAAGATTTCCGGAACCTGTGGACGCCTGATGTGTTGTCTGAAATATGAGCAGGATGCCTATGAGGATCTGGTGAAGCACACCCCCAAGCAGGAGTCTTTTGTGGAGACGCCGGACGGTGCGGGAACCGTGTGCGGGGTCAATTTACTGCGGCAGACCGTGCAGGTCAGGCTGGATTCCGCGCCGGAGACGCCAAAGTGTTACCACAACTGTGAGCTGTGCGTCATTCGTAACGGAAAGGGAAAGCGGCCCGAAGGTTATGTAGAGCCGCCCCTTTCGGAGTTGGCCAAGCTGCGCAGAGAGCCTGAGGAGACCGCTGTGGTAGGTGAGGAGGAGCGGTTGTCCGCCGCTCTGGAGGCCGCCTTCCCCAGTCGGGAGGAACAACTCCAGCACCAGGCCTCTGAAAAGGAAGAGATGCCCCGCCGGCGCAGCAGAAACCGCCACCGTAAGCCAAAAAGTGAGAGCGGCAGTAAAGCAGGTCCTGCCCCTGGTTCACAGCCCCCTCAGAGTCAGCCCAAGGAGCAGTCTAGGGTGCCTCAGGACAGTGGGGAGCAAAAGGGGGAGACGGAGCGCAAACCCAATCGCCGCCGCCGCCGTCATCGCCCAAGAGGCGGAGGAAAGACTACGGAGACTAAGAGCGAATAAATAATAAGCCCCGGCAGGAGAGAGATGCCGGGGCTCTATGTTTTGGGAAGTGATATTGTGGCTGGTTTTTTGAATGCGGTGTCTGCCTGTCTGGTGCTGTTGATGCTCATGTCCGTGGGATATATCATGGGAAAACTGGGATGGATGACCGCCAAGGAGAAAAAATTTGTCAGCAAATACATTGTCAACATTGCGGTGCCCTGTAATTGTATCGTAGGACTTCTGAACAACCTGGACCGAGACAGTCTTGTGCATGCGGGCTGGATGGTGGTGGCCGGACTGTTGGGCGTGGTCGTTACATTGCTCATTTCCATGGCCGCGGCCACGGTGCTTCGGCTGCCTCGAAATCAGTGGGGTGTATTTGTGGCCATGGGCGGGTTGTCCAATACCCTGTTCATCGGCATCCCCGTGTGTACCCAGCTCTTTGGAGAGGCCTGTATGCCCTATGTCATGGTCTATTACTTAGCCAATACCAGTATTCTTCAGTCCGTGGGTGTTTTGCTGGTAGAGCGCTCAGGCAGTATCCAGGGCAAGAAAACCACCGTAGCCGGCTTTTTGAAGAATATGTTTAGCAAGCCGCCTATTTTGGGAGTCATTTTTTCTATTATCCTGCTGGTGCTTGGACTGCGGTTGCCGGAACCCCTGATGAAATTTGCAGGATATGTGAGCAATTCTGTCTCCCCTCTGGCGCTGATCTATTGCGGGTTTATTGTGTATGAAGTGGGACTTCGGAACCTGCGGCTCATGCGGGGGCATCCCCTGATGCTGGTCCTGCGGCTGGTGGTGGCGCCGGTAATTTGTCTTGGCTTCTGTACGCTGTTTGGAATGACCGGTCTGGCCCGGGATGTATTTGTGGTGGAAAGCGCCCTGCCGGTGGTCAGTCAGGTGACTGTTATGGCCGGAGCCTACGGGGCGGATGAGAAATATGCCGCGACCGGCTCCTGTCTGTCGATTTTCGGATGCTTTATTACCCTGCCCATTTTGATGGTGATGCTTTAAAAAATCCCGCCGGGGGAAAAACCCGGCGGGATTTTTTATGAGAGCAGGCCCAGGTCATATTTCCAGCCCAGGACCTGAGAGACTGCCCGGTCGATCTGCTCCATGGTCAAGGTACCTTCCTCCAAGGCGGTGAGTACCTGGGAAATCTGTGTGGTAAAGTCGGTGGAGATGACCATGTCGTTGCCGGCCAGAAAAGCCAGCACCGGGGCAGGGGTGTCCACGGCGTGCAGGGTAATGGCGTCCATTACCAGATCGTCTGTGAGGATAACTCCCTGGAAACCCAGCTCCTCCCGCAGCAGCTGGTGGACAGCAGGGGAGAGGGAGGCGGGGAGATCGGGATCGGCGGCCTGCATAATGTTGTGGGAGACCAGAATGGCGGCAGTTCCATCTTTGGCGGCCTGGATGCCCGCCTGGAAGGGAAGAAAGTCCTCGCTGCGGAACTGATCCATGGGGCGGGTATCCAGGACCGAACCTGTATGGGTGTCCTCGTTGGAGCCATAGCCCGGGAAATGCTTCAATACGCTGCCCATACCGTCCTGCTCCATTTGGGACACCAGAGCCCCAATGTAGTCGGCAGTCTCCCGGGCCCCCAGGCCCAGGGTGCGGTCATACATAAAGTCCTCCGGGTTGGTGGAGAGATCGGCCACCGGGGCCAGGTTCACATTGATGCCCAGGGAGTGGAGAAGGGCGTCCTTTTCCCGGGTATCTGCCAAAATGCGCTCCATGCCCCCCTCCTGATAGAGCTGCTTGGGGGAGGCAAAGCGTTCAGAGCGGAGATTGGGATTGGCACTGACACGGGCCACTGTGCCCCCCTCCTCGTCTACACCGATGAGCATGGGGATGGGGCTTACGGCTTGGTAGGAGGAGATAGTCTGCTGGACCTCCTGGGTGGTTTTGTTCTTAAAATCCCGGCCAAAGAGCACATATCCCCCCAGATGGTACTCCGAAGCCAGAGTGGCTCCGTCCCGGGCCGGACAGCGGGCAAAAAAGAGCTGCCCCACTTTTTCTTCCGGCGTCATGGAGGAGAGAATGGTGTGGATAGCCTCTTGGCGGGGGTCGGTCTGTATGGGAGGAGAAGTCTCCTGACTGGAGGAGGAGGCGAGAAGGGTGGACTGGGCTGGCTCCTGGGCCGGAGCAGCCGAGCAGCCTGTGAGCAGGAGCAGGCCGGCCAATAGTATGCTTAATGGTTTCATGGCAAGTTTATCAGCGGAAGCAGTTGCTGAGGGTGCCGATTCCCTCAATGGAGATATCCACCTGATCCCCAGGCTTCAGCCACCTCTTTTGATCCGCCGGATAACCCTGCATGACGCCCTGAGGGGTACCGGTAAAAATCAGATCCCCGGGCATGAGGGTAAAGTGGCGGGAGAGGTCAGCGATGATTTCGGCCAGAGAAAAGATCATGTCCGAGGTGTTGGAGTGCTGGCGCAGTTCCCCGTTGACGGTGCTGGAAATATCCAAGCTGTTGGGGTCCAGGCTGTCCGCCGTCACCAGACAGGGGCCGATGGGGGCAAAACCATCAAAGGTTTTAGACAGCAGCCACTGGCCTCCCCGAGCAAACTGCAGATCCCGGGTGGACAGGTCGTTGCCGCAGGTGTAGCCGAATACATAGTCGAGCGCGGTATCCGCGGAGACATTCCGGGCCGGTTTCCCTATTACAGCTACCAATTCCGCCTCATAATCATACTCTCTGTAATTTTTTGGCAATGTAATACAGTCCCCGTGAGCGGCCAGAGCGTTGGAAAACTTGTTGAACAACACCGGGGCAGGGGGGAGAGGGAGGTCGCACTCCTTAGCGTGCTGGCGGTAATTTAGGCCGATACAGAGAATGCGGCTGGCATTGGTGACCACCGGAGCCAGGGGGGCGTTGGTAAGACACTTGGAGTTCTGGACAAGGGGGCTGAGGAGGTTGGACAGAGCTTCGGGGCCCAGGGGAATGGCATCCGACATGGTTTCCGGAACTGTACACCCCAGGCGGGTGGCCTCGGCGGCAGCGTCTACAATACCCTCCTGGGTCCAGAGTCCCAGGGCGGGCTTTTCATTGCGCCAGAATTGTACCAGCTTCATGGTAATTCCTCCTGTAAAAATCGGGGCCGGCTCGAAATAGGGCCGGCCCCGTATTGGGTCATAGTATGGGCGAAGGATCAAGCTTCTGGCTCGTCCTGTTCCTTGCGGGTGATGGCAATGGACAAATCGTCCAGCTGCTTGTCATCCACAAAGTCGGGGCAGGCCATCATCAGGTCGGAGGCGTTCTGAACCTTGGGGAAGGCAATGACATCCCGGATGGAGCCGGCGCCGGCCATCAGCATACACAGCCGGTCCAGGCCATAGGCCAGGCCGCCATGGGGAGGCGCGCCGAACTTGAAGGCGCCAACCAGATGGCCAAAGCGCTCCTGGATGTCCTCATCACTGATTCCAAGAGCCTGGAAGGCCTTCTCCTGCATTTCAGGAGTGTTGATACGGATGGACCCGCCGCCCAGCTCGGTGCCGTTGAGAACGATGTCATAGGCCCGGGCGCGGCAGTTTGCCTTGTCGGAGAGAATCTTGTCCTCGTCCTCCACCATGGGGGCGGTGAAGGGGTGGTGCATGGCCTGATAGCGGCCCTCCTCCTCGCTCCACTCGAACATGGGGAACTGGGTGACCCACAGGAACTTAAAGTCCTTGGGATCGAGCATGTCCAGCTGACGGGCGATCTCACAGCGCAGAGCGCCCAGAGCGGCCCAAACCACGGTGTTCTTGGCGTCGCCCACAATGAGGATCAGGTCCCCGTCCTTGGCCTCAGCCCGGTCCAGAATGGCCTTGTTCTCCTCCTCAGTAAGGAACTTCTGGTAGGAGCTGGTCACCTGACCGTCTATCATACGGGCCCAGGCCAGGCCCTTGGCCTTATAGGTCTTGACAAAGTCCACCAGCTTGTCGATCTTCTTCCGGGGGAAGTCGGCGGCGTGGCCGTTCACATTGATCAGCCGCACGGAACCGCCCTCGGCCACAGGGCCGGAGAACACGCCGAAGCCGCAATCCTTGACGATGTCGCTGATGTCCTTCAGCTCAAAGCCGAAGCGCAGGTCGGGCTTGTCGGAGCCAAAGCGATCCATGGCCTCCTGCCAGGGCATACGCAGGAAGGGGGTCTGGACATCCACATCCAGAACCTCTTTAAAGACCCGCTTCAGGAAGCCCTCCTGGATAGACATAATTTCATCCTCATCGATAAAGGACATCTCCAGGTCGATCTGGGTAAATTCCGGCTGCCGGTCGGCCCGCAGATCCTCGTCCCGGAAACACCGGGCGATCTGGAAGTAGCGGTCAAAGCCAGAGAGCATAAGCAGCTGCTTGTACTGCTGGGGAGACTGGGGCAGGGCATAGAACTTGCCGGGATGGACACGGGAGGGGACCAGGTAGTCCCGGGCACCCTCGGGGGTGGATTTGGTGAGGATGGGAGTCTCGATCTCCAAGAAGCCCTGCTCATCAAAGTAGTCCCGGGCAATTTTGGTGATCTTGTGCCGGGTGGCAATGGCGCGCTGCATATCCGGGCGGCGCAGGTCCAGATAACGGTACTTCAGCCGGAGCATATCGTTGACCTGGCTGTTCTCCTCAATGGCAAAGGGAGGAGTTTCGGACTTGGCCAGCAGACGGAGCTCGGTGACATAGAGCTCAACATCGCCGGTGGGGATTTTATCGGTTTTGGCCTCCCGCTCCTTCAGCTTGCCGGTGGCGGCCACCACATACTCAGAACGCAGGCTCTTGGCCTTCTCAAAAATCTCCCGGTCGGTGCTGTCGTCAAAGGTCAGCTGAAGAATGCCGGTGCGGTCCCGCAGATCCACAAAGATCAGCGCACCCTTATCCCGCTGGCGCTGTACCCAGCCGCACACGGAAATGGTCTTGCCCGCGTCGGCGGCCCGCAGGTCCCCGCAGTAATGGCTGCGGTGGAACCCCTGAAGATTATCCACAAAAATCAACTCCAATTTGTATTATTTTGTAAAATTATTCCTATACACAATCATATCAGGCTGAATAACAGCCTGATATGATGGGAAGGTACAGTTCAAAATCTCCATTCAGGAGGTTGGGGACAGACAGCTTTGCAGGTAGCCAACAATTTCCTTCTGAAAGGAGGCGCCCCCTTCCGGGGTATACAGGCGGGAGCGGCTGGAGGAAGTGGGCGAAATCACCCGGATATGGTCTCCCGCCAGGGTCAGCTCCCCCAAGCTTCCGTCCTCCTGGGAAAAATGAAGAATGGCATAGGGGGATATAGTGATCCGCACCTTGTTACCGGAAAAGAACAGGGAGGGGGCGTCCAGCCGGTATTCCCCTGTGGAGAGGCGGAGCAAAAGCTCCTCCGTCTGCTCCTGGGTAAGGGTACCGGTTTGATCTTCCATATCCTCCTCGCTGAGGGTATGGAGGGTAACATGGCAAAAGGAAATATCTTGGGCAGCGATGGGAAACATGGAGGAAAAGGATACCGGCCGGCTGATCCAAAGGTATCCGCCAATCACCAGGGCGGCAGCGCACACAAGGATAGCCAGAGCAATGCCGATCTGTTTCAGTTGTCCTTTCATGGCGGCTCCTTTCGCCCTAAAAGCTTACTGCACGCCCTTGTCCAGAATGGGAGCGCCCTGATTGAGAGTGCTCAGGCTGGCCTGAATGTGGGCCACAGCTTCAGAGACAGGCAGCTTGACCTGCTCACCGGTACGCATATTCTTCACAGCGGCGGCGCCGTCCTTGATTTCATCCTCACCCAGGAAGATCACATAGGGGACGGCCAGCTTGTCCGCATAGCTCATCTTTTGTTTGAATTTCTTCTGCTCACTGTAAATCTGGGTGCGCACACCGGCAGCACGCAGGCTGGTGGCCAGAGAAATGGAGGGGGACATATCCTCGGTCATGGGGAGGATCAGCACATCGGCGGAAGCGGTGTTCAGCTCCTCATTCAGGTAGCCCTGATCCTCCAGGACGAAGAACAGGCGGGTCAGGCCGATGGAGATTCCCACGCCGGGCAGCTGCCGGTCAGTGTAGTACTCGGCCAGATTGTCAAACCGGCCGCCGGAGCAGATGGAGCCGATTTCCGGGTGATCCAGCATAGTGGTTTCATAGACGGTGCCGGTGTAGTAGTCAAGACCACGGGCGATGGTCAGGTCCAGAGCAAAGTTTTCTTCCGGCACACCAAAGCCGGCCAGGTTTTTGGCCACCAGACCCAGCTCGTCCAGGCCCTCGTCAAATACGGGGTTGCGGCCACGATACTGCTCCAGGGAGGAGAGTACGAAGGTATTGTCGCCCTTGATATTGATAAAGCGGAGAATCTCAGCCGCTTCTTCCTCGCTGAGGCCAATCTCCGGAGAGGTGAGCAAATCACGGACGCTCTTCTCACCGATCTTCTCCAGCTTGTCCACGGTGCGCATAATATCGCTGGACTTTTGGGTCAGGTTCAGCATGGCGTAAAATCCGTTGAGGATCTTCCGGTTGTTCACCCGGATCTGGAACCGGCGCAGACCCAGAGCGGTAAAGGTGCGGTAGATGATGGCGGGGATCTCCGCATCGTTGAAGACATCCAGCTTACCGTCGCCGATGATGTCAATATCAGCCTGATAAAACTCACGGAACCGGCCCCGCTGGGCCCGCTCGCCCCGGTATACCTTTCCGATCTGGAAGCGGCGGAAGGGGAAGGCCAGATTGGCGTAGTTGAGAGCCACATACTTAGCCAGAGGAACGGTGAGGTCAAAGCGAAGAGCCAGGTCGCTGTCTCCCTTCATAAAGCGGTAGATCTGCTTTTCGGTCTCGCCGCCGCCCTTGGCCAGCAGAACATCACTGGCTTCAATCAGGGGCGTGTCCAGGGGGAAGAAACCATAGAGAGAAAAAGATTCCCGGATGATAGCGGCCATGCGGTCAAACTGAATCTGACGGCCGGGGAGAAGCTCCATAAAACCGGAGAGGGTACGAGGTTGAACTTTAGCCATAAGTCAAAATCCTTTCTGTTGTGGAATTGTATTTTATGTGTGGCGGAACAGGCTTCCGCGGCGCCGACTGGCGGCTTGTTCAAATTATTCTTCCCCTGAGGGAAGATGGAATTTGTGTCGCAGCGCAGGCATCAGCATCATCATAAAAACTCCTTCCACAGATTTTGCTTGTGGGCTGGAAAAAACGGGCGCTCTCATCCCCTGGATTGGGACGAGAGCGCATGCTTCGTGGTGCCACCCAATTTCAAGCGCGGTGATGCGCTCCTTTGACCTTTTTGGTTGCGGAAAGGGAACCGCACCCGTCTCCGGGTCCGCTGATAGCGCCGTCTTCCACAGGGCCGGTCCCTAAGGCTCTCTCAACCCAATGGAGCCTCTCTCTGTCGGGGGGTATTCTGTGTACTTGTACGCCGTCATTGCGGTGAATGAGGATATGCTATCCTAAAAAGGGACAAATGTCAAGTGTTATCCATTACAAAGCGAAGGGAACCCGGTTGGGGTTAAGGCCCAGACGCCAATCCAGATCCCCTCTTGCCAGACCATGGATCAGCAGCTCGGCGGTAGCCACATTGGTAGCTACGGGGACAGAGTGCTGGTCGCAAAGACGAGTAATGTACAGCACATCCTTGTCCATTTCGTTGTCCTGGGGGGAGTTGAAGAACAGAACCATATCGATTTCATTATAAATAATACGCTGGCCGATCTGTTCGATGCCCCCGTGCTCGTGGGATAAAAAGAGATTGACAGGCAGTCCGGTAGCTTCCGCCACCATGCGGCCTGTGGCATTGGTGGCGCATACAGTGTGCTTGGAAAGAATGCCACAATAAGCGGTGCAGAACTGTACCATCAGATCTTGCTTTTTGGTGTGGCACATGATTGCAATATTCATGGGGGCGATACCTCCTTACAGTGTTGAATATGAAAATTTATCGGATTCTCATAATTGGTACCCGGTGACCTTCCAACCGGAGGGCGATATTCCAACAGGCGTGGGCAGCGCCCCGCTTTCCTCTTGTGATCAGCGGCTGCCCCAGGTTGGCACAGAGAATGACCTGGGGGTCCTCCGGTATGACGCCCAGGAGGGGAAGACCGGCGGTGTTCATGGCGTCGTCAATGGTGGCGCGCATCCGACGCAGAAGTTTGACCTGAATTCGGTTCATGATCAGATGGATCTGCCGGATTCCCTCCAACTCTCCCACGGTACGCTGGGCGTCCCGCAGAGAGGAAGCGTCGCTGGTGGCGACTACCAAAGCCCGATCCGCTCCGCAGGCAGCCAGCCGAAATCCGGCACCCAATCCGGCGGGAGAATCAATCAGGATGTAGTCATACATGGTGCGGGCAGTATTCAGAAGGGAGCGGATTTTATCCGGTGTCAGGTTGGGGGGCAGGGACATGGGGGCGGTCAATAAAGAGAGACCCTTCAAATCTGGATGGTCTACTGCGGCCCGAACCAGCGGACAGCGGCCCAGCGCTACATCGGAAAAATCCATCAGCGCCCGGTCGCTGAGACCAAGTGATATATCAAGGTTGCGCAGGCCGATATCCATATCGATGCACAGCACCCTGCGGCCCATGAGAGCCAGGGAAGAGGCTACTCCCCCGGTAATGGAGGTTTTTCCAGTGCCTCCCTTTCCGGAGGTAATGGTTACCACAATTCCCATGGAAAATCCTCCTAACATCACATTTTAAGTGTACCACAAATCTGTGGGTCGTCAACCATTTCTATCAAAACTTTTTGGAAAAATCTGCATTTTATTTAAAAATGAAGTTTACAACGGCGCTTTTTGAATTTTAGCCCAACGGCGGGGATAGCCCTTCAGAGTCGGAGCCACTTTTTGAATCAGGACCACACGATGGACAATCTGCGTGCCGGGAATCTGGTAGTCCCGGATCTCCCGTACACGGCCGCCCAGCAGCTGGATCCCGTGAGCCGCCTGAGATAGTTCCTCGTCGCTGCCTGTGGATTTCATGGCCAGAAAAAATCCACCGGGCTTGACATAGGGAAGACACAATTCACACAGCAATCTTAAATCGGCCACTGCCCGGGCGGTGGCAAAGTCAAAGCTGTCTCGGAATCCCTTCACAAGCGCCTGCTCCTCAGCTCTGGCGTGTACAGTGTGTACCCCGGACAGAGAGAGGGAGGACGCCACCTCTTCCAGCCATTCCAGCCGCTTATTCAGACTGTCCAAAAGGGTGACCTCAAGGGAGGGAACGAGAATTTTAAGAGGCAATCCCGGAAATCCCGCGCCGGTCCCTACATCAATGAGCGTTTTCCCGGCAAAATCAGCCATTCCAACCAGAGCGGCGCAGTCCAGCATATGGAGTCTGGCCACCTGATCCTCCTCACGGATGGCGGTGAGATTCATCACCTGGTTTTTTTCCAGAAGCATTTGACCGTACTGTGCTAACTGTTCCGCTGCCTGAGGCGGAATTCGCTCCGACAGCCCAAGCTGCGCCAATCCGGTTTCAATGATCTCTCTCATAGACAGTCCTCCTGGATCAATCAGAACATCAAAAAGGTGACCCCCACCAGTTCAAAGTTAGACAGCAGGCCCACAAGGCCGATGGGGAGGGTGACCAGGGCCAGCAGCCAGCAAATGACCGCGGCCAAAATGGCAACCCATTTTCCCGGCCGGCCTGTGGAGCGCCAGCTGACCAGAATGAGGATTCCAAGTCCGATGAGGCCCGGAACGGCCAGCAGCGGGCCTAAATTTCCCAGAGCGGTTCCCGTAAAATAGTAGTAAGTGGTCAGCCCCAGCAAAATCAGCACATAGACCAGGGCAATCCAGGCCAAAGTTCGCTTGACTGGAGAGGCGGGGGTATATCCCGGGTCTTCCTTCTTTTCCTCGGGACGGTGTGTGGATTCAGACATAGCGGTTCCTCACTTTTCCTTATTGCTTCTTTTTCGCCTTCGGATCTCGATGAGAAGCTTTTCTTCATTGGAAGGTTCCGAGGGGGCCTTGGCGGGTTCTTCCTTTTTATGAAGGGTATTGATCGCCTTGACCATGCAGGTGGTTCTCTTCTCTGAGGCGGTCGCCTATATGTGTCTTGAACCCCTTGCGGCGCAAGGGGTTCAAGATGCTGACCGGTTTGGAGCCGTTGGAAATGTAAAAAATGAACTGGAGTTCATTTTAATTTCTATAAACGGCTGGAAACGGGTAAAACAAACTGTATATTATTCTAAAAATATTACGATTTAAAATAAGCGTGTACTTAGAACATATTTTCCGCTGGTTGCCGCTGCCCTTAAAATAATTCTGACTTCTTCCACTGCGTACAGAGTTTTAAAATCAAAGTAGGGGACAGACAGCAGAAAGTCAATATTTCATACACACTTTTATTTCTTAGGCACCATGACCTCCAGGCCACCCATGTAGGGCTGGAGCACGGCGGGGATCTTCACGGTGCCGTCGGCCTGCAGGTTATTCTCCAGGAAGGCGATGAGCATACGGGGAGGAGCCACAACCGTGTTGTTCAGGGTGTGGGGGAGGTACATGCCCTTCTCGCCTTTGACCCGCATCTTCAGGCGGCGGGCCTGGGCGTCGCCCAGATTGGAGCAGGAGCAGACCTCAAAGTACTTCTTCTGCCGGGGAGACCAGGCCTCGATGTCGCAGGACTTTACTTTCAGGTCGGCCAGGTCGCCGGAGCAGCACTCCAGCTGACGCACGGGTATGTCCATGGAGCGGAACAGTTCCACGGAGTAACGCCACATCTGCTCATACCACTTCATGGAGTCCTCAGGCTTGCAGACGACCACCATCTCCTGCTTCTCGAACTGGTGGATGCGGTACACGCCCCGCTCCTCAATGCCGTGGGCGCCTTTTTCCTTGCGGAAACAGGGGGAGTAGGAAGTGAGGGTCTGGGGGAGGGAGGACTCGGGAATGATCTGGTCAATAAACTTGCCGATCATGGAGTGCTCGGAGGTGCCAATCAGGTACAGATCCTCGCCTTCGATCTTGTACATCATGGCGTCCATCTCAGTCTGGCTCATGACGCCCTCCACCACATTGCCGTGGATCATGAAGGGGGGCACGCAGAAGGTGAAGCCCTTGTTGATCATAAAGTCCCGGGCATAGGCCAGCACCGCCTCGTGGAGGCGGGCAATGTCGCCCATCAGGTAGTAGAAGCCGTTGCCGGAGACCCGGCCGGCGGAGTCCATATCAATGCCGTTAAAGGACTCCATGATCTGGGTGTGGTAGGGAATTTCAAAATCAGGAACTTTGGGCTCACCGAAGCGCTGAACCTCCACATTGCAGGAGTCGTCGGGGCCGATGGGCACCGAAGGATCAATGATATTGGGGATGAGCAGCATGATTTTGTGGATCTGGGCAGCCAGTTCGGTCTCTTTAGCCTCCAGCTCGGCCAGGCGGTCGGCATTGGCCTTTACCTTGGCCTTGACGGCCTCAGCCTCTTCCAGCTTGGAGGGATCCTTCTTGGCCTGTCCCATAAGCATGCCCACCTGCTTGCTCAGGGCGTTGCGGCTGGCCCGCAGCTCGTTGGCCTCACTGACGCAGGCGCGGTTTTCGGCATCCAGGGCGAGGACCTGATCTACCAGGGGCAGCTTCTCATCCTGAAATTTCTTTTTAATGTTTTCTTTGACAGCTTCGGGATTTTCCCGAACGAATTTCATATCCAGCATGTGTTATGACTCCTTTTTATTAAGTTCAGAATGTTTCATGTGAAACATATTTCGCTGATATCAGAAAAGCAGATCATAGAGCTCTGCGTACTGCTGTTTGGGGGAGGGGCCGTCAGGCTCCGCATAGGACACATCAGGAAGGTCAGCCACCAGACCGGAGGCCTCAAACTGCTCTGCAAGCTCCCGGGCAGCTCTTGTGTATCCCCGGGAGAACTGCCGCTGAATACGCCAGAACCAGTCCATCGCCTGAAGAGCCCGTTCCTGTTTGGCCACGGTTGCCTCGGAAGCCTCAGCCTCCTGGAGAGCGTCATCCAGCTGATCTGAGAGCTCCTCCTTCTCCTGGCGGAGCTGATCCCGTTCGGCAATAATGTTTTCCAAAGTTTGCAATGTTGAATCGGAACTTTGCTGCAAATCATCGATTTGCGCTTTGTTCAGCCGCTGCTGCATCACATAAGTCATGAGCAGAAGCAGAAAAGCGGCGGCAAAAAGGACGGTAATGTACTGAAAGACCGACCTCTGACTGCGGCGTTGCTGACCGCGGGAGCGATTTCTGGAAGAGGTTTTGCGAGCGCCTTCTTTTTCAGCAGGGGAAGAAGGCGCCTGGGTGGATGGGTCTTTATGGTTTTCAGCCATGGGTCAATTCTCCTTTCCCATTCAGCTGTTGCAGCAATTCCAGCAGTGTCTCCAGGTCCTGGTCGCTGTAGTATTCCAGCTCAATTCGTCCCTTTTTCCCCTTATGGGCAATTTTTACCTTGCGGCCCAGACGGCTGGAGAGGTCCTTTTCCAATTCTCCAATATAGAGGGAGAGGTCGGGTCCCTGAGGGGAGGCCTGTTCCTTTTTCGGGCGCTGCATTGCCTTGACGAGAGCCTCCGTCTGCCGTACTGAGAGCTGCGCCTCCACTGTTTTTTTGGCCGCTTCCTTTTGCAGCTCCTGAGTCGGCGCGCCCAGAATGGCTCGTGCGTGGCCGGCAGAGAGAGTGCCCTCCTCCAGCATAGTCAGTACTTCCTGGGGAAGAGCCAGCAGCCGCAGTGTGTTGGCAATGGCAGGGCGGGATTTCCCCATCTGTTGGGCAACCTGCTCCTGGGTCAGGCCGTATTCCTCCATGAGAACCTGGTAGCCTCTGGCCTCTTCAGCGGGATTCAAATCTTCCCGCTGGAGATTTTCAATCAGCCCCAACTCCATTACCTTTCTGTCGTCGGCCTCAATGATGACGACAGGGACTTCAGCCAGGCCCGCGGCTTTGGCGGCCCGCCAGCGGCGTTCACCGGCGATAATCTGGTAGTAGCCCGAGGCCAGACGGCGTACCGTGAGGGGCTGGATGATACCATGGGTGCGGATGGATTCTGTCAGATCATCCAGCGCCTCCTGATCAAACCGCTTCCGGGGTTGATTCAGGCCCGGTTCCACTTGAGAGATGGGAAGGGTTACGGAACCTTCCCCCTGGGGCTGAAGGTCGGGGTCGCCCAACAAGGCGTTTAATCCCCGCCCCAGACCCAGTTCCGTATTTCGCTTTGCCATAACACAAGACCTTTCTTATCTTAAAGCTGCGGAGCATAGCCGCATATGTAAATTATTGATCACACATTTCATCAGCAAGGAGGCGATAAGCTTCTGCCCCTCTGGAATATGGGTCATAGGCAGAAATCGGTTTCCCATGGCTGGGGGCCTCAGAAAGGCGGACATTCCGGGGAATAACAGTGGCAAATACCTGTCCGGGGAAATGGCGCTTCACCTCTTCTGCCACCTGAAGGGAGAGATTGGTTCTGCTGTCAAACATGGTCAAAAGCACACCCTCCAAGTAGAGGGGGGGATTTAACCCCCGCTTGATTAACCGTACGGTGGCCAGCAGATCACTGAGTCCCTCCAGCGCATAGTATTCACACTGTACAGGAACCAGCAGGGAGTGGGCAGCACAGAGGGCATTTACCGTGAGCAGCTCCAGAGAGGGGGGACAGTCGATAAAAATGTAATCATAATTGGGCGCCAGGGTATCCAGCGCACGCTTGAGCAGATGTTCCCGGTCTTCCAGGGCAATCATTTCAATCCCTGCCCCCGCAAGGGCCTTGTTGGAGGGGAGGACATCTCCATACTTGGTCTCCACCACCGCTTTGTGGGGATCGGCGCCGCTGATCAGAACATCGTATACATTGGGAGAGGCGGTATTCTTGTCCACACCCATACCGGAGGTTGCATTGGCCTGGGGATCAAAATCACAGAGCAGAACTCGTTTCCCCAGGTTTTTTAACGCAGCGGTAATGTTCACAGTGGTTGTGGTTTTGCCCACGCCGCCTTTCTGATTGACAACGGCGATGATTTTAGACATGAGGGCGCCTCCTTGCAGCGGACAGATTGCAAAACTTTACAGCACTTCATTATATCAACCGGACCAATAGATTTCAACTGTTTTTCCTCTTTTTATTAGAAGGGAGCTGCTGATGATAAGAAGCTTACCCGCAATGTTTCATGTGAAACAATGGCTTCATATCCAAATAAAAAGCCCGGACGCTGGGTCAGCGTCCGGGAAAGAGGGGGAGAGATCGGGGTCAGGATGATTTTCGGGGAATATGAATGGTAAGTAAAATTTCTTCTTCGGTGTCCTGACGGCGGCACTGGGCGTTGACTCCGGCGGAGCGCATCAGGTCCAAACTTCGTGTAATCGTATTGAGGAACAGCCGCACATCTTTGACGATAAAAGTCGGACGCTTTCTGGGAGAAGGAGAGGCTGCTGCCAACAAGCCGTCTATCACCGTTTCGGTCTCAGCCACTGTAAGGCCATGATCGGCAATCTGCTGGGCCACTTTCATCTGGGCGGCCGGAGAGTCCAGCCTAAGCAGGGCCCTGGCATGGCGCTCTGTTGCGCCGTGAGTTCGAAGCAGAGATAGTACCTCCGAAGGAAGTTTCAAAAGGCGAAGTTTGTTGGCAATGGAGGACTGACTTTTTCCCAGCCGGCGGGCAGCCTCCTCCTGTGAAATATGGTAAGTATCGATGAGCTTACGGAGGGCCAGCGCCTCCTCCCAAAAGTCCAGGTCCCGCCTCTGGAGGTTTTCCACCAATGCCAGCAGGGAGGAGGATTGGCTGTCTGCCTGAATGGACAGACAGGGGACCTGATCCAAGCCTGCCAGCTTTGCCGCCCGCAGGCGCCGTTCCCCGGCGACCAGTTCCCATTGTCCGTTGCGGCGTCTCACAGTAAGAGGCTGAAGAACTCCAAGGGAGCGGATGGACTCTGCCAGTTCCTGCAACTCAGGCTGAGTAAAAACGCTTCTGGGCTGGTCCGGGTTGGGAATTATGCTATCGACGGGAAGAAATAAAACTCGTCCGCTGTCAAACAGTCCTTTCTTATTCAACAGCCGCATCAAAATTCCGCCTTTCATTATAGCTTGTACCATAAGATTACCATAAAATGGAAAATAAACGGTCGAAAGACGGCGATAACTCAAAATTTTATTTCCCTGGAAAAGCGGACAGGCTATTTCGCTAAAAAACAAAAGGATTTTGGTGAAAATTTCTAATAAACCGGAAAATGAATGTTAAGGACTTGTAAAAAATGGCGACAAAGACTATAATAGCGTCATGAGGGACCAGGTTTAGCGGCAGAAGAGGAAAAAACAGAGCGCTGTCAGGCAGAGTGTTCGGTCCCCGAGTAAAAGGAAGGAGAGTGTTATATGAAAAGCAAAAAGCTGCCCCTTGCCTTTTGGATCTTTGTGGGCCTGGTAGTGGGTATTGTAGCGGGCCTGCTGCTGATTCCTGTGGAGATCGCCGGCATGGCAGGAAAAGATTTTGCCATTGCGTACATTAAGCCCTGGGGCGATATTTTCCTTAATTTGTTAAAGTTTATTGTGGTGCCCATTGTGCTGTTTTCCATTGCCTCCGGCGTGATTTCCATGCAGGATATCAGCAGAGTGGGTTCTGTGGGAGGCAAGACGGTGGTCTATTATATGTGCACCACCGCCTTTGCGGTGATCCTGGCGTTGATTTTGGCAAGTCTTGCCAAAAGTGCGGGGATGTTCGTGGAGATGAATACCACAGGACTGGAATATACGCCTCCGGAAGGGCAGAGTATTATGACTGTTATTGTCAATATCTTTCCTTCCAATGCGGTACAGCCTCTGGCCGACGCCACCATGCTTCAGGTCATTGTGATCTCTTTGCTTCTGGGGTTCGGTATTTTGCTGGCAGGGGAGAAGGGCCTGGTGGCGGCTCAGGTCGTGGACAGCTTCAATGAGGTGTCCATGAAGATCATGGATTTGATTATCCGGCTTTCCCCCATTGGTGTGGCATGCCTGATCTGTCCCGTAGTGGCGGAAAACGGCCCTCAGATTTTGCAGTACATGGTGGCGGCGCTGGCAGTCGCCTATGTGGGCTACATTGTCCACGCCCTGCTGGTTTATTCTACCACGGTAAAGACACTGGGAGGACTTTCTCCCATTGCTTTCTTTAAGGGGATGGCCCCCGCCATGATGATGGCGTTCTCCTCCGCCTCCTCCGTGGGTACGCTGCCCTTCAATATGGAGTGTGCCGAGCGCCTGGGCGCTCGCCGGGAGGTGGCTTCTTTTGTGCTTCCCCTGGGAGCCACCATCAACATGGACGGTACCGCCATTTATCAGGGCGTGTGCGCGGTGTTCATTGCCACGGCCTATGGAATTGACCTGAGCATTGGTCAGATGCTTACCATCGTTCTGACTGCTACCCTGGCCTCCATCGGTACCGCGGGAGTTCCTGGAGCCGGCATGGTTATGCTTGCCATGGTGCTGCAGAGTGTCAATGTCCCTGTGGAGGGCATTGCTCTGGTGGCCGGCATTGATCGTATATTTGATATGGGCCGTACCACAGTGAACATTACTGGTGACGCGGCCTGCGCCATCATTGTCTCCAAGATGGAAGATCGGAAAGCTGCCAGGACCAAAGGTGTGCTGGGCTGAATGAATTACTTTTACCGGGCCGCTGTGCAGCGGTCCGGTATTTATTTTATGGGGAACATGATAACGATGAAAAACTGTCCGGGGAAACTGAAAAAAGGGATTGCGGAGAGAGGAAATATTTTGTAGAATAACAGTATATTTGAAAAAAGACAGCCCGACAATCGGGCTGTCGCCAGTTGGAAAGGCGGTTTGTTTCCCATGGAACTGCTGAAAGAGCGTATTCGAAAAGACGGTGTAGTCAAAGGAAATGATGTGCTGAAGGTGGACAGCTTTTTAAATCACCAGATGGACATCGCCCTGTTCGGGGAGATCGGGAAAGAATTTCAGCGTCGATTTGCCGACAGCGGCGTCAATAAAATTCTGACCATTGAGGCTTCCGGGATCGGCATTGCCTGTATTACCGCCCAGTATTTTAACTGCCCGGTGATCTTCGCTAAAAAGACCCAGACAAAAAATATTGCCGGGGAGGTTTATACCACAAAGGTGGAGTCCTTTACCCACGGACGGATTTATGATGTGATCATATCCAAACAGTTTTTGGGTCCGGGGGACCGGGTGCTGGTCATCGACGATTTTCTGGCCAACGGAGCGGCCCTGGAGGGACTGTTTGATCTGATTCATCAGGCCGGCGCGGAACTGGTGGGGGCCGGTATCGTGGTGGAGAAGGCCTTCCAACCCGGAGGGGCCCGGCTGCGGGCCAAGGGGATTCGAATTGAGTCGCTGGCCATGGTCAAGTCCATGTCGGAAGAGAACGGCGTGGAATTTGTGGACTGAATAGGCTCTTGATGTGTCTGTCACATATAAAATAAAAGTCCGGACAGGGGGAATTCCCCCTGTCCGGACTTTTTTCAAATCATCAGCCTTCTTGGCTGGAAGAGGAAGAGGCGGAAGAAGAATCGGTATCCTCTTCCTGGGCGGCAAGAACCGCATTGATTTCTTCCTGTACGGCGGCCTGGAGAGATACTACTTTTTCACGGAAGGCGGCGGGATCGATCTGGTCGTAGGCGTCCGTGGTTTCCAGACCATATTCCTCCAGCCACTGGTCGGTCTTGGTCTGCATCAGCTGAGCGACCAGCTGATTGCGATAATCGGCGGGATCCAGAGGCAGACGGAGAATAATGTGGTAACCGGTGGACTCGCTGTACACCACATCGCTGATTTCGCCGTCCTTCAAAGCCAGGGCCGCCTGTTCAAATTCGGGCACCATCTGGCCGGTCTGGGCGGTGTAGCCATCGGGATAAGAAGCCAGTCCCGGATCCTCGCTGTACTCATTCATCAGCTGGTCGAACAGGGTCACAGGGTCGTCAGAAGCCCGGAGCTGGGCAAGCAGCTCCTCAGCCTTAGCTTTCTTTTCCGCGATTGTGGCCTCATCCAAGTCCTCACCGGTCTCAAGATCCTTGGTGGACAGCAGAATATGCTTGGCCCGGTAGATTCCCAGCTCATCCTGGGCATAGGCCAGGACTTCGGCGTCAGTGGGGTAGTCCTCGCTGCCCTCGCCGAAGTAGAGGTTCTGAAGCTGCAGGTGGAGGTCACCGCAGGTGCTCAGCTTGGAGAGCAGGTCCCAGGTGATCATCTGGTACCAGAAGGAGTGCTCTGCCAGCTCTTCGCTGCCCAGGGTCTCGACGGCCTGTTGATGCTGGCTTTCCAGCTCATCCAGAGTCTCCTGGGAGACGGAGAGGCCTTCCTTTTCAGCCAGAATAGGGAGAAGGGCATAGAACGCGGCGGCATTCAATGCGCTTTGCTTCATCTGATCGGAGAAGGTCTGTCCCCCCACATCAGAGTCCCAGGGCAGCTCAGTGAGGTAGCTGCCGTACTGCGAGAGGGTCAGTTCAACGCCGTAGTTGATCCAGTACAGCAATTCGGCGGCGGTAATATCCGCCTCACCAACCCGGGCTACCACAGTGTCTCCGGCCAGACCGGAGGTGGCTAGATAGGGGTCGGTTACTCCGGTGAGGTCCATGGGAACAACTTCCGAGGCACTGCTGCTGGAGCCTGAGGAAGAAGAGGAGGCGCTGCTGGAACTGGAGCTGCTTCCTCCGCCGCAGCCGGTCAAAGAGGACAGCGCCATAACGAAGGCCAGGGCAATGGCCAGCAGTCGTTTGGTTCGTTTCATGGATCGAATTCCTTTCTCAGAGAAAATGAATTATGGTAGGCTTCATCATAACACAAAGGAAAATGGAGGGCAAGATAACAACCTCATATTTCTCCCAGAATTTTGGCATAGGCCTCTACCAGGCCGCTGGCCGCCCGGAGGGGATTTTCATCTTTGCCCAGGGTCAGGGAGAAGCGGGGTGTATCTCCCGGAATCAGCAGCAGGCGCTTTTGGTATTTCTCCTGGGCGCACAGAGCGGAGAAGGACTCCAGTTCAAATTCGGCCAGGGTAAAGACCAGCCGGCCGCCCTTTTGAGAGATATCCTGAATACGGCACTGAGCGGCAGTGGCCCGGAGCAGGGCAACAGAGATCAGGTTATTGACCTGTCTGGGAGGCTCTCCGAAGCGGTCTATCAGCTCGTCAATCACATCATCCGCATCTTTCTCACAGCGTATGGCGGCAATGCGCCGGTAGAGGTCCATACGCTGCTCCGGAGAGGGGACATAGCGGTCGGGGATGGAAGCGGCCACAGACAGGGTGGCGGCGCACTCGGTGCGTGTGGGCAGGGGCTGTCCCTGCTCCTGAAGTACAGCCTCTTCCAACAGCTTCAAATACATATCGTAGCCCACAGAGAGCAGAAAGCCCGACTGCTCCGGCCCCAGCACATTTCCGGCGCCTCGAATCTCCAGATCCCGCATGGCAATTTTAAACCCGGACCCAAATTCCGCAAATTCCCGGATGGCCTCCAGCCGTTTGGTGGCCACCTCAGAGAGGACCTTGCCCTTTCGGTAGGTGAGATAGGCAAAGGCGCGGCGGTTGGAGCGGCCCACCCGGCCGCGGATCTGGTGCAGCTGAGCCAGGCCCAGCTTGTCGGCGTCTTCAATGATCAAAGTGTTGGCGTTTGGCAGGTCAATGCCTGTCTCAATAATGGTGGTACAGACCAGCACATTGATCTCTCCGTCGGTCATCTGGCTCATCACATCGTCGATAGCCTCCTGGGTCATGCGACCGTGGGCCACACCAATGACTGCGTCATCCCCCAGGAGCATCTGGATCCGGGCGGCGCAGCGGTCGATGGTCTCTACACGGTTGTGGAGGTAGTATACCTGCCCGCCCCGCTCCAGTTCCCGGCGCATGGCGTCCCCCAGCACATTCCAGTCGTGCTCCAGCACATAGGTCTGCACCGGCTGGCGGTCAGAGGGGGGCTCCTCCAGGGTGGACATATCCCGGATGCCGCTGAGGGCCATGTTCAGGGTACGGGGAATGGGGGTGGCGGACAGGGTGAGCACATCCACCTGTTTGAAGGTCTCCTTCAGCTTTTCCTTGTGCTGCACGCCGAAGCGCTGCTCCTCGTCCACCACCAGAAGGCCGAGATCTTTGAAGCGCACATCCCGGTTAAAGAGGCGATGGGTGCCGATGAGAATATCCACCTCACCGCTCTCCACCTTCCGCAGGGTCTCCTTCATCTGAGAGGGGGTGCGGAACCGGGAGACCACATCGATATTGACCGGATATTTGGAGAACCGCCGCAGGGCCGTCAAGTAGTGCTGTCGGGCCAGAACAGTGGTGGGGACCAGCACGGCGGCCTGCTTGCCATCCAGCACACATTTCATCATGGCGCGAAAGGCCACCTCAGTTTTGCCGTATCCCACATCCCCGCACAAAAGCCGGTCCATGGGGACGGCCCGCTCCATATCTGTCTTGATCTCCTGAATGCAGCGCAGCTGATCGTCTGTCTCGGTGTATTCAAACTGCTCTTCAAATTCCCGCTGCCAGGGGGAGTCGGGGGAGAAGGCATAACCCGGCTGGCGCTGGCGCTGGGCATAGAGCTGGATCAGGCCCTTGGCCAGATCCTGAACCGCTTTTTTCGCCTTGGATTTTGCTTTTTCCCACTCTACACCGCCCAGGCGGTTGAGTTTTTTGGTCTGGGCCGCGTCCTCGCCGCCGCCGATGTACTTGCTCACCAGGTCCAGCTGTGTGGCGGGGACATAGAGGACATCAGTGCCCGCGTAAGCGATCTTCACATAGTCCTGCTCCACACCGTCCACAGGCATTTTGACCATACCCACAAAGCGGCCCACGCCGTGGTGCTCATGGACCACCAGGTCTCCGGGGGTGAGGTCGGCATAGGATTTCAGCTTCTGGCGATTGGTGGTGTCCTTTGCCGGGCGGCGGCGGCGCACCGTTTTTCGATTGCCCTCCGTGAGAACGGCAAGGTGGAGGGAGGGGTACTCCAGGCCGCTGGACAGCCCGCCTACGGTGATGGTAATGGCGCCGGGCGCTGGGAGCTGGGTGAGCTTAAATTCCACAGCGGCTTTTACCTTCTGCTCCCGCAGTAAAGTCTGCAGGTCCAGAGCCCGCTGTTCTCCTGATACCAGTACCAGACTGGAATAACCGGAATTTTGATAGTGGACCAGGTCCTGTACCGCCGTCTCTAGACTGCCGCCGAAGGAGGAGAGCTGCTTGGCGGTGATGGAAAGCAGTGCTCTGGGCGGAGTTGGGTAGCCTGAGGCGGCAAAGGAGTCCAGGTAGAGACAGGCCCAATCCTCCAGCCGCTGACAGAGATGGGGGAAGGTAAGGGCCAGGTCTCCACAGGAACCGTCCAGTTCCCCCTGTTCCATCAGGAGCTTGATGTCCTCTTCCAGCTGCCACTGATAGGTTTTGGCTCGTTCGGTGACTCTGGGACACTCAGAGAAAATCAGGCAGGCGTCAGGGGGAAAATAGTCGGCCATGGTAGCGGTTTCCGGGTAAATCAGGGCCAGATAGCGGTCCATGGCGGGAAAGGTACGGCCCTGAGCAATCGCTTCTCCGTCCCGCTCCAATGTCTGAGAGAGAGGGTTGTTCCTGGAGCGCAGGGCATGGGCCGCCAGTTTACTCAGCTGCTTGGCCAGGCCCGCCAGACCGCCCGGCGCCATCTGAGGCAGAACTTCGGCGGCAGGGAGGAGAAGGGCGGCGTCCAGATTTTCAGTGCGCCGCTGGGTAGAAGGGTCAAAAGAACCCATGGCGTCGATCTCATCCCCGAAAAATTCCACACGCACAGGCTGCTCCATGGCGGGGGAAAAGATGTCCAGAATGCCCCCCCGAAGGGCAAACTGTCCCACGCCTTCCACTTGCTCGCACCGGGTATACCCCGCGGCGGAGAGATCCTCCGCCAGCTGATTGAGGTCGCAGATGTCCCCGGGCTTCAGCTCCCGACAACAGTGCTTCAAAATTTCCCGGGGCATGGTACGCTGGAGGAGGGCCTCCACCGTGGCAACCAGAAAGGGGTGCTTGCCCTGGAGCAGTTCCCACATCAGGGACAGGCGCCGATGCTCCCACTGCCGGGATACGGAGGCCGCATTGTGAAAGGTAAAGGAGCGGGGGGTGAGGACAGGGACAGGGCTGTCCGCAAAAGCGGCCAAATCCTGGGCCAGCCGCTCCGCCTCGCTTTCATCGGCGCAGATGAGGACTACCGGACGATGGGTGATCAGGCCCACTGCGGCGGCAATATGGACCCGGTGAATGGCCGAGGCTCCGGACAGGGCCACCGGACAGCGCCCCCCCTCCAGACAGGCCAGGAGGTCTTGAAATTCAGGCAGTCGATTTAAAGCGGCAGTAAGCAGTTTCATGAGAAAAACCTCAAATTTTGGCATTTTGCCGCAACGCGGCAATGCCCCTGCCCCCAAAATGGGGGAGGGGTTTTCTTACAGTATATCACCGGGAAAAGGTAAGTCAAGGGGAAAGAACAAACAGAAGGGCCATCCCCCACAGAAGGCGGATGGCCCTTTCCGGTTATTTGATTTCGTAATCCCGACCAAACTGAAGATCGCCGAAGTCGATCCGGCTGCCCCGGAAGGAACGGTCATCCTCGTCCTCCTCGTGGGAGTCCTCCCCGTCCTCTTCGTCAGAGACGGGAGCAAACTCGGCCGTGTCGTCCAGGTCATTTTCGGAAGCTTCTTCCGCGGCTTTCGCACGGAGATTCTCCTCCTTGGCGTCCTTCATGGCCTGGGCCAGCAGGCGCTGTACATTGTCGTCGATCTCAGAGACCGCCTCATCCACCGGGTCTACCGCGGGCACGGTTTCCGGGGGATAGAGTTCCTGGAGATGATCCAGGTATTCTGTCTGCTGAGTATGGAGGGCGCGGACTTTCTCCACGAAGGCGGCGGTGGCCTGCTGTGCCTGCTGAAGGCGGTATTCCTCGGCCTCGATTTCCTTGGAGATATTGGCCTTCCGGGCGGCAGCCTGGGCCTCGGCCTCTTTCAGAAGCTGAGCCTTTTTCTGCTCGGCCTCCTGCACCAGCTCGTCAGCCATCCGCTGGGCAGTCATCAGGGCCTTGCGCATGGCCTCTTCCGTGGAGCGGTACTCCTCCACCTTGTCCACCAGCACCTTCATCTTGCTTTTCAGTACCGCGTTCTCGCTGTACAACGCGGAGTAATCTCCGGTCAAAATGTCCAGGAACTCATCCACCTGAGACATATTGTAACCTCCGAAAGAAGCCTTTTGAAAGGCGCGCTCGGATACTTCCTGCGGAGTCAGCATAACAATTCCCTCCAATTTTATCTACGAATCGTAGTATCTATAGTTAAAAATACAAACCGTTGTTTTCCAGCTCATCAATCAGGTCGCCCAGAATGTCCACATTGTAGGGGGTGATGATGTAGGTGGAGATGGCCACCTTCTTGATTTTACCCTCGTTGGCGTAGGCCACGCCGGACAAAAAGTCCAGCAGCCGGCGGGCGATTTCCTTGTTGGTGGACTCCAGATTCAAAACAACAGTGCGCTTTTCCCGCAGGTGATCGGCGATAGCGGAGGCGTCCTCAAATTTGTCGGGCTTTACCAGCACGACCTGCAGCTGGGTAGCAGCGCGGATATTCACGACTTTGTTGCTGCGCCGCTCTTCTTCGGAGACAGTGGCCTCATTGCGTGTGCTGCGCTCGGAGCGCTCCCGACGCTGCTCCACAGGGCGGGGGGAAATGTCGAAATCGTCAAAATCGTCCTCTTCCTCGTCCTCATAGGGATGGGCCAGGCGCTTAAATTCGTCAAAAATACCCATGATTGTTCCTCTTTTCTCTTCAAGTAAAATTGATCAGCGGCAGGCGCTCAGCGGGGGCCCATAGGGGGTCGGGGACCAAACAGGGCGGTACCCACCCGCACCAGGGTGGCGCCCTCCGCGATGGCGTCCTCAAAATCCGCGCTCATGCCCATAGACAAACAGTCCATAACACCTTGATTATCCGACATTTTTTGCGTTATGTCAATAAAAAGCTGCCTCATTTCGGCAAAATATCTCCGATTAGCCCCGGGAGCGGAAGAAATTGGAGGAATTGCCATCAATCCACGCAGGCGCACATGGGACAACTGTTCAGTTTCCTGAACCAGCTGAGGCAGCAGTTCTACCGGGCAGCCGCTCTTGCTCTCTTCTCCGGCAATGTTCACCTCCAGCAGGATGTCCTGGACGATTCCCAGCTTGTCCGCCTGGTTGTGGATAGCCTGGAGCAGATGGAGGGAGTCCACCGACTGGATCAGGGACACTTTTCCCACCACCTGCTTTACCTTGTTGGTTTGAAGATGTCCGATAAAATGTACCTCTCTGGCCCCGGCGTAGGCGTCGGCCGCCAGGTGGGCAGTCAGCTCCTGAACCCGGTTTTCTCCGCACACCGTGATCCCCGCGGCAATGGCCTGGCGGATGGTGTCGTCGCTTTGTACCTTGGTAGCGGCGCACAGGGTGATTTCCTCCGGAGAGCGGCCGGCAGCAACGGCCGCCGCGGAAATTCTGGATTGTACCAACTGAATATTCTTGCTCAGATCCACAAAGGTCCCCCCATTTTCTTTCTGGGAACAAACTTCCCATATATCAATCAATCAGCAGCTGGCCATCATAAAGGCCGGTGGCCTGAGTGATGATTTCATCTCCGGCCCGCAAAATTTTCCGACCGGTCCCCACCGGGGAGACCACATAGTAGTCATTGCCCTCGGTGACAACATCCACTTCCTTAAATTCGGTCCGACCGTTGACCAGGGCGTACACCCCAAGACGGGTGGTCTGGGTCATTTCACCAGTCTCTTCATCTTCCACTTCTTCCTCCACCAGGCGCAATGCGGATTTTGGAATCCGGAGACCGGACCAGCTGTCAAAGATCAACTCCGCGGTCTGACGGCGCAGGAGAGTGGTGCGGGAAAGGTATTTGTCGGTGGAAAAAACCACCACGGCCTGTTCCCCTTCGGGCTGGCTGATCTGGACAACAGACATGTCCACATCCTGGGTAAAGTCGCCGGTAAAGCGCATGAGGACCGTGCCTCCCACGCTGAGTCGCTGGGCAGAGTCCAGAGGCAGGACAGCGGCGAAATACCAGCGGTTGGAGGTAATCAGTTTTCCAGTGGAGGAAGTGTTTACCGTGTCCGGTTGACTGATCAGGCTGTTGAGCTGAGAAGGCGTCAGCTCCAGAACACTGGCGGGGGTAAGCTGAGTCTCATATCCGTCCACCAGGCTGGAGAAAATCCCCGACTGGCTGGCGGTTACCCGGGTAGTGGCGGAAGCGGAGCGCTGATTGAGTTCGGTCAGCTGGCTGTTCAGGGACTGGAGCTGGGCGGTGAGATCGGCGGCGGTGAGGCCGTCTCCATAGGTATAACCCCGCTTGAGGATATCGCTTTTTACCGTCCGGATTTGTTCTTCCAAATTGTTGTAGTCCCCCAGGGCGGAGGAGGCCCGAAGGGCAACGATGCCCTGGCGGATATCCTCGTCCAGACGGGCGGCGGATTCCACGCTTCCGCTCTGACCCACAGCGTACTGCAGCAGCTGAATTTCCTGGGAGAGGGCCTGGATCTGGGCCTGGTCTGCCTGGGCCTGTGTATCCCGGTATACCAGGGCGACGGTCTGGCCCACGCCTACCTTTTCGCCCTCGCTGCGGGTCAGCTCCACGATTCCGGTTTGGCTGGGAAATACAGTTTCCTCTCGGACCAGCAGCCCGTTGGCCTCCACGCTGTCTTCGGCGGTGTAGGCGTAGACCAGAGTGGTGCGGTAAGGATCCTGTAGGGACCGGAACGCATATACGCCCAAATAGATGGCCAGAACTGCAAAGATGGCCACCATAACAAATGCGATAAGGGGTTTTCCTTGTTTCATGGGACAATTCCTTTTCTTTCTCTCAGGTCAATGGAAGATGAACGCTTATTCCAGCGCCCCGGGCTCGTAGAGGGGGATGGGCCGCTCAGGCACAATGGTCGAGATGGCGTGCTTATAGATGATCTGCTGTTTTCCGTCGCTGGTGAGCACCACGGTAAACGCGTCAAATCCGGTGACATATCCCCGCATCTGGAACCCATTCATCAAAAACATGGTGACAAGGCGGCGGTCCCGGCGGGCCTGGGTGAGAAAAATTTCCTGAAGGTTATTTGTTTTCTGCATATGTAGCACTCCTTTTTCTTTTGCCGGAATACCGGCCTGAGTGCCACTATCATATACCGAATTCTTTCAGATATCCTGTCGAAGCATGGAGCGCGGCGGTAAAATCGGGGACGGCGTCCCAGAAGATCCACTTGGCCTGAGGTGTGCGCCGGAACCAGGTGAGCTGGCGTTTGGCGTACTGCCGCGAGCGGAGCTTGATCTCCTCTGCGGCTGCGGCGGTGTCTCCATCACCCCGAAGGGCGGCGGCCATCTCCTTATAGCCGATGGCCTGCATGGCGGTACACCGCTGGGGGACCCCGCTGTCCAGAAGGGACTGGACCTCATCCACCAGACCGGCTTCCATCATCTCGTCCACCCTCCGGTCGATCCGTGCCCACATGTCCTCCCGCCGGGCAAAGGCCAGGGTGAGGGTGAGGGCGTCGTACCGGGGGGGGATGGACCGGGTCTCGATGTTATGCTGGGTAATGGTCTTGCCGGTAGACAGGTATACCTCCAGGGCACGGACGATGCGTTTTTCATCGTTGGGATGGAGGCGGGCGGCGCTGTCCGGGTCCACCTGGGCCAGCTCCTCCAGCAGGGCCTGGCCCCCCTGGATACGGATGCGGTCTTCCAGCTCTGCCCGAAGGGGGCTGGCGGTGTCAAACTGGGCGAAGGTCCGGCCGGAGAGGAGGGAGTCAATATAAAGGCCGGTGCCGCCGGCTACAATGGGCAGCTTCCCTCGGGAGAGAATATCATCCACACACCGGGCGGCCATTTCCACATATCGGGCCACGGAAAAATCCTCCGCCGGGTCGGCCACATCGATCATGTGGTGGGGGACGCCCCGCATTTCCTCCTGGGTGGGTTTGGCGGTACCGATGTCCATGCGCCGGTAGATCTGCATGGAGTCGGCGGAGACCACCTCACCGTTGTGCTGAAGCGCCAGCTCCACCGCCAGGCGGGTCTTGCCCGAGGCCGTGGGGCCGCTGACCACTAAAATTTTCGGGGGCATAGGCGCTCCTCCTGTCTGTGTGTGTCGATGTATGAGGATTTCCTGTAAAGCAAAAACACTTTACTATCGGATGGGCCACATGGTGACCGCATCCCGGGCGGCTCGGAGAACATCCAAAAAGGCATCCAGCTGGGCATCAAAGTGGGCGCTGCCTGCCTGGAGAATGACCTCACGGTCCTCGGGGGACATGTAATTTGTGTCCTGCTTCATGGCATCATTGACCCAGGGAGAAGAATCCTTCATCAGCCCCTCCAGATTGTTGGGGGAGACCTCCACCATGTGCCAGCCGTCCTGCTGGGGACCGGGGCGGATTTCCAACTGCTCCCCCTTACGGGCCTTCAGGGCGTTTCGCAGGGCCAAATCCCCCAGCACCAGCTTGGTAAAGGCATCGTTGTCGGTGGTGATGACCCTGCCCTTTGCCTCGGAAAAGCCAAAGTCCATGTCCCTTCCCACCAGCCCGGCCACGCTGCTGATGCCGCCGCCCACAAGGCCTCGGGGGCCGATGTGCAGCCGGTAGGGCTTATCTAGACGCACCATGGTTCGACACCGCAGGCTATTCATCGTGGAGCGTCCGCAGGGATCGGTTGAAAAGAGTACCAGCAGAGGTTGTTTCCCCTCCTGGGGCAGGACAAGCTGGCTGTTACAGTCCCACTCGCCGCTGCCGAAGAAGCTGCCGCCATGAGTCATCTGATATCTGGCAAGGTATAGATTCCAGTTTACCATGGGTGACACCTCCGGTTATTTTCCCGATCATGCCCGCTTAAACTGTTTTTCCAGGTCCTTGCGGGTCAGCTCAATGGCTACTGGGCGGCCATGGGGACAGTACTTGACGCTGCCGTCCATCACCGCCTTAGCCACCCGCTCCAGCTCCTGGGGACTGGTCTTCCAGCCCCCCTTGATGGCCGCCTTGCAGGCCATGGTGTGAAGGAGCTCGTCCCGGGCAGCGGCGGGGTCGGCCTTGCCGGTGGTCAGCAGCTTTTGGGCGATCTCCTCCAGGGTGGCGGGAATGTCCTCCACCGCCACATCAAAGGGGGACTGGCGCACCGCAATGTCCTGCCCCAGCTCGTCCACTTCAAAGCCAAATTCCTCCAGCAGTTCCCGGTGCTCCAACAGCACCTGGTGCTCCTGGGCGGAGAGGCGGCAGAGGACGGGGGCCAGGAGGGTTTGGGCCATGGGGTCATAGCCCGCTGCCTTCATCCGGTCAAAATTCATCCGCTCATGGGCGGCGTGCTTGTCGATGAGATATACCGTGTCCCCCTGCTCCACGATAATGTAGGTGTTGAGCACCTCGCCGGCCAGACGCCAGGTCTGTTCCGGTACGGATATGGCTGTTTCCGGGGGTTGCGAAAGGGGAAAGACAGGGGGCTCAGGGGAGGGAGTGGGAGCTGTTTCTATGCCGGCAGAGGCTGTTGAAGCGGGTTTTTCTTCCACAACGGCGGCCTCTTTGTGGAAAACTTTTTCTCCCGGGACTGCTTTCGGCGCGGGGGCGGAAGCCGCGGAGCGAGTACCGATGGGGTGGACAAAGGAAAAGGAATGGGGGGGCTCCGATGGGGCAGAAACCGCCTGGGGAGCCGGTTTCACCGGTTGATAGGCGGTGTCGTGGACCCGCACCACTGTGGGAGCGGGGGCGGGGGCGGAGGCTGCCGCGGGAGTGGGATGCTCCGCCCTGGCCAGGGGTTTTCCACAAAAGGAGCCGGAACTGTGGAGTGTTTCCTGGATTTTGGTCTGGTTGCCGGTGACTTCATCCACAGGCCCCAGGGTGGCAATGGCCTCCTGCTTCAGCTCCACCCTGGGGTGGGAGCGGTCGGCCTCCAGGGCGGAGAGAACGGCGTGGTATACGGCGGAAAAAACCTGGCGCTCATTGCCGAACTTCACCTCAGTCTTGGCTGGGTGGACATTCACATCCACCGCATTGAGCTTTGTCTCCAGGTGGAGGACACAGCCGGGGAAGCGCCCTACCATTCTCTGATTTTTGTAGGCCTCCTCCAGGGCGGCCATCATGAGTTTTGATTTGACCTGTCTGCCGTTGACAAAGAAAAACTGCCAGTTCCTGCTGCCCCGGCAGCAGGCGGGGAGAGAGACAAAACCGGACACGGTCATGTCCTCGCTACTGGCCCTCACCGGCCGGAACCCCAGGGCCAGCTCCCGGCCCAGTACCGCATAGACGGCGCTCTGAAGCTGTCCATCTCCGGGAGTCAGCATCTCCTGCTTGCCGTCCCGGATAAATTTGACACTCACCTCCGGGTGGGACAGGGCTACCCGCTGGACGGTGGCAAAGACGGCGGCGCCCTCGGCGGCGTCCTTTTTCATAAACTTCAGCCGGGCGGGGGTATTAAAAAACAGGTCCCGCACCACCATGGTGGTGCCCAGGGGACAGCCCGCCTCCTCTACCGGCCCGAACACCCCGCCCTCCAGAGACAGAGAGGCCCCCAACGGAGCGTCGGCGGTGCGGGTGAGCACCTCCACCCGGGCAACGGCGGCAATGGCGGCCAGAGCCTCTCCCCGGAAGCCCAGGGTGCCGATGGCCTCCAGGTCGTATTCCGTGCGCAGCTTGCTGGTGGCGTGACGGAGAAAGGCGGTCTTCACCTCGTCGGCGGGGATGCCCTTCCCGTCGTCGGTAACCCGGAGGAAGGTCATTCCCCCGTGGGAAATTTCAATGGTAATGGTACTGGCCCCGGCGTCGATGGCGTTTTCCATCAGCTCCTTGGCCACGCTGGCCGGCCGTTCCACCACCTCGCCGGCGGCGATCAGGTCAGCCACATGGGGATCTAAAACTTGAATGGTAGGCATAGGTTACCTCGTTTGTAAAAGTCATAAGTAAAAGCGCTTCAACCGTTCAAATCCTGCTTTAGCTCCGCCAGCAGGTTCAAAGCCTCAATGGGGGAGAGGATATTCACATCGGTCATGCGCAGCTTGTTCAAAACCGTCTGTCCTCCCAGGTCCATGAGGGAAATCTGCTGCTGAGGGGGAGCGGCCTTGGTCACCTGGACGCAGCCGTGCTCCTCCAGCTCCTGGAGAATTTCCCGGGCCCGGCGGACCACCCGGTCGGGTACCCCGGCCAGCTTGGCCACCTCCACGCCGTAGCTCTGGTCGGCGCCGCCCCGGACGATTTTCCGCAGGAAAATCACATCAGAGCCCCGCTTTTTAGCGGCGATGTTGTAGTTTTTGACCCCGGGGATCTGTCCCTCCAGGGCGGTGAGCTCGTGGTAGTGGGTGGCAAAAAGGGTCTTGGCCCCCAGCCGCTTCTGGTCGGCGCAGTACTCCAGTACCGCCCGGGCGATGGCCATGCCGTCGTAGGTGCTGGTGCCCCGGCCGATCTCGTCCAGAATGAGCAGGGACTTCTTGGTGGCGTGGTTTAGCAGGGCGGCCACCTCGGTCATCTCCACCATAAAGGTGGACTGACCGGCGGACAGGTCGTCGCTGGCCCCGATGCGGGTAAAAATCCGGTCCACCACGCCGATGTGAGCGGACTTGGCGGGGACGAAGGAGCCCATCTGGGCCATCAGGACAATGAGGGCCACCTGACGCATATAGGTGGATTTACCGGCCATGTTGGGGCCGGTGATAATGGCGCACAGGTCGTCCCCGCCGTCCATGTGGGTGTCGTTGGGAACGAAGGGAGCGCCCTTCAGCACCTTTTCCACCACCGGGTGGCGGCCCTCCACAATGGTGAGCGTATCCGAGTCGTCCACCTGGGGCATACAGTAGCCGTTGGAGGCGGCCACGGTGGCCAGGGACATGAGCACATCCACCTGGGCCACGGCGGCGGCGGTGGCCTGGATGAGGTCCACCTGCTGGCACACCAGCTCCTTCAGCTGACAGAACAGCTGATACTCCAGGGCGGTGACCTTGTCCTGGGCGGAGAGGATCGCGTGTTCCAGCTCCTTTAATTCCTGGGAAATATACCGCTCGGCGTTGACGGTGGTCTGCTTTCTCGCCCAGTCGGCGGGCACCAGGTCGATCTGGGACTTTGCTACCTCGATGTAATAGCCAAAGACCTTGTTGCTCTTGACCTTCATATTTTTGATGCCCGTCTGTTCCTTGGTGCGGATTTCCAGTTCCGCCAGCTTCTCCGAGGCGTGGTCGATGAGGTCCCGCTGCTCGTCCACTTCGGGGCTGTACCCCTCCCGGATAAAGCCGCCCTCCCGGACGGAGAAGGGGAGCTTGTCGTCGTCCTTCAGGGCCCGGTCCAGCTCCCCGCGGAGCTGGGGCAGGTCGTCCAGCTGTTCCCGGAGAGAGGAGAGCAGGGCGCTGGGGCAGTGATCCAGCAGGTCCCGGATGTGGGGCAGCTTACCCAGGCCATTCGAGAGGGCGGCCAGGTCACGGCTGCCAGCTGAGCCGTAGACCACCCGGCCGACTAACCGCTCCAGGTCGGTGACATCCCGAAGGGCCAGGGACAGCTCCTCCCGGGTGATGGCGTCCTCCACCAGGTCGCTCACCGCCTGCTGCCGCCGGGCGATCTGCACCGGGGAGAGGAGGGGCCGCTCCATCCAGCCCCGGAGGAGCCGCCCGCCCATGGCGGTTTTGGTCTTGTCCAGCACCCAGAGAAGGGAGCCCTTCTTGTCCTTGGAGCGGATGGTGGAGGTGAGCTCCAGAGTCTGCCGGGCGGTGAGGTCCAGCTCCATAAAGTTGTTGGAGGTGTAGTAAGTAAAGGCCGCGATGTGGCCAAGGTCGGTCTTCTGGGTCTCATAGAGGTAGGACAAAAGCCCTCCGGCGGCCCGAATGGCCGCCGTATCCCCCTGAGGGACGGTGTCAAGGCCGGTCTTAAACTGTCGGGTGACCAGCTTCTGGGCCTCCGCCTCATCAAAGCGCCCCTCCCCGGAGCGCTCACAGGAGCAGCTGAGCCGCTCCTTCAGAAACTCCACAAGACCCGGTGTTTCGAAAGCCAGAGGGGAGAGTACCGCCTCGGTGGGGTGGAAGCGGCCCAGTTCGTTTTTCAGGTGGCTGATCCCGTCTTCCCCGGCGGGGAGGGAGGTGGCGTACACCTCGCCGGTGGAGATGTCGCACAGGCACAGGCCAAAGCCCTCCTCCTGGGCGAAGACGGAGCAGATGTAGTTATTTTTGCTCTCCTCCAGCATGGAGGAGGCGATGACGGTGCCCGGGGTGATGACCCGAATGATGTCCCGGTCCACCAGCCCCTTGGCCAGAGCCGGGTCCTCAGTCTGCTCGCAGATGGCCACCTTGTACCCCTTGGCGATGAGCCGGGCGATGTAGCTGTCGCAGGAGTGGTAGGGGACCCCGCACATGGGGGTGCGCTCTTCCGGGGGCTTGTTCCGGTCCCGGGTGGTGAGGGTCAGGTCCAGCTCCTTGGACACCAGCTTGGCGTCCTCGTTGAACATCTCATAGAAGTCGCCCAGACGGAAGAACAGGATGGAGTCCGGGTTCTGGGCCTTCATATCCAAATATTGCTGCATCATGGGGGTGATTTCTGCCATGGAGACACCGACTTTCGTTTCGTCATTGGAATGGCGGAGCCATTCCAATGATAAAGATTGCAATCCGCCGCGCGCCCGTTAAAACGGGCACTTGCGGATTGAGAAGTGTTTTTTCGGACGGCGAAGCCGCCGAAAAAACAGATTACATTTTATTTCGCCGCCATCTCCGCGCCAAGCGCCGCCGCGTTGCGGCGGTTGCGCTCCGAAACGCGCCTGCGGGCGCAGTGCGGGCGGCGAAACTCCCTGCGGGAGGGCTGATTTTGCGGGAGGGCTTTTTACGGGGTGTCCGTACGCCCGGCCAGATAGTCCAGGGATACGCCGTAGAAGTCGGCGATGCGGATGAGGGTGGAGAGCTTGGGCTCGGCCATTCCATATTCATAATTTTGATAGGCCCGGGGCGCTGCGCTGATTTCCTTTGCCGCCTGAGTCTGTGATAAGCCGTGCGTTTTGCGCAGATCGACCAATCGTTCCGAGAATATGGACATAATACGAGCACCTCTTGACAACGCATAAAAATGCGTATATGATAATCTTTAAGACGCACTTTTATGCGTAAAATATTATACAAGGAGGACTAAAAAATGACAGAACTACAAAGCGCAATCTATTTATACGCCCAGGAGCACCTCTTTCCTCGCTTTGAGGCCCCCAATTACGAGACGCTGTCTGTGGCTCGCCAGGAGGCGGAGCGGCTGGGGAAACGGCTGCGGGAGCTGGGGGAGGAGCCGGGAAAGTGTGGGCGGAGACTGTGGACCGAGCTGGAAACTCAGGCAGGCTTTGAAAAGGAGGCCGTCTTTCTGGCCGGGCTGTCCATCGGCCTGGAGCTGGGGCGCGGTTAAACCAGTTCCCCGAACAGGGACCACTTATTGGCGTCGGTGATTTTGACCTCACGGAACTGGCCCAGGGTGCTCTTGTCGCCTACTACCCGGACCAGGCGGTTGCCGGGGGTGCGGGCGGTCAGGTCGTAGCGCTCGTCGTCACACAGCCCGTCGATCAAACACCGCACCGTCTTGCCGATGTAGGCGGCGTGCTTCTCCTCGGAGATGGCGTCCTGGAGGGCGGTGAGGCGGTTGAAGTTTGCAAGCTTCTCCTCCTTGCTCATGGGGTCGTCCATACTAGCGGCGGGAGTGCCGGCGCGGGGGGAGAAGATAAAGGTGAACAGGGCGTCAAAGCGCACCTCCTCCAGCACCTTCAGGGTGTCCTCAAATTCCTCGGTGGTCTCCCCGGGGAAACCCACGATCACATCGGAGGTGAGGACGATGTCGGGGATGAGGGCTTTGATGGCCCGGATTTTTTCCAGATACTGCTCCCGGGTGTGGCGGCGGTTCATCACCTTCAGTACCCGGTCGTTGCCCGCCTGGAAGGGCAGGTGGAGGACGGGGGCCACCTTCTCGCACCGGGCCATGGTCTCAAAAAGCTTCTGGGTGGCGTCCTTGGGGTGGGAGGTCATAAAGCGGATGAGGAAGTCCCCGGGGATGTCGTTGACCTGGGAGAGCAGGTCGGCAAAGTCCATGGGCTCGTCCAGATCCTTGCCGTAGGAATTCACATTCTGGCCCAGGAGGGTAATGTCCTTATAGCCCTCGGCCACCAGCTCTCGCACCTCGGAGAGGATGTCCTCCGGCTTTCGGGAGCGCTCCCGGCCCCGGACATAGGGGACAATACAGTAGGAGCAGAAGTTGTTGCAGCCGTACATAATGGAGACCCAGGCCTTCACGCTGTCCTGGCGCACCACGGGGATGCCCTCGGCAATAGAGCCGGCCTCGTCGGCGTTCTGGAAGATGCGGCCCCGGTGGAGGAGCAGGGTGTGAATCATCTCGGGGAATTTCCACAGGGCGTGGGGGCCGAAGACCAGGTCCACATGGCGGTAGGACTGGCGAATCTTCTCGGCCACCTGGGGCTGCTGTACCATGCAGCCGCACAGGCAGATGAGCTGGTCCGGGTGGCGGCGCTTCACATGGACCAGAGCGCCCACATTGCCGAAGACCCGCTGCTCGGCGTGTTCCCGGATGGCGCAGGTGTTGATGACGATGATCCGCGCCTTCTCCTCGTCGTCGGTGAAGCCGTAGCCCATCTGGGACAGATAGCCCCGGATGCGCTCGCTGTCCGCCTCGTTTTGCTGACAGCCGTAGGTATCCACAAAAGCCAGGGGCTGTTCCGGCCACTGCCGGGTGAGCTGGGCTACCGCCCGGCAGTGTTCCAGCTGGGCCTCGATGTCCTGGGGAGAAATAACGGTTGTGGTGCGTTCCATAAAAACCTCCGTGCGCCCGTGGGCTTGATGGAATGGGGGCTGTGTCCGTAAGGGCACATGCCGCCATTTTTGATTTTCCATTATACTATTTTTTTCAAAAAAAAACAAGGCGGGGGGCCGGGTTTCTTCTCTCAAGACATATCCCCGGGGGAAGGCACATATGCTCTTGTGACAGCGTGTCCGCACGGAAGATAGGAGTGAACTTGACATGGGCGCACGAGAGAAGAAGACGGTGGGACGGGCTCTGCGCAGTGGGGTCGCCCTGGGCCTTGGCCTGGTGGGAATATGGGGGATCAGCCTGACAGCGGATATGGGCGGGCTGAGGGACGCTCTGGCAGAACTGGGGGAGGAACCGGCTCTGGCGGTGTCCCTGATGGAGAGCCAGCTTGGACCCCTGCCGGGAGAGGAGAAGGTGCTGACGGGCTGGGGCAGGCTTCTGGTGGACCGCTCCCCGCTGCTGCTGGCGGGAGAGGAGGGAGTGCGGCAGCTGCGCCTGGGGCGAACAGAGGGGGAGGAGCTTTCCGGAGAGGAGGACCCCATGGAGCAGGATGGAGAGGATGAGGAGCAGCCCCAGCTCACCCCCTCCGACCAGAGTGAGGGAATTGTGGAGATGACCGGGGTGGGAACCCGGGACGGAAAATATCTCTACGAGGGTGAGGTCTATGTATATAACCGCACCAGCTTTGACCTGGACGCCTCGGTGATCAGCGCCGGGACGGTAGATGTGCACATGGGGGAAGGGCCCCAGATTCTGATTGTCCACTCCCACGGCAGCGAGGCCTATTCCCAGAGCGACGGAGATTCCTATGAGGAGAGCGATCCCTACCGCACCACCGACTGTACCCACAATGTGGTCAGAGTGGGCGAGGAAATGGCCACCGTCTTCCGGGCCCACGGCTTTCAGGTGATCCATGACACCACATTGTTTGACTACCCCTCCTACAACGAGGCCTATGACCGCTCACAGGCGGCGGTAAAGCAGTGGCTGGAAAAGTACCCCACCATTCAGGTGGTGCTGGATGTTCACCGGGACGCTCTGGAGGGCAGCGGCGGGGAGATCTATAAAATGGTGTCCCGGGAGGCGGGAGAAACGGTGGCCCAGGTGATGCTGGTGGTGGGCTCCAGCGGCGGCGGAGCGGAGTTTCCCCGGTGGAAGGACAATCTGGCCTTTGCGGTGCTCTTGCAGAAGAATCTGGTGAAGGGATATGAGAGTCTGGCCCGGCCCATTGTGCTGCGCAACAGCAGGTATAATCAGCAGCTGCTCCCCGGGTCGGTTCTGGTGGAGGTGGGAGGGCACGGCAATACCCTGACCGAGGCCATTGCGGGCGCCCGGCTGTGGGCGGACAATGTGGCCCGCACACTGCTGGGGCTGAAGGAGGAACAGTAGAGGCGCGAAAGGGCGCCTGTGCTGTTCCTCAACCACCAAAATTCCCCCAAATGCGGACAGGCACTCTCTTATAATGGGAATGGCAGAAAAACGGAAAGGAGCGTGGTGGCATGGACGACTGGTACAGCCGGCCGGCGTCACATATTATCAAGGAGCTGGAGAGCAGCAGGGAAGGTTTGACGGAGCGGGAGGCCGGGCGGCGCCTGGAGCAGGTGGGGCCCAATGAGCTGGCCGCGCCGGACAAGCCGGGGCTGCTTGTCCGGCTGCTGGGACAGCTGAAGGACCCAATGATTTTGGTGCTGCTGGCGGCGGCGGGACTGTCTCTGGCGGCCAGCGGGGGAGAGGACTGGCTGGACAGTGTGATCATTGTGCTGATCGTGGCGGTCAATGCTGTGATCTCCATTACCCAGGAGGACCACGCCCAGCAGGCGCTGGAGGAGCTGCGGAGGATGTCCACCCCCAAGGCCAGGGTGCTGCGGGACGGAGAGGAAAAGGTGATTCCGGCGGCAAAGCTGGTGCCTGGAGATGTAATTTTGCTGGAGGCGGGGGATCTGGTTCCCGCTGACGCCAGGATTTTGGAGTGCAGCCGTCTCCAGGCAGATGAGAGCGCCATGACCGGGGAGTCGGTGCCGGTGGAAAAGCAGGCCCGGGAGTCCCTGCCCCTGGGGACCCCTCTGGGGGACCGGGTGAATATGCTCTCCTCCGGCACGCTCATCACCGCCGGCCGGGGGACTGCCCTGGTGGTGGCTACCGGAATGGAGACGGAGATGGGGCAGATCGCCGGGCTTCTCATGGAGACCGGACAGGCGGAGACCCCCCTCCAAAAACGAATGGGGGAAATTTCAAAATCTTTGTCCTTTTTGTGCCTGTCGGTGTGCGCTGTGATGTTCGGGGTGGGCCTGATCCAGGGGAAAAATATGCTGGAGATGTTTCTCACCGCCGTGTCTCTGGCTGTGGCGGCCATTCCCGAGGGGCTGCCCGCCATTGTCACCATTGTGCTGGCTCTGGGTGTACAGCGGCTGGCCGTGCGGGGAGCCATAGTCAAGAAGCTGCCCGCTGTGGAGACGCTGGGGTGCGCGGGGGTGATCTGTTCCGATAAAACGGGAACGCTGACCCAGAACAAAATGACGGTTCAGCAGCTGTGGACCCTGCCGGGCGGCCGGCGCCGGGACGCCATGGTGGCCGCCTGTCTGTGTTCCGATGCCAAACTGGAGTGGAAAGCGGGGACGCCTGTCGCCATGGGCGACCCAACCGAGGGGGCGCTGGTGGTGGCCGCTGCCCGGGAGGGAGTGGATCAGCACAGAGAGGAGGAGCAGCGGCCCAGGGTGGCCGATCTGCCCTTTGATTCCGGGCGGAAGCTCATGTCCACCATCCATACCTCACCCAAGGGGGGATGGACCGTATTTGTGAAGGGGGCCCCCGATATTTTGCTGGAGCGGTGCACAGCCACCGGAAGAGGGCCTATGACGGCGGAGGACAAGGAACGGATTTTGGCAGCCAATGAGGCAATGGCCTCCCGGGCTCTGCGGGTCATCGCCGTGGCCAGGCGGGAACTTCATATGCTGCCCCGGGAGCCGGAGCCCCAGACCATAGAGAACGGGCTGACCTTTTTGGGGCTGTTCGGACTGATGGATCCCCCCAGACCTGAGGTAAAGGCGGCGGTGGCCAAATGCCACATGGCAGGAGTGCGGCCGGTTATGATCACAGGGGACCACCGGGCGACGGCGCTGGCGGTGGCCCGGGAGCTGGACATCGCCCGGCCGGGAGACTGGACTGTGACCGGGCCGGAGCTGGACTTTATGCCACAGGAGATGCTGGAGGAGGACATTGAGAAGTTTTCTGTCTTCGCCCGGGTATCTCCCGAGCACAAAATGCGCATCGTGAAGGCCTGGCAGAAGAAGGGGAAGGTGGTGGCCATGACCGGGGACGGAGTCAACGACGCCCCGGCCCTGAAGAGCGCGGACATCGGCTGTGCCATGGGAAAAACGGGTACCGATGTGGCAAAGGGCGCGGCCCATATGATCCTCACCGACGACAACTTTTCCACCATCGTCTCCGCCATTGAGGAGGGGCGGGGAATTTACTCCAACATTCGAAAGGCCATCCACTATCTGCTCTCCTGCAACATCGGCGAGATTTTCACCATCTTTGCCGCCACCCTTCTGGGGTTTGGCCAGATGCCGCTGGTGCCGGTGCAGCTTCTCTGGCTCAACCTGGTCACCGACTCTCTGCCCGCTTTGGCTCTGGGGGTGGAACCGGTGGAGGAGGGCGTGATGGAGCGCCCCCCAAGAGATGCCGGAGCCAACCTTTTTGACCGGAAATTTTCCCTCCGCCTGGCCTGGCAGGGGCTGATGGTAGGGGGACTCACCCTGGGGGCATATTTTCTGGGCTTTACCCGGCTGGGGCAGCCCGGGATGGAGGGGGCGGCGGCCAATACCATGGCCTTTGCCACCCTCACCATGTGTCAGCTTTTCCACGCCTTTAATGTGCGCAGCGAGGACCGTTCCCTTTTTTCCCAGGGAATCTTCGCCAATCCCGCCATGAACCGGGCCTTTTTGGTGGGAATGGCCATGCAGCTGTCGGTACTCCTGGTTCCGCCCCTGCAAAGGGTCTTTTCCGTAGCGCCCATGGACGGACGGCAGTGGTTCTGGGTGCTGATTCTGGCAGCGGCACCCATCCCCGTGTGTGAGCTGGGAAAGGCGATTTGCCGCAGAAAAAAGAACTCCGAACCCCTTCCACTTCAGCATGAGCGGGAAGAGGCGCTGAAATAAAAGGGTATAAACTCCCTCCTGTTTTGGAACACTATTCCGGAACAGGAGGGAGCATTTCTATGAGCAGGGAAACAAGTCCGCAAGGTCCCCATCCCCGCCGGGAGCCCAGGTTTCAGGAAGGGCTGTCTTTGGAAAATGTACGGGCGGTCTTTTCCGGCTGTGTGGATTTTATGGAGCGAACGGTCTATTTAAATGGGGACAGGGAGCGTACCGTTACCATCTGCTACCTTCTGGGCATGACCCGCAACGAGCGCCTGAGCGACTATATCCTCCGACCTCTGTCTCAGGATCCGGCCCTCAGCCGTGTACCGGAGGAGGAACTGTTCTCGCTGCTGCAGTACGGCGCTTTGTATAACCTGGCCGCCCTTCGCCGGGACAGCATGGACGATGTGGTCAATGACCTGATTTTAGGCAGCTGCGCCCTGTTTTCCCCGGGGCGGATGGATGCGCTTACCTTTCCCGTACCCACAGAGGAAAAGCGAGGAGTGGGGGAACCGGAAAATGAGCCCGCTCTCAAGGGGAGCCGGGAGTCCTTCGTGGAATCCATCCGCACCAACACGGCCATGATCCGGCGGCATCTGAAGGCCCCCCAGCTGAAGATCAAGGAGCACATTGTGGGCCGGCAGTCCAGGACCCAGGTAGATGTGCTCTATCTGGAGGATATGGCCGATCCGGATACCGTGTCCAGGGTGGAAAAGAAACTGGACGAAATCGATATTGACGGGCTGGAGACCACGGGGAATCTGGAGGAATATCTGGCCGACACCGCCCGAAGTCCGTTCCCCCTGATGGCTTACACCCAGCGGCCCGACCGGCTGTGTCAGGGGCTTTTGGAAGGGCGGGTAGCCATATTTGCAGACGGAATCCCCCTGGGGTGGTTAGTGCCGGGTACCATCGATCAATTTTTTAAAACCGGCCAGGATCGGGCCTACCATTGGATGGTGGCCTCAGCCCTCAGCCTGGTGCGGTATTTCTGCGCGCTCATTACCCTCCTGTTGCCCGGGCTTTATATTGCGCTGGTGACTTTCCATCCCGAGGCCATCCCGCCCAAGCTGGCGCTGTCCATTGTGGCGGCCAAACAGGAGGTGCCCTTTTCCACGATTTTTGAGGTGCTCATCATGCTTTTGGCTTTTGAAGTCATTCAGGAGGCCGGCCTGCGGCTGCCTGGGCCAATCGGGGCGACAGTCTCGATCCTTGGGGGCCTTGTGGTGGGCAACGCCGCGGTGGAGGCCCACATTGTCTCGCCCGCGGTACTCATCGCTGTGGCCATCGCGGGGGTGGCGGGATATACCCAGCCCTCTCAGGATTTTGGGAATGCCCTGCGGCTGTGGCGGTTTTTACTGGCTATTCTGGCCAGCGTGGGGGGCCTGTTTGGACTGAGTCTGGGCTGCGCAGGGCTCATTTACCACCTGGCCGGGCTGGAGAGCTTTGGAGTGCCCTATTTGGCGCCCTTTACCACAGGGGCAAGGATGCCCAGGGGACATCCCAGCTTGTTTCGTCTGCCGCTGCCGGCCATGAAGTGGAGGGACGGTGCGGTTAAAACCAAAAACAGGAGGAACCAGAGGTGAAAGGCTTTCTTGCGCTTGTCCTGGCCGGCGGGCTGCTGCTGACTGGCTGTTCCGGCCTGCCTACCTCACGGGAAATGGGGGATATGGCGCTGCTGCGGACCATGGGTGTGGACGCCGTGGCCCAGGGGGTGGAGGTCACCGGCTCCACCGGTCCCAGAGCGAAGGGGCTTCAGGCGGAAGGGGAGGGGGCCCTGGTGCTCTCGGCTCAGGGGGCCTCCCTCAGCGCCGCCTGCTTGGCTATGCAGAGTCTCAGTGACAACTATGTGTTTTTCGGATATGTAGATCAGCTGCTGTTGGGGGAGGAGACCGCGCGGAGGGGCGTGATACCGGTTCTGGATTATTACGCCCGGGATGTGGAACTGGGCCTGGGGGCGCAGCTGTGGCTGGTACGGGGAGAAACCGCGAAGAAAGCGGTGGAATCCGGCGGTGAGACGGGCGTGGAGGGTCGGCTGTCCACATTACAGACAGACGGCAAGCTGGGTGTGGCGGCGATATCCCGGACCGCCGGGGAGGTGTACGCCGACCTGATGGAATTGGGATCTGCCTTCGTCCCGGCGGTGATGCCTGGAGAGGAGGAGAACACTTCCCTGATTGAGGCCGGATACGGCGTGTTAAAGGACGGCCGTCTGCTGGGATACCTGGAGGGGGAGACGGCCCGGGGGCTGGAGATTCTGAAGGGCAGAGCGCCCGCGGAGGTTCTGACCACAGAACTGGAAGGGGAGCAGGTGTCGGCGCGGATCATTTCGGCCAGTACGGTGCCTGGCCTTTTGCTCCGGGATGGCGTACCTGTGGGGATTGAACTGAACTGCCTGGTGGAAGTGGAGCTGACAGAATATAACCGCCCTTTGGAGGGACAGACCCGGCAAGTGTATACCGATTTGCTGGAAAAGCGCCTGCTCAAGCGCATGGAAGAGACGCTGACAAAATTGCAGTTCTGGCAGACGGACTGTGTTGGCCTTGGAATTCGCGCGGCCTTCACCAGACCTGAGGTTTGGCAGAGAGTGGAAGATGTGTGGCCGGAATGCTTTTCAGAGCTGGAGCGGGAGATTAACCTGAATGTGACCGTTCATGAATGAGAGAGCGCAAGGAGTGAAACCATGAAAAGAGAAGGGATATCCCGTACACAGCTGATGGCCCTTCTGTGGGCCGGCGTTCTGGCCCCGGCAGGGGAACTGCTTCCCGGGCTGCTGCTCCCCCTGGCCGGCAAAGGCAGCTGGCTGGCGGCGGCTTTGGCAGCCCCTTTGGTATTGGCGGGAGGGTGGCTGCTGAACTGCTTGTCAGCGGAGCGGGGAATTGCCGGGACTTTGATGGAGACGCTGGGGCCAACAGTCGGCAGAGGAATCATACTATTATATATGGTATGGGCACAGGTGCTTCTGACCTGGAACCTTCGCGCCTCTGCCAGGCGGCTGCTGGCCTCGGGAGACCGGGACGGCTCCCTGTGGTTTTTTTTGCTGGCCCTGGCCGGAGTGCTGATTTGGATCGGCCGGGGGAAACTGGAGGCCTTTGCCCGGGCGGGGCAGATTTTTCTTGTCGCCCTGCTGGCGGCGGCGGGAGTGGTATTGGCGTTGTCCGTGACGCAGGCAAAGCCGGAACATCTGCTGCCCATCAGCTGGTGGGAAGGGGCCGCCTTGGGAAAAGGGGCCCTGAACACCGCCGGCGTGGTGGGGTGGGGGCTGTTTGCGGCTTTTTTGTTGGGAGAGGTAAAGGATCAGGGAGAGCCAAAGGGATGGCATTGGACCTTCTGGGGGCTGGGAGGGGTCCTGTTTCTGGCGGCCGCGCAAGCTGTCATTTTGGGGAATTTGGGCGCCGGGCTGGCAATGAAGCTGGAAAATCCCTTTTTCGCTTTGGCGAAAAGCGTAGGAGTAGAGGGGGCCTTTCAGCGGGTGGAAAGTATGATCTCTGCCCTGTGGACATTTGCCGATCTGACGATGGGGGGAGTGCTGGTGTTTGCCCTCCGGGCGATGGCCCAGACCGCTCTGCCCCAAAAAATAGGGAGCTGGATCCCGTGGATCTGTGTGGGACTGGCGGCTGGAGGAGGACTTCTGCTGACGCCCGGCACAACCATGGAGTCTTTGCTCAGCGGAAAAACCATCGCCTGGGGGAACCTGATTTTTGCGTTTTTGCTTCCGGGGCTGATCTGCCTTACGAAAAAGGCTGGCGGCAGAAAACAGGCTGGCGGCAGAAAACAGGCTGGCGGCAGAAAACAGGCTGGCGGCATATCTTGTGAAACCGAGTAAGAAAATGGAGCAGATATTGGGGTATAAAAAAAGAAGTGAAAAAACTTGAAAAAAGGTGTTGACAAGGGGCGGGGATTTTGCTATTATAAGCGAGCGCTTCCGGTGCGGGGCCCTGAAAAGCCTTGGGAGAGAGGCGTTTGAGGAAATCCAGAGAGGGATCGGAAGGGTCCGGCGCTTGAAAATCAGTTTGGAAAACTTGAAAAAAGTGCTTGACAAATGATTCCTGAAGTGATATCCTTGATAAGCTGTCCGCGAGGGCGGCGACACCACCTTCGGTTTTCCCTGAAAAGTACGAAAAAGACTTAAAAAAGCCTGAAAAAAGTACTTGACAAAGGAAAACGAGTGTGGTAACATAATTAGGCTGTCCGCAAGGACGGCGCTTAACACGGCAAAAAACTGGCGAATGAGAGCACGAAAAAGTTTGAAAAAACTTGAAAAAAGTGCTTGACAAAGGAAATGAGCTGTGGTAAGATAAAAGCCCGCCGCTGAGAGCGGTGTGCACCTTGTAAATTAAACAACATGACAAACACGAAGCACCAGAATGAATTGGTTGTAAAAGCTCAAAAGAGCTTGTAGAGACAACCGTTAATTATTTCTTTGAAGCTTAGAGATTAAGTTTCAATAAATTGATTTAATGAGCCGAAAGGTTCTTTAAATACCATTTTATTGAGAGTTTGATCCTGGCTCAGGATGAACGCTGGCGGCGTGCT
>JAXUUN010000064.1:0-2843 GCA_037231075.1 bacterium | reverse complement strand
AGATGGCGACCTTCTGGATCTCGTGGGAGGTGCGGAAGCCGTCGAAGAAGTTGATAAAGGGAACACGGCCCTTGATGGCGGCCAGATGGGCCACAGCGCCCAGGTCCATGACCTCCTGCACATTGCCCTCGGCCAGCATGGCAAAGCCGGTCTGGCGGCAGGCCATCACATCGGAGTGGTCACCGAAGATGTTCAGAGACTGGGTGGCCACGGTACGGGCGGAAACATGGAACACCGCGGGCAGCAGCTCGCCGGCGATCTTATACATATTGGGGATCATCAGCAGCAGGCCCTGGGAAGCGGTATAGGTGGTGGTCAAAGCGCCCGCGTTCAGCGAGCCGTGAACGGTACCGGCGGCGCCGGCCTCGGACTGCATCTCGATCACCTTCACAGTGGTGCCGAAGATGTTCTTCTGGCCCTGGGCCGCCCACTGGTCAACATAGTCGGCCATGGGGCTGGACGGAGTAATGGGGTAAATGCCGGCTACCTCGGTAAAGGCGTAGCTGACATATGCCGCAGCATTATTGCCGTCCATGGTTTTGAACTTTCTTGCCATAGAGTTCCCTACTTTCTTCCTTTTTTTGGGGCGTGAAAAAACCGCCCCGGAGACGCTCTCTGCTCTATTGTACAGCCCTGTCCAAATCTGACCATGGTGAAAACAGTTATAGTGATTATAACTGCATTATTATACCTGGACATAACAGTACCGCACCCCAGCAGTAAGGGTGCTGATTTTTTATTCCGTACACGGCATAGTGTATCACTTTTTAAAGGGTTTGTAAACTTTTCCCCGGGATTTTTTCATCCGTTCCCGGGAAAAAATCCCGGTTTCTTCCCCTCCCGCTCCTCCTTATTTCCCGCTCCGCCGGGCTGGGGGACACCCCGCTTTTCTTTTCCCGCCGGGGATGTCCCGCCGCTCTTGCAAAGGGCGGAAAAAACCGTTACAATAGCTTTACTATTATATAGGATATAGGATTGGGGAGATAAGGGTATGGTCTGTTCCATTCGTTCTCTGGGGCTTCACGGAGTGTCCGGTTACCCGGTATCCGCCGAGTGCGACCTGTCCAGCGGCCTGCCCACTTTTACAGTGGTGGGACTGCCCGACACGGCGGTCAGCGAAGCCCGGGAGCGGGTCCGCGCGGCCATCAAAAACTGCGGCTTCACCTTTCCCGTCAGCCGGATCACCGTCAACCTGGCCCCCGCCCATGTGAAGAAGGTGGGGACGCTCTACGACCTGCCCATCCTGGTGGGCATTCTGGCCGCCGGGGGCCAGTTGAAGCTGCCGAAAGAAAACTGCGCCTTTCTGGGGGAGCTGTCCCTGTCGGGAAAGCTGCGCCCCTGCGCGGGCATGCTGCCCATGGCTCTGGCCGCCAAGCGGGCGGGGATCCAGGTTCTCTATGTCCCGGAGGACAACGCCGCCGAGGCCACCCTGGCCCAGGGGCCGACTGTGTACCCCGTCCGGGATGTGGAGCAGCTGGTACGCCACTTTACCGGCGAGGAGCCCCTCTCCCCCGCCCCGCCCTGGGTTCCCGGGGAGCACCCGGTCCACTGCCCGGACTTCTCTGAGGTCAAGGGGCAGGAGCAGGTGAAGCGGGCCCTGGAGATCGCCGCCGCCGGAGGCCACAGCGTCCTCATGTCAGGCCCTCCCGGGACAGGCAAATCCATGCTGGCCCGGCGTCTGCCCGGTATTCTCCCGGACATGACCCGGGAAGAGGCCCTGGAATCCACCGAGATCCACTCGGTGATGGGGCTCACCACCCCGGAGCACCCCCTCATCTCCCTGCGCCCCTTCCGGGCTCCCCACCACACCATCTCCTCCACCGGCATGGCCGGAGGCGGCTCCAACCCCCGTCCGGGAGAGATCTCCCTGGCCCACAACGGAGTCCTCTTCCTGGACGAGCTGCCCGAATTCCCCAAGGAGGTACTGGAGGTCCTGCGCCAGCCCCTGGAGGACGGCCAGGTTCAGATCTCCCGGGCGGCGGGCACCGTCACCTACCCCAGCCGCTTCATGCTGGTGTGCGCCATGAACCCCTGTAAGTGCGGCTGGTACGGCCACCCCTCCGGCCGGTGCAAATGCACCGAGAGCGAGGTGAAAAAATATCTCTCCCGCCTGTCCGGCCCCCTGCTGGACCGGCTGGATCTGTTCGTGGAAGTCTCCCCCCTGGAGTTTGACGAGCTCTCCCAGCGGGAGAAGTCGGAGTCCTCCGCCCAGGTGAAGGCCCGGGTGGACAAGGCCCGTGCCCGGCAGACCGCCCGGAAGGAGCTGACCGGCGTGCCCTGCAACGCCCGGCTGGGCCGGGATGGCCTGGACCGGTTCTGCGCCCTGGACGAGAGCTGCCAGAGACTGATGAAGGGGGCTTTTGACCGCATGGGCCTTACCGCCCGGAGCTACGACCGGATTCTTCGGGTGGCCAGGACCATCGCCGACCTGGATGGCAGTGAGGTCATTGAGGCCCCCCATCTGGCCGAAGCCCTCCAGTACCGTCCCCCCGCCTATCTCCGCCGCTGAACAGCAAAAGAGCACCCCTTTTCGGGGGTGCTCTTTTTGAATTCGAAAAAAGGAGGCGCAGAGACTTTTTCGGGAAAGGCCGCACTCGGGGCGCAAAACAAATCCCCGAAATTTAGACGATCCGCTTTCATAATCCCGTTTATTTCAGAATTTTACCCTCTCTTTTTTAACAAAGGGAATTTTTATCCATGAAAAAATCAAAACATTTATCCTCGTTTTTCTCATGAATTCTTATTTTTTCTCTTTTCTCTCCCACATTTGCTTGTCATACTTTTCAAGTATAGCAAATATACAATAGTGGTACTTTTCATTATAACGATTTTCATGTAAAATA
>JAXUUN010000063.1:0-3075 GCA_037231075.1 bacterium | reverse complement strand
CCCCCCCCCCCCCCCCCCCCCCCCCCCCCCCACCCCCACCCCCCCGGCGCCCCCCCCCGGGTGGGGGGCGCGGCCGCCCGGGCCCCCCCCCCCCGCCCCCCGGGACCCGCGGTCCCCCTATTGGATGTACCCCCTGGGGTGGGCGGAGACGAAACATCTGCCGGTTCAATCAAAAACAGCGTATCTGTTTTTCCAAACTGGAAAGTTTTTTCGCTTTTCTTACCGCTTCGGTAACCTGAGCCCGCAAGAAGCGAGCACAGCCCCGGCGCGTGTTGGTTCAACGAAACTGTCCTCAACGACCACCAGGTTAGCGGCAGCGGCGCTGGAAGGAACACAGTCCAAGTTTGACGCGCCGGCAAACGGCGGGAGAATCACGGAGGAGGCAAAGGAAGGTTTTGGAAACCTTGGTTTCCAAACGGCGCTTTGGTGACTTTGCCGCTGTTGGCAAAGTCACTCGCCGCCGCAGCGGCGAAACCTCTTGATCCCCATGATCAAAGAAGTTCGCCCCGCGGGTCGAAACCTCCCCATCCCCCCCCGCGGGCGAAACCTCTCTTACTCCTCCACAGGAGCCTCGTCCTCAGAGGCAGGCTCCTCCACAGCCGGCTCCTCCTGGGCGGCCTCAATGGGCTCCAGAGGGGCGGAGGCGGGCTTAATGTCGATCTTATAGCCGGTGAGCTTGGCGGCCAGGCGGGCGTTCTGGCCCTCCTTGCCGATGGCCAGGGACAGCTGGTCGTCGGGCACCACCACCCGGCAGCTCTTGCCGTCGGGCAGCTCCTCCACACTCAAAACATCAGCGGGAGACAGGGCGGCGGCGATATACTTCACAGGGTCCTCAGAGTACTGGATGAGGTCCACCTTCTCGTTTTTCAGCTCGGAGAGCACATTGTCGATGCGCTGGTGCCGGGGTCCGATGCAGGCGCCCAGGGCGTCCACATTGGGGTCGGCGGACCACACCGCCAGCTTGGTGCGGGAGCCGGCCTCCCGGGCCACGGACTTGATTTCCACGGTGCCGTCGAAGATCTCGGGCACCTCCAGCTCAAACAGCCGCTTCACCAGACCGGGGTGGGACCGGGAGATGAGCACCTGGGGGCCCTTGGTGGCCTTGCGCACTTCCACCACATAGACCTTCAGACGCTGGCCCTCCACATAGTGCTCGCCCTTGATCTGCTCGTTGACGCCCAGGTAGGCGTCGGTGAACTCGGACCCGGAGTGGATGCGCAGAGCCACCGCCCCGTTCCGGGGGTCGATGCGGGTGACGACGCCGGTGAGCAGCTCGTGCTCCTTGCCGGAAAACTCGTCATAGACCATCCCCTGCTCGGCCTCACGGATGCCCTGGATGATGACCTGGCGGGCGGTCTGGGCGGCGATGCGGCCGAAGCTCTTGGCCTTGACCTCCATGCGCACGGTGTCACCCAGCTGGGCCTGGGGCAGCACGGTGCGGGCGTCGTCCAGGCTGATCTCGGTGGCGGGATTGTCCACCACCTCCACGATCTCCTTCTTCAGAAACAGCCGGACGGTGCCCTTCTCCTCGTCAGCCTCCATGACCAGGTTTTCGCCCACGCCCTCGTGGTCCCGGCGGTAGGCGGACAGGAGGGCCTGGGTCACCTTCTCCATCATATATCCGGGCTTGATGCCCTTTTCCTGCTCGATCTGGTGGATGGCCTCAAAAAATTCCTTGCCGTCCATCTCGGTGCTGTTGACCTTTTTCTTTGTCACTCTCTTAGCCACGCTCATATCCTCCTAAACGGTTGAACACCTATCGTAATCCTTCTTCCAGAACTCCGGGAAGGGGTTAAAACACCACATGCAGCCGCGCCTGGGCGACCTCCGCCTTTTCAAAGGTCAGCTCTCCGGCGCCGGTCTCCAGGGTCACCGCCCCGTCCTCATAGGACTTCAGCGCCCCCACATACTCCTTCCGGCCCTCCCGGGGGCGGTAGAGTCGCACCTCCACCTGCTCGCCCAGGTACCGGGCAAAGTGCTCGGGCTTTTTCAGGGCCCGGTCAGCCCCGGCGGAGGACACCTCAAAGGTGTAGCTGCCCTCGATGGGATCCTTTTCGTCCAGCAGGTCGGACAGGGGCCGGGAGACGGCCTCGCAGTCGTCGATGGACACCCCGCCCTCCTTGTCGATGTACACCCGGAGGAACCACTCCCCCGCCTCTTTTACATACTCCACATCCCACAAAGAGCACCCAGCCTTCTCCACAATGGGAAGGGCCAGCTCACGGACCAGCTCGGTCACCTTTGCCATGGAACAACCTCCTTCAAAACCCGGAGCTTTTTGATTTTTTTCAATCAAAAAGAGCGGAGCCTCGACCCCACTCTTACCAATACTACCATCATTCTGGGTATACTATACCATACCGCCCGGGCAATTGCAAGAGGCAGTGCCAATTTTTTTCCAAAATCAGGACGCCCGCCCGGGTTTTTCCCGAAAAAACGCAGAAAAAGCCAGTTTATCCGGCCATTTCCGGGTGAGAGGCCGGGCAAAGCGGGCATACTAGTGCTCGGATGGAACCTCCACATCAACAAATTCGCGGGGAGGATATGGGATGAAACACATTGCCATTGCCCTGGCTCTGACCCTGGTCCTGACGGGAGCGCTCACAGCCTGCGACAGCAAGAACAGCACCATGGCTGACCGCCGCTCCTCCACCAACGGCACCTACACCGGACAGGTGTCCCGTCAGTACGACCAGTCCGGCAAGGCCTGGGACTATCTGGACGACGCCAGATACTCCGCCGGCTCCAACGGCAAGGTCTACGGCGGTGACGGCAACAGCGTCACCCGGGATCTGACCCAGGGGGCCCGGGATCTGATGCGGAACACCGAAAACGCGGCCAAGGATCTGGGCCGCGGGGTGGGCGACGCCGCCCGGGATGTGGGCGACGCGGCCAAGGACCTGGGGAAGGACATGACCGGCAAGTATTAAGGAAAAGCGAGGCGGGGCGACCCGTCTCGCTTTTTATATTCCTATTTTGGAGGTTTCGCCGCTCCGGCGGCGAGTAACTTTGCCAACAGCAAAAGGGGTTTCGCCCCCTCGGGGGCGACCTCCTTTGCCCCCGTCGGCAAAGGAG
>JAXUUN010000039.1:0-17862 GCA_037231075.1 bacterium | reverse complement strand
AAAATCAAGGGTTTACACCAAGGTGGTATGAAACGGCGAAGTAGATTTTGAGTCCACTACGTCTACCAATTCCATCACACCGGCAGGTGCGAAGTGTATTATACACGATATGTTACCCCTTGGCAAGAGCAAAATTGAGATCTTCGGCGGGGTGATATGAAATAAATTCCGGAAAACAGTTGACAAGCGGATAGAATGTGATAAAATATCTCGGTAAAATGCGATGACGGAACCAAGCGTGGAATGCGGACCCAAAGCGAGGGGGGAGAGTGAAAGCCCCCGGTCGGAGCAGCTGCGCCAGCCACTCCGGAGCGGCCCGGGATGACCGGGACGGCCCATCCCCGTGACCGGATGACTGAGATGCCCTTTTGGGGCAGATCAGGGTGGTACCGTGGATTTTCCGCCCCTGACACTGTCAGGGGCGGTTTTTTTGCGGAAAGGGGAGAGGCTATGGTTCAGTATGTGGTGGACGCCTTTGCCGACCGGGTGTTCCAGGGGAATCCGGCGGCTGTGTGTCCCGTGGAGAAATGGCCGTCAGATGAATTGATGCTCCGCATCGCCGGGGAAAACTGCCTGCCGGAGACCGCCTTTCTGACATGTGAGGGGGAGGAATGGGGACTGCGGTGGTTTGCGCCCAGCGGGGAGGTGGACCTGTGCGGTCACGCCACCCTGGCCGCCGCCTATGTGGTCTTTGCCTGCCTGGGGCTGGAGGGGGACCGTGTCACCTTCCGGACCAAGAGCGGCCCCCTGGCGGTCACCAGGCGGGGGGAACTGCTGGAGATGGACTTTCCGGCCTACCGCCTGAAGCCCCTGGAGGTCACCGATCAGATCATCGACGCCCTGGGAGCGGAACCCAAGGAGGTATGGCGGGCCAGGGACCTGGTGTGCGTCTTCCGGCAGCCTGAGGAGGTCGAAAACCTGAAGCCCGACCTGGACAAGGTAAAGGCCCTGAAGGGGGCGCTGCTGCAGGTCACCGCTCCGGGCACGGGGACGGGGTTTGACTGTGTCTCCCGCACCTTCGCGCCCAAGATGGGGCTGCCGGAGGATCCGGTATGCGGTTCGGGGCACTGCCATGTGATACCCTACTGGGCTGAGCGCCTGGGGAAAAATGAACTGGTTGCCCGACAGGCCTCCCCCAGAGGAGGCACCCTCTACTGCAGAATGGAGGGAGACCGGGTGTTTTTGGCCGGCCGGGCCGCTTTGTGGTCCAGGGCCGAGATCATGGTGGAGGAACCGCAATGAGAAAAAAGTTGATTGCCCTGTCCCTGGCAGCCGTGCTTTGCCTGCTGTGTCTGGCCGGCTGTAAGGGAAAACCTCTCCCTGATGGCATGGATGAGGAGACCCTCCTCTCCTCCGGGCAGGAGGTCGTGGACCTCTTAATAGGAGGGGAGTACCAGCAGGTATATGACCGGTTCCGCAGCGATATTCAGGACAGTCTGACGGTAGATAATGTGAAAAACCTGATGGAGACCGAGACAAAGGATGCCGGCACCTTTGAAAAGGTAAAGGATACTCTGGCCACCGGCAGCACCGAGGGAGAGCCCCACGGCATTGCGGTGATCTATTGTGAGTACACCGAGGAAAATGTGCGTTTCCGTGTGGCCTTTGACCCGGATATGGCTCTCATTGGACTGGAGATTGGACAAAATTGAGACAGCTCCGGTTTAAATCCGATAAAATAAATGAAATAAAAAATAATTGAATTGTTGGAGGTAATTCCCATGTACGATCCCAAACCTTTCGGCTTGAATGAGCTGCGCGAGATGTTCCTGTCCTTCTTTGAGACAAAGGGACACCTGCGCCTGCCCAGCTTTTCCCTGATCCCCCAGAATGACGCCAGCCTGCTGCTCATCAACTCCGGTATGGCCCCCATGAAGCCCTACTTCACCGGCGAGCAGGAGCCCCCCCGCCATCGGGTGACCACCTGCCAGAAGTGCATCCGTACCGGCGACATTGAGAACATCGGCAAGACCGCCCGCCACGGCACCTACTTTGAGATGCTGGGCAACTTCTCCTTCGGCGATTACTTCAAGAAGGAGGCCATCCACTGGGCCTGGGAGTTTCTGACCAGCCCTGAGTGGGTGGGCCTGGACCCCGAGCGCCTCTACCCCTCCGTCTTTGCCGGCAATGAGACCACCCCCGCCGACGACGAGGCCTTCCGGATCTGGCACGAGGAGATCGGCATCCCCGCCGACCGGATCTTCAAGTTCGGCAAGGAGGACAACTTCTGGGAGCACGGCTCCGGCCCCTGCGGCCCCTGCTCTGAGATCTACTACGACCGCGGCGAGCAGTGGGGCTGCGGCAAGCCCACCTGCACCGTGGGCTGCGACTGCGACCGGTATATCGAGGTCTGGAATGTGGTATTCTCCCAGTTCGACAACGACGGCGAGGGCCACTACACCGAGCTGAAGCAGAAGAACATCGACACCGGCATGGGCTTGGAGCGTCTGGCCTGTGTGTGCCAGGGGGTGCCCTCCCTGTTTGATGTGGACACCGTCATGAACATCACCCACAAGGTCACCGAGCTCACCGGCGCCTCCTACGGCCAGAGCCACGACACCGATGTGTCCCTGCGGGTTATCACCGACCACATCCGCTCGGCCACCTTCATGATCTGCGACGGCGTGCTCCCCTCCAACGAGGGCCGGGGCTATGTGCTGCGCCGACTGCTCCGCCGGGCCGCCCGCCACGGAAAGCTCCTGGGTGTGAACGAGCCCTTCCTGTACAAGGTCTGTGACACCGTCATCCACGAGAACGAGGGCCACTACCCCGAGCTGCGGGAGCGCCAGGATTATATCACCAAGGTCATCCGGGTGGAGGAGGAGAACTTTGCCAAGACCATCGACGGCGGCCTGCGCATTTTTAACGACATGCTCGCCGAGCACAAGGCCAAGGGGGAGAAGACCTTCTCCGGCTCCGACGCCTTCAAGCTGTATGACACCTACGGCTTCCCCATCGACCTGACCCTGGAGATGGTGGAAGAGCAGGGCATGAAACTGGACGAGGACGAGTTCCACAAGCAGATGGACGAGCAGCGCCAGCGGGCCCGGAAGGCCCGGGAGGCCCTGGGCGACCTGGGCTGGGCCGGCGTGGAGTTTGGCAAGGATGTGCCTGAGACTCAGTTTGTGGGCTATGACCACACCTCCATCGACGACGCCAAGGTGGTGGCTCTGGTGGTGGAGAACGAGCAGGCCGAGGAGCTCATGCCTGGTGTGGAGGGCATCGTGGTGCTGGACAAGACCCCCTTCTATGCCGAGATGGGCGGCCAGGTGGCTGACCACGGTACCATCACCGCTGACGGCGTTTCCTTCCAGGTCACCGATGTTCAGAAGAACAAGGGCGGCAAGTATATGCACTACGGCAAGGTGGCCGAGGGCGTGCTGAAGGTGGGGGACACCGTATCCGCCTCCATTGATGTGAAGCGCCGCAAGGCCGTTATGCGCGCCCACTCTGCCACCCACCTGCTGGACAAGGCCCTTCGCGCTGTGCTGGGCGACCATGTCCATCAGGCCGGCTCCCTGGTGGAGGAGGACCGGCTGCGCTTTGACTTCACCCACTTCTCCGCCATGACAGCCGAGGAGCTGGCAAAGGTGTCCGCCATGGTCAACGAGGCCATTCTGGAGGGCTATGATATCCACACCGATGTGCTGCCCATTGAGGAAGCCAAGAAGAAGGGCGCCATTGCCCTGTTCGGCGAGAAGTACGGCGACACCGTCCGGGTAGTGGACATGGGCAACGGCTACTCCGTGGAGTTCTGCGGCGGCACCCACCTGGACAACACCGCCAAGGTGGGCGTGTTCCACATCTCCAGCGAGTTCTCCGTGGCTTCCGGCGTGCGCCGTATTGAGGCCACCACCGGCCGGGCCTCCCTGGAGATTATGAACCGGAACCAGGAGCTGCTCTTCCAGGCTGCCGCCGCTTTGAAGGCCAAGCCCGGCGAGCTGCGGGAGAAGGCCGAGCAGGCCATGGCCGAGATGAAGGCTCTGCACCAGCTGGTGGAGAAGTTCAAGGCCAAGGAGTCCGCCGGTGAGGCCGACCGCTTCCTCATCGGCGCCCGTCAGGTGGGAGACCTGAAGGTGCTCACCGCCACCATCCCCGATGCCGACGGCGCCAAGCTGCGCCAGATGGGGGATGTGCTCCGGGACAAGGCCCCCGATGTGGTGGGCGTGCTGGCCACCGTCAACGGGGAGAAGATCACCTTCCTGGCTGTCTGCGGCAAGGAGGCCGTTGCCAAGGGCATCAAGGCCGGAGAGATCATCAAGAATGTCACCGCCATCTGCGGAGGCAAGGGCGGCGGCAAGCCGGACAGCGCCATGGGCGGCGGCACCGATGTGCTGAAGCTGGACGACGCTCTGGCCAGCATTGACAACTTTGTGGCTGAGAAACTGGGCGTGTAAAAAATATTCAGGTTTCATCCATATGGCGGCGGCCAGCTTTCCGGGGCCCCCGCCGGAGCCCAACGAAGTGGGTCCGGTGGGGAGAGGAGGAGCAACGGAACGGTCGAGTTTTCGCCGCAGACGGAAACGAGAGATGTGGAGTTTGCTCCGACGAGGACGACGCTCTGGCCAGCATTGACAACTTTGTGGCTGAGAAACTGAAATAAGAACTGGTATCTGATTTGATTTAAGGGACGGCCCTTGGCCGTCCCTTAAATTTTTCTTATGTTTTGCAACTTTTCTTTCGGCTCAATCGTGTAAAAAACAGAAAGACAAGAGGAGGTGTCCGGAATGAACAGCGCACACAGGGGGGAGGAAATGGCCGCCCTCTACCGCCGCCATGTGTCTATGGTCTACCAGATCTGTCTGATGCTGATGAAGAATGTGCCAGACGCGGAGGACGCCACCCAGAATGTCTTTCGCAAGGTGATGGAGCAGGACAGGCCCTTTCGTGATCCGGAGCATGAAAAGGCCTGGCTGATCGTCACCGCCCGAAATGAGTGCAGGGATCAGCTGAAGCACTGGTGGCGCAGAAAGCGGGAAAGCGAAGAAGCGATACAGCACATGAGCTGTGAGCAGCCCCAGGATGACGGGCTGAAGGAGCTGATCTGGGGGTTGCCGGAAAAGGACCGTATGGTGCTGTATCTCCACTATTACCATGGGTACAATGCCCAGGAAGTGGCGGAGCTTTTGGGGACGAACCCATCCACAGTCCGCAGTCGGCTGGTTCGGGCACGGCAGAAGCTGAAATTGAGAATGGAGGCGGAAGGATATGACATTCCATGATTTAAACCGTGCCTTTGATGAATTTGCGCCCACCCATGAGCAGGAACAGGCCATGCTGGACCGCCTCCTGACAGAGCAGAAAGAGGGAAAAGCTGTGTACCATATGAAGAAAGTGACCGCCGTGATAGCGGCCGCCGCCCTGTTGCTGTTGGCCTGTGCCTTTACGGTGGCCACAGGCCTGGACCAGCGGTTTCTGGCGTATTTCAGAGGGACCGAGGAAGAGGCGCAGGCGGTGTCCGGCGGCGTAGTGGGGGTGGGGCAGAGTCTCCGCTATGCCAACGGCTGGACCATCCACATTGAGCAGGTGCTGGCAGACAGGTATTCCATGGCTGTGTTGACCGAGGTGATTGCCCCGGAAGGGACCGTGTTGGACGGAGAGGCCTACTACTTTGAACTGGGCATGGAGCTGCCGCCTTCGGCACAAAATCAAGCAGCCAGCAGCGGCTGGGGTTACGGCCCGGTCATTCTGGAGGATGAGGACCCGGGAGATAACCGGCTCACCTTTCTGCACACCAAGGGGGTGCGGGAGATGGGGGCCGAGACGCTGCTGGGACAGAGTGTAACCTTGCGTCCCCAGTATCTGCTGGAGAGCGGAGGCAGGAAAATAAGCGTGGACTTTTTGGACGAGGAACACAGCTGCACCGTGGTCTTGCCGGAACAGGACAGCGGCAGGACCTGGGAGATCAGTCGGCCCATCCAGGTGGACGGGGAAGAATGGACGCTGGGGGAGCTGTACCTGTCTCCCATCAGCCTGGCCTTCTCGCTGAACAGTGAGGGGAATGCCCCGCAGGTATGGGGGGAGTCGGAGATGACCAGCATGGAGGAAGAAGCAGATCTGCACCTGAAAAATGGGGATGTGGTGACAGTGCGGCGGGTGGTGTCCCAAACCCAGGACGGTGAAAGCGGAGAGATACAAAGTGTCTTCCAGACCGATCAGATCATCCCGCCGGAGGATGTGACCGCAGTTACCATTCTGGGCCAGACCTTCTCCCTGAGGGGCTGATGCCCATAGAAAACACACCATAAAGACAAATTGAGGGACGGCCCGGGGGCCGTCCCTTTTCTATTCTTGTGCTGGTTCATCGGTGTCCTCCAAACAATGTTCTTTCTCTCCTGTCGCGGAAAGCGGTTCCTGCCAGAAACGCGAAGGTAAAAGGAAATTTGTTGAGGACAAGTGCTGAGAGAAGGGAAAAATGTTATAACTATAAATGTTGCGCCGAATTATTTGATCCGGGTCAACACTCTGTGTTTCCCGATTGTGTATAAGGCAGAGAGACAAGAAAGGAGGTGTCCCGGATGGAACCTATTCGCACCGGAGAGGAAGTGGCCGCCATCTACCGGCGGCATGTGGGCATGGTCTATCAGATCTGCCTGATGCTGATGAAGAATGTACCTGACGCGGAAGACGCCACCCAGACTGTCTTTCGCAAGGTGATGGAGTATGACAGGCCCTTTCGTGATCCGGAGCATGAAAAGGCCTGGCTCATCGTCACCGCCCGAAACGAGTGTAAAAATCAGTTGAAGCACTGGTGGAGGAAAAAACGGGCAAGTGAAGAAGCGTTGGAACATCTGACCTGGGAGCAGCCGGAGGACGGGGAGCTTTGGGACTATATCCTCTCCCTGCCGGAGAAGTACCGGATGGTACTCTATCTCCACTATTATCAGGGGTATACTTCCCTGGAGACAGCAGAGATACTGGGGAAGAACCCCTCTACCGTCCGCACCTGGCTTGTCCAGGCCAGATGGAAGCTGAAGGAAATTTTGGAGGTGGAAGAGTATGGACAAATGTAAGTTTAATCGAGTCCTGGACCAGGTGAAGCCCACACCGGAGCAGGAGCAGGCTATGCTGGACCGCCTCCTCCGGGAACAGAAGGGGGTTAAACCTGTGAGTCGGATCAAGAAGATGACCGCCGTATTGGTGGCCGCAGCCCTGCTGCTGATGGCCTGCGCGTTTACCGTAGCCACGGGGTTGGATCAGAGGATTTTAGAGTATTTTGGCGGGACAGAGAAAGATGCCCAACTATTGGCACCCGGTTTTATGGCGGTTGATTTGTCTTCCACAGCAGAAAATGGGGCAGAGGTTCATATTTCTCAGGTCTATTCCGACCGTCGAAGCGTGGTAATCGTTGGTGAGATAGCTGTACCGGATGGAACGGTGCTAAATATGGATAATTACAGATTTGAAGATTGGGACATTCGTCCAAGAGGAACGGATGGAAGCGAGCCCGATGGTGGCTATGGAAGAATTACGATCTATGGAGGGGACGAGATATGGAACGATGAGGCCCCAGAGGACAACATCATGTCTTTTTTGCAGGTCTACCATTATGAAGTCGGAAATCGGGATTTAAATATAGCCAACAAACTGACCTGGGCTCAGGAGATCGATTGTTTTGAACTGACTTTGGGAAATTTGAAGGGATGTACCCAGGGCGGTGAGTGGTCAACGGCTCCTGTGGTGGTACCGGGAGAATGGACTTTTGAGATCCCGCTGTCCGGAAAAGACTTCGGTTGGACCGTTGAGCCGGAACAGACCATTGAACTGAAGGGGGAGACGGTTCAGGTGGAAGAAATCTATCTCTCTCCCGTGGGGCTGTCGGTCCGTTTGGTGAACGAAGATGGAAAGCTGTCGGATGCGATTGATGCTTGGGAAGAACAAGAAAACAATGGGGACGCATGGGGTTACAGTGTAGTTTTGCGCGATCAATACGGTAAGGCAATAGAGGGCAGTATGCCGTATAGCGGCAGTTCTCCCTATGCAGGACAAATGTTGTTGAATTTTGACGAGATTTATGACCCTGCTCAATTCCAGGGCGGCACAGTCACGATCATGGGCCAGACCTTCTCCCTGGATGACCTCCAGCCTGTGGCGGGCTAAAAAAATCTTGCAATCCCGGCAAATTGGGGTACAATGGTCTTACCAAGCAACAAAGGAGGTTTATCCATGTCCGACTGTCTGTTTTGTAAGATCGCAAACGGCCAGATCCCGTCCAGCAAGGTCTATGAGGACGAGACGGTCTATGCCTTTTACGACATCGCCCCCCAGGCACCCGCCCACTTCCTTGTGATCCCCAAGGCCCACATCGCCTCTGTGGCTGAGATCACCCCGGAAAACTCCACCGTGGTGGCCCACATTTTTGCCGTCATCTCCAAGGTGACCAAGGAGCTGGGCCTGGAGAGCTACCGGGTGGTCTCCAACATCGGCGAGCAGGCCGGCCAGTCCGTCCCCCATCTCCACTTCCATGTCCTGTCCGGCCGGGATATGACCTGGCCTCCGGGCTGATGGAGGGACTATGCTGCCTCAGGACCCTGTGATTTTGCTCAGCGTGGTCAACACCCGCCTGCGGGATGGCTGCTCCTGCCTGGAGGAGCTGTGCGCCCGGGAGGATGTGTGTCGAGAAGACCTGTGCGCCAAACTGGCTGCCCTGGGCTTTGCCTACGACCGGGAGAGCAATCAGTTTAAGTAAAACGAAATGGACCGCTCGCAATGAGCGGTCCATTTTGTGTGATGGAGTAAAAATGGAAAAAACCTCTGTGCCCTTTGCACAGAGGTTTTTGAGCTAGCCTGATTCCAAATCACACAGCGCGGGTGACCTTACCGGAACGGAGGCATCTGGTGCAGACGTACACGTGAGTGGGAGTGCCCTTCACGATCGCCTTCACGCGCTTCACGTTAGGCTTCCAGGTGCGGTTGGAGCGGCGATGAGAGTGGGACACCTGAATGCCGAAGGTGACGCCCTTGTCGCAGAATTCGCATTTGGCCATGTTGCTTACCTCCTCGCTATGAGAATCGCTTTCCAAAAAAGCTTCGAATGATATGATACCAGAAAGTCCGACGGAATGCAAGAACTTTTTTAAAAAAATCCCGGGAAAATCAACGGCCTTTCCCATTCGCTTTTTCTTGCCTAAACGGAGATTTTGGGCTATACTAATAAACACGAAAACGGGCACAACAGGAAGGGAGAATATACGCCCGGTCAGAGAGGGGTATTGAGCCATGACGGAAACTGTCAGCAGCGTCAGACTGGGGGAGATCATTCAGGAATTTGATCTGGAAGTTCTGCGCAAGGGGCCCGATTATGAAAATGTGCCTCTGCGCACCCTGGATGTAAACCGGCCGGGCCTTCCGCTCACCGGCTTTTTTGAGCATTTTGATACCGAGCGCCTGCTGGTCATCGGTCTGACTGAGAGCACTTATGTAAATGGGATGACGCCTCAGCGGCGCCGGGAGAGTTTTGACCGTCTGCTGTCCTACCCGGTTCCCGCCCTGATCCTCACCCGGGGCCTGGACCCCACCCGGGAGTGTATGGAGATGGCGGATAAACATGACCGGACCATCCTGCGGACCCCTGTGCAGACCTCCGAGTTCATGAGCGCTCTCATCAGCAGCCTCTATAACCATCTGGCTCCTCAGATCACCCGCTCCGGGGTGATGATGGAGATTTACGGCGAGGGTGTGCTCTTTCAGGGGGAGTCCGGCGTGGGCAAGAGCGAGGTCGCCATCGAGCTTTTGAAACGCGGACACCGTCTCATTGCCGACGATGCGGTGGTCATCAAGATGACCAACCACAAAGTACTTGAGGCCAGCGCTCCCGAGCTCATCCAGGGCTATATGGAGCTGCGGGGGATCGGCGTGGTGGATGTGAGCCGCCTGATGGGAATGGGAGCCATCAAGATGAGCCAGCAGATCGACCTTGTGGTCAATCTGGAGCCCTGGGACGACAATGCGGTATACGACCGTTTTGGTCTGGAATCCACCTTTACGGAAATTATGGGAGCAAAGGTGCCTGCCGTCACCATTCCCGTCAAGCCCGGACGGAACCTGGCCAGCATTGTGGAAGTGGCGGCCATGAATAACCGCAATCGGAAGATGGGACATAACGCGGCGCTGGAGCTGTCCCATCGAATGGACCGGCATTTTCAGACAATTGAAGAAGGGGGAAAATGAGATGTACTATATTGGTATTGATGTGGGCGGCACCAACCTGGTGGCCGGCCTGGTAAATGAGAAGGGCCACATTCTGGACAAGGTGAGCCACCCTGTGGACAAGTCCATGACAGCAGAGGAGCTGTGCCATGAGCTGGCCCGGCTGGCCCAGAAGGTGTGTGAGATGGGGGCCGTGCCCTATGAGGAGATCGAGGCGGTAGGCGTGGGCCTGCCCGGCCTGGTGGACAATGAGACCGGCGTGGTGGTCCAGACTCCCAACATGGCCTTCTCCGACACGCCCTTCCGCGAACTCTTCCAGAAGGTGTGGAATGTGCCGGTATTCCTGGCCAACGACGCCAACTGTGCCGCGGTGGGCGAGTACTGGGCGGGCGCTGCCAAGGGCTGTGACCCCGCTGTGGTGGTGACCCTGGGTACGGGAATCGGCGGCGGACTTGTGGCCAACGGCAAGCTCTTTACCGGCTTTGCCAACTCCGGCATGGAGGTGGGCCACATGATCATCAAGCCCAACGGGATCCTCTGCGGCTGTGGCAACCGGGGCTGCTGGGAGCAGTATGGCTCCGCCACCGCCCTGATCCGCCTGACTCAGGCGGAGATGGAGAAGGAGAAGGACAGCGTCATGTGGGAGCTGTGTGAAGGGGACCGGTTCAAGGTCCAGGGCCGCACCGCCTTCCAGGGCGCCCGGCTGGGAGACCCGGCGGCCAAGCGGGTACTGTCGGTGTACCTCCAGGGGCTGTCCATCGGCATTATCAACCTCATCAATGTGCTGCAGCCTGAGATCATCTGTCTGGGCGGCGGAATCAGCAACGCCGAGGACGACCTGTTGCTGGAGCCCTTGTGCGAGCTGGTAAAGCAGGGCGCCTATGACAAGAGCCGTCCCACCCGCCTGGAGAAGGCATCTCTGGGCAACGACGCCGGCGTGGTGGGCGCGGCACTGCTGTGCAATATGATGTGAAAAAGGTCATCAGGAGGCCCGTGCTTCCTGGATGAGAAGACGCGGCCCACAGGGCATACCTTGCGGGCCGGCGGGAGAACCTTTGTACGCTGCGGGACCCGGGCGAAAGTCCGGGTCCTGTTTTTCTTCTGGGCTATTCTATTTTACAGAATTTTTTGCTATAATGACTCCGTATCGATTTTCTCTGACTGCTGGAGGAACTATGAATCATTTTGCTGTACTGAGAGAGCGCCTGTCCCGGCGCTGTCCCCAACTGGAACTGCGGGTGGGAGAGCCCATGTCCCGGCATACCACCTTCCGCATTGGAGGCCCCGTAGCCCTGATGGCCCTGCCCAAAGAGGAGCGGGAGGCTCGGCAGGCGGTGGCCGCGGCCCATGAGCTGGGGATCGTCCCCTTTTTTCTGGGAAACGGCTCCAATTTGCTGGTGCCCGACCAGGGCGCGGAGCGGTTTATCATCAAAACTTCCGGTCTTGACTGGGTGCGTCGGGAGGGCAATGTCCTCAACGCGGGGGGCGGGATCACCCTGGCCCGCCTGGCCCACTTTGCCCAGCGGGAGGGACTCACCGGCCTGGAATTTGCCCACGGCATCCCAGGCAGCCTGGGAGGCGGGGTCACCATGAACGCCGGGGCCTACGGGGGCGAGCTGAAGGATGTAGTCCGGTCGGTCACCTGTCTGGATGAGGCCGGAAAGCCGGAGGAAATCACCGACTTTGACTTCGGCTACCGCCACAGCGCCTTTTCCGACGGGCGGCGGATGATCCTCTCTGCCCGGCTGGAGCTGAAGCCGGGTGAGGCAGCTGCCATTCGGGAGCGCATGGAGGAGCTGTCAGCCCAGCGTCAGGCCAAACAGCCTCTGGAGTATCCCAGCGCCGGGTCCATGTTCAAACGGCCCCCCGGACACTTTGCCGCCGCCCTCATTGACCAGTGCGGTCTGAAGGGCTTTACCGTGGGGGGCGCTCAGGTGTCGGAAAAGCATGCGGGCTTTGTGGTCAACCGGGGAGGGGCCACCTGCGATGATGTGCTGGAACTGGTGTCCAGGGTGAAGGACATCGTGAGAGAGAAAACCGGCGTGGAACTGGAGATGGAAGTAAAGCTTTTGCGGTAAAAGCTTTTACAAGAGGTGTTGTACAATGGAGTTTGTGATCATTTCCGGCCTTTCCGGGGCGGGAAAAAGTAAAGCCGCCTCCTTTATGGAGGACATGAATTTTTTCTGTGTGGACAATCTGCCCGCCCCGCTGATTCCCAAATTTGCCGAGCTGGGCATGGCCGGCGCGGGGGAGTATGACCGGGTGGTGCTGGTCACCGACATCCGGGGCGGCACCAACTTTGACAGCCTCTTTCAGGCGCTGGACGATCTGAAGCGGATGAAGTGCTCCTACCGGATCCTGTTTATGGAGGCCACCGACGCTGTAATCATCAAGCGGTATAAGGAGACCCGCCGCAGCCACCCCCTGGAGGAGCAGTGCGACAGCCTGGAGCAGGCCATCGAGCTGGAGCGGAAGATGCTCGCTCCCCTCCGGGAGCGGGCGGAGTACATCATCGACACCAGCAACCTGTCCACCGCCAAGCTGAAGGGGGAACTGCGCCGGCTGTTTGACCGGGAGGGCTCCGCTGAAGGGCGGATGGATGTAAGGGTACTGTCCTTCGGCTTCAAGCACGGCATTCCCATGGAGGCCGATCTGGTCTTTGATGTGCGCTTTCTGCCAAACCCCTACTATGTGGCGGACCTTCGGCCCCTCACAGGCCTTGACCAGGGGGTGCGGGACTATGTGTTCAACGGCGGTCAGGCGGAGGAATTCCTGAACCGGCTGTGGAACCTGCTGGGCTGGCTGCTGCCCCGGTACGAGGAGGAGGGCAAGACCGCCCTGGTCATTGGGGTGGGCTGTACCGGAGGCCACCACCGCTCGGTGGCGGTGGCCCACGCCCTGTCTGACAAGATCCGGGCCGAGGGCTGGTCCATTTCCGAGAGCCACCGGGATCTTGGCCGCATCTGACCGTCCGGGACGAAATGGAGAAAGGAATTTCCATGAATACATTACCCAGTCTTCAGCAGTGGGAACGGGGGCCCAGGATCGTCGCCGTAGGCGGCGGAACAGGCCTGTCTACCATGCTGCGCGGCTTGAAGAAGTATACGAAAAACCTGACCGCCATTGTCACCGTGGCTGACGACGGGGGCGGGTCGGGTATGCTTCGCCAGGACCTGGGGATGCCTCCGCCGGGAGATATCCGCCACTGCATGGAGGCCTTGGCCAACACCGAGCCGGTGATGGAGAAGCTGCTGACCTACCGTTTTACCGAGGGGAGCCTGGCAGGGCAATCCTTTGGAAACCTGATCCTGGCCGCGCTGAACGGCATTACCGGCTCCTTTGAGGAGGCGGTCACCCAGATGAGCCATGTTCTGGCCATTACCGGCCGGGTGATTCCGGTGACCAGCGCCGATGTGCAGCTGGAGGCCGTGTTTGAGAACAACGCCCGGGTGGTGGGGGAGTCCAAGATCTACGCCTGCAAAAAGGAGCAGGACTGCCGTATCCACCATGTGTCCCTAATCCCGGAGCGGCCCGCCGCTACGCCGGCGGCCCTGGAGGCCATTGGGGAGGCCGACCTCATCCTGCTGGGGCCGGGCAGCCTCTACACCAGCGTGATTCCCAATCTGCTGGTGGACGGGGTGGCCCACGCCATTGCCCAGTCGGACGCCCCCAAAATCTATGTGTGCAACATCATGACCCAGGACGGGGAGACGGAGGGGTATACCGCCGCCGACCACCTGGAGGCTCTGATGGTCCACGGTGAGCCGGGGCTGGTGGATCTGTGTCTGGCCAACTCCTCCCAGGTGCCCCAGGACCTGGTGGAGAAGTACAGACTGGAGGATGCCGCCCCCCTGGTGGTGGACCGGGAGCGGATCGCCGCCATGGGCTTTGAACTGGTGGAGCGGCCGGTGGCCTGGGAGGGGGGCAACTTTGCCCGCCACGATCCCGACAAGCTGGCGGAGGCCATCTTGGACATATACCGCCAGCGGGCGGTGCGTATTTTCCACGGCGAGCGCCGGTATATTTTGGAGGAGTGACCATGTCCTTTGCCGGAGATGTGAAAACAGAATTGTGCCGTACCTCTCTGAGCCGCAGGTGCTGCATTCAGGCGGAGGCCTATGGGGTGCTGCTTTACTGCAACACCTTCAGTCCGTCTGAGATTCGGGTGGTCACCGAAAATGAGGCCTTTGCCCAGCGCCTGCCGGTGCTGTTCAAAAAGGCCTTTCATCTGACCTTTGACCGCCTGCCCCATGGGGAGGGAAAACAGGTCTTCGCCGTGACCCAGCCGGAGAAAATTTCGGAGATATTACAGACCTATGGTGTGGACCGGGGCGCCCTGGCCCTCCATGTAAATTTTGCCGTGGTGGAGGAGAGCTGCTGCCGGGCGGCCTTCCTCCGGGGGGCCTTTTTGGCGGGAGGCTCGGTGACCGATCCCAGAAAGGGCTACCATCTGGAGCTGGCCACCTCCCACCACAGCGTCAGCCGGGAGGTGCTGGCGCTGATGCGGGAGCAGGAGCTGGAGCCCAAGGCCGCCCAGCGTAAGGGAAACTCTGTCATTTATTTCAAGCAGAGCGACCGGATTGAGGACTTTCTCACCTGCGTGGGCGCGCCTCTGGCGGCCATGGAGGTGATGAACGCCAAGCTGGAGAAGGACCTGCGGGGCAGCGTGAACCGCCGGGTGAACTGCGACGCGGCCAACCTGGACAAGGCGGTGGAGGCTGCCATGGCCCAGTTGGAGGCCATCCGCCGCCTGGAAGAGCGGGGGGAGATGGTCACCCTGCCGGACAAGCTGAGGGAGGCTGCCGCTTTGCGTCTGGCCCACCCGGAGGACACCCTCAGCCAGCTGGCCGAGCGCTTCGATCCTCCGATTACAAAATCTGCTTTGAACCACCGCTTGAGAAAACTGGTGGAGCTGGGCAGAGAAGAGACAACTGAGCACTGACAGGAGAGAAAAACAATGGCAAACTGTACCTTTCGCTCCGCCGTCCCCGGCGACGAGGAGCTGATTTTATCCCTGATCCGCGGCCTGGCGGAGTACGAGCACATGTCAGATCAGGTGGTGGCCACCCCGGAGCTTTTGCGGGAGTGGCTGTTTGAGAAGAAAAAGGCGGAGGTGATTTTCGCCGTCCATGAGGGAAAGGCCGTGGGCTTTGCCCTGTTTTTCCATAACTTCTCCACCTTCCTGGGTCGGGCCGGCATCTATCTGGAGGACCTGTTCGTCCTGCCTGAGGAGCGTGGCCACGGCTACGGCAAGGCCCTTTTAAAGCACCTGGCCCACATCGCTGTGGAGCGGGGATGCGGACGGCTGGAGTGGTCCTGCCTGGACTGGAACCAGCCCTCTATTGACTTTTATACCAAAGGGATGAAGGCCGTCCCCATGGATGAGTGGACGGTGTACCGCCTGACCGGAGACACCCTGCTGGAAGCGGCCAGGGAAGAGGCGTAAGCCGGGAGGATACCATGAGAAAAATACTCTCTGCCGCCCTGGCCCTGGCCCTTCTGCTGGCGGCGGGATGCACCGCCAGGGGAGAAAACGGCGCTTTGTCCGAAGGTACGGTTTCTCAGCCCGCTTCGAGCAGCAATGAGACAGAAAATACTGAAATTTCAGAACTTGAGGAAAATCCCCTCACAGACGCCGGCGTGCTGGACTTTGTCTTTTCCAGCGGCGCGGGGGCCTGGAGCACCCAGCTGACCCTCCTGCCCGACGGCACCTTTACCGGCCGGTATCAGGATATGGATATGGGGGACATGGGGGAGGAGAACCCCAATGGCACCGTCTATTACTGTGACTTCAGCGGCAGCTTTTTCCAGCCTGGAAAGGTGGACGACCACTTCTGGACCATGGGCCTGGAGTATCTTTCCACGGAGAAAGAGCCGGGGGAAATCACTTATGAGGACGGTATCAAGTATGTCTCCGCCGGGCCCAACGGCCTGGAACAGGCTCAAGAGGTCTGGCTCTATCTGCCCGGTGCGCAGACGAAGGATCTGCCCGAAGAGTTTCTGTCCTGGACCACCTCTGCCTTTGCTGGAGAGGTTCCGGAAAAACTGCCCTTTTATGGGCTTTATAGTGTAAACGACCAGTCCGGCTTTGTGGGCTATCCTGCGGAGGAGAACGCCCAGGGACAGCCACAGCCCTAACAATAGAGAGGAGCCCCATATGTCCTTTGTCCACTTACATCTGCATACGGAATTTTCCCTGCTGGACGGGGCCTGCCGGATCAAGAAGCTGGTCAAGCAGGTGAAGGAGCTGGGCCAGGAGGCGGTGGCCATCACCGACCACGGCTGCATGTACGGGGTCATCGACTTCTACCGGGCCTGTAAGGCCGAGGGCATCAAGCCCATCATTGGCTGCGAGGTCTATGTGGCCCCCCGGGGCCGCACCCGCTTCCAGAAGGTCCACGAGTTTGACGCCGAGTCAAGGCACCTGGTGCTTTTGTGCCGGAATGAGGAGGGGTATCGGAACCTGTCCTACATGGTCTCCCAGGCCTATCTGGAGGGCTTTTATATCAAGCCCCGCATCGACATGGATCTGCTCCGGGAGCACTGCGGAGGCCTCATCGCCTGTTCGGCCTGCCTGGGAGGCGAGATCCCCAGGCTGCTGCTGGCCGACGAGTATGAAAAGGCCAAAGAGGTCGCTCTGGAGATGCGGGGACTCTTTGGGGAGGACGGCTACTACCTGGAAATGCAGGACCACGGCATCCCCGCCCAGAAGCGGGTGAACGCCGGCCTTGTCCGCCTCCATGAGGAGACAGGCATCCCCCTTATCGCCACCAACGACGCCCACTATCTCCGCCGGGAGGACGCGGAGATGCAGGACATCCTCATGTGCATCCAGACGGGGAAGACCCTGGAGGAGCCCAACCGGATGCGCTTTGAGACCCGGGAGTTTTATGTAAAGTCCGAGGAGGAGATGGCCGCCCTCTTTCCCAATCACCCGGAGGCGCTGGAAAATACGGCGAAGATCGCCCAGCTGTGCAATGTGGAGTTTGAGTTCGGCAAATACCACCTGCCCCACTTCCAGCTTCCCGAGGGCTGGACGGACGGAGAGGCCTACTTCAAAAAGCTCTGTCTGGACGGCTTTGCCCGCCGGTATCCTGACGGGCCGGAGGAGTACCGCAAACAGCTCCAGTACGAGATGGACATGATTCGGAAGATGGGCTTTGTGGACTACTTCCTCATCGTCTCCGACTTTATCGCCTTTGCCAAGGGGAACGGCATCCCCGTGGGCCCGGGCAGGGGCTCCGCTGCCGGGTCCATGGTGTCCTACTGCCTGAACATCACCGACCTGGACCCCATGAAGTATAACCTGTACTTCGAGCGCTTCCTGAACCCGGAGCGGGTGTCCATGCCCGATATCGACATCGACTTCTGCATCCGCCGGCGGCAGGAGGTTATTGATTATGTCAACCGAAAATATGGCTCCGACCATGTGGCCCAGATCGTCACCTTTGGCACCATGGCCGCCCGGGGCGCTGTCCGGGATGTAGGCCGGGTGCTGGGGATGCCCTACGGGGATGTGGACGCGGTGGCAAAGCTCATCCCCAGCGGCCCCGGAGCCCTGCACATCACCCTGGAGGATGCCCTGAAGCTGTCCAAGCAGCTGAAGGACGCCTATGACGGAAATCCCCAGGTGAAAAAGCTCATCGACACCGCCATGGCCATTGAGGGAATGCCCCGGAACACCTCCACCCACGCCGCCGGGGTGGTCATCAC
>JAXUUN010000062.1:0-3249 GCA_037231075.1 bacterium | reverse complement strand
CGGGCGGCCTTCAGACCGTACTTCTTACGCTCCTTCATACGAGGATCGCGGGTCAGGAACCCGGCGGCCTTCAGAGCGGGGCGGTACTCCTCGTTGGCCAGGAGCAGGGCGCGGGCGATGCCGTGACGGATGGCGCCGGCCTGGCCGGTGACGCCGCCGCCGGTGACGGTGGCAACGATGTCCACCTTGCCCAGCTGCTCGGTGGTGACCAGGGGCTGACGGACGATGAGCTTCAGGGTCTCCAGACCGAAGTACTCGTCGATGTCACGGCCATTGATGGTGATGGCGCCGGTACCGTTCTGGAACAGGTGGACGCGGGCCACGGAGGACTTCCGGCGGCCGGTCCCATAGAAATAAGGCTTCTTGCTCTTATACATGATTCAAATCCTCCTCTTACTCGGCGTCCCAGACCTGGGGCTTCTGGGCGGCGTGGTTGTGCTCGCTGCCGCGGTAGATGTGCAGGCGAGACAGGGAGTCCTTGGCAATGGTGTTCTTGGGCAGCATGCCGCGGATAGCCAGCTTCATGGCCAGCTCGGGCTTGGTCTGCATCAGGGTGCGGTACTTGACTTCCTTCAGGCCGCCCACCCAGCCGGAGTGGTGACGGTAGTACTTCTGATCCAGCTTCTTGCCGGTCAGAACAGCCTGCTCAGCGTTGATGACGATGACAAAGTCGCCGCAGTCAGCGTTGGGAGTGAACTCGGGCTTGCGCTTGCCGCGCAGCAGATCCGCGGCCAGAGCGGCGGTCTTGCCCAGGGGCTTCCCGGCGGCATCCAGTACATACCAGGTGCGCGTGATGTTCCCCTTGTTAGCCATGAAAGTGGACATAGGTGAAACCTCCATTTTACTTCAATATCTCAACCATTGGGTCAATGATAAAAACATTTTGCCCGCCTCTGTACAAGCGGAGCGTTTTGTATTATAGTACGGAGGTAACCGGGTGTCAACGGTTTTTTCGGGAAAAATTGTTTGATTTTTATATTATCTCCCGTTTTCTCCAAAATGCTCCCGATATCTCTTGATTGCTCGCTTTCGATTTCTGTTTTTGAAAGAAAAAAGTGGGCCGGATTATTGCGGAAACCCCGGCTTTTGCCCGGTTTACCCCTAACTTTTGAAAAAGGAGCCAGACCATGAACAAGATACTCTCCCTGGTGCGCCGCTGTGTGGAGGATTATGAGATGATAGCCCCCGGAGACCGGGTGGCGGTTGGGGTGTCGGGGGGCAAGGACTCCCTGATGCTGCTCACCGCCCTGGCCAAGCTGCGGGAATTTTACCCCGTGCCCTTTACGGTGGAGGCCATCACCCTGGATATGGGCCACGCCGACGGCCGCCCCGGCATGGACTTTGCCCCGGTGGAGGCCTACTGCCGGGAACTGGGGGTGCCCTATACCATTATAAATAGTGAGATCCACCATGTGATCTTCGACCTGCGCAAGGAGAAAAACCCCTGTTCCATGTGCGCCAAGATGCGCCGGGGGGCCCTCCACGGGGCCCTGGGGGAGAAGGGGATCACCAAGATCGCCCTGGGCCACCACTATGACGACGCGGTGGAGACCTTCTTCATGTCCCTCATCTTCGAGGGGCGGCTCTCCTGCTTTCAGCCGGTGACCTATCTGGACCGGACGGGCATCACCCAGATCCGCCCCATGCTCTACTGTGGGGAGAACCTCATTCGCCACACCGCCCAGCGCCTTCAGCTCCCCGTGGTGGAAAACCCCTGCCCCGCCAACGGCAACACCAAGCGCCAGGAGATCAAGGAGCTTATCTACCAGCTCCAGGGCCGCTATCCCGGCCTGAAGGCCCGGACCTTCGGGGCCATGCAGCGCCTGCCCCTGCCCCAGTGGGGGCCGGTGGAGCACCGCCGCCGCCCCCTCCCCGAGGAGCTGGAGGAATAAGAAAAAGTTCAAAAAAAGGAAACCTTTTTCCCTCTTCTTTCGTCTATTATGATATAAGGGAGATGCAAATTTTCATGACCTGTTAGGAGGAACCACCATGAAACGCAAACTGACCGCCTGTGTGCTGGCGGGGGCGCTGGCCCTGTCCCTGGCTGTTCCGGCCCTGGCTCTGGAGACGGCCTCTGAAAGCGGCACGCCTGCCCGGGAGACTGCCCAGACCGAGAAGAAGCCCGCCCCAAAGTACAGTGTGCTCTACTACGGCAAGGTGGCCGAGATCCGGACAGACGCCCAGGGGAACATGACCCAGCTGGTGATGGAGTCCGAGGCCTACGGGGACTACATCATGAACCTGTCCGGCCGGGTGGCCTGGATCGACAGCGCCGGCCGCTCCGCCTCCGACCCCTCCACCCTGAAGGTGGGGGAGGGGATCTATGTGTTCCACAGTACCGCCTCCACCAGCTCCGTCCCGCCTCAGTCCGCCGCCCTGGTCATTGCGCGCGACATCCCCCAGGACGCCTCCTCCGCCCACTACCATGTGGTGGAGCGGGTGGAGCGGCGGGAGGACGGCTCGGTGGGGATCGTCACCGACCAGGGAGGGCTGTACATTTCGGTGGACGCTCAGACAGGCCTGTCCCGGTATGAGGACGGCAAGACCTTTGACCCCGGACAGCTGAAGGCCGGGGACCGGGTGGTGGCCTGGTACGAGGCGGTGCTCACCAGCTCTCCCGCCCAGGCCCAGGCCCGGCACCTGATGCTGCTGCCCGGAACCGCCGCTACAGAGACGGGGGAGACTACTGCCCCCGCCGAGGGGGCAAAGCTCACCATGGAGCTGGACGGGAAGGTGCCCAACATGGTGGGCCGGTATGAAAGCGGCGTGGCCATGGTGCCCGTGGCCGCCGTGGCCCAGGCCCTGGGCTTCCAGGTGACCTACACCCCCAAGGGGCACACCGCCCTGGTGACGGTGGAGAGCGACAGCTTCCAGGTCCGGCTGGACATCGGCAGCCCCGCCATTTACGGGGTGACCAGGCTCCCCGACGCCGTGGGGATGACCGCCCCCCAGAACTACGGCAAGGCCCCCTATATCGTGGACCCGGGCACCACCTGGGCCCCCGCCCGGCTGTTTGAGCTGCTGGGCAAGAGCGTGACCCTGGAGGGCACCAATCTGGTGATCAAATAACAGGATCCGGCGCCCCGGCCAAATGGCCGGGGCGCCGGAACTTCTTGCGGGAGGACTTTTTACGGAAAATGGCCCCGGTTCCATGGGAACCGGGGCCATTGTTTGTCTGTGGATGATTAGGGGAGGGGGCTTAGCCCTTCATGCCCTTGACAGCCTCGGCGACAATGGCGTCGTCGGCCA
>JAXUUN010000011.1:0-68626 GCA_037231075.1 bacterium | reverse complement strand
GCCGCCAGGGCTCTGGCAGAAAAGGGAAAACGGGTCCTGGTACTGGAGCGGCGGAGCCATGTGGCGGGCAACGCCTATGACCGCCCCGATGAGGCCGGGGTGCTGATCCATCAGTACGGCCCCCATATTTTTCATACCAACAACAAGACGGTTTTTGACTGGCTGTCCCGATTCACCCAGTGGCGGGACTACCAGCACCGGGTGGTGGCGGACATCCCCGACGGACAGGGCGGCCGCCTGCGCTACCCTGTCCCCTTTAATCTGACCTCGCTGGAAACCGCCTTCGGTACGGAGGAGGGGCGTCGTCTGGGTGAAAAACTGATTGCCGCTTATGGAGCGGAGAAAAAAGTGACCATCCTGGAGCTGCGCCAGAACCCGGACCCGGAGATTGCCAGCCTGGCCGACTATGTCTATGAGCATGTCTTTGTCCATTACACCATGAAGCAGTGGGGACAGACCCCCGAGGAAATCGACCCCAACACCACCGCCCGGGTGCCGGTGTTTCTCTCCCGGGACGACCGTTATTTCCAGGATACTTACCAGGGTATGCCACTGGAGGGGTATACGCCCATGTTTGAGAAGGTGCTGGACCACCCCAACATTACCGTGGAGCTGGACACAGACGCCCTGAAGCGGCTGGAACTGTCCGGGGAACAGATCCTAGTGGACGGAGAGGCCTTTGCGGGTCCCGTGATCTACACCGGCCAGGCGGATGAGCTTTTCGGCTTTCGCTTCGGTCCCCTTCCCTACCGTACTCTGGACTTTGACTTTGAGACCCTTCCCCGGGATGACTTTCAGGGCTATGGTACGGTGAACTACACTGTGGACGAGGATTTTACCCGTATCACCGAGTTTAAGCACCTCACCGGCCAGGTCCTCCCCGGGGTGACCACCATTGTCCGGGAGTACTCCAAGGCCTATTCCGGCGCCCCGGACGAGACACCCTACTACGCCATTATCAACCCGGAGAACAACGCCCTCTATGCCAAATATCAGCAGGAGGCCGGCAAGTTTGGGAACCTGTATTTATTGGGCCGTCTGGCGGAATATAAATACTACAACATGGATGCCATCGCCGCCCGGGCCCTGGAGCTGGCGGACAGTATGGATTAGGAGAGAAAACGATGGATAAACTGATTACTTTTGCCGTCCCCTGTTATAACTCCGCCGCCTATATGGAGCACTGTGTGGATACCCTGCTCCAGGGGGGCGACGACATTGAGATCATTCTGGTGGACGACGGCTCCACCAAGGATGATACCCCCGCCATCTGTGACCGGTACGCGGAGCAGTACCCTGACATCGTCCGGGCCATCCACCAGGAAAACGGCGGCCACGGCGAGGGAGTCAACCAGGGCATCCGGAATGCCCGGGGTATTTATTATAAGGTAGTGGACTCCGACGACTGGGTGGATGTGGACGCCCTCCACCAGGTGCTGGACAAACTGCGCCAGTTTGTCCGGGACAATAAGCTGGTGGATATGATGATTGCCAACTATGTCTATGAGCATGTGGAGGACAACACCCAGCGGGTCATCCGGTACACCAATGTATTTCCCACTGGCCGGGTCTTCGGCTGGGACAAGATTGGCCGCTTCCGCCCCTCCCAGTATCTGCTCATGCACTCTGTCATCTACCGCACTCAGCTGCTTCGGGACTGCAAGCTGGAGCTGCCCAAGCACACCTTCTATGTGGACAACATCTTCGTCTATCAGCCCCTCCCCTATGTGAAGAACATGTACTACATGGATGTGGACCTGTACCGGTACTTCATCGGCCGGGCGGACCAGAGCGTCAACGAGAGCGTGATGGTCAAGCGGGTGGACCAGCAGCTGCGGGTGAATTACTATATGATCGACGCCCACGACCTCCACCAGGTCACCGCCCAGCACCGGAAGCTGGGCAAGTATATGTTCAACTACCTGGCCATGATGGTGGCCATCTCCTCCATCTTCCTCACCATTGACGGCAGCCCTGAGGCCCTGGGCAAGAAAAAGCAGCTTTGGGAGCACCTGCGCCAGCAGGACTCCCGGCTCTACCGGCGCATGCGCTATCTGGCGGTGCCCGCCTTTACCAACATTCCCACCTATCAGGGCAGAAAGCTCTCGGTGGCCCTCTACCGGATGGCCCGGAAGATCTACAAGTTCAACTAAAGTTCCCTGCAAGGGCGGCTTTGCCGCCCTTGTTTTTTTCTTGACAATACCTCGAATATCTAGGTATAATATACCTGGAACAGCCAGGTATATTGCTTCGGGATTTCCCGGGAAAGGGTAAAGACGATGAAATTGGACAAAGGGCTGATGGCGGGCAGCAGCACCATGCTGGTGCTGAAGCTGCTGGAGGCGGGGGACATGTACGGCTACCAGATGATCGAGGAGCTCTCCCGCCGCTCCAACCAAGTATTTCAGATGCAGGAGGGCACCCTCTACCCCATCCTCCACACGCTGGAAAAGGGAAAGTACCTCTCCTCCTACCAGCAGCAGGCCCCTACGGGGCGGATGCGCAAATACTACAAACTGACCCGTAAGGGCCGCCAGCTGCTGGCGGAGAAACAGGCGGAGTGGGAGAAGTTTCATCAGGGGGTAGAGGATGTCCTCTCCGGCGGGGCCGACGCTCTCTCCTTTTCTTAAAAGAAAAGGAGCAAAAGAACTTTGCGCGAGACTGCGTTTCGCTTCGCTGTGAAGAAAAAATGGAGGAAACCATGGAAGGCAATGAGCAAGCGTGGGAGGTATGGCTGAACCTGGCGGTGGGCGGGATCCGCTTCAAGCCTGACCGGGCGGCGGTGCGGGCGGAGCTGGAGGCCCATCTGGAGGACAAAAAAGCAGATCTTTGCCGTATTTTTCCCAATATGAACCAGGAAGAGGCGGAGACCCGGGCTGTGGAGTCCATGGGGGATGCCTGGCAGGTTCGGGAGCGGCTGGCCAGAATTCATAAGCCCTGGCTGGGGTATTTGTGGGTGGCTAGTAAATGGGCGGCTGTGGTGTTAGTGTTGATCTTCCTGACGGTCAATGTTTTTAAAAATGATTACTATCAGTCTGCCGGCCATCCCTTGTGGGGGAGAGTCAGCACGGTATATGGACAGACGGCAGGTGAAAAAATTCAAGTGCAGGGCTATACCTTTCAAATTGTTGGCGCGGCTTTTGTGGAACAGCCGGAGGATAGCTCCTATGTAGACGGCATACAGATAGCCTTCCAGGTATCCACCCCGCGCTTTTGGGAAAAGCTTGACTGGACTGCGTTGCAAGAGGCGCTTACACTGACTGCGGCTGACGGGCAGCAATGGAAAATGGATCGCGGCGAGATCAATATGAAAGTGCCTGAGGATGGCGACATAGTGCGGGAGCCGTACCGCTGGCAGATGGTGTGCGGACTGGTGCGGGCCTCGTGGACCCCGTTTTCCGATACCTATGTGGCCTATGGCGACCCGGAGTGGCAGGAGGGAGACTGGGCGCGTTTGGATTTTGACTTTGGAGCGCACAGGTTTTCCCTGACGGCAGACCAGATTGAACGGGTGGTGGTGAAATGAGGGGAACTATAAAAGCCTGGTGGGAAAGAAATACACTGAGACTCTGGTTGAAAAGCAGGATACGGTTCAGCCGGGGAAAAAAGCTGGGCCTGAATGTGTTGTTGATTATGCTGGTAAGCCTCTGCCTGTGGGGGATGGTGGGCTATCCCCTGCCTACCCTGGAAATGGAGTTTCGCCGCATGGAGCGGACCTACCTGCTGCCTCCCTCCGAAATTCTGCTGAGTACAGGCAGGATCACCGTAGCCCACTCCCACGAACCCTACGATCCGGTTCCGAAGGTCACCCAGGAACAGATCCTGGGGTTGGGAGATGACTACGCCGTGGCCTTTTGGCAGAACAGTTCTCGGCGGGGGGCCAGCGAACTGGTCTGCTGGAGTTTTGAGGAGCAGGAAGGACAGGTGAAGCTGGTGCCGCTGCGCCATGCCGTCAGCGACACCCGGGACGAGAACTGGCCGGAGCGGGAGTCCTGTGTGGCCGTGGCCGCCCTGGAGCTGCCCGAGGGAACGGCCCGGGGTGAAATGATTGTGGAGGCCGAAGAGGGCCTCTATCAGGAGAAGAGCGAAGTGCTGGAGCGCAACCTGTGCCTCTTTGCCTTCCGGAGCCGACTCAGTTCCTATTCCTACGATTGGGTACAAGGGCTGCCCTACACCCTGCGGTGTTATGATGAGGCTGGGGAGCTCCTGCTGGAGCAGGCGGGGACGGTGCCGATGAGAAATTGAGCGGATGCAGGAGGATGACCGGGAGCTGTCCCGGCTGACGGGGAAAATCCCAGGAAACTTGAATGTGAGCGATTTTGTTAACGAGCTTGTCTCTGCCTCGATTGTGGGCAGGGACAAGCTTTTCCACCAGATATTGTGCCTAAAATAGGCCTCATAAAATAAGCGGAAATCCGCCAAAATTTTTTTAAAAAAATGCTTGACACACACGGGAGAGTGTTGTATGATAATCGAGCGCCTCAAGGGCGCAGTCTGCGATGATGCGGGAGATTGCTCGTTTAGCGAGGTAACTTCCGCGGAGTATGTCCGACGATCGGGCGGCTGAGAGCTTCGTGTCACGGCGTATATCGCCGGGACAGGAAGAAAACCGGCCTGTTTGTGCCGGTTTTTTCGTGGCCTGGAGTGATACGCACGAAAGCGTGTACAAAGAACTCTCACCGTACGAAGGACGAGCGAGACCCATAAAACTCAACTTCGTATGTATTTAAGGAGGAAAACCCAAATGGCTCAGAAAGAAATGATCCGCATCCGTCTGAAGGCCTATGATCACCAGCTCATCGACCAGAGCGCTGAGAAGATCGTTGAGACCGCCAAGCGCACCGGTGCCGCTGTCTCCGGCCCCATTCCCCTGCCCACCAAGAAGGAAGTCGTCACCATCCTGCGGGCCGTCCACAAGTACAAGGACAGCCGTGAGCAGTTTGAGCGCCGCACTCACAAGCGCCTGATTGATGTCATCAAGCCCTCCCCCAAGACTGTGGAGGCCCTGATGAGCCTGGAGCTTCCCGCTGGTGTGGAGATCGAGATCAAGCTGTAAGGCCAGCGTCTGAGCCGTCGTGAGCAGCGCGGATGGACCGGAGCGAGGGATACAAACCAAGAAGGGCTGGAGGCCCGGATGTTTGTGTCCCGAGTCGGAGGGAAGCTGTGCGTCGCGAACAGGCGAAGCGTGAGGACAACAAGCGATCTCACAATTACCTTGTGTACCCGCTGTCCGCCGCATATTGAGGCGGACGGGTCAAGTCGTCGGAGCAATGGCCCCCAGCCCAATGGGGTGACCAACTACGCCGACCAATAACCTAAATAGGAGGAAATCCAAATGCAGAAAGCGATCATCGGCAAAAAGATCGGCATGACCCAGATCTTCGATGAAGCCGGCCGTGTGGTGCCTGTCACCCTGATTCAGGCCGGCCCCTGCACCGTCGTGCAGAAGAAGACCGCCGAGAAGGATGGCTATGAGGCCATTCAGCTGGGTTATGAGAATGTCCCTGAGCGCAAGCTCACCAAGCCTGAGCTCGGCCATCAGAAGAAGGCCGGCCTGACTGAGTTCAAGAAGGTCCTGAAGGAGTTCCCTCTGGAGGACTGCTCCAAGTTTGAGGTGGGCGACGAGCTCACTGCCAACCTGTTTGCCGCCGGCGAGTTCGTCGATGTCACCGGCATCAGCAAGGGCCACGGCTTCCAGGGCGTTGTTAAGCGCCACGGCGCCGCTGTCAAGCGCAACACCCACGGCGGCGGCCCTGTCCACCGTCACCAGGGCTCCCTGGGCGCCGGCACCACTCCCGGCCACATCTTCAAGGGCCGCGACGGCGCCGGCCAGATGGGCAATGAGCAGGTTACCGTCCAGAACCTGGATATCGTCCAGGTGGATGAGGAGCTGGGCCTGATCGCCGTGCGCGGTGCCATCCCCGGCCCCAAGGGCGGCGTTGTGTTCGTGAAGAACACCGTCAAGGTCCATGTGGAGAAGAAGGCCACCGAGGCTGGCCGCGTCAACCCGCAGAAGGCTTCCGCCCGTGTCAACCCGCAGAAGGCTTCCGCCCGCAACAAGTAAGGAAAGGAGAGATTGAGTCATGCCTAAAGCGAACCTTTATGATATGGCCGGTAAGCAGATCGGCGAGATCGAGCTCTCCGAGGCCATTTTCGGCATCGAGCCCAACGAGGCTGTTGTCCACGAGGTGGTCAAGAATCACCTGGCCAACTGCCGCCAGGGCACTCAGAGCGCTCTGACCCGCGCCGAAGTTTCCGGCGGCGGCAAGAAGCCCTGGCGCCAGAAGGGCACCGGCCACGCCCGTCAGGGTTCTACCCGTGCTCCCCAGTGGACTCACGGCGGTATCGTGTTTGCCCCCAAGCCCCGCACCTATCGCTACACTCTGAACAAGAAGGTGAAGCGTCTGGCTCTGAAGTCCGCCCTGTCCGCCAAGGCTGCCGAGGGCGCCATCCTGGTGGTGGACGGCCTGAAGCTGCCCGAGGTCAAGACCAAGGCGATGCAGTCCTTCATGGACGCCGCCGGGGTCACCAAGTCCGTGATGATCACCCCCGAGGTGGAGCAGAATGTGGTTCTGTCCGCCCGGAACATCCCCGGTGTGGTCACCACCACCGCCAATATCCTCAGTGTCTATGACATTGTCAACGCCAAGCAGCTGGTCATCGACAAGGCTGCCCTGGCCATCATCGAGGAGGTGTATGCGTAATGGCTACCAAGGCTTATGATATCATCAAGCGCCCCATCATCACCGAGCAGTCCATGGAGCAGACTGAGATGAAGCGCTACACCTTCGAGGTCGCCAAGACCGCCAACAAGATCGAGATCGCCAAGGCGATCGAGGAGATCTTCGGCGTGAAGGTCGCCAAGGTCAACACCCTGAATATGCAGGGTAAGGAGAAGCGGATGGGTATGCGTCCCGCCGGCCGCCGGGCCAGCTGGAAGAAGGCTATGGTTACCCTGACCGCCGACTCCAAGTCCATCGAGTTCTTCGAGGGTATGGTGTAAGGAGGAATTGAACAATGGCTATCAAGACTTATAAGCCCACAACCCCCTCCCGCCGTCACATGACTGTGTCCGCCTTCGAGGGGATCGACAAGAAGGCCAAGCCCGAGCGTGCCCTGACCGAAGTGCTGAAGAAGCACGCCGGCCGCAACAGCTACGGCCGCATCACCGTCCGCCATCACGGCGGCGGCAACAAGCAGAAGTACCGCATCATTGACTTCAAGCGGGACAAGGACGGCAAGGCCACTGTGATCAACCTCCAGTACGACCCCAACCGTTCCGCCAACATCGCCCTGATTGAGTATGAGGACGGCGAGCGCCGCTATATTCTGGCCCCCAACGGCCTGAAGCCCGGCCACATCATTATGACCGGCGCTGACGCCGACATCCTGCCCGGCAACTGCCTGCCCATCGCCAACATTCCCGTTGGTGAAATGATCCACAACATCGAGCTCTACCCCGGCAAGGGCGCTCAGCTGGTCCGTGCCGCCGGTGTGGCTGCCCAGCTGATGGCCAAGGAGAACGGCATGGCTCAGGTCCGTCTGCCCTCCGGCGAGGTCCGCTATATCCGTGAGAACTGCAAGGCCACCATCGGCCAGGTGGGCAACACCGACTGGGCCAACATCCAGATCGGTAAGGCCGGCCGTAAGCGTCACATGGGTTGGCGTCCCACCGTCCGTGGTTCCGTCATGAACCCCAATGACCACCCCCACGGCGGCGGCGAAGGCAAGAGCCCTGTCGGCCGTCCCGGCCCTGTCACCCCCTGGGGCAAGCCCGCCCTGGGTTACAAGACCCGCAAGACGAAGAACCGTACCGATAAGTTCATCGTTAAGCGCCGCAACGCGAAGTAAGGAGGCAAGAAGATGAGCAGAAGCATTAAGAAAGGCCCCTTTTGCGCCCCCGAGCTGCTGAAGCGGGTCGATGAGATGAACGCCAAGAACGAGAAGAAGGTTCTGAAGACCTGGAGCCGCGCCTCCACCATCTTCCCCTCTTTCGTTGGACACACCTTTGCTGTGCACGACGGCCGCAAGCATGTGCCCGTCTATGTCACTGAGGACATGGTCGGCCACAAGCTGGGCGAGTTTGTGCCCACCCGCACCTTCAAGGGTCACGCGGGCAGCAAGACCGGTAAGTAAGGAGGAGAGAGACAATGGAAGCTGTTGCGAATCTGAAATATCTGCGGATCTCTCCCCGTAAGGTGAAGATCGTCCTGGACCTGATCCGGGGCAAGGATGTGGGCACTGCCTACGCCATCCTGATGCAGACCCCCAAGGCTGCCTCTGAGCCTGTGCTCAAGCTGCTGAAGAGCGCCGCTGCCAATGCGGAAAACAATCACCAGATGGATCCTGAGAAGCTGTATGTGTCCACCTGCTACGCCAACCCCGGCCCCATCATCAAGCGCATCATGCCCCGGGCCCAGGGTCGTGCCTATCGGATCAACAAGCGCACTTCTCATGTCACCATCGCCGTGAGCGAGCGCTAAGGGAGGAGGAACAATATGGGACAGAAAGTTAATCCCCACGGCCTGCGCGTGGGTGTCATCAAGGATTGGGACTCCCGCTGGTATGCCCGCAATGAAAAGGTGGGCGATCTGCTGGTTGAGGACAAGAAGATCCGTGATTATCTGAAGAAGACCCTCTACGGCGCCGGTATCCCCAAGATCGAGATCGAGCGGGACAACGCCAAGGTCCGCATCTACCTGCACTGCGCCCGTCCCGGCGTGGTCATCGGCAAGGGCGGCGAGGACATTAAGAAGATCGAGGCTCAGCTGGTCAAGATGATCGGCAAGCCTGTTGATCTGAAGATCGTTGAGGTGCGCGACACCGACACCAACGCTCAGCTGGTTGCCGAGAACATTGCTCAGCAGCTGGAGAAGCGTATCGGTTTCCGCCGCGCCATGAAGAACGCCATGGGCCGGGCCATGCGTGCCGGCGCCAAGGGCATCAAGACCTCCTGCTCCGGCCGTCTGGGCGGCGCTGAGATCGCCCGCACCGAGCACTATCACGACGGCACCATTCCCCTGCAGACCCTCCGGGCCGACATCGACTACGGCTTCGCTGAGGCTGCTACCACCTACGGCCGTATCGGCGTGAAGGTGTGGATCTACAAGGGCGAGGTCCTGACTCAGGCCCTGCGCACCACCCCCCGTACCCTGGATACCAGCAAGCCCTATCAGGAGCGCCGCGAGCGTCCCCGCCGTGACCGCCGTGACGGCGATCGTCGGGGCGGCTTCAACCGGGATCGCCGCGACGGCGGTAACTTCAACCGCGGTCCCCGTCCCGCCGGCCAGGGCAACTTCAACAACAACCGTGGCCCCCGCCCCGCCGGTCAGGCCAACACTCCTAAGGAAGGAGGCGCTCAGTAATGCTGCTCCCTAAGCGCGTTAAGTATCGCCGCGTTCACCGCGGTCGTATGAAGGGCAAGGCCAGCCGCGGCAACACCGTCACTTACGGTGATTTCGGTCTGCAGGCCACTGAGCCCGCTTGGATCACCAGCAACCAGATCGAGGCCGCCCGTATCGCCATGACCCGTTACACCAAGCGTGGCGGTAAGGTCTGGATCAAGATCTTCCCCGATAAGCCCGTTACCGAGAAGCCCGCTGAGACCCGCATGGGTTCCGGTAAAGGCTCCCCCGAGTACTGGGTGGCCGTGGTCAAGCCCGGCCGCGTGATGTTCGAGATCGCCGGCGTCTCCGAGGAGGTCGCCCGGGAGGCTCTGCGTCTGGCCAGCCACAAGCTGCCCGTCAAGTGCAAGATCGTTCAGCGTGAGGAAACCGAGAAGGGTGGTGAAGCGTAATGAAGGCCAATGAAGTTCGTAAGATGTCTGCTGCCGAGCTGGAGAACAAGCTCCAGGACCTGAAGAAGGACCTGTTCAATCTCCGCCTTCAGCACGCCACCAATCAGCTGGATAACCCCATCCGCATTGCTGAGGTCAAGAAGGATATCGCCCGGGTAAAGACCATCATCCGCGAGCAGCAGCTCGCCGGCCGGTAATAGGAGGAATTGAAGATGGAAAACAGAACTTCTTCCCGTAAGACCAGAGTCGGCCTGGTGGTTTCGGATAAGATGGACAAGACCGTTGTGGTCGCCATCGCCGACCGCGTGGCCCATCCTCTGTACAAGAAGATTGTTAAGAGAACCTATAAGCTGAAGGCTCATGATGAGCTTAACCAGTGTGGCGTGGGTGACCGCGTCAAGGTCATGGAGACCCGCCCCCTGTCCAAGGATAAGCGGTGGCGCGTGGTTGAGATCATCGAGAAGGCGAAATAAGGAGGTGTCGGTATGATTCAGCAGGAAAGCTATCTGAAGGTTGCCGACAACACCGGCGCCAAGGAGATCAAGACCATCCGCGTGCTGGGCGGCTCCAGCCGCAAGTTCGGCAACATCGGTGATGTGATTGTGGCTTCCGTCCGCAAGGCTCAGCCCGGCGGCACCGTGAAGAAGGGCGAGGTCGTTAAGGCCGTAATCGTCCGCACCAGCCGGGGCGTGCGTCGCGCCGACGGCTCCTATGTCCGGTTTGACGACAACGCCGCTGTCCTCATCAAGGAGGACAAGAACCCCCGCGGCACCCGTATCTTTGGCCCAGTGGCCCGCGAGTTGCGTGACAAGGATTACATGAAGATCCTGTCCCTGGCTCCCGAAGTGCTGTAAGGGAGGGCAATGAAGATGAACAAGATGAGCATTCGTAAGGACGACCTGGTGGTCGTTCTGTCCGGCAAGGACAAGGGCAAGCAGGGCAAGGTCCTGGAGGTTATGCCCAAGGAGGGTAAGGTCATCGTTGAGAAGGTCAACATGGTCTCCCGCCACACCAAGCCCCGCAAGCAGGGCGATCAGGGCGGTATCCTCCAGAAAGAGGCTCCCCTCTACGCCTGCAAGGTGCAGCGCGTGTGCCCCAAGTGCAACAAGCCTACCCGGCCCGCTCACAAGCTGCTGGCCGACGGCAAGAAGGTCCGCATTTGTAAGAAGTGCGGCGCTGAGATTTAAGAGAGGAGGAGTGAATCGAAATGGCTAATACCCCTAACCTGAAGAAGCTGTACCAGGACGAAGTCGCTCCTGCTCTGATGCAGAAGTTCGGCTATAAGTCCACCATGCAGATCCCCCGCCTGGAGAAGATCGTGGTCAATGTGGGCTGCAGCGAGGCCCGGGAGAATCCTAAGGTTCTGGACGCCGTGGTCAACGACCTGACCACCATCACCGGCCAGAAGGCTGTCATCACCAAGGCCAAGAAGTCCGTGGCTAACTTCAAGCTCCGTGAGGGCATGCCCATCGGTGCCAAGGTTACCCTGCGGGGCAACAAGATGTGGGAGTTCCTGGACCGCCTGTTCAATGTGGCTCTGCCTCGTGTCCGTGACTTCCGCGGCATTTCCGCCGACGCCTTTGACGGCCGCGGCAACTATGCCCTGGGTGTGAAGGAGCAGCTGATCTTCCCCGAGATCGAGTACGACAAGATCGACAAGATCCGCGGCATGGACATCGTGATGTGCACCACCGCCCAGACCGACGAGGAAGCCCGTGAGCTGCTCAAGCAGATCGGCGCTCCCTTTGCCGGCCGCTAAGGAGGAGGAAGAGTTATGGCTAAGAAATCTATGATCCTGAAGCAGCAGGCTGCCCCCAAGTTCTCCAGCCGCCGCTATAACCGCTGCAAGCTCTGCGGTCGTCCTCACGCCTATCTGCGGGACTACGGCATCTGCCGTATCTGCTTCCGTGAGCTGGCTTATAAGGGCCAGATTCCCGGCGTGAAGAAGGCTTCCTGGTAAAAAAGTCACAGGTTTGCTTTTCGACGGCAGGGATGTTTTGCCAAGAAATGATCTGCTGTCGGCAGGCGGAGCGTGATTACCCGCCCCTCCCCTACCCTGAAAGGGGACGGGAGAGGCGGGATTTTATTTTAGAATAAACGGAACAGTAAGAGTTTTGCCTGAATTAAAAATACACACGGTCGGGTGTATGTTCCTCAAAAAACTTGAATTTCTGGGAAACAAGGAGTATAATAAGGCGTTCGTCCGGACTGGGACGGGCCAAAAAATTCCCACGCACCCGTGAGTGCCAGCCCGCGCGCAGCAAAAAAGCCGCCGCGGGGGTTTACGCTGTCCACATGACAGAGAGCCGGAGACCGGCATGTTTCAGATGTGTCCCGTCCGGCTGTCATTCAGACGGCTGTTTCTTATGTTCAAATCCGCGGATATTCTGCGGTTTTGATAATACCGCACCTGCCCCAACCAGGTGCAAAGGCGGTCAACAGGTCGAAAAGTTACCTGCTTTTCGATACCTTGCCGTCTGTACCGGCTTGCCGGTAATCTAAATAGGAGGTAAAACGCATGCAAATCACCGATCCCATTGCGGATATGCTCACTCGCATCCGCAACGCGAACAACGCCAAGCATGACACCGTGGATGTTCCTGCATCCAACATGAAGAAGGCCATCGCGCAGATCCTGCTGGATGAGGGCTACATCAAGAACTTCCAGCTGATCGACGACGGCACCCAGGGTGTCATCCGCATTGCGCTGAAGTACAATGCGGGCAAGGAGAAGGTCATCTCCGGTCTGCGCCGTGTGTCCAAGCCCGGTCTGCGGGTTTATGCCGGCGCCGACGAGCTGCCCAAGGTCCTGCGCGGCCTGGGCATCGCCATTGTTTCCACTTCCAAGGGCATCATGACCGACAAGAAGGCCCGCGAGGCCCATGTCGGCGGCGAAGTCCTGGCATTCGTCTGGTAAGGAGGGTTATAGGAATGTCTAGAATTGGTAGAGCTCCTATCGCCATTCCCGCCGGAGTGGAGATTAAGGTAGAGGACAACAATGTTGTCACCGTCAAGGGCCCCAAGGGTACCCTGACTCAGCACTTCAACCCCAATATGGCCATTGCCATTGAGGATGGCGTGCTGCATGTTACCCGTCCCAACGACGCCAAGGAGAACCGTGCGCTTCACGGCCTGACCCGCACCCTGATCCACAACATGGTGGTGGGTGTCACCGAGGGCTACAAAAAGGAGCTGGATGTCAACGGCGTTGGCTACCGTGTGGCCAAGGAGGGCAACAAGCTGGTCATGAACCTGGGCTTCTCTCACCAGGTCACTGTTGAGGAGATCCCCGGCATCGAGATCGAGGTTCCCAACCCCAACAAGATCGTGATTCACGGCTGCGACAAGCAGCAGGTGGGCCAGTTCGCCGCCGAAGTGCGGGAGAAGCGTCCCCCCGAGCCTTACAAGGGCAAGGGCATCAAGTATACTGACGAGGTCATCCGCCGCAAGGCTGGTAAGACCGGCGCCAAGAAGTAAGAAGGAGGTGTGCCACTATGATCAACAGACCCGATACTCGTTCTCAGCGCATCAAGCGCCACAAGCGCGTGCGTGCTAAGATTTCCGGCACGCCCGAGCGTCCCCGTCTCAATGTCTTCCGCAGCGAGACCAACATCTATGCCCAGATCATCGACGATGTGAACGGCGTGACCCTGGTCTCCGCTTCTTCCCTGGAGAAGGATTTCAAGGTAGATGGCACCAAGTCCGATGCCGCCAAGCAGGTGGGCATCAATGTGGCCGAGCGTGCCAAGGCCAAGGGCATCGAGAATGTGGTCTTTGACCGCGGCGGCTATGTGTACCATGGCCGTGTGAAGGCTCTGGCCGAGGGCGCCCGTGAGGGCGGCCTGCAGTTCTAAGGGAGGAGGAAGAATAAATGCCTAGATTTGAGAGAGAGCCCAGCGAGTTCGTTGAGAAGCTGGTCTATCTGAACCGTGTATCCAAGACCGTCAAGGGCGGCCGTGTGGCCAAGTTCTCCGCCCTGATGGTGGTGGGCGACGAAAAGGGCCGCGTGGGCTTTGGCCTGGGCAAGGCCGCTGAGGTGCCCGAGGCTATCCGCAAGGGCATTGAGGAAGCCAAGAAGAACATGATCACCGTGTCCCTGTCCGGCACCACCATCCCCCACGAGGTGATCGGTGAGTTCGGCGCCGGCCGTGTGCTGATGAAGCCCGCCTCCGCCGGTACCGGCGTCATCGCCGGGGGCCCCGTCCGTGCTGTGATGGAAGCCATCGGCATCAAGGATATCCGTACCAAGTGCCTGCGCTCCAACAATCCGCAGAATGTTGTTTCCGCTACTTTTGAGGGCCTGAAGGCTCTGCGCACTCCTGAGGAAGTGGCCCGCGTCCGCGGCAAGAGCGTCGGCGAGATCTTGGGTTAAGGAGGGCTATGAAATGGCTAATCTGAACATCAAGCTGGTCAAGAGCCTGAACGGCCGTATCGCCAAGCACAAGGCGACCGCCGAGGCCCTGGGCCTCCGTAAGATCGGCGATACCACCGTGCAGCCCGACAACGAGGCCACTCGCGGTAAGATCGCCCACATCGGCTACCTGCTGCAGGTCACCGAGGAAAACTAAAAGGAGGCGTGAGAAATGAATCTGCATGAACTTTCCCCCGCCGCCGGCTCCAACACCAAGGCCTACCGCAAGGGCCGCGGCGCTGGTTCCGGTAACGGTAAGACTGCCGGCCGTGGTCACAAGGGCCAGTGGGCCCGTAGCGGCGGCGGCGTGCGTGTCGGCTTCGAAGGCGGCCAGATGCCTCTGGCCCGTCGTCTGCCCAAGCGCGGTTTCCACAACATCTTTGCCAAGCCCCTGGAGGCTATCAATGTCTCTGCCCTGGAGAAGTTTGAGGACGGCGCCGTGGTCAACGCCCAGGCGCTGCTGGAGAAGGGCGTCTTGTCCAAGTGCGAGTACGGCGTCAAGATCCTGGGCAATGGCTCCATCACCAAGAAGCTGACCGTCCAGGCTTCCGCCTTCTCCGCCTCTGCCAAGGAAAAAATTGAAGCTGCAGGTGGTAAGGCGGAGGTGATCTGACCATGATCGAAACGATCCGCAACGCATGGCGGGTGCCTGAGCTGAAGAAGAAAATGCTCTTCACCATCATGGCTCTGCTCATTTTCCGGCTGGGCTCCGCTATCCCTGTGCCCTATATTGATTCCGCTTCCCTGCAGACCTATCTGCAGACCCAGAGTGGAACTATTCTGGGCCTGATGAACGCCATGAGCGGCTCTGCTTTCTCCATGGCTACCGTTTTTGCCCTGTCCATCCAGCCCTATATCAACAGCTCCATCATCATTCAGCTGCTGACTGTGGCCATCCCCGCTCTGGAGCGGCTGGCCAAGGAGGGCGGCGAGGAAGGCCGTAAAAAGATTGCCTCCATTACCCGCTACACCACTGTGGCCATTGCGTTGCTCCAGGGCTTTGGTTACTACACCCTGATCAAGAGCTATGGCCTGGTAGACGGTGGTAGCCTGCCCGCTTTCTGGGTAGGCGTGGTAATCGTGCTGTCCTTTACCGCCGGTTCTGCCTTCCTGATGTGGTTGGGCGAGCAGATCACTGAGTTTGGTATCGGCAACGGTATTTCCATCATCCTGTTTGCCGGCATCGTTTCCCGGTTCCCCCGTATGGTCACCGACAGCATCAGCGGTCTGACTATTTGGAACAATCTGCACAGCGGTGCCGTGACCCAGGACATCCTGGTGGAGGCCGGTATGACGGCCGATCAGGCCGCCCAGCAGATCCAGACCATGCAGGCACAGGCTCTGGCCCCCTGGATGATCCCCCTGATCATCATTGGTATGCTGGTGCTGGTCATCTTCATTGTGTTCATCTCCAACGCTGAGCGCCGCCTGCCTGTGCAGTATGCCAAGCGTGTGGTGGGCCGGAAGATGTACGGTGGTCAGTCTACTCATATTCCCATCAAGGTAAATATGAGCGGCGTTATGCCCATCATCTTTGCCCAGTCCATTGCCTCCCTGCCTGCTACCATCGGCGCCTTTGCCGGTTGGACGGTAAACAGTGAGGGCTTCGGCGGCGCCCTGATGCGCCTGTTTGATACCAGCAAGCTTTTCTACAGTGTGCTGTACTTCCTGCTGATCGTTGGTTTCAGCTACTTCTATGCCACCATGCAGTTCAATCCCATTGAGGTGGCCAACAACCTGAAGAAGAACGGCGGCTTTATCCCCGGCTTCCGTCCCGGCAAGCCCACCGCCGACTTCATCACCAAGGTGCTGTCCAAGATCACCATGTTCGGTGCTCTGTATCTGTCCGTGGTGGCCATTGCCCCTATCGTCACCGGCAATATTGTCAGCTACCACTCCCTGGCCATCGGCGGTACTTCCATCATCATTGTGGTGGGCGTAGCGCTTGAGACCGTCAAGCAGATGGAAGCCCAGATGCTGATGCGTCACTATAAGGGCTTCCTGGAGTAAGGAGGAAACGGCTTATGGGTATGAAGTTAATCTTGTTGGGCGCTCCCGGCGCCGGCAAAGGAACCCAGGCCGAGATCCTCAGCGCCAAGCTGGGAATCCCCACCATCTCCACCGGCAACATCCTCCGGGCGGCCATTAAGGATCAGACCCCCATTGGTATGGAGGCCAAGTCCTATATGGACGCCGGGAAGCTGGTTCCCGATGCCGTGATCATCGGCATTGTGGCTCAGCGGTTGGAACAGCCGGACTGCGAGAAGGGCTTTATTCTGGACGGTGTGCCCCGCACCATCGGTCAGGCTGAGGCCCTGGACGCCGCCGGTATTACCTTCGACCATGTGCTCTCCATCGAGATCTCCGATGAGGAGATTGAGGAGCGTATGGCTGGCCGTCGGGTATGCCAGAGCTGCGGCGCTCCCTATCATGTAAAAGCCAAGCCCCCCAAGCGGGAGGGCGTGTGCGATACCTGCGGCGGCCCCCTGGTCCAGCGGGACGATGATAAGCCTGAGACGGTGCGCAAGCGCCTGGAGGTCTATCACGCTGAGACCGAGCCCCTGAAAGGCTATTACGAGGAGAAGGGCGTCCTGTCTCCGGTGGCCAATCAGGACACCATTGAAGGGACCACTCAGGTCATCATGGAGGCGCTTGGAATCTGATGGCGCTGGAAATGATTTCATTAAAATCCCAACGGGAGATTGAGGCCATGCGCCGGGCAGGACGGATCACCGCCCAGGCCCGGGCCCTGGCCGGGTCCATGGTCAAACCTGGAGTCACCACCCATGAGATCGATACGGCGGTGCGCCGCTTTATTGAGAGCCATGGGGCAAAGCCCTCTTTCCTGGGCTATGCTGGGTTCCCTGGTTCCGCCTGTATTTCGGTGAACGAGGAGGTCATTCACGGCATTCCCGGCCCCCGGAAGCTGAAGGAGGGGGACATCGTCAGTGTGGATGTGGGCGCCTATATTGGCGGGTTCCACGGCGACTGTGCCGCCACCTACGCCTGTGGACAAATCAGTCCCGAGGCCCAGAAGCTGATCGATGTGACCCAGCAGAGTTTCTGGGAGGGCATCAAGCTGGCCCGCAAAGGCTACCGGGTGTCCGACATCGGCCACGCGGTCCAGGAGTATGTAGAGGCTCACGGCTTCTCCGTGGTCCGGGACTTTGTGGGGCACGGCGTGGGAGCAAAGCTTCACGAGCCCCCCGAGGTGCGCAACTTCGGTCCCGCGGGCCACGGCCCCCGGCTGCTGCCGGGTATGACCCTAGCGGTGGAGCCTATGGTCTGTGCCGGGGACTGGCAGGTGAAGGTCCTGGCCGATAAATGGACCACCGTGTCCCTGGACGGTTCCCTCACCGCCCACTATGAAAATAGTATCCTCATCACTGACGGGGAACCGGAGATCCTGACCGTTACCGAGGATGGAGCCTATGTTTGATTACACGGGCCAGATCGTCCAGGCGACCGCCGGACGAGACAAAGGGGATCTGTTCTGCATCGTTGGAATGAATCAGGAGCAGAGCCGTCTGCTTCTGGCTAACGGAAAGAGACGAAGGGTATTTCACCCCAAGGCCAAGAAACTTGGTCATGTGAAAATACTGACTGTCTCGGGACAGGAATATGATCACCCGGCCATCCAGAAGCTGAAACAAGGAGAACCGGTATCAGACCGGGAACTGAGACGGGCGCTGGCCGCCTTCAAGGAGGGATTAAAGCTTGGCTAAAGACGATATGATCGAGTTGGAGGGCGTCGTAACCGAGGCTCTGCCCAACACCACATTCCATGTGGATATCGGAAACGGCCACATCATCCTGGCACACATTTCCGGCAAGCTGCGTATGAACTTCATCCGCATTCTGCCCGGAGATAAGGTGACCATTCAAATGTCGCCGTACGACCTCACCCGGGGCCGTATCACCTGGCGATCTAAGTAACTATTAACGACCGCGTTGTCACAGGCTGGTTCCTCTGGAGCCTTGCCTCCGGGGAGTCCGCTCCCTCAGCGGCCGCAGGCCGCCCCAAAGCGAAGCCCAGCGAAGCGGGTTCGCTTTGGAGAGGAGGAGCAGCGAAGCGAACGAGCGTTCAGCTTTAGCTGGGCGCGAGCGATGCGCAGCTTGCGACGACGACGGGGCCATTCAGGCATTCATAGGAGGTTTTAACAATGAAAGTCAGACCGTCCGTGAAGCCCATGTGCGAGAAGTGCAAAGTCATTAAGCGCAAGGGCAAAGTCATGGTAATTTGCGAAAACCCCAAGCATAAGCAGAGACAAGGTTAATTGGAGGTGCTGTAAAAAATGGCTCGTATTGCCGGTATTGACCTGCCGAGAGAGAAGAGAATCGAGATCGGCCTCACTTATATCTACGGCATTGGGCGCACCAGCGCCAACAAGATCCTGGCTGAGGCTGGGGTAAACCCCGACACCCGTGTGAAGGACCTCACCGAGGAGGACGAGGCCAAGCTGCGTGAGATCATCAGCCACGAGTACACCGTGGAGGGCGACCTGCGCCGCAATGTGGCCATGGACATTAAGCGGCTGACCGAGATCGGCTGCTACCGTGGCATCCGTCACCGCAAGGGCCTGCCTGTGCGCGGCCAGCGGTCCAAGACCAATGCCCGTACCCGCAAGGGTCCCAAGCGCACTGTCGCCAATAAGAAGAAGTAAGGAGGGATACACATGGCTGCTAATACCAAGGCTAAGAAAGTGGTGCGTAAGCGCCGCGAGCGTAAGAATGTAGAGAGGGGCCAGGTGCACATCCGCTCCTCCTTTAACAACACCATGGTCACCGTGACCGATTCCCAGGGCAACGCCCTCAGCTGGGCTTCCTCCGGCGGCCTCGGTTTCCGTGGTTCCCGTAAGTCCACCCCCTTCGCCGCTCAGACTGCCGCCGAGACGGCTGCCAAGGCCGCGATGGAGTATGGCCTGAAGACCGTTGAGGTCTTCGTGAAGGGCCCCGGCGCCGGCCGTGAGGCCGCTATCCGGGCACTGCAGGCTGTGGGTCTGGAGGTCACCCTGATCAAGGATGTAACTCCTGTTCCCCACAACGGCTGCCGTCCCCCGAAGCGCCGCCGTGTCTGATCGTTAGAAGGAGGTTTTGACAGATGGCTAAGAACATGCAGCCCATCGCCAAGCGGTGCAAGGCTCTCAACCTGTCCCCTGCCGCCATGGGCTATGCCAAGAAGACTACCAACCGCAACCCCAAGGGTCAGATGCGCAAGAAGCAGTCTGAGTATGCGATGCAGCTGACCGAGAAGCAGAAGGTCAAGTTTGTTTACGGCATCATGGAGAAGCAGTTCCACATGTACTATGAGAAGGCTTCCCGTATGCCCGGCAAGACTGGCGAGAATCTGCTGACCATGATTGAGCGCCGCCTGGACAATGTGGTATACCGTCTGGGCTTTGCCAAGACCCGCCGCGAGGCTCGTCAGCTGACCACCCACGGTCATTTCACCGTGAACGGCCAGCGGGTGGACATCCCCTCCTATCTGGTGAAGGCCGGCGATGTGATCGAGGTGCGTGAGAAGAGCCGCTCCTCCGTCAAGTTCAAGGGCCTGCTGGGTGAGGACGCCCCCGTGGTGAATCTGCCCAAGTGGCTGGATCGGGCTAAGAATACCCTCCAGGGTACCGTCGTTGCCATGCCCACCCGGGACGACATCGACTTCCCCGTGGAAGAGCACCTCATCGTCGAGCTGTATTCTAAGTAATTTTTTCCGGCTGCTCCGGCCTTTGGGGCCGGGGCGGGCGACCGAACAGACTTAGACAACCCTCAGATATTGGTGAGCTGAATGAGGCGGCGCACAGGCGCCGCCGAGAAAAGGAGGGTATCCTAGCATATGGTAGAAATTGAAAAGCCCCGCATTGAATGTGTGGAAAACCCCGGCGACGCCTCTTACGGCAAGTATGTGGTTGAGCCTCTGGAGCGAGGCTACGGCACCACCTTGGGCAACTCTCTGCGCCGGATCCTGCTGTCCTCTCTGCCTGGCACCGCGGTGACCTCCATCAAGATCGCCGGCGTCCAGCATGAATTCACTACCATTCCCGGTGTGAAGGAGGATGTGACGGAGATCGTCCTGAATGTGAAGGGGATCATTGCCAAGCTTTACTGCGAGGGCGTGAAGACCGTTCATATCGAGGCTGCCGGTGAGTGCAAGGTGACTGCCGGAGACATCAAGGCCGACGCCGATGTGGAGATCCTGAATCCTGATCTGCACATTGCCACCCTGGGTCCCGACGCCACCCTGTCCATGGAGCTGACTTTGTCCCATGGCCGGGGATATGTTCCCGCGGACAAGAATAAGTCCGCCCAGTCCGTGATCGGCGTGATCCCTGTGGACTCCATCTATACCCCTGTGCGCAAGGTCAACTACACCGTGGAGAATACCCGTGTGGGCGACGCCACGGACTATGACAAGCTGACCCTGGAGGTCTGGACCAACGGCACCATCGATGCCCGGGACGCGGTGTCCCTGGGCGCCCGCATCCTCTGCGACCACTTCACCCTGTTTACTGACCTGTCCGAGACCATGGGCAACAAGTCGACAGTGGTGGAAAAGGCCGAGGCCCAGCGGGATAAGGTGATGGAGATGACCATTGACGACATGGACCTGTCCGTGCGGTCCTATAACTGTCTGAAGCGCGCCAACATCAACACGGTGGAGGACCTGATTTCCAAGACCGAAGAAGAGATGATGAAGGTCCGCAACCTGGGCCGCAAGAGCCTGGAAGAGGTCATCAACAAGCTGGCCATGATGGGTCTGTCCCTGGCCAGCGAGGACAACAATTCCTGACAGGTCGGAGGACCTGTTTGAGGGCAGCGAGGAAGGTATGTAACGTTCCGCTTCCCGTGCGGCGATAAGCCGTCCCGGCGACGGGTGCCCCGACCTCTGGTCGAATGAACGAATTTATGTAGGATCTCGCCACGCGAGGTCGGAGGAGTGTTTCTCATGTCTCAGAAGAATCGTAAGCTGGGCCGTACCAGCGATCAGCGTCGGGCCATGCTCCGCGCCATGGTAACTTATCTGCTGGAGAATGGTCAGATCAAGACCACTGCCACCCGCGCCAAGGAAGTCGCTCCCGTGGCCGAGAAGATGATCACCCTGGCCAAGCACAACACCCTGGCCTCTTACCGCCAGGCTCTGGCCTACATCACCAAGGAGGATGTGGCCAACAAGCTGTTTAAGGAGATCGGGCCCAAGTACGCCGACCGCAACGGCGGCTATACCCGTATTGTCCGCATTGGCCCCCGCCGCGGTGACGCCGCTGAGATGGCAATCATCCAGCTGGTGTAATCAGAAAGGCTTTAAGATCCCGACCGGAAGGTCGGGATCTTATTTTTTAAGCGCAGTGCCCTGAGAGCTAACAAACACTTTTTTTATTTCGGCGCTTCTGGTATAATTCCAATCATGACGAACAGACGCGCCCGCAGGGGCGGAAAGGAACGGCCTATGAAAGTGATTGATGCCCATCTGCATCTGTTTCCCCAGGACGAGGACTGGGCGGAGGAAGCGGCCCGGAAGGTGGGCCACCACAACAGCTGGGAACACCTTCGGCAGGTATATGGGGAACTGGATATTGTCCACGGAGTAGTGATGGGAAACCGCAGCCTGGAATGGGAATACCACCAGTATCCGGAGGACCTGTTCCACTACTGCATTGGTCTGGACAGCGCGCTGATGAGAGAGGGACAGCAGTTGGATCCGGATCTCTATGATAAAGTGGAGGAAAATTTGAAGCGGGACGCATGCTGCGGAGTAAAGCTCTACCCGGGCTATAACAAAGTGTGGCTCAGCGACCCCCTCTATGAGCCGGTCTACCAGCTGGCAGCCCGGTATGATAAGCCTGTGGCGGTACACATGGGCCTTACCGCCCGGCAGAGCGCCCACCTCAAGTACTGCCATCCCCTGGTGCTGGACGAAGTGGCGGCTGACCACCGCCGTACCCGCTTTGTCATGTGCCACTTTGGAAACCCCTTCCTGGAGAGCGCGGCGGCAGTGGTGGAGAAAAATTCCAATGTGGCCACAGATCTCTCCGGCCTTCTGGAGGGGCGAGTGGATCTGGACGCCTACTTCCGGGAGCAGGAGGGCTACGCCGGACTGCTCAGGACCTGGCTCAAGGCCATCGCCCAGTGGGATGATGTCATGTTCGGAACAGACTGGCCCATTGTAAATCTGGGAGAATATATTGCCTTTATCCGCCGTCTGGTGCCGGAGCGGCACTGGGAAAAGGTGTTTTTCCACAACGCGAACAGAATTTATGGACTGGGACTTTAAAAAACCCGGAGCCGACAAAAAAGTCGGCTCCGGGTTTTTTAAATCAGGAAGCTTCCCGGGCGATGATGACACGGATCCGTCCGCCATCGGTCTCAGCCTTGTCATACCAGGCGGTAAGGGTAAAATCACCGCTCTGAGCGCGGCCCAGGCTGGAGAGATAGTACTGGCTGCCCCGCTGCTCATAGACGATCACATTGTCAGAGAGGGTGTATTTTCGGTTCCCCGCCACAAACTGATTGCCCTGGATCTGACCGGAGGGGGTGGCGGTCAGGGAGAACATCCGCTGGGGATCAGCGGTCTCACCGATGATCTGAATGGGACCGGTGGAGACCCGGAACCGGGTGGAGGAGTTGGGGATGGTGTAGGAAGTGCCGTTGACATCATACTGATAGGTGTAGTATTTGAACATTCCCTCCCCGGTCTCTTCTAGGTCCACAAGGACGCCGTACTGATACATATCGCCGGTGGCTTCCTCCAGAATCAGAGTATCGATCTGCCCCAGACTGTTCAGCGAGTAGTAGCGCACCATATCTCCCGTCAGCGTCATACCCGCCAGGCGGCTGGGGTAGAGCACCGCGCCGCAGGCGCCGCTGACATCCAGGATCTGAACATTCTCGGCAAAGGAGTAGCTGTCCAGCCTGGTTCCGTCATTGCTCACCGTTCCGGTAAGGGAGGAGGAAGTCAGCCCCCGCAGGGTCACTTCGCCGCCCTGGGGGGAGACGGTGGCCCGGACGACACTGCCGGCCCGGTAGCCGCCCCTGGTCTGGTACTGATAGGTCTGCCCGTCGGTGGCCAAGAGAGTCACGGTCTGTGCCGTGTAGGTGCCGCCGCTGCCGTCAGGATAGACCGCGTTGGACACCGAGAGGATCACGCCTACCCGGTCCCCCGCACTGGCACTGACATCAGCAATGGCTGCCACACCCCCGGTGCGCCCCAGAAGGAGGGTCACAGAGTCCCCCAGGCCATACTCCCCCAGATCCGACAGGGCATATGCGGCCGCGGAGGTCTCAATGGGATAGCTGCGCCCGGCTACCGTGACCGAGGTGGGGTTGGAGGCGGAGGGCTCCAGAGCCTGGATGGGGCCGGTGGCCTTTTGAGTGTAAGCCCAGACAGTGCCCATGGAGGCGTTCCAGTAGACCAGGTCGTAGTCCTGAATATCGGACAGAGAGACGCTGGCCCCCTCCCGAAGTACTTTGGTGGGGGTAAAGGGAAGCGTAGACTGCCAGCCTGCCTGGGCTACCACAGGTCCCTCCATCTCTCCGTTGACCAGGGCCAGCAGATCGATCTGTCCCGCGGCATTGAGGGCATATCCCAGGGTGGTAAGATAGGGAGTGTTGTCCTTGGTTTTGGCGGAGAGAAGGTTATAAAACAGGTACATGGCGTCCCCACGGGTGAGGGTGTCCGTGGGGGCGGAGGCTGAGACGCCCCGATCCAGCCTCAGGCTGTGATACATGGCAAGCTGGCCTGTGGGGTAGGCGCCGGAAAAGTCCTCCGGGCCGTAACCCAGCAGCTGAAGGGCCATGGCCGCCCCCTCGGCAAGTGTGATTTCCTTGCCGGGATGAAAAGTGCCGTCGCTGTACCCGGTGGCAAGGCCCATGGAGACGGCAGCCTCCACAAAGCCGGAGGCCCAGTGACTTCTGGGCACATCCGGGTAGGGGGAGGTGGCCGACTGGCCGATTTGGTCGCCTCCAGGAGTGGCCCTGACCAGCATTGTGACATATTCGGCCCGGGTGACCTTCCGGGTGAGCTGGAGATCTCCGGTTTCATCCCCGGACATAATGCCCAGGGCGGATAAGGCCTGTGCCGCGTCTTCCTGGGAAATGGCGGCGGGAGCAGCCAGGGAAGGAACCGCCAGGCAGAGACATAGGCAGGCGGCAAGCGCCGCCGTGCGGAACTGTTTTCTCATATCAAGTAGACCCCTTTACAAAATAAACATGGAACACCATAGGCGCTAGTCATACCGCAGCGCATCGATGGGATTTAGCTTGGCCGCTTTGTTGGCGGGCAGGTACCCGAAGAGAATGCCGATGCCCACCGATACACTGAAGCTGATGAGCACGGCTCCAGGGGTGGGGGCGGCAGAGAAGGTGGCTCCGTTCATCTGAGCGGACAGAGAGGCCCCCAGGATGGAGCCCACCCCCGTAGCCAGCAGATACCCAAGGCCGATTCCCAGCAGACCGCCGATGGCGGAGGTTGTGCCTGCCTCGATGACAAACTGGCGGCGGATATCCTTCCGTTTGGCCCCCAGAGATTTGCGGATGCCGATTTCACGGGTGCGCTCCGTAACAGAGACCAGCATGATGTTCATGATTCCGATGCCGCCCACCAGAAGGGAGATGGCCGCGATGGCCACCAGTACGCCAATGGCAACCCCCATCATGGCGTTGATCATGTTGGCCTGTTCCTCCATAGTCTGAATGTAGTAGGCCTCCGGATCCTGGAAATAGTCAAATAAATAGGTGTCGATGACCTGTTTGGCCGCACCGGCGGTGGAGCCGGAGGTGCTGGTGAACATGTAGAGGGTCACATACCGCTCCCCCAGGATCTCCAGGGCATTTTCATAGGGGAGATACAGCTGATCGTCAGAGCCGCCCTCCTGCATGTCCTCCTGAATCTGTTTCAGTATCCCGATGACGGTGTAGGACCGGCCGTCAATGGACAATGTCTGGCCCAGAGGGTCCCCCTCAAACAGCTCCTGAGCCAGATAGGCGCCGATGACGCATACCGGCTGCCGCCGCTGCACATCCAGATAGGAGAGAAACCGGCCCCGCTCCAGGCTTTCGCCGCCGTCGATGGTGGACCGGCTGCGGTCATTGAACATCACCTCGCTGACTCCATACAGCTTGGTTTGATCCAGCTTTTCATCCCCCTTCCGAATGGTGGCCTGGAGGCTGACATAGGGGGACACCCCGGAGAGCACATCGGGGTGCTCCTCCACCAGGCGGTACATATCACTGGGGTCCAGATTCATGGTGCTCCCATCTCCCCTGCCCCAGGTATAGGTGACAATGGTGTTGATGCCCAGCTTGGCCACCTGTTCATCGATCATCCCCTGAATCCCGTTTCCCAGGGCGAGGATGACAATGACAGAGGCCACCCCGATGATGATACCCAGCATGGTGAGGATGGAGCGCATTTTGCTGGTGGCCAGGGACTTGAGGGCCAGGCGGAAGGACTGTCCGTAATTCATAACGCGTCCTCCTCCCCGTCCTGCCCCGGTTGGACCACCGCTCTGGGATCATGGGCATCTCCGTCGTAAATGATTTTCCCATCCTGAAGGCGGATGATCCGATCCGCCCGGACGGCGATGGAGTTGTCGTGGGTAATCAGGACCACAGTATCCCCTTCCCGATTCAGCTTCTTCAAAAAGCCCAGCACCTCCCTGCCGGTGCGGGAGTCGAGGGCGCCGGTGGGCTCGTCGGCCAGAATGACCGAAGGGCTGCCTGCCAGAGCTCGGGCAATGGATACCCGCTGCTGCTGCCCGCCGGAGAGCTGGCTGGGAAGGTTTTTCTGCTTTGAGGCCAGTCCGACCCGTTCCAGAGCGCCAAGGGCGCGCTGCCGCCGCTGGTCTGAGGGCAGACCGGCGTACAGCAGAGGCAGCTCCACATTTTCCAGTACGGTGAGCTTGGGGATCAGGTTATACTGCTGAAAGATAAAGCCAAGCATTTTATTGCGAATCTCTGCCTGCTGGTCGTCATCCATGGTGGAGACATCCACGCCCCCCAGATGATAGGAGCCTGAGGTGGGCACATCCAGACAGCCGATGATGTTCATGGCTGTGGATTTCCCCGAGCCGGAGGAGCCCACAATGGCCACAAACTCCCCCTGGTCGATGGCAATGTCCACCCCGTCCAGAGCGTGGACCGTTTCCTCCCCCATCTGGTAGATTTTATAGACATTTTTCAGCTCAATCAGATGTTTCACGGCCCATCAGCCTCCCGACGCCGCCGTAGCGGTGCTGCTGTCCAGGCCGGCAGCAGCCTGTATGGGCACCAGCACCACATCTCCCTGCTCCAATCCGTCGGTAATGGAGATATAATCCTGGTCTCCCTGGCCCACAGTGACGGTGCGCCGCTCAGCTTTGGAGGGATCCAGGACGGAAGAGCCGTCCTCGGACAGCGTACCCGGAGCGGCCACCAGCACAGTCCCGTCGCTGTTCACAGCGGACACAGGGACGCAGAGGGCGTCCTTTTCCTGGGAAATGATAATATCGGCGGAGACATTCATACCGGGATTCAGCTGGCCAAATTCCTCCAGCACGATGGTCACAGGGTATGTGGTAAAGCCGTTGGTGGTGGTGCCGTTGATGCTGACAGAATCCACCACTCCGTGGAACACCTGCCCGGGCAGGGCCTCGGCGGTGATATCCACCTGCTGCCCGGCTTTAATCTGGCTGATATTCAATTCACTGACATTCATCTGAAGCTTCAGGCTGCTCAGATCAAAAATGACCGCCAAGGTACCCGATTCCATGCCGTCCATTTTATCTCCGGCTTTATAGTTCTTTTCGATGACCGTGCCTGAGATGGGAGAGGTGATGGTATAGTCCTCCAGGGTATCCTGGGCCCGCTGCAAAGAGAGCTGGGCCGTCTCCACAGCCATGGCGGCATTGGACAGGGCGGTGTCCGCCGTCTGTCCGCCAATATCCGCCAGAACTGTGCCGGAGGAGACCTGGGAGCCCGCCGTCACATGAAGGGCGGTAATCTCACCGGAGGTCTGCGCGGTGACCGTCTGGCGGCTGTTGGCCTGAAAGGTGCCGCTGCCGGCACAGGCCAGATCCCCTACCGCGGCGGTAGCCGACTGGTCGGCGGTCAGGGCTCCGGGATTCTGAACCCGGATCTGGACCTGGCGAACCAGGGCCCCTCCCGCCCCCACCAGGTCCGCGGTGGAGACGGACTCCACAGTTCCGGGAAGGGTTTCCATGGTTCCGGCCAGGGTGACCTGGGCGCTTTGGCCGGCGGAAATGCCGGCGGCGTCTGCGGACTGGAAGGGGACGCTGAGGAGCATGGAGGAGGTGTCGGTGATGTCGGCGATGGGGGTGCCGGGGGAGACCAGGTCCCCTTTTTGTACATGGACCTGCTGTACCACTCCCTGGGCGGAGGCGCGGACCGTCATAGAGGAGAGCAGGCTGTCGTAGGACAGCTGGGCCTGGCGGAGGGACAGCTGGGCCTGGGCAATGGAGGACTGGGCGTCTTTGCCGTCCAGCTGATAGAGCAAAGCCCCCTGCTCAATCCGGTCTCCCACCTCAAAGGGGGCCTGAAGAATGGTGCCGCTGGTCAGAGCGCTGACCTGATAGGATTCAATGGGGGTGACTGTTCCAGAGCCGCTGACGGAGACGGTAAGGTCCTGAATGGAAGCAACTGCGGGTGTGTACTGTATGGCCCCGGCAAGGGAACCATTTGAGCGGGGACGCAGCAGCAGCCACCAGATGACAACAGCTGCCGCCAAGACGACAAGAAGCCATTTCAGCCACTTTTTTCGCTTTTTAGGAAGTTTTAGGGAAAAGCGTTTCTTCTTTTCTGGAAGAGAGACCTCTGCCTCCCTGCTGACCTGAGTTGCGTCCATAATAAACCCCTTCTTCATTTCTGATTTCCCACTGTGGTTGACAAGACCATTGTAGAAGGAAAATCTTATATCCCGGGAAAGAACAAATAAAAATTTCATTAAATTCCCAGCCGCATATAGATGCTGCACCTTCCACCAGGGGGAAAGTCAAGGGAAATTTGAAGAAGGCAGGAGTGATTTTGAAAAAAATATCTGCCCAGGCTCTGTTTACGAAGCCTGGGCAGATATGTAGTGTGATGAATGTCAGCCTTCTAAGGCCAGACAGCTTAAAATAGCCTGGGAAACGCCTTCCTCCCGGTTAGAGGGGACCACCCGGCAGGAGAGATTCTTGACCGCCTGGGCGGCGTTTCCCATGGCGATGGGAGTGCCCACCGCACGGAGCATGGCCAGGTCGTTGTCGCTGTCCCCTACGGCGGCACAGTCGCACAGGGGAATGCCATACATCATGGACAGCAGGGCCAGGGTCCGGCCCTTGTCCACCCCCTGGGCGACCAGCTCAAAGTCGTGGTCATTGGAGGCGGTAAGCTGAATCCCCGGCAGCCGAGACAGCTCTTCAAGAGGATAGTGGCCGGGGTTCTGATCCCCGTGGATCTTGGTGAGAGGCAGATGGTGCTCCTCCATATAGGCCAGGGGGTCTTCCGTTACCACGGCGTTATCATGAAAGGCAGGGAAGGGATAGGTCTTTAGCAGTGATCGCTTGGAGAAGGGATCCATCAGGATCTGGTCCCCGGCAAAGATCATCAGTTCAATATCCCGCCCCAGACACAGCTCCAGGGCCTGACGGCCGGATGGTTCAGGGATGTCCCAGCGGCGGATGACCTGTCCTGAGGCGCTGTCGGCCAACGCGCCGCCGCCCAAAGCACAGACCAGGCTGTCACAGCCCGCCTCCCGGGCAAACCAGAAGGCCTCGGGAATGGGCCGGCCGGTATTTAAAACCACACGGACTCCGGCGGAGCGGGCCTGGGCGATGGCGGCCTTCGTAGCGGCGGTGACGGCGCCGGAGGGGTCCAGCAGGGTGCCGTCCAGGTCCAGAGAAATCAGTCGAATCATAAAGTTCCTTTCCGTATCTCAAAATGAGAATATGGGGATTTGCTTAGACGAAGAAGAGCGAGCCTACCTGATAGACCAGCAGAGATACCACATAGGCGCATCCCAACTGCCAGAAGATGGAGAACCAGGCCCACTTGGGGCTGTTCATCTCTTTAAACAGAGTAGAGACGGCGGCGACACAGGGGACATACAGGAGGATAAACACCAGCATGGAGAAGGCGGACATGGGGGTAAATCCCGCCATGGCGGCGGCCACCTGACCGCTGGCGGCGGTGAGGGAGAAGCCATAGAACATGGACAGGGAGGAGACCACCATCTCCTTGGCGATAAGGCCGGTGAGCAGAGCCACGGCAGCCTGCCAGTGACCAAATCCCAGAGGGGCAAAGATGGGAGCAATCAGGCTGCCCAGGACGCCCAGCATACTCTGAGACGCGTCGTCCACCATGTGGAGAGAGGAGTCAAAGGACTTCAGCAGCCACAAAAGCATGGACATAAGGAGAATCAGGGTGCCGGCTTTGATGAGGAAGCCCTTCACCTTATGCCACACATGGAGCATGACGCTGGACAGAGAGGGCAGCCGGTAGGGAGGAAGCTCCAGCACAAAGGGGGCGGGCTCTCCCACAAAGAGGGTCTTTTTGAAGAAAAGGCCGGACAGGATACCCATAATCATACCGATGATGTACAGTCCGAATACCACCAGCCCGGCCCAGGGGCCGAAGAAGGCGGCGGAGATCAGGCCGTATACCGGCAGCTTGGCGGAACAGGACATAAAGGGAATCAGCAGAATGGTCATGCGCCGGTCCTTTTCATTTTCCATGGTCCGGGCACCCATAATGGCGGGCACAGAGCAGCCAAAGCCCATCAGCATGGGGATAAAGGCTTTGCCGCTCAGACCAAACCGCCGCAGGGCCCGGTCCATAATGAAGGCGGCCCGGGACATATAGCCCGAGTCCTCCAACAGGGACAGGAAGAGGAACAGCAGGGCGATCTGGGGCAGGAAGGTAAGTACGCCTCCCACACCGCCGATGATTCCGTCGCAGATCAGGGAGACCAGCACATAGGACACGCCCAGGTCGGTCAGGGCGAGGCCCAGCCAGGAACCAAATGTGTCAATGGCAGCGCCCACCAGATCGGACAGCCAGGACCCGAAGGGACCGAAGGTAACCACGAACATCACCAGCATGGTGCACAAAAACAGGGGAATGGCAAAAATACGGTGGGTGACTACCTTGTCGATTTTTTCCGTCAGGGTCAGTTCGCCGGGTTTTTGCCCCTTGGTTACAGAGGCGGCAACCACCTTTTCAATGTACTGGTAGCGGCTGTCGGCGATAAGGGTCTCCCGGTCGCCCAGGTCGCTGGAATTTTCATACTCCGCTACGATGCCGTCCAGCTGCTGCTGTACGGAGGCGGGGAGATGCAGAGCTTCCTGGACCACCTGGTCCCCTTCCAACAGCTTGATGGACGCCCAGTGGGCGGGGAGGTGAGCGGCGTAGGCGTAGTCGTGGATCAGTTCCCCCATACGGTGATGGATGTCATGAGTATAGTCGTCGTAGAGATCGTCGGGCTCCACGGTAAAGCCAAGGTGCATCTGCCGGTGGGCGGTATGGAGCAGTTTCTCCAGCCCCTCCCCCGTCCGGGCGGTGATGGGCACCACGGGGATCCCCAGCTCCTTGGACAGCCGGTCCACATCGATGCGGTCCCCCCGCTTTTCCACCTCATCCATGAAGTTCAGGGCCAGGACGGTGGGCCGCTCCAGCTCCAGCAGCTGGACGGTGAGATAGAGGTTGCGCTCCAGATTGGTGGCATCCACAATGTCAATAATGCAGTCGGGGGCTTCGCCGATGATAAAGTCCCGGGCCACAATCTCCTCCATGGAGTAGGGAGACAGGGAGTAGATACCGGGCAGGTCCACCACCGTGAGGGTCTTATCCCCCAGGTGGGCGGTGCCCTCCTTCTTCTCCACAGTGACCCCCGGCCAGTTGCCCACATACTGGTTGGAACCGGTCAGGGCGTTGAAGAGAGTGGTTTTGCCGCAGTTGGGGTTGCCGGCCAGGGCGATACGCATGGGGCGGCTGTCGTGGGCGGAGGAGTCATATGCCGCGCCGTGTACCTCCAACTCGTGGGCGTGGTCCTCCATCTGCCGCCGGGCCACTTCCGGGTCAGGGACATGCCGGGTCATGGCGTTGCGGGCGGAGGAGGACTGGCGCTTGGGCTGCCCCATGATGATCTGGGCGGCGTCAGCCTTCCGCAGGGACAGCTCGTATCCCCGGAGGCTGACCTCCAGCGGGTCGCCCAGAGGCGCGATTTTAGTGACGGTGACCTGGGTGCCGGGGGTAAGGCCCATGTCGACCAGACGGCGCTTCACTGCCCCGGACTGGTTGCCCACGGACAGAATGGTGCCGCTCTGTCCCGGCTTCAGGTCGTTTAATGTGTGTGGAGATGGGTGCTTTTCCATATATAATCGGCTCCAATATCTAATAAACTGTATCCGATGCTATTTTAGCGGACATCCATGGGTTTTTCAAGGGATTTCCCCCTTGATATCACACAAAAGAGAGGAACAAATAAGAAAAATTATTGATAAAATAGAAAAATTCACCATTTGTATTTTTTATAAAAAAACAAGCCCCCGGCCGGTCAGCCGGGGGCTCCTCTCTTAGTAATTGAAGTAATAACTATCTGCCTGTACGATGTTCATATCCTCGAGGGTCAGATCCCGGGTGTAGGGATTGATCAGCCGGTTGACCGTCTCCACCGCTTTTTCCGCATCCAGCTCAAAACACCAGGTATACCCATTATAAGTGGCGTCTCCCCGGCCCTCCAGTGTAGCGGTTTCCACCCCGGTGGACGGGTCCAGATCCACCGCCTTCTGGGCCAGCCACAGCATCTCGCTGAGCTTCAGGTCGGTTTCCACATTTTCGTTGAAAATCTCCACAAAGCCGCTGATTTTGGTCAAACTGTCCCAGGACAGCACCTTCTTGGCCAGTTTGGTCAGCAGCTGCTGCTGCAGTTGGGTGCGCTGGACATCGCTGTACCACTGGTTGGCGGTATAGTTGGGGCTGTCATAGTTGTCGTGGCGGTATCGAACCGCCTCCATGGCCCCCTGCCCGTCCAGCAGATGGGTGCCCTTGGTAAAATGAATGTGCAGCTCCTGACCGGGGGTTGGATCGTCATAGTTCATATCCAGGGGAATGTCCAGCTCTACCCCGCCCAGATAGTCCACCAGGGAAATAAACCCGTTGATATCCACCATCACATAGTAGTCAATGGGAATGCCCAGCATCTGGGAGATATCCTCCGCCCGCTGGGTGACACCGCCGGAGCCGTAGGCCAATTTGGCATGGCCGTCCCGCCGGGTAATGGTGTCCCGGGGAACAGAGACCACACCAACCTTCTGATTGACGGTATCATAGCACATGACCATCATGGTATCGGTGCGGTAGCCCTCCATATCGGTACCGGCCAGCAGGATGGTGTATACCCCCTCCCGCCGCACCAGGGCGTTGGGGGCCTCCTCGCTGGTGTCGGCGCCGGTGTCCCCCACAGGGACAGTTTCCGGCGTATTGTCCACGGACGGCTTTTGCTCCGGGGCCTTGCTCATCATCTGAAGGCCCAGATAGGCCGCGACGATCAGGGCGGAAATCACCACCAACACCTTGTAAAATCCCAGGCCCACGGAGGCGGCCCGGGAGCGCCGGGGCCGCTTCTTTTGGCGGGAAGCGGGGCGGCGAGACGCCTTGGCCCGACGGCTGGAGTGTTCGTCCCAGTCTGCCTCAGGCTGTCTGGCGGCTGATCTGGCGCGCGCAGCCGGCTCCTGACGCCGTTTGGGCATATTCATATATTTCTCTTCCAGGGCCATTCCCTCCCCGATGGTGATTCCAGATTAGTATACCGGCTCCGACGGCCTTCGGCAAGAGAAATTGCCGCATTTCATAAAAAATTAAGAATTATGTTACCCATCAAAGAAGCCTTACCATTTAATAGATGAGAAATTTCTGATGTTTGTAACAGGACTTTTCAAAAAATTTGCCCGGCCCTGATCAGGGCCGGGCGGCGGGAGCGGTCAGACAGGATTGTCCTGAAGCTCCAGAGTCTCTTCCGTTACAGAAGGGTACAGCTTTCTCAGTCTGGAGATACAGGCCATGCTGGCAGGGATAAGGAACAGGTCGGCGCAGATCCAGGCCGCGGGGGAGGCAAAGCAGGCGGCGGAAAAACCGAAGACAGGGACCAGACACAGCCCCACTACGGTCCGGGCGCCCATCTCCAGCACCCCGGCCAGAATGGCGAAGGTGCTGTATCCCATCCCCTGAATGGAGAAGCGGACGATATTCACTAGTGCCAGCGGGAAAAAGAAAGCGGTCAGCGTGACCATATACTGGCTGGTGAGCGCCACCAGCTGGGCCAGCTGGCTCTCCCCGGGATTCAGGAAGAACATGGCAAACTGGGGGGCAAAGAAAAGCATGGTCACAAAGGCGATCAGGGCGTAGATCAGTCCCAGCAGAGAACAGGCCCGGATGCCCTGGCCCAGGCGGTCCAGCTTGCAGGCCCCCACATTCTGTCCGCAGTAGGTGGCCATGGTGGCCCCCATGGCGTCAAAGGGACAGGCAAACAGCTGAAAAAGCTTGGCTCCGGCGGCCACAGCGGCCACATAGAGGCTGCCCAGGGTGTTGACGGCGGACTGGAGAACGATGGAGCCCACGGCGGTGACGGAGTACTGAAGGCCCATGGGGATTCCCATGGCGCACAGGACTCGGCAGGAATGGAGATCCAGTCGACGCTCCTCCCGGGTCATACGAAGGATTGGATAGGCTTTCCGCATGTACAAAAGGCACGCCAGTCCCGAGATTCCCTGAGAGACCACCGTAGCGATGGCCGCTCCGGCCACTCCCGCGTCAAACCACAGGATCAGGGCAAAGTCCAGGAAAATATTCAGAAAGGAGGACAGCGCCAGAAAATAAACCGGCGTCTTGCTGTCTCCCAGGGAGCGGATCACCCCGGCCAGCAGATTGTAGAGGAATGTGGCGGGAATGCCCATGAAAATCACAAAAATGTAGGCGTTGGCATTTTCAAAGATGTCGGCGGGGGTGCGCATGATAGTCAGAATGGTGCGGCAGAGAAGGCCGGTGGCCACAGTGAGCACCAGGGCGAAGGCGGCGGCAAGGTAGGCGGCGTTGGCCACATACCGGCGCATTTTGGAGGGCTCGTTGGCCCCCATCCGCTGGGCCACCGGGATGGCAAAACCGTTGCACACGCCCATACAGAAACCGATGACAAAGAAGTTGATGGAGCCGGTGGACCCTACCGCGGCCAGGGCCTGGGCCCCCAGAAGCTTGCCCACGATCATGGTATCCACCAGATTGTAAAACTGCTGAAACAGCATACCGAACAAAGTGGGCAGAGCAAAGCCGATAATCAGCCGCATGGGGCTGCCCACCGTGAGATTTTTGGTCATAAGAACTCCTTCCTGCGTGGGACCTCCGGTCCCGCATCCATCCAGTGATCCTTTGATAACCGTATTATTATAGCCACGGGGAAAGCCGCTGCATAGAGCCCTTTTTCACAAAATTGCGGCCCTTTGCCGGGCTGCCTTGTTTCAAAATGAAAAGAGGAGGACCCCCGGTCCTCCCCCCTCGTTACCTGTTTTTCTTTGGAACTTCCCGGCCCACCAGATAATCCAGGGTGACCTGGTAGTAGTCGGCCAGCTTGATCAGCGCATCAATGGGAATATCAATTTTTCCCAGTTCGTATTTGGAATATGTGGTCTGTTTGATGTCCAGATACTCTGCGAGCTCACGCTGTTTCAAATCGTGGTCTTCCCGAAGTTCCCGGACCCGTCTTAAAAACATATGGCCTCACCCCAAATTAATATATAATAGTCGTATTTCGACTATTAATTTTTAGTCAAAATACGACTATTATTTTTATGAGGTGATTATGATGTGCGGTCCATCCCAGTCCCCGGAAAAGCTCTGCTGTACCTGCGCCCATTTTTTCCGCCACTATACCAAAGGGCCCAAAAGCTACATCCCCACCAATTTTGGGCACTGCCCCTATCCCAGAATCAAAATCCGCACCCTCCGGGACAGCTGTCCCAGGTGGAAAGAAAAGCCCTCCCCCGCCCGGCGGTGAGCCGGGGAGGGAGGGCAAGTTTTATGCGCTTTTTGCCATTCGGCGGCAGGCCAGGGCGGTGGCCAGAAAATAGCCGCCGTAGACCACCACCAGCACCAGAGCGGTCACGGCGCTGCTGGCAACGCTGTCTACCTTACCAGCCGTGGCGATCAGGTCGTTAGCCGCTTTCATGCCCACCACGCTGTGGACAAGAGCCAGGAGCAGAGGGAGCAGAAAGGCCAGCGCCACCTGGCCGGTGGCGGAGCGGGCCACCAGTTTTTCCTCGGCGCCAAGGCGGCGCAGAAGGGCATAGCGGCCCGCGTTGTCTGCGGCCTGGCTGAGCTGCTGAAGGGCCAGCACGGCTGCCGCGGCCAGCAGAAAGGTAAAGCCCAGGTATAGCCCAAGAAACAAGGCCATGATCTTGCTGCCCATCAGATCCTGGTAGATGATCAGACGGGTGTTAATCCAGGAGGCAAAGGGGGAGTGGAGAGACTGGATGGTCTCCAGAATCTCCTGTTCCGTCTCTTCCCTGTCCCCCATATAGTCTGCCGACCAGACCTGGCGGCGGGGGGAGAGGTCCTGGGCCATTTCGTCGGGAATCAGCACATAGGTAAGCCCCAGGCCCCCCGTGGCCAGTGCGCTGTCCCAGTTCTCCGCCTCGTGGGGCAGGGGGCCGGAATAGGCCGGCTGGCCCTGGCGCGTCCTGAGGGCGTCGTAGTCGGACACCCTGAGGGCCGCACTGGGGCCGTCCACACCGGTGATGTCCGGGTCGTTGTAGTAAAAGACCGCTGTGTAGCTCCAGGCCAGCTTGTCCTCTGTGTCAAAGCCCGCCTGGCGGAGCATGGCGTCAAAGTCCACCAGCTCCTCCTCCCCGGAGAGATTTTGGACGGTAATATCAAAGGGGGCCTGCGTGCCGCTGAGGGAGGCGATGGTATTGTTGAGGCCCACAGAGCTGGCGGTGATGCCGATGGCCAGCAGCAGGAGAATACAGACCACCGTCTGAGCCAGATAGGTGGTGTGCACCTTGCTCAGCCACTGGCGGAGGGTAAACAAATTCAGGTTTTTATAGTAAAGGCCGGGGCGCCTCTGGACGAATTTGATGACAAAGCCGGACAGAGAACGGAAAATCAGCAGGGTGCCCACAGTGCCAAGGGTCAGCATGGGGATACAGATGGGCAGAACGGCCACGGCAATGGCCATGCCGAAGGTAAGCAGAATGGCATAGGCCGTCCCAAGACAGACGATCCCCGCGGCCAGCTGCAAAACCGCCGGGGTGAGGGAGCGCACCCGCAACACTTCGTTTTTCCTCTGACTGTAAATAAGGTCGATAAGGCGGCTGCGGCTGACCCGCAGGCCGCTGAACACCATGACCAGCAGAAAAATCAGACCAAAGTATACCAGTGTTTTTCCGGCCGCTTTCATGGAAAAGTTCAGTCCCAGCAGACCGGACACATCCAGCTCAAACATGGTCAGGGTAAAGGCGGAAAGACCGAAGGAGGCCAGAACCCCCAGCACCAGCCCAGCCCCCAGAGAGACAAGGCCGATCACACCGGTCTCCAGAAACAGCAGCCTGGATACCTGCCACTGGGACAGGCCCAGAAGCAGATAGGTTCCCAGCTCCCGCTTTCGCCGCCGCAGGAGAAACCGGTTGGCATAGAGAATGAGACAGGCCAGCACCACAGCCACAAAGACGGAGAAAATATCCACCAGCATGGTAATGGCCTCCGCGGCCGGGTGCTCCCGCCGGGCCAGATAGGCCATGGCTCCCTGTCCCTCCACGGAGTTAAAGGTATAAAACAGGCATACGCCAAAGGTGAGGGTCAGAAAATAGATCCCGTAGTCCCGAAATGAGCGGCGCACATTCCGAATGGCCAGTTTAGAGAACATCTGCCATCTCGCCTCCCATTTCCGTCACAACCCGAATGATTTTCTGGAAAAAGGCCCGGCGGTCATCTCCATGCCGCCGAAGCTCCAGAAAAATCTGGCCGTCCCGGAGGAAAACCACCCTTCCGCAGCAGCTGGCAGTAAAGGCGTCGTGGGTGACCATGAGAATGGTGGCCCCCATGTCACGGTTTAGCTTTTCCAGACAGGCCAGGAGCAGTTTGGCCGATTTGGAATCCAGGGCGCCGGTGGGCTCGTCGGCCAGCACCAGAGCCGGGTGGGTGATCATGGCCCGGGCGGCGGCACACCGCTGCTGCTGTCCGCCGGACATCTGGTAGGGGTACTTGTCCAGACAGTCGCCGATTCCCAGAAGATCGGCCATCTCCCTGACCCGGCCGGGGATCTGTCCGCCCGGGACCTTCACAATGGACAGAGCCAGGGCGATATTTTCCCCGGCGGTGAGGGTGTCCAGCAGATTACAGTCCTGGAAGATGAATCCCAGCCGCTCCCGGCGGAATTTGGCCAGGTCCTTTCCTCTGAGACCGGAGAGGGTTTTTCCGTCGATGACAATACTTCCCGATGTGGGCCGGTCAATGGTGGACACGCAGTTGAGCAGGGTGGTCTTTCCTGACCCGGAGGGGCCCATTACCCCCACAAATTCACCTGCTCCCAGGGAAAGGGAGACCCCGTCCAGAGCCCTGGTCACAGCGCTCCCCTTTCCGTAGACGCGCCTTAAATCGGTTACCTTTAAAATCTCTTCCATCATGGTCCTCCTGGTCCCCCGACAGTCACTTCAACAAATATTCCAGCACCACGGGCGGCGCGGGCTGCTGGCTTTTGGGCTGTTCCACCCCCCATGTCATCTCCTGGGCATAGGCGGCCAGGATGGCCAGAATCAGGGCCAGGGCGCACAGCGCTGTCTTTAAAGTTTCAGTCATGATCATTCACTCCTTTGGAAAATCTTCTGTCACTGTATGAAAGCATAGCATACAGTTCTCATATTTCCTCTAAAGGAATTTTAAGGATTTGATTAAGGTTTTCTTAAACCGCTCTAAAAAAGGAACCCTGACGGATCACCGTCAGGGCTCAAAGAATCAAGAATAAGGAGGAAAAAAGAGGATTCGACTCATTGGCAAAATCACCGCGTATGCAAAGGAGGCGGAGGGGACTGCCGCTGTCCCCTTCCACTCCATTCTATGCCCGCCGGGTAGGAAAGTTACAAGAGAAAAAGCCACAGCGCCCAGCCTGCCGAGGCGGCAACGGCCCCCGCCGAGGCCCAGACCGCGCCGGGCAGCCGCTCCAACCGCCGGTTCCAGGCCTTCCCCCGCTTCAGATACCCGTCGGCTGCCTGACGGGCCTCCTTTAAAATCCGCTCGGCACTGACCCCTTCCCGGGCCAGAGCCTCCTCCTTTACAATAAAAATGGCCTCTTCAAACAGCCGGGGGTCAGGGGACTTGACCAAAATCACCTGCCGGGTGATTCCTTTTACCATGTAAACCACATCCTTCCTGGGCGTCTGACCATGTTTTACAGCTAGTCTGTCCCATTTTTTCCCGGTATATTCAACCTCACCCTACACTACACTAAGAAGCGGGAAAAGAAGGGAGTGACTGCCGTGCGGCCCGGTTCCGGGAAGGAATTTTTTTGGTTCCTGGTGGTATATGGCGCAAACCTGGCTATTATTTATCTGTTCCAGGCGTTCCGGTAGTCAGCTGAGCAGCAGTTCCAGCTCTTCCATGGTCATGTCCGGCTGGAGCGCCAGATTGATGCCGTACCCGATGACCTTGGCCAGATCGGCTACCTGACTGTCAATATCCTTGGGAGTGACCAGCAGCGACTGCCCCTTGGCCAGGTTGGGCAGATCTTCCGTGCCCAGCAGGTCAGCGGCCAGGGTGGCCCCGTCCACGACTGTGGGTACACCAATGGCCATTACCGGGACCCCCAGTGTTTCCCGGTTCAGCCCCATGCGGTGATTGCCCACTCCCGAACCGGGGGTGATTCCGGTGTCTGTGAGCTGGATGGTCCGGCACAGCCGGTCCACGGACCGGGAGGCCAGGGCGTCCACCGCGATGACGCAGGCGGGACGGATCTTGTCACACACTGCCCGGACCACTTCGCAGCTCTCCACGCCGGTACACCCCAGTACCTCCGCAGACAGGGAAGCCACGGGACGCAGGGCGCCGAAGTGCTGGGGAATCTGTTTTACCAGGTGGCGGGTGACGAAAGTGTGCTCATGGACCTTGGGCCCAATGGCGTCTGGGGTGACAGACCGGTTGCCCAGCCCTGCCACCAGCACCAGGGCGTGAGGCGGGATTTCTTTCATCAGCTCAAACATCTCTCCGGCCACCGCCTGGACGGCGCGGCTGAAAATATCCTCTTCCCGGGCGGCCAGCCCCTCCACCGTCAAAGTTACATAGCAGCCCTGAGGTTTTCCCAGGGCCTCCTGCCCCTCACGGTCCAATATGCGCACCGTAGTGACAGGCAGCCCGTCCCGGAGTCCATCCTGAGCCACCACACCGGGCAGTTTGGTGGTGGCTCCCGCGCTCTCCTGCCACAGCTCCCTGGCTTCCAAAGCCAGATCTGTACGCCGTATGCCCATTGTCATCCCTCCCGGATCCTATATCTTGTGGTATGGGGTTGCTAACATGCCTATTTTTTGCGTTCTGAGAAAAATTATCCAGACCGCAAAAAAAAATTAAAAAAACTGTTGATTTTTTCTTGATCCGATGGTAAAATACAAATCTGCACAGGCGCATTGCGCCTAATTTAACGATGAAAATCGGAGGAGGTGTTTGGTTTGCCGAATATTAAGTCTGCCAAGAAGCGCGTGCTGGTGTCCGAGACCAAGGCTGCGCAGAATAAGGCCGCGAAGTCCGCGCTGAAGACCGACATCAAGAAGTTTGAGGCCGCGGTGGCGGAAGGCAACCGCAGCGAGGCCGATGTCGCTTACAAGGTGGCCGTCAAGGCTGTGGATAAGGCCGCTGCTAAGGGTCTGCTGCACAAGAACAATGCCGCCAACAAGAAGAGCAATATGACCATCAAGCTGAACAAGCTGGCCTGATTATATTGATCGCGCGGAAAGCCGTCTGTTGTCAGACGGCTTTTTTCGTTGCCCTCATGCAGGTTTTTCTCCTTTTCTCCCTTCGTTTCTGGTATAATGATCCATGACCCCTGTGGTGGAGGGAGGCGTTTCCTGTTGAAAAAAATATTGTCTGCTCCCCCGGTCTCTTTTGTGCTGGAGACGGTGGATCTCTATGGCCGGGTGGGGGTATCCCGCTCGGCGGCGGCGCTGTCCTATTTTTTGATTTTGACCCTTTTCCCCCTGCTGGTGTGCGTCAATTATTTTATCGGCCTGTTCCACCTGGACCTGGAACATTTTCTCCGCTCCCTGGACCAGCTGCTCCCGGCGGGGGTGCTGAATGTGATGTCCGACTACCTCTCCTATGTGTCGGTCATCCAGTCGCCCGCTCTGCTGGTGGCAAGCTTATTTACGATTGTGGTCTCTGCGTCTGCGGGTATCCGCACTCTGCTGATGACCATGGACCAGCTCTATGAGCAGGAGGATGTCCACCCCTTCCGGCGCCTGGCCGCGAGTATCATTTTGTCCCTGCTGTTTTTGCTCACGGTATACCTCTCGGTGGTGGTCATCTTCACCGGAGACTGGTTTTTCAGTTTCCTGCAGGGCCACCTTCCGGAGTATCTGGCCCGGCTGCTGCCTCTGGACGCGCTGTCGGGGCTGTGGATTTGGCTGCGCTACCTGCTGCTGTTCTGCTTTGTCATGCTGCTGGTTCTGATTGTCTACCGCACCGGCACCCCCAGAGGAGAGGTGCGCCGGGCGGTGGTTCTGCTCTCCTCCCTGCTGGCCTCTCTGGCCATTGTGGCCGCCTCGGCGCTGTTCTCCTGGTTTATCGGGATCTCATCCCGTTATGCTCTGGTCTATGGCTCTCTGGCCTCGCTGATCATTCTGCTGGTGTGGCTGTATCTCTGCAGCGCCATTCTGCTGCTGGGAGCGGTGATGGGACGGATCATCAGCCAGCGGATGCTGGGGAAAAACAGATAGATATCATGGGCCCTGGGATCCCTCCCAAGGCCCTTTTTCATTCTTTCCTTCCGGGGAAAAATGTGTTATCTTAGAGGTAAATAATGAAGTCTCAACCTGCTTTGCCCTGACAAAGCCCAAGCTGAGGTGGTATCCGTGAATGACAAACTGATTCGCCAACTGAACCGTGAGATTGTGGAAGCCCTGGTCTCCCGGAAGTTTACCGCTGTGTCCAGCCGAAGGGCGGCCATGACGCTGACCAAGACGCCTGGCTGGTTGGAGGGGCTGGCCTCGTTTTTCCCCATTCGTACGCGGATCAGCTGCGGCAAAGTACTGCAGCTGTGCGCGCCTGTCATGGATAAGCTCTGCCCACAGCCCCCGCAGCAGGGATGGGGCCTTTTTTGCTACCAGTATATCTGCCGCATCATGTTTCCCCGGAACGGCTTTGCCCCGGAAACCGACCAGTATGAGGCCGGGGCCAGATTTTATCTGACCGTGCTCCAGGTTCTTCTGGACCATGAGCGAGCGGCGCTCCCCTTTGATCCCATGATGGATTTTCAGTTTCTGCCTGAGGAGGAGTATTCCTCCTACGACACCGCCCGGGAATACCGCCGCTTTCTCCGGGCCTGGCGGGAGGAGTTTCTCTATGAGCTGATGCGCCTGGGGATGGAAGTTACCCCGTTTAAGACGCTCAGCCACATCTCCGGCGTCCACTATATCGCCATGACTGCTGCCAACGGCCTGAAAGAGGCGGGAGTGGAGGTGGATCTGGCCCTTATTTCCGCCGCCGCCGCCGCCCACGACATCGGAAAGTTCGGTTGCCGCCCCGGGGAGCGGGTGCCCTATCTCCACTATTATTACACCGACCAGTGGCTGCTGGAGCGGAAGATGGACTCCATCAGCCACATTGCTTCCAACCACTCCACCTGGGACCTGGAACTGGAATCTCTGTCTGTGGAGTCGCTGCTCCTGATTTATGCCGACTTTCGCTCCAAGCAGGAGCGGGACAAGGACGGCAATGAGGTCACGATCCTCTTCCCGCTGGACCAGTCCTTCCAGGTCATCCTGTCCAAGCTGGACAATGTGGACAGCAAAAAACGCCGGCGCTATGAGTTTGTTTACGGAAAACTCCACGACTTTGAGGACTACATGCGCTCCTTGGGGGTGGATGTGGACCTGACGGGACAGCTTCAGCCCCCGGTTCCCCACAAGGACACCGCCCTTATGAATCCCCGGGAGACGCTGGACAGCCTGATCCTTCTGTCGGTGGAGCACAACCTGCGGCTGATGCACATGCTGTCCAACGAACAGAAGTTCGGCAACATCATTGAAGAGGCCCGCTCGGTGAAAAGCTGGCAGCAGCTGCGGGCCTATCTCAATGTGTTTGAGGAGTACTTTACCTATCTGTCCGTGCGCCAGAAGACCCAGGCCCTCACCTTCCTCTATGAGCTGCTGGTGCACCGTGAGGGCGATATCCGCCGTCAGGCCGGCGCCCTGATCGGCCAGATCATTGCCCGCTTCCATCTGGTCTATCGGAAAGAGGTTCCCGCCGACGCACAGAGCGACCCGGCGGAGGAGGTCCCCTTCACTTTGTGGGGGCAGTATCTGGACATGATCATCTTCCCCGACCATAAAACCACCCAGCAGCAGCGCAGCCACATTGGCTATACCCTGAAGCTGGTGGTGGAGTCCATGCTGCTCCATGCCCGGCCCGGGGACATCCCCCGTTTTCTGGGGGCGCTGCTGAAATATTACGATGACCCGGAGCATACAGACCCGGATACCGCCTTTACCCTGCTGGACGCGGCCTGCTACCTGCCCCCCAAGTATTACGAGGAGGACACCAGGGAGAAGCTCATTCGGTTTGCCGCCCATTTTGCCGGCTCGGACGATCTGCGCCTCACCACTGCCGCCCTTCAGTTTCTCCGGGAGACGGAGCGCAATATCCCCCGTACCCACCCGCAGATGGCCAGAATTGTGGAGATTGCCCGGAGTGTGAAGGGCAGCCAGCTGACCACCGTGTTCCTGAAAAGCAAGATCCTCCGCCGGGCGGGGCAGGATGTGACCGATCTGGAACAGATCCTGTACCACACAGACATTACCAGCGAGGTTTTCCTGGACAACCTGAAAATTGCCACCCCTTGGATCGTCAAGGTGGCGGGCGTTGAGCTGCTCCGGGATCAGGTGGACCATGGGGCCCAATCCCACATCCTGCACATCGCTACCCACTTCTCCAACCTGGTAAAGGTGTCCGAGCGGGTGGTGGTCCGCCACACCGCCGGCTCGGCCCTGGTACGCACCCTGGCCTCTCTGCGCCGGGACCAGCGCAACGAGGTGGTGGTGGAGCTGGGCAAGGGACTGGAGATGGGCCAGTATCAGATTTCCAAATATATTCCCCAGTACCTGGGGGAAGCCGCTCTCTACCTCCACCCAAGTGAGCTGGATGAGCAGGTGCTGTGGCTCAAATCTCTGCTGGGGTCCCCCAACAACTCCGCAGTGGCTGGGGCCCTGAACACAGTGGGAATTCTCCTTCAGCACTATCCTGAGTACCGGGATCGCTTTTCTGAGGACACCGCCGCCTACGAGGCCCGCCGGCAGGAGCTGCTGGGACTGCTCCTCCAGGGTCTGGCCCACTACCGGGAGGAAGTGCGGCAGGAGTCTCTGCTGGTCATCGGCAAGCTGCTGTTCGGCGCCCAGCAGCTTGATATGGAGGAAAAGGCACGGCTGTTTTCCCTGTGCTTCCGCAAACTCCTCTTCCTGATCCAGGAATCTCCCCGGCAGGACGGGCTGACCTTCTTCTACCGGGCCGCCGCTCTGGCCCACATCAACCGGTTTATTGCCCTGCGCAGGCTGGACCACGGGCCCTTTGTCTTTGAGACGCCCAGAAAGATCGCGTTTTTCCCGGGCACATTTGACCCATTTACCCTGTCCCACAAGGGAATCGTCCATGCCATCCGGGATATGGGGTTTGAGGTCTATCTGGCTGTGGATGAGTTCTCCTGGTCCAAGAAAGCCCAGCCCCATCTGATCCGCAGGCAGATTGTAAACATGTCTGTGGCGGGGGACTTTCATGTCCATCTGTTCCCCGATGACATTCCTGTCAACATTGCAAACCCCGCCAACCTGCGGCGGCTGCTGGAGCTGTTCCCGGAGCAGGAGGTCTACATCGTGGTGGGCAGCGATGTGGTGGCCAACGCCTCCTCTTATCAGGCGCCATCCCGGCCCTATTCCATCCACAGGATGAACCACATCATCTTCCGCCGGGCGGGAGAGAGGGAACTGCCACGGGATCTGCCCATTACCGGAGATGTGATCCGCCTGCAGCTGCCCTCCCACCTGAAAGACATCAGCTCGACCCGAATCCGGGAAAATGTGGACCTGAACCGGGATATTTCCAGCTTTGTAGATCCGGTGATTCAGGACTTTATTTATCAAAACGGCCTCTATCTCCGGGACAGCCAGAACAAGCCCATGCTGGATGCCGGCGACCTGGAATTTCAGTGGCTGGGCGTCCCCGACCCCATTTTGCTGGAGAGCATAACCGCCGGACAGGACAACCGGGAGATCCTCCGCTCCTCCATTACCCAGCAGGGAGACAATGTCCTGGTGCTGCGCCACAGCGGCTCTCATTCCATGCTGGGGTATATCAGTTACCGCTCCCTTTCCACCTCTCAGCTTTTTGGGGCGCTGGGGAACACCGAACTGGCCAACCGTATCCGCCTGCGGGCCTCGGGCAAGGTGCTGATGATCACCTCCCTGGCCGCCGATACCTCCGACCGGCACAAGGACTATCACCAGCTGCTGCTGTGTGAGCTGCTGGCCAAGGCCTTGGAAGAGTCCTGTGTCTATGGGGTCTACTGTCCTTACGACGGCCATATTTCCCCCGCTCTGGAGGAGGTGCTCTCCCGATTCGGATTTATCTCCCGGGAGGAGAACAATTCCATTCTGGAGACAGATATGCATGCCCCTACCGTCCTCATCCAAAACCTGGAGACCACCATTCAGGATCCCCTCAACCGCAATCCGCGGGTTCTTTCCGCTGTGGTCCGGGGGCACCGGCGGATCCAGCATGCTCTGGCTCAGCTCTACCCCGGATCGCTGATGCTGACCCTGTCTGCCGATGTGATCCACCAGCGGCTGCTGGAGAAGATTACGGCGTATAATGGCGTCCCCTCTGTCCCCACCTCCCCCCGGGTCCTGGGGGAAAATATGTGCGTCCCCTACGGCAAACTTCTCCGGGGCAAGATGGTGCCCAACACCGTGACCAAGACCATTCATACGGATAAGGTGTTTTCCCCCGACCTGTCGGAGAGCGTCATGGAGCCCTTCCCCTACTACGCGCCCATCTCCAGCCAGATCCGGACCATCAAGTCCTTTGACCGGCCGGTCATTCTGGTGGACGACCTGATGCATCCCGGCTTCCGGTTCAAAGCCCTGGACCCCATCTTCCGACGGGAAGGGGTGCCCATCCGCATGGTGCTGGTAGGGATCCTGTCCGGATACGGCAAGGATCTGATGAATGCCTGGGAGCGCCCTGTGGACAGCGTCTACTTTCTGCCCACACTGCGGCAGTGGTTTGTGGAGTCCACCCTCTTCCCCTTTATCGGAGGCAATACCGTCCGCCGCCCCAGCCCTCCGGTCCCGGGTCTGCTGCCGGGAATCAACCATATCTTCCCCTATGCTACCCCGTCCTACCGGGAGGAGTGTGGCCGGGAGGCGGTGTTCAAGCTGTCCCGGGCCTGTCTGGAGAGCTCTTTGGATGTGATCCGTACCCTGGAGCAGGAGTACCGGATCCTCTATGGCCGGAACCTGACCCTGTCCCGGCTGGCTGAGGCGGTCATTCTGCCTCTGTGTCCCGACAAGGGTACATGTCTCCATTACGATCCAAACCTGTCCGCCTCGGTTTATCTGGAAAACGATCTGGAGCAGCTGCTGCGGCAAAATCAATAGGAAGCCCCAAATTCCCGGCCGCAAGGGAACCGAGGCGTGACAGCAAAAGAAGCGTCGAATGCCCGTGTCGGGCTGTCAAGGGCAGAATTTTAATACTTGGAGTGATATTCTGATGTATTATTATAATTTTAAAGGGGCAAACCTGGTCTCCCTCACCCCTGCGGAAGGCTTTGGAGGGGAGATTTCCCCCGTCACGGAAGGCCCCCTTTACGCCCTGGTGGGCGGGGATCCTGTGCTGGGCCGGGGGTCTTTTAAGGTGGCTCACCCGGGCCAGCTGAAGGCCGGGCACAGCCTGGAGAGCCTGGACGCCTCCCGGCTGCCGGAGGTGGATGTGGATGAAGCGGTCTGCGCCGCCATCCGGGAGGGACGGCTCACCGCGGTCAACCAGAACCGGGCAGGTTGGGAGCAGGTGCTCTCGGTGACGCCAAACAGGGACAAAAAGCGGGTGAACATTCTGGCTATCGGCGATGTGGGCTCCACCCTGCTCACGGGACTCAAGCTTCTTGGGGGCGATGTGATCGAGTCCATCGGCATCTGCGATCTCTCCGACCAGATTACCGCCCGGTGGGAGTTCGAGATGGGACAGATCTCCCTGCCCTGGGACTACGATGCCTTTCCCGAGGTCAAGGTAGTCAGGCCGGAGGAGCTCTTCGACTGTGATATGTTCGTCTTTGTAGCGTCCAAGGGGATACCGCCTGTGGGCTCCCAGGTAAAGGATGTACGGATGTATCAGTTTGAAAATAACGCTAAAATTGTCTCCCACTACGCCAAAATGGCAAGGGCCGCCCGGTTTAAGGGGCTGTGGTGTGCCGTGTCTGATCCGGTGGACCCGCTGGCCAAGACCGCCTATCTGGAGAGCAACAGGGACGAAAACGGGATCTGGGACGGAAAGGGCCTTCGCCCTGAGCAGGTCCAAGGATTTGGACTGGGGGTCATGAACGCCCGGGCCGCTTACTTTGCCAAGAGGGATACCAGACTGTCCTCCTTCCTGACAGAGGGCCGCTCCTTCGGTCCCCACGGCACCGGACTGATCATTGCCAACTCCGTTGAGCACTACGACGAGGCCATCTCTCAGGAGCTGACCCACCTCACGGTGACTGCCAACATGATGATGCGGGAAATCGGCTTTAAGCCCTATGTGGCCCCTGCCCTGTCCTCCGGCGCCCTGTCCCTGCTGCTCACCCTCCGGGGGCAGTGGCACTGCGGCTCGGTGTTCCTGGATGGGATTTATATGGGGGTCAAAAACCGCTATACCCCCGCCGGCGTGGAGACGGAGCTTCTGCCCCACATCCCCGATCAGCTGTTCGGACATATTCGGGAGGCCGCGGAACATCTGAAGACCATTTTGTAAGAAGGTGTCTTTCATGTCCCTTGTTGTCATTCATCCTGCCCCCGACGCCGCCTGGGCGGACATGCGGCTGGAAGGCGTGCTCCGGTATGCCCTGGAGGGGCAGGAGACACGCACAGTCCGCCGGGCGGAGGAGCTGGACGGCCTGGCGGGGGAAACCCTCCTGTTTGCCCTTCCCCTGGGAGAGGCGGGCATCAACCTGGAATATACCAGAATGCTGCTCCGGCTGCGCACCAGTCCAAACCTGCTGCGAGGCTGTACTGCCGGACTTTTAGTGGACGGAGCGGGGGAACTGTATACCAAGTCGTCGGCCGCCGAGCTGGCCCTGGCGCTCAACCGCTCCGGCTGCGCCCTCCCCGGCCGTCCCCTGGTGGAAGGGACCGGCTCTCTGGCCAACTTTGCCGTCCAGGCAAAAAATCTTGGGACTGATTTGATGGGAGCCTACCGCGCCGCCGCCCGGGAGATGGTCCAGCGGCTTGGGGAGGAGCATTTTCCCAAACGGGCCAGACCCAGGCTTCTGGCCCTTCATGCTTCCAGCTACCACACCTCCAACACCATGGATCTCTGGTCCAGGGTCAGGGGGACCCTGGAGACCTGCTGCGACATCCGGGAAATCGGACTGCGCAACGGGACCCTGTCCGACTGCTCCGGCTGCCCCTATACCATGTGTCTCCACTTCGGAGAGCGTGGGGGCTGCTTTTACGGAGGGGTCATGCAGGAGGAGGTCTACCCCGCCGTCCGGGAGGCGGACGCCCTGGTCCTGTTATGCCCCAACTATAATGACGCTTTGTCGGCCAATCTTACCGCCTTTATCAACCGGCTTACCGCCCTGTTCAGACAGACCCGTTTTTATGACAAGGCGGTCTTTGCTCTGGTGGTTTCCGGATATTCCGGCGGGGATATTTTGGCCAGACAGGTCATTTCGGCCATGAATATGAACAAATCCTTTTACCTTCCGCCGTATTTTGCCCTCATGGAGACGGCAAATTTCCCCGGACAGGCGCTGGCCCTGCCGGGGATTGAGGAGCGGCTGGAGACCTTTTCCAAAAACATTCAAACAGCCATTCTGGCCCAATAAAAAAGTCCGGATACACAAGGTATCCGGACTCAGCTTGTCGAAAAAGCCCTCCTGCAAGGAGTTCCGTCGCCCGGAGGCGACGGAATCAATTTTGATCTGTCATTTCCGGCGACATGTGCGTCGGAAATGACACTTCTCACGCAAGATGGGCCGACTTTTCCGCAAGGAATCGAGGCCCAGCTTGCGTGCAATCTTTCTCGAAAAAGTGGCTGTGCCACTTTTTTGATTATCTCAGTCCGGATACACAAGGTATCCGGACTTTTTATTCACTCCAGGTATTCCATGGGATCCACCTGGGTGCCGTTCAGAATGGTCTCCAGATGGACATGGGGCTCCACGCCCACTTCGGCGATGGCGGTACCCCCCACTGTCCCCAGTACGGAGCCGATCTCCACCGCGTCTCCCTCCGATACAGCGGTCTCCTGGGCCAGGTTGCTGTACCAGGACTGAAGTCCGCCGCCGTGGTCCACCACTACGGTGGTCCCCATCATCTGATCATTATAGACCTGGGTCACGGTGCCCGCGCTGATGGCAAGGACCTGTACCCCTTCGGCAGCGGCGATGTCCAGGCCGCCGTGGGTGCGCCAGTCGCCCATGGTGGGATCCAGAGACAGGGTCTCCACACTGAAGTTGCGCAGTACGGCGCCGTTTACCGGCCAGGTAAAGACATCGGAGACAGTGCCGCTCTGCTCCGGCTGGGCTTCCGTTTCCTTGACCGGCTGGGGATCATCCGGCTGTACCTGCTGAGCCTGCTCCGTCTGGCCCGGCTCTTCCGCCGCTGAGGGACGGTCCTGCACAGAGGGAACCACAGGCGTCACCGGTCGCTGAACACTCTGGTCCGGGATGGTTACGGAGGCGCTTCCGCCCGCCTGGGCAGAGGTGCCGGTGTTCAGCGCTACTGTCTGGAGCAAATAGTAACCGGAAATTCCGATGGCGGCCACGCACAGAAACAGGACGATGTAGAATCCTCTCCCCAGCACAAAGTCGCCCAGTTTTTTCATAAAGCCTCGGTTTTTCACAAAACCACCTCCAAAGGCTATTGTGGACAGGCCTCTGGCTGGTTATACCAGACAGACGAAAATTTTCCCGGATGGACGATGTTCCCGTTTTATGCTATACTTTTTCCACAGATCAGAAGATTTGCAGGAGGTTTTCATGTATCAGCAGATCACATTGCCAAACGGGGCCCGGCTTTTGACCCAGCTTTTGCCCCAGGCGCAGTCCGCGGCTCTGGGATTTTTTGTAGGGGTGGGGTCCCGGCATGAGAAAGCGAAAGAGAACGGCGCCGCCCACTTCATTGAGCACATGCTTTTCAAGGGCACTGACCGGCGCTCCGCCGCCCAGCTGGCCCGGGATATGGACGCCATTGGCGGCCAGGTCAACGCCTATACCACCAAAGAACACACCTGCTTCTACGCCCGCACCCTGGGCAGCCATCTGGACCGGGGACTGGATATTTTGGCCGATATGCTCTTTCACTCCCGGTTCAGCCAGGAGGATGTAGATTTGGAGCGGGGAGTTATTCTGGAAGAGATCGACATGTATGAGGACACCCCGGAGGATCTGGTGGCGGAACGCCTGTCCGCCGCGGTCTACAAGGGTACTGCTCTGGCCCGGCCCATTCTGGGCCGCCAGTCCACGCTGGAAAAAATGACCGGCCCATGGCTGGCCGACTGGCAGAAACGACACTACCATGGGGGAAACATCGTGGCCTCACTGGCGGGAAATTTCTCCCAGCGCCAGGAGCGGGATCTGACCGATTTGCTCGCCTCCCTGGAGCCGGGCACCCCGTCGCACATCACCCCGGTCGCCTACCGCCCTGCGGTCACGGCAAAAAAGAAGGCCATCGAGCAAAATCACCTGATTTTGGCCTTCCCCGCCCCAAACTATCTGGATGAGCGCCGACAACAGGTGACCTTGCTGAACGCTCTGCTGGGGGGCGGCTGTTCCTCAAGGCTCTTCCAGCAGCTGCGGGAGCAGCGGGGGCTTTGCTATACCGTCTACTCCTTCGTATCAGACCACGAGGATACCGGTCTGCTGGGAATCTATGTGGGGCTTAATCAGGAGCAGGAGCGGGGAGCTCTGGACCTGGCCCGGCAGGTGGCGGGAGATCTGGCCGAACACGGTCCCACCCAGGAGGAGGTGGACCGGGTCCGGGAGCAGGCAAAGGCAAACCTGCTGATGGGCACGGAATCGGTCCAGGCCCGGATGAGCCATATGGGTGGCTCGGCCCTTCTCTACGGCCGGGTAAAAGAGACAAAGGAGCTGGTAGAGCTCTATGACGCCGTGACCCGGGAACAGCTCCGGGATCTGGCCGGCGAGCTGTTCCGGATGGACCAGGCCTCCCTGTCCGCCGTGGGGAGGGTGTCTGCCGCGGGAGACTACGCCGCCTGGCTGGGGCGGTAAGGATTCTTTGGAAAGACTGCCTATGTATAAAAACCTGCCCTTCCGGTTAAACTGGCTGTAAACCATTTTGACCGAAAGGGCGGTTTTGTTATGCAGGTAAAAGATCTGATGAATCCAAGCGTAGTCACCATTGAGCCCGGATCTTCGGCGTCTCTGGCCGCCCGGCTCATCAGCCGGCACAATGTGGGTTCACTCCCGGTGTGCGGAGAGGACCGGCGGCTGCGGGGGGTGGTCACGGACCGGGATATTGTGCTGCGGTGTATTGCCGCCGAGGAGGATCCGGCACAGACCCCTGTTCGGGACATTATGACCCGGAGCTGTACCACCGTCTCTCCTGAGGACGACTGCCGGGAGGCCACAAGGCTGATGTCAGAACATCAGGTGCGCCGTCTGCCTGTGGTGGAAAAGGGAAAACTGGTGGGGGTCATCTCCCTGGCCGATGTGGCCCGGAGCGGACGCTTTGACATGGAGGCCGCCCAGGCCCTGTGTGAGATTTCCGAAAATATCATCATACGGTGAAACTGCCCGCTGTTCGGAGAAACCGGACAGCGGGCAGTTTTTTCTTTACCGATCAATTTGTCTGAGTACCTTTTGAAACCAGTCGGGAAGAGGACATTCCACTTCCACCGGCTGGCCGGTGGTGGGATGAATAAATTTCAGCCTTCGGGCGTGGAGACACTGGCCAGCCAGGCCGGGCCAGGGCTTTTTGCTCCCGTAGACCACATCCCCCAGCAGCGGATGGCCGATGGAGGCCATGTGGACCCGGATCTGGTGGGTGCGCCCGGTCTCCAGCCGGCACTCCACATGGGTATAGCCGGGATAGCGGCCCAGTACCGTCCAGTGTGTCACCGCGGGCTTCCCGTTTTTCCGGTCAATGGCCATTTTTTTGCGGTCCACAGGGTGCCGCCCGATGGGGGCGTCCACGGTGCCGGAATCTTCTTTCAATACGCCCACGGTGACCGCCTCATAGGTCCGGGCCAGGGTATGGTCCTGGAGCTGAGCGGCCAGAGCCAGGTGGGCCCGGTCGTTCTTGGCGGCAATGATGAGCCCCGAGGTGTCCCGGTCGATCCGGTGGACAATCCCCGGCCGGAGCGTCCCGTTGATTCCGGACAGTGATGTTCCGCAGTGATATAACAGCGCGTTGACTAAAGTGCCGTCCGGATGGCCGGGGGCGGGGTGCACCACCAGCCCCACGGGCTTGTTGACGACGATCACATCCCCGTCCTCATAGACCACATCCAGCGGGATGTTCTGGGGTACCACATCCAGAGGCTCCGGGTCCGGCAGGGTTACCTCAAGCTCCTGCCCCGGGCTCAGACGGTCATTTTTCCGCAGAGGTTTTTCATCCAGGAGGACCAGCCCTTTTTCCAGCAGCTTTTGGCAGGCGGAACGGGTCAGCTCCGGCAGGCTTCGGGCCAGGAAGGCGTCGGCCCGCTCCCCCTCCCGGTCAACAGTCAGCTTGAGGTGTGTCATCGTGTTTCTCCCTGGGCTCCAGCTTGTCCATCAGCAGCAGATAATACAGCGCCGCGGCGATCCCACCCACCACGACACAGATGTCGGCCACATTGAATACAGCAAAATTCATAAAGAGGACATTGAACATGTCCACCACAAAGCCCCGGAACACCCGGTCAATGAGGTTTCCCACCGCTCCGGCCAGCAGCAGCGTGAGGGTCACCTTCCCCAGGGGGTGGCGGAAAAAGTTCTTCCACAGGGCAAAGGCCAGCACCAGGGACATGACCAGAGAGATCAGCGCCAAAATCCAGGTGTGTTCCTCAAACAGGGAGAAGGCCGCCCCGGTATTTTGTACATAAGTAAGCTCCAGAATGTGTGGAATAAAGGGGACATGGGCCCCGGGGGCGATGTTGTTCAGGACCAGGATTTTCACCAGTTGGTCCAGGGCCACCAGGGCCACGGTCAGGATGAGATAGGGCATGACAGGTCCTCCGCAGTCAATTCTGTTAGTTCTGTGATGGGCAATGAATATATTACAGACGGTTTTTTTTGATCAGGCGAATGTCGTCTCCAAAGAAGTGCAGGATATGATATTCCCCCTCCAGGCGGGAGGCGATCTGGGGGATATACCGCTTGGAGATGTCCTCCATGGTCAGATTGGTGGAGATGACGGTCCTTCTTCCCGCGGACAGACGGGTGTTGACCAGCTCGTAGAGGGCGGCCTGGGTCAGCTGGGTGGTCAGCTCGCTGCCCAGATCGTCCAGGATGAGCAGATCGCAGTTGAGATAGCGGCGGGTCTCGTCCTTGGCCTCCTGACCGTCGGCGCTGTCCCGCATAAATTTTCTGGCTTCGAACTGGGCAAATACATTGCCTGCGGTATCGTAAACCACAGAAAACCCGTGCTCAGACACGGTGCGGGCGATGCAGGCGGACAGAAAGGTCTTGCCCAGGCCCGGCGCTCCGGACATGAGCAGATTCTGGATGGAGAAGCGGCCAAATTTCTGAGCGTAGCTCAGGCATACCTCGTATACCAGCTCCATATTTTTCCGGGGAGAGGTTCCTGCGCCCGGGTAAATGGTCTGGCTGTAGTACTCCATGCGGAAGGAGTCAAAGGACTGCTCTCCCAGATCCAGGAGCTTGGACAGCTCCCGGATCTGCTCCTGGGCGCACAGCTTCTGCAGACACCGGCACATTTTGGCGCCCTGCCACCCGGAATCCCCGCACAGCGGACAGGCCGGCCGGTCATCCAACGCGTCCTCCGGCAGCCCCATGGCCCCCAGCAGTACGGCCCGCTCACGCTGAAGCTTCAGATTTTCTTCTTTAATCGCTCGGACGGCCTGGGCCGGATCGCCCCCCTGACGCAGAGAGGCGGCCACCAGTTGGGCCATGGTTCCCTGGAGCTTCCGGTCCAGCTGGCGCAGCTTGGGCTGACGCTCATAGGCCTGCTCCCGCAGCCGTTCCGTCCGCTCCCGGCGCTGCCGGCGCTGGGTTTCAAGCTGGTCAGTGGCCCGACGCAGGATATTGCTGTCATATGCCATGGCCTCAGTTTCCCTCCTGTTTCATCTGTTCCATCAGGCGGCGGATCCGATCCATGTCGTCCCGGGCCCGCTGTTCCTGGTTCGCCGTGGGGGGACGGCCGGTCTGGCCCCCCGCCCGGATTGGCCTGGGATCCCGGTCCCCCGCCTGAATGGCGGCGGCGGTATGCAGTCCCTTCTGGTGCCAGCGGCGCAGAATGCCGTTCATGTACCCCCAGTCCATGGACTGTTTTTTCAGTACGGTCTTTTCGTAGGCCATGCGGATGGCGTCGTCCGCAAAGCCCATATCGTCCCAGGCGGCAATGTAGCTCTTTTCCCGCTCCACCAGGGGACGGGGGCTGATGTCCAGCAGACGGAGCACATCCGCTTCCCGGCCCCGCAGACGGGTGAGCTTTGCGATGTACTCCTCCGCCCGTTCCATGGTGTCGATGCCCCGACGGGCCCAGACAAAGCCCTCCTTGCTGATCTGGGACAGAAACGGCCTGCGCCCGGCGCCGTATTTTCGCTCCATCTCCTCAATACACCAGCCCACCAGCATTAAGATAACCTCGGGGGGCAGGGCCAGATGGTCGTACAGGGTATAGAGCTTTTTCAGGTCCGAAGCCGACAGCTTTTTCCCCAGACGCCGCTCCACCTCGTCCGCCAGGGGCGGGAAAAGGGAGGCCTTGTCGGACAAGGCGGCGGTGATCTCCTCGGTGGCGTAGTCAGGCGGCGGGAGTTCCTGGGCGGGAGGTTCGGGGGCGGTAAGCTCCTGGGCGGGGGCCAGATCCTGGGATTTCAACTGCTCCAGAGCCGCCTGAATCCGATCCTGGGTCCATTTCAGGCCGCTGAGTGTGCCGTGGCGCAGCAGGTGCAGATACAGCAGAGCGGCATCCCCATGGTCCAGCTTTAAAAGCCGGTCTGCCGCCTGCCCGGTCATGGCGACCACTTCCCCGGGCATCAGTGTATGGGCCATGGGAATCCCCTCCTCTCTTGGTTGCCTACGGCCTGTATTGTTGTTCCATTTTACCGCAAAAAGAGCCTGCCGTAAATATCAAAATTCCCCGGGCCTTATCTGGAACAGGCACCTTGTTTACCGGGGTGAAATTTCAGGAAGAAAGAGCAAAATTCATGAAATATCTATTTTTCAAATGTAGTGGTCTGTGATATAATGATCCCAACTATAAAAAGTTGGGGGCAAAGGCCCACACGACAACCGGTAGGGGAGGAATCGTGATGAGAAACAAAGTAGTGGTCAGCATTGGCGGCCGGGAGTACACCATGGTGGCGGTAGAGGACGAGACCTATGTCCGCAAGTGCGCCGACCTGGTGGATCAGCAGCTGAAGCAGATCTCATCCGGCCATCTGGCCCAGGCGGACGCCGCGGTCCTGGCCGCCATGAATATTGCCGATCAGTTTTTGAAGGAGCAGCAGGCCAGCGACGACCTGCGCCGTCAGGTCAAGGAAAACCTGGAGGAGGCCAACCGGCTGAAGCTGGAGCTGTCGGAAGCCAAGCGCGAGATTTTCAAACTGAGCACCCGCAAACCCAACTGATCATGTGACTGACAGGCCGTCCAGCCGGGCGGCCTGTTCAATCGGTTCACAAAGGAGGCCCTTTTTCATGCTCGAACTGCTCTCCCCGGCAGGCTCCATGGAGGCGGTGACTGCCGCGGTACAAAATGGCGCGGATGCCGTCTATTTGGGATATGGAGATTTTAATGCCCGCCGCAACGCCAAAAATTTTACCCAGGAGGAGGCTGCGGCGGCCGTTTCTTACTGTCACCTCCGGGGCTGCAAGGTCCACCTGACGCTGAACACCCTGCTCACCGACCGGGAACTGCCCGGAGCTGCCCAGGTGGCCGCCCACGCCAGCGAAATGGGGGTGGACGCGGTGATCGTTCAGGATCTGGGGGTGGCCCGGATGCTGCGCCAGACGGTGCCCGATCTGCCCATCCACGGCTCCACCCAGATGACCATCCACTCTCTGGACGGGGTAAAGGCCTGTGCGGATCTGGGGATGAGCCGGGTGGTTCTGGGCCGGGAGCTGAGCCGGGACCAGATCGCCTATATCTGTCAGCACTCCCCCATTGAAATTGAGGTCTTCGGACACGGCGCTCTGTGTATGTGCTGGTCGGGGCAGTGTTTTTTTTCCTCGGTCATTGGTGGACGCAGCGGCAACCGGGGGCTGTGTGCCCAGCCCTGCCGGCTGAAATATGGCTGGGGCAATCAGGCCAATGAATATCCGCTGTCGTTGAAAGACCTGTCCATGGCGGGGCATCTCAAAGAATTGTCCGACATGGGAGTGGCCTGCCTGAAACTGGAGGGGCGGATGAAGCGCCCGGAATATGTGGCCATTGTCACCGGAATTTATTCCCGGGCCATCCGGGAGGGCAGAGAGCCCACCGCTCAGGAGATCGAGATTTTGACCCAGACCTTTTCCCGCCAGGGATTTACCGACGGCTACTACATGGGACAGACCGGGCCGGATATGTTTGGTACCCGCCAGGAGGAAAAGGAACCCCGGGAGCTGTACGCCAAGGCCCGGGCCACTTATGAAAACGGAGAAAACCGGAAGGAACCGGTTCGCTTTTATGCCCTGATTCAGACAGGCGAGGCCGCACAGGTGGCGGCAGAGGACAACCAGGGCCATGTGGCCCGTGTGGAGGGCCCCGTTCCCGAGCCTGCCCGGAATGTTCCCCTTACCCGAGAAAAGGTCGAGGGCCAGCTCCAGCGCACCGGCGGCACCCCCTATGCCTGCGAGAAGGCTACCGCTAGGGTGGACGAGGGGCTGTCCCTCCCCCTGTCTGTTTTGAACGATCTGCGCCGGCGGTGTTTGGAGGACCTGTCCCGACAGCGCCAGGTGCTGCCCCAGCGGCGGAAGGAGCCCTTCCGCCCGGGGGTCAGATATGAAAATCCAAAGTGCCCTCCGGTACTGACCCTGTCTGTGCGCACTGCCGCCCAGCTCAGCGGCGAGCTGCTGCGGCTTTCCCCTGCCCTCATCTACCTGCCGTTTGATGAAGCTGCCGCCCACCCCGATGCGGTCAAGCGCTGTCAGGACGCGGGGGTGCCCCTGGCGGTGATCATGCCCCGGATCTGTACCGACAAAGAACTGCCCCGGCTGGAGCAGGACCTGGTGGCTCTGCGAAATCTGGGGGTCGAGGAGGCTCTGGCCGGAAACCTGGGCGCTGTCCGCCGGGCCGCACAGCTGGGCTTCCGGGTCCGGGGAGACTTTGGCCTGGGGGTATACAACAGCCAGACCATGAAGGAACTGAAACGGATGGGGCTCATTTCCGCCACCGCCTCCTTCGAGCTGAAGCTGGCCCAGATTCGGGATCTGTCCAAGACCATTCCCACCGAGTTTATCGCTTACGGCCGCTTGCCCCTGATGATCATGGAAAACTGCATCATCCACAACCACTCAGGCCGTCATACCTGCGGCAATGTAAATCTCCTGACCGACCGGAAGGGAGAGCGCTTCCCCGTGGTAAAGGCCTGGGGCTGCCGCAATGAGATCTATAATGCCAAAAAGGTGTTCCTGGCGGACAAATCTGCCGATTGGCAGAAGCTTGGGCTCTGGGGAGCCCGGCTCATGTTCACCACCGAAAATGCCCCGGAGTGTGTCCAGGTGCTGGAGCGCTACCTGTCCCAGGGCCGCTATCAGCCCAACGACTATACCCGCGGGCTCTACTACCGGGATGTAGAATAACCGGGAAAGGGGGTCGTGCCCATGCTTGGACGGCAGAAGCTGTTCTGGTCCGCCCATCCCTATGATCTGAACGGCACCCAGGAGAGATTTCTCCAGGCGGTGCGGGAGAACTGCGCCTACCACCTTCGCCGCTGTCCGGAGTACCGGGCCATCGCCCGGGCGCTGAACTTTTCCCCTCAACAGCTGCGTACCATAGAGGATCTGGCCAAAATCCCCGTGATCCCCACCCTCTTTTACAAGCGGCATGCCATCTTTTCCATGCCCCGGCGGAGAATGGCCATGTGTGTGACCTCCTCGGGGACCAGCGGGAAATTCAGCCAGATCGGCTTTGACTGGGGCTGTATCTTCGCTGAAATCCCCATGATTCTTCACCTGGGCTGGCGGCACGGACTCATTTCCCCCAGGCCGGCTCACTGCGTGATTTTGGGCTATAAGCCCCACAGAACCAACAAAACCGGCGTCACCCGCACCATGTACGGCCTGACCTGGTTTTCCCCGCCCATCAGCCGGACCTACGCCCTCCACTATGTGGATGGGGGCTATGTTCCGGACCTGGACGGTGTAGCCCGGGCCCTAAAGCGGCTGAGCGGCTCCCCCTTTCCCACCCGGATCGTGGGCTTTCCCTCCTACCTGTGGTTTGGACTTCAGCGTATGGAGGAGTTGGGATTGCGTGCTTCCCTGCCTCGGGGCTCCAAGATTCTGCTGGCGGGGGGCTGGAAGCAGCACTACTCCCAGCAGGTGGAAAAATCTGTCCTTTACGACCTAGCTCGGAAAGTGTTGGGGATCCCGGAGGATCAGATCCACGAGTTTTTCGGGGCGGTGGAGCACCCCATTTTCTATAACGCCTGCAAACATCACCACTTCCACATCCCCATCTACTCCAGGATCATCATTCGGGATGTGAACACCCTGGAGCCCCTGCCCATGGGGCGCATCGGACTGGTGAATCTCATCTCCCCCCTGATGAACGCCACCCCCACCACCAGCGTCATGACCGATGACCTGGGCTATCTGACCCCAGGAGAGGAGTGCGGCTGCGGCATCACTTCCCCCTATCTGACCATTCTGGGCCGGGTGGGCCTCAGCGACATTCAGACCTGCGCGGCGGGGGCTGCCCAGCTGCTGGGAAAGGGGGAAGGTTTTTGATTCTCGCCAAAGGAACTGTTTTGCCGGATGACCGGCTCTCCCAGGTGCTGGGGGAGCTGCCCGACGACATCATTGCCCTTCGGCCTTGTCCGCCGCTCTCTCCCCATGCGGTGATTGACGCCTGCGGAAGCCTGCTGGAGCGGCTGGACCGGGGGGAGCTGGACCATCTGATCCGCCGGTACGCCACCCCCCAGATGCTGGAAGCGCTGGAGCAGTACCGCGGCCTGCTCCGCCCGGAAAGCCTGGAGTACAAGCTGTCGGTAGAGACAAGGGGACTGCTGACGGGGAGTGATCGGCCCTTCGGCCGTGTCTCTGTCCTGCCCCTTGGTACACTGCTCCATATTACCGCCGGGAATATGGACGGACTGCCCGCCTTCAGCGTGGTGGAGGGGCTGCTCACCGGCAACATCAACCTGTTGAAGCTGCCCTCGGGGGACTCGGGCCTGTCCCTGGCGCTGTTGAAGCTGCTCGTTGACGAAGAGCCCCGTCTGTCGCCCTATGTCTATGTTTTTTCCATCCCCTCCAGCGACAAGGCCTCCCTGAAGACCCTGGCCGACCTGGCCGACGGGATCGTCACCTGGGGCGGGGACGAGGCCATCCGGGCCGTGCGGGCCATGGCCCCCGCCGGGTGTAAGCTCATGGAGTGGGGGCACCGGCTGAGCTTTGCCTACTGCTCCGGCATACCCATGGAAAAGGACCTGAAAGATCTGTCCCGGCACATCATCCGGACCGGGGGGCTTCTGTGCTCCTCCTGCCAGGTGATCTATTTGGACACAGAGGACCTGGACAAGGCCCGCTCCTTCTGCCTCCGATTCCTGCCCATCCTGGAGCGGGCGGCCTCGGCTGGCCACCAGACCCCAGGTCAGGCCGCTCAGGGGACGCTGCACGGGTATGAATATGTTTTGGAACTGGCGGTAGCGGACAGCAAGGCCCGGGTATTTCGGGGCCGTGGCTGCTCAGTGACCCTGTGTCCCGACCAGAAACTGGAGCTCTCCCCTCTCCACGGCAATGTGCTTGTGAAGTGTCTGCCTCGGGAGAAGCTGGTCCGGGCCCTGTTCCCCCAGCGGGGACGGCTCCAGACGGCGGGGCTGCTGTGCTCTCCCCAGGAGCGGGAGGAGCTGTCCGCACTCCTTGCCCGGGCAGGTGTGACCCGGGTGACCGCTGCCGGACATATGTCCGAACCTTTTTTGGGAGAATGCCACGATGGGGAATATCCCCTGGCGCGCTACCTGCGAGTGGTGGACACCGAGGCTGTGTTATAAAAATTTATTTGGGAGTTTATCATTATGGAGTTGAAAATCAAGGCACTTTCCCCTAAAATTGGGAGCGATATTCCTCTCCCCTACTATGCCACCCCTGGTGCGGCGGCCATGGACCTGCACGCCTGCATCGACGCCCCGGAGGTGATTCCCGCCCGGGGACGAAAGGTGATCCCTACGGGAATTGCCATTGGCCTGCCCTCCCCTGAGTATGTGGCCCTGGTCTTTGCCCGCAGCGGCCTTGGCATCAAGCACGGCATTGCCCCGGCCAACTGCGTTGGGGTCATCGACAGCGACTACCGGGGAGAGATCCTGGTGGGCCTTCAGAATGCGGGAGATACCGATTTTACCGTGCAGCCCGGGGACCGGATCGCCCAGCTGATGATCACCCCGGTGATACAGGCCCGGATCCGGACGGTGGAGGATCTGGACGAGACCCAGCGGGGCGCCGGGGGCTTCGGCTCCACCGGCAAATAAAGGAGTAATGTGCCATGTTCGGACTGTTTAAGAAAAAAGAGGCCCCTCAGGCCAGGGAAAGTTCCCAGAGCGACGCCTTTAAACGGCTGGCCGCCCAGTTTTCCAATGTGGAAATGGATATTCTGGCCGTTACCGGCCCCAGCGGCTTTGGAGCCCGCCAGATGGAGGACAGCCAGCTGTGGGAAGCCTCCATTGGTTTGACCGCCTGGATGGAGGAGGACAGCCCCGAGATCCACCGGGAGGAAACGGGGCTGGTGGCCCTGGCGGACGACACCCTTCGAGGGTATCTGCGGCAACGGGTCCCCCCTGACTTTATCATCAAATTCCGGGCCAGACCCTCCCTGGAGGGGGGACGGTTTTTGCTGATGGATTTGCCTCAGCCCGCCTTTGACCCCGATCTGAAAGCCATTCTGGAGGAACAGAAAAAGCCCCAGAGCGTCTATGTGGAGGACCTGGGGACCTTTGTACTCAACCGGCAGGTAGGCTGGTATGAGGCGGAACTGAGCTGGCTGGATGGAACGGTCCGCCTGGATTTTGACAATGGGACGGACGAGGCGATGAAGGCGGCCCAGGCCACGGCCAGGGCCCTGCTGGCCGATGCGCAAAGCTGGGATACGCGCATTCGCACCTTTGCGGCCCGGCAGCTGACACAGCTGGCAAACCAGTGGGCCCAGGACGGTGTGGAAGAGGGGGAAGAACCGCAGGAAATCACCCCCGAGGAGTTTGCCCGGCGTATGGAGCTGGACGCCATTCAGGTGGACGACCAGGGAGGCTTCACCTTCTGGTTTGAGGACGGGGAGATGTTCTGGGGCCATTCCATCCGGGTGAGCGGCACTCTGGAGGGCGGGCCTGACGACGCCCAGATGGAGGGCTGACCCCATGCGTATCATTTTAGCGTCCCAATCCCCCCGGCGGCGTGAGCTGCTGGAGCGGATGGGCCTGACACAGTTTGATATCATCCCCGCCCGGGGAGAGGAGCGGGCAGACCCTGCCCTGGCGCCCGCCCAGCTGGTGGAGGAGCTCTCCCGGCAGAAGGCGGCGGAGATTGCCCAAATCCATCCGGATGCCCTGATCATCGCGGCGGATACTGTGTTGTCGGTAGATGGCCGTGTGTTGGGAAAACCCCACAGCCGCCAGGAGGCGGTGGACATGCTCACGGCCCTCTCCGGACGGGAGCATGTGGTGTACTCCGGCCTTACAGTCTGGTACCAGGGCCGGTCTATCACACAACATGAGGCGACTGAAGTTCGCTTCCGTACCCTCACTGTTCAGGATATTACCCACTATGTGGCCACAGGTGAGCCCATGGACAAGGCCGGCGCCTATGGCATTCAGGGCTACGGCTGTACCCTGGTGGAGGGGATTTCCGGAGATTACTACAATGTGATGGGTCTGCCTGTGTGCCGCCTGGCACAGATCCTCGCAGGATTCGGGGTGGACCCCCTGGCCCTGGCTGCCCAGAAGGAGCTTTAAGCTGTGAAAGATTTTTTGCGGAAAAACGGAATCCTGCTGTTGGTGATCGCCCTGCTGCTGTCGATTTTGATCGGCGTGGGCTCCGCCTTTCTGGGCGGGAATGTGGATCCCCTGTCCAATGTGGCCAACACCGTGACCGCCCCTGTCCGGGGGGCCATCTCTGCTGTTGCCGACTGGGCGGAGAGCGTCTATACCTATGTGTTCCACTACGGGGAGATCCAGGAGGAGCTGGACAGCTTGCGTGCCCAGGTGGCGCAGCTGGAGGATGAAGTGCGCCAGGGGCAGGAGGCCAGCCGGGAAAATGAGCAGCTGCGCTCCCTGCTGGATCTGCAGGAGAAGCGGCGGGATTTCGTGTTTGAGTCGGCCAAGGTCACGGCCCGTTCCACCGTCAACTGGGAGTCCACGCTTACCTTGAGCAAGGGGACTTCCGCGGACATCCAGGTGGGGGACTGCGTGATCACAGAGACCGGCGTGATCGTGGGCGTGGTGTCCCAGGTGGGTTATAACTGGTCCACCGTATCCACCATCATCAACACCGACACGGAGATGGGCGGGATCGTCTCCCGCACATACAGCGCCGGGGTGCTGGAGGGCGACTTTACCCTTATGACCCAGGGGAAGCTGAAGCTCAACTACCTTCCTGAGGGGGCCCAGCTGGTATCCGGAGATGAGGTGGTCACCTCCGGGAAGGGGGATGTATTTCCCTCCGGACTGGTGGTGGGACAGGTGGAAGGGGTCTTTACCGATCCCTCGGGCCAGTCCCGCTACGCGGTGGTAAATCCATCTGCCAAGCTGGACCCTCTCATCGAAGTCTTTGTGATCAAGGACTTTGAAATTGTGGAGTAATGAAGGAGACTTTCTATGACCCGCCGTGACCTCATTCACAAATGGCTGATTTACGCCCTGGGACTGCTGCCCGTCTGGCTGTTGGATGCCTATATTTTGCCCCGGTACCCCATTGGGGGCATCTCTCCCATGCTGCTCCCCCTGGCGGTGGCGGCGGTGGCAGTTCTGGAGGGAGCCTATGCGGGGACCGGATTTGGCCTGGGTGTGGGACTTTGGTGGGAGATCGCCTACCCCGGCGGCTTTGGCGGACTGGTCTTTGGCATGGCTTTGGCGGGTATGATCATGGGCTCGGTGTCCCAGTATGCCCTCAGCCAGTCCTTCCCCGGCTGCCTCATATGCTCAGCCGGAGTTCTGGCTGCTCTGGACGGCCTGCGGGTGGCCCAGAGGCTGCTGGCCCACACCGCCCAGCTGCCCGCCCTGCTTCAGGTGGCGGTGCCGGAATTCCTCTATTCTCTGCTCTGGACTCCCCTTATCTGGCTGCTGTTCCGGGCAATTTATAAACGGGTAGGCGGCACAAAGCTGGCCTGACCCATTCGTTCCCCTGTGTCCCTCTGGAAAGGAGGCTTTATGGATCCCAAACAATTTCAGCGCAGGGCGCTGGTCATGGTCCTGCTGCTGGCGCTTATGCTGACCGGTATGGGCGCGACCCTCTATGACCTTCAGATCAATAACGGTCAGGAATACTACCGCCAGGCGCAAAACAAGATTGCCGAGCAGGAGACGGTAGAGGCTGCCCGGGGACAGATTCTGGACCGGAATGGGCAGGTTCTGGTCTCCAATCAGGTGGTGTATCAGGTATCTCTGGACACCTCGCTGATGAAGGAGGAGCGCAACCGTATTCTCCTGAAGCTGATGGAAATTTCCAGAGAAGAGGGCGTGGAATGGACAGATAATCTGCCGATTTCCCAGACGGCGCCCTTTACTTTTACCACGGACGATCCCTACTACACTGTTTCGGTGGACGAGGAGGGCAATACCGTCAAATCCCTCACCCGCCTGGGGCGCTTGGCGGTGTACTACGGATGGATTGAAGATCCTACCGCCGAGCCGGGGGAGACGGAAGAGACGGACGCTCCGGCGCAGGAGGAACCCGGCCTGTGGGACAAGATCAAGGCGTTTTTTTCCGGCAGTCCGGCCCAGACCGAGACATCGTCCCAGGAGACGGAACCCGGTCAGCTCCCCAATGCTCAGGAACTGCTGGGAAAAATGTGTGCCACATTTGACATTCAGGGAGAGGGCGCTGTGGACAAGGACTCCGACGAAACCGTTCCTGTATTGAACATCGGCGACATGTCTACCCGGGACGCCAGGGCCCTGGCCGGGATTCTGTATGAGCTCAATCTTCGCTCCAGCGGGGTCTACCAGGCCAACGAATATGTCTTTGCCCAGGATGTGGATATTGACTTTATTACCCGGGTCAAAGAGAATTCCCTCACCGGCGTGGTGATTGAGCCCACCACGGTGCGCCAGTACCACACCACCTACGCCGCCCACCTGCTGGGACAGGTGACCCCCATTTACCCGGAGGAGGTGGAGTACTACACCTCTCTGGACCTGGACGGGGACGGCGTGGCCGACTACTCCCTCAACGACACCGTAGGCAGGGGCGGCGTGGAGCAGGCCTTTGAGTCCTATCTCCGGGGCGTTTCCGGGGTGCGGACGGTGGAGCGCAACACTTCCGGCAAGATCGTCTCCGAGACCTGGCTGGATGAACCAAAGCCGGGAGACAATGTAGTCCTGACCCTGGACATCAACCTCCAGGCCTATGTGGAAAATACTTTGGCCACGGCCATTCCTCAGATCGATGTGGAGGAGGCGGTGGGAGGCGGCGCCTGTGTCATTTTGGATGTGGACACTTCTGAGGTGCTGGCCTGTGCCTCCTATCCTACTTTTGATCCGGCAAAATATAATTCCAACTTCAACGAATACGCCTCAGATCCGCTAGAACCCCTGTTTAACCGGGCCCTTCAGGGCACCTTTGCCCCCGGTTCCACCTTTAAAATGGTGACGGCGATTGCCGGACTGGAGGAGGGAATCATTACTCCCACCACCGAGATTAAGGACGAGGGCATCTACAAATATTACTCCAGCCCACAGCCCAGGTGCTGGATTTATAACACCAACGGCGGCAACCACGGCTCTATCAATGTGAGCGAGGCCATTGAGGTCTCCTGCAACTACTTTTTCTACGAGGTGGGGCGTCTGGTGGGAATTGACACCCTGGTGGACTACGCCACCCGCTTTGGCCTGGGGCAGAAGACCGGTCTGGAGCTGGCGGAGAGTCAGGGCGTTATGGCAAGCCCCGAATATACCGAATCCATGGGAGGCACATGGTATGAGGGCAGCGTGCTGTCGGTGGCCATCGGCCAGGAGAGCAGCCAGTTTACCCCCATCCAGCTGGCCAACTACATCGCCACCCTGGTCAACGGCGGCTCCCGAAATGCCACTCACCTGCTGAAGGAGGTCAAATCCAGCGACTTCTCCCAGGTGCTGTATACCAAGGAGCCCGAACTGCTCAGCACCATTGAGATCAAGGACGAAAATCTGGAAGCCGTCAAGGCCGGCATGCTGGCCCTGACCACTGAAGGATCTGTCAGCCGCCACTTCGCGGACCTGCCCTTCCAGGTGGGCGCCAAGACGGGCTCGGCCCAGGTGGACGGCCAGGTAGAGGCCAACGCCGTCTTTGTGTGCTTTGCACCCTACGATGACCCGGAAGTGGCCATGGCTCTGGTGGTTCAGCGGGGAGGCAGCGGCTCTGAGCTGGGCGCTATGGCCGCGGATATCCTGTCCTACTATTTTTCTTCTCAGGAGACCCGGGATGAGGCGCCCACCGAAAACACCCTGGTGCGCTGAAGTCCGTTTTTCTCATACCTGGCAACTAAGTAAAGGAGATGTTTCTCATGTCTGAAAACTGTACCCACGATTGCTCCAGCTGCAGCGCAGACTGCTCCTCCCGGGACATGCGCGTCCCCGCCAACGCCATGTCCAGCATCAAGCGGGTCATTGCCGTAGTCAGCGGCAAGGGCGGCGTAGGCAAGAGCACGGTTACTTCCTCCCTGGCTGTGGCCATGGCCAAGCGGGGACGCAAGGTGGCCATTCTGGATGCGGATATTACCGGCCCCTCGATCCCTACTGCCTTCGGGATTCACCAGAAGGCGACAGGTACCGACGCCGGGATTGATCCCGCGGTGACTGCCGGCGGAATCAAGCTCATGTCCCTGAACCTGCTCACCGCCAACGAGACCGACCCGGTGATCTGGCGGGGCCCTGTCATTGCAGGCGTGGTCACCCAGTTCTGGCAGGAGGTAGTCTGGGGGGATGTGGACTATATGTTCGTGGATATGCCTCCGGGAACCGGCGATGTGCCCCTGACTGTCTTCCAGTCCCTCCCCGTGGACGGGGTCATCGTGGTAACCTCTCCCCAGGACCTGGTGTCCATGATCGTGACCAAGGCGGTGAACATGGCCAAGATGATGAGCATTTCCGTGCTGGGGCTGGTGGAGAATTACAGCTACTTCCAGTGCCCCGACTGTGGAAAGCGCCACGCCATTTTCGGCGAAAGTCATCTGGATCAGGTGGCCGCGGAACTGGGCATCCCTGTTTTGGCCAAACTCCCCATCGATCCGGCTTTGGCTGCCGCCTTCGACGCCGGACAGATCGAGTCCGCCCCCGCCAACTACATGGAGGACCTGGCTGCCCGGCTGGATGGATAAACCCCATCAAGCCTGTCTGCGAAGAATAGAAATAAAACTATGGCGAGAGCTGCCTGTTTGCGGCTCTTGCCATAGTTTTAGTAATGTCTGAAAGAATGGTGTGCCCCAGCCTTATTCCATACCCAGAGTCTGAATGAGAAGGTTGCGAAGGGAGATGGCGCTCTGCCGGTTCATCACAATAGAGGCGATGGGATCGGCGGCGGGGGTGGAGACGGTCTCCATCCCCTTGGAGGTAAAGGTGATGGCATTTTCCATATATTTATAAGCAATATCCAAAGTGACCTCCAGAACTTCTCCCTCTTTGTCAGATACCTTACGGATCCCGAAGGAATTGGCGTATTCAGGTTTCATGTCGTATGCTCCTTTTCATTAAAAATTGTAGTGATGGAAAGATTTCCTGCTGGCCCGGAGTCGGATGTCCACAGGAAGAAAAAATGCGAAGGGCAAGGTTACCCCTGTGGGCCCCCTTTCAGGTGAGTACCGTTGAGGACAGCCTCTACAAGGGTTTCCCCCTTATAACATAGCTTCAAGGAAAAGAAGGGGGTGTCGTCGTTATGGATGAGATCCAGAAAAATGGCGTCCCCCTCCCAGTGGGGAATCTTCAGCAGCTGGTCGTAGGGCAGCCACTCCAGGTCTCCCTCGTCACAGTCCTTCAGCGTCCCGGTAAATTGGTCGGCGGTAAACAGGTGCATATATTCCGTGGGCCACTGGTCAGAGACAAATGTAACCAGCCCCCGGTATCGGTAGCTGGTAAGGGTGAGCCCGGTTTCCTCCCGAGCCTCCCGCAGCAGGCAGTCCTCAGGGCTCTCTTTATCCTCGAATTTTCCCCCGATCCCGATCCATTTATCCTGGTTCAGGTCATGTTTCTTTTTGACCCGATGGAGCATCAGGTATTCGTCTCCCCGGCGGATATAGCACAGGGTGGTATTGATCATGAATATTCCCCCTTTCAGCCAGTATAACACGCCCCTCCCACCGGAGCAACGAAAAAATGCGGCGCGGGGAGCGCCCGCGCCGCAGAGAAATTAGGAATATAGCTCGGCATCCATAAGCTCTACCTGAGCCGTATAAGTGGAGCCGTCCCGCTGGTAGGTCAATTCCACCACATCTCCGGGCCCCAGCGACTGTTTCAGGCGGACCAGATCCTGTGTACTGACGATGGATATTCCGTTGGCGGAGAGGAGAATGTCCTCCGGACGCAGGCCCTTCGCATAGGCGTCGCTGGCCGGGTCCACCTCCAAAAGCTCCAGACCTCCGTCCGGCAGCTGAATGATGGAAACGGTAAACCCAAATACGGCATGGTGAACTTCTTCACCGGCAATAAACTGGTCTACCACATATTTGACCCGGGCGGAGGGAATGGCAAACCCCAAGGATTCAGCGGAGCCGTCATTGGCAATGATCTTGATGGTATTGATCCCCACCACCTGGCCGTACTGATTGAGCAGCGGCCCGCCGGAGTTGCCGAAATTAATGGCGGCGCTGGTCTGAATGAGTACCATGGTAGAGCCGTCATCCATGACCATCTCCCGGTCCAGAGCGGAGACGATTCCGTCCGTAAAGGTGCCGCGATAACCCAGAGAGTCACCCAGAGCGGATACCGGATCTCCGCAGATCAGCTGGTTGGAGTCGCCAAATTCCGCAGGGATCAGGCCGGTGACATCAATTTTCAAAACAGCCAGATCCTCCTGGGCGTCAAATCCCACCAGACTGGCGGGAAAGACCCGGTTGTCATACAGCTGGACCTGAACCTGATCGGCGCCGGCCACCACATGGGCGTTGGTAAGGATATAGCCATCCTCAGTAAAAATAACGCCGCTGCCGGAGCTGAAATAGACATCAGAAGACGCTTCAATGGACACCAGGGAGACGATGGCTTTATCCCGGACCTGGGAAAGGGTCAGGGCCTGATCATGAGACGCCTGCAGTACCAGAGAGGCGTCCGCTCCGATTTCTGCCTGGGGAATGGAAGGGGCCTGGGTGCTGCTGAGGGACTGCTCATAGGAGGAGTCGTCTTCAAAAGAGAAGTTGGGATCGGAAAACAGGTATGAGGGGGAAAACCAGGTATCCAGGAAAATAGCAAGTGCGCAAAAGGAGAGTACCAAGACCACTACGCCTACCAGCCAGGGCCAGCGG